>NZ_JACIIV010000003.1 GCF_014205635.1 Polymorphobacter multimanifer
ATCAACTCAGGCTTCGTAAGCTGCTCAAGTTCCTCGCGATTCATGGATAGTGTGAATCATAGACGCGACCCCTTGGCAAGGGGGTGGGTAATTACATCGAAGACGTGCGCCAGTGTGGCGAAACAAGGATGTAACGGAACGTCACAAGCATCCAGTTTCAATCCACCATCCCCACCATCATCACCCCCCCGCGCCGCCGCCTCCGGCTCAGCATCGCTCCTTCAGATACGCCCGCATCGCGGGCGGAGGCATCATCCGGCTGGTTCTGCAATCGGTGAGTGCGCCGCCCCATTAGCCCCCGATCAACCCGGCGACGATCACCGGAAACTCGTCAGGATCATTCGGATGGGCTCTCATCGCCAACATGGTCGCCTTGTTGAAAGGCATTACCCCGCCGTTCGACAGCCGCTCACGGCCCTTCCTCAACCACCCAAACCGACCCCTCCCAAAATCCTAACAAATAATTTACCCACCACCTGACCCGTTCACCCGCAATTCCGCGCTTATCCCTGTGAGGGCCGCATCCCGCTGTCCGGAAGGGGAATCATCATGTCGCGTATCGTCACCCGCGCACTGCTCATCGCCACTGCAGCACTCACCATCAACACCGCCGCCAACGCCGCCTATTTCGTCCGTCCCTATCTCTCCTACGATGGCGAGATCGTCGATGGCCTCATCCTCAATGGTGACACTTCGTCCAGCCAGAGCTTCAGCAACGGCTTCGTCTCGCTCCAGTCCGAAGCCAATCTGTCCGATGGCACGGTCAAGGCCTATCTCGACATGAGCGGCCCCAGCACCTCGTTCGGCATCGCCGCCGGCGTCATCGGCGAGCGCATCCGCTATTTCGGGGAGACCGGCACCGACGTCGAGTTCAACTTCAACATCGATGGCACGATCAGCGCCTATCAGGATCTGCTCGGCGGCACCGAGCCCGCCGGCGATCGCCAGATCCTCATCAATGCCTTTTTCGCCGTCTACGATTCCGCCGTGGGCGCCACATGGGACAATTGGAGCGTGGGCGGCAGCAAGTCGGAGTTCGCCCTCATCTCCCAGAACGTCCTGCTGCCGTTTTCCTCAAGCGACGAATATTTCTACGAGAACGTCTTCAACGACGAGCTCGGAGGCATCCTCAATCTCGTCAACGGCAATTCCTATGATGTCTTCGCCTCCTACAATCTGATCGCCATCGCCGGCTCCGATCCGGGCTATGTCACCATGGATTTCCTCAGCACCGGCAGGCTGGGCATTTCCGACAACCAGTTCACGTCGCAATCCGGCGCGTTCCTGGGCTTCGCACAGACCTCCGCCGTCCCCGAGCCCGCCTCCTGGGCCATGCTCATCGCCGGCTTCGGCCTCATCGGCGGCGCCGCCCGCCAACGCCGCCGGCGCACAGCGATCGCCTGATCGCACCTGACTACAAGCCTTTTGGGGTGCCCCCCCGCCGCCCGCCGGTCTAGAATCGGCGGGCGGCGACCAGGAGGCAGCACCGATGACGGAAGGCTTATCCGCGCTCACCGAGAAGGAGAAGGCGGTCCTGCGCCTCCTGCTCGGCGGCCATGATGCCAAGTCGATGGCGCGCCACCTCGGCCTGTCGGTCCACACCATCAACGAGCGGCTGCGTGATGCGCGCCGCAAGCTTTCCGTGTCGAGCAGCAAGGCTGCCGCGCGCATCCTGTTCGAGGCGGAAGGCGGCACCCCCCAATTGCTTGGGGACAGCGATTCAGGGGGTGCCGACCCGGTGCCCAGCGATCACACCACGCCCCGACGGCCAACCCGGGCCGCTGCCATCGGAGGATCCGCCATGATCGCCCTTTTCGTTGCCGCCCTTGCCCTTTCAGCCCCCCAGAACACCCCTTCCGCACCCCCCGCACCCACCCCGCAGATTGCCGAAAGCGACGCCACCCGCGCCGCCCGCGCCTGGCTGGCCCTCGTCGATGCCCGCGATTGGCAGGCAAGCTGGGCCGCGACCGGCGCCTCCTTCCGCACGGCCAACACCCTCGCCACCTGGCAGGCCGCCGCCGAAACCGTCCACGCCCGCTTCGGCCCCGCCCTCTCGCGCAATCTGGAGAACGACGAAGACATTCCCGCACCCCCGGGCAACTTCCGCAGCGTCCGCTTCCGCACCAGCTTCGCAAACAACCTCGGCAAGACCGAAGTCCTCTCCCTCGCCCGCGAAGGCAGCCAATGGCGCGTCGTCGGGATCTACGTCGAATGAGGACGGCCACCGCACAAACATTGTAATCGACGACGTCAATTATTGCCAACTCGCCCGCTTTGCCCCGCTGCACGAACAGTCATCCCGAATAGCATCGGACAACAGAAAAGGCCGCCGCACCCAGCGCCGACAAAGCACAACAGCACAAAACCTCGCCGGAACCGAAACAACCATTCCGATGTTCTTGGTTAATAATTCCAGGGCTTTGGGGAAATCTGCAATGGCTGTTCGGCCAGATAAAGTCTGTCATGCACCGCAGCATGGCTGAATCCGCACGCGATGCAGTCCTCGGAGCACCCTCCGGTGCTGCGGTCTCACGGCCATTCAGCATGGGTCTTCTGGCCATTCCGGTCGTCTGCGCCATGTCGCTCTGGAACGGTCATCCGCTCGTCTATGAAGACTCGCTGGCCTATATCGAGCGGCCAGCCACGGTTGCCGCAGCCCTCGGCTTCGACACCCAATGGGCAAACGACCGCAAACTGGCCTTGCTTGTCGACAAATCGGGCGAGGCGATCAATCCCGCCGCCGGTGGTGCCACCGTCCAGTCCGGCCGCTCCCTCTATTATGGCAGCGTCGCCTGGCTTCTCACGCTCGTCGGCGGACTCTGGGCAGTCGTCATCGCCCAGGCCGCGCTCCTCGGCATCGTCGTCGCCATGCTGTGGTACCGCTGCCTCGGTCTGCGCTCGCATGGCGGCTTCATCGGCGTCCTGCTCGGCCTCGCCCTCGCCACCTCCGCCGGCGTCTTCGCCAATTTCGTCATGCCGGATATCCTCGCCGGCATCCTCATCCTGTCGATGGCCATGCTGCTGGCCTTCTGGCGTCGGCTGAGCCGCGCCGAAGCCGCCTTCCTCTTCGTCGTCGCGGTCTTCGCCACACTCTCGCACGTCAGCCATCTGATCGTCGCCGCGGCCGTGCTGTCGCTGGCCGCCCTGCTCAAGCTCGCCCGTCCCGCCCGCCTTCGCTTTGAGCTGCCCAATCCGGCGCTGGGTGCCGCCGCCGCAATCACGTTCTTCGGCATCGCCGGCACGCTCGCCTTCGGCATCGTCGTCAAGTCCGTCACCGGCCGCACGCCCACGCATCTCCCGCACTTCACCGCGCATCTCGTCCAGCAGCCCATGCTCGCCGAATTCCTCCGCCAGAACTGTACCCCGCCACAGCCCCGCTGGGCGGTGTGCGCCTATCGCAACCGCCTGCCGCTGGTCTGGACCGATTTCCTCTTCAACAAGGACGCCGCGCAGGGCAGCTTCGCCACCGCAGACCCGCTCCAGCGCAGGGCAATCAGCGAGCAGGACGTGCCCTTGGCCCTCGCCGTCCTGCGCAGCGATCCCTTGCGCATGGCCGGCATGATGCTCGGCGAGAGCGGCAGGCAGCTCGCGCAGTTTTCGTACGAGGATCTTTCGCCACAGACCAAGCGCCGCTTCATCGACACCAGTTTCCCGCCCCGGGTGCGCGAAGACATCCACCAGTCCCGTCTCTGGCACGATGATTCAGCCCTGTGGGCCGGCTCGCGCATCCAGCAGATCGTCGTGCTCCTCGCACTCCCGTTGCTGCTGTTCGCCCTGCACGGCCTCGCCCGGTCGCGCAACGTCAGCAACGCGGTGCTGCTGGCAGCCATCGTCTGCAGCGGCGTCGTCTTCAACGCCATCGTCTGCGGCGTCCTCGCATCCCCCTATGATCGTTTTCAGGCGCGCGTCATCTGGCTCGTCCCGCTCCTGGCGATCACCCTTTTTGCAGCACTGCGCACGCGAGAGGCGAGTGTCCCGACAGTTGAGTAGGAGTGTTTTCCGCATGGCTTCCACAAACACCGCACGACAATCGACCCGATCGGTCCGCCTGGCCGACTATGTCGCGATCGCGCGGCTGGACCACATCACCAAGCAGGTGTTCATCATCCCGGGCATCGTCCTGGCCTATCTCATCAGCGAAGTCCGCTCGCCCGATGTGGTGATGACCGTCCTGCTGGGCTTCGTCTGCGCCATCAGCATCGCCTCCGCCAACTACACCATCAACGAATATCTCGACCGGGATTTCGATGCGCTCCACCCCACCAAATCGGCACGCACCGCCGTCCAGGTCGGCCTCGATCCGCGCATGGTCGCGCTGCAATGGCTCGTGCTCGTTCTCGTCGGGCTCGCAGCTGCAGGCTTCGCCGGCCGCGTCATGTTCATCATCGCCTGCGTGTTCGCCGCCCAGGGCATCGTCTACAATGTCCGGCCATCGCGCTCCAAGGATGTCCCCTATTTCGACGTCATCAGCGAGGCGATCAACAACCCGCTGCGCATGATGATCGGCTGGGCGATGATCGATCCCTACACGATCGCGCCCTCGTCGATGCTCCTCGTCTACTGGACCGGCGGCGGCTTCCTGATGACGGCCAAGCGCCTGTCCGAATATCGCGACATCACGGCGTCGCACGGTCGTGACCTGCTCGCCCGATACCGCGCCAGCTTCGCCGGCTATACCGCGGAAAAGCTCATCGTCGCCTGCCTCATCTACGCGCTGCTCAGCGGCTTCTTCCTCGCCGTGTTTCTCATCAAGTATCGCATCGAATATGTGCTGGCACTGCCGGTCTTCGCCGCGCTGTTCGGCCATTACATGTCCCTGTCGCTCCAGGCCAATTCGGTCGCGCAAAAGCCCGAGCATTTGTTCCGCGAAAGGCGGCTGATCGCGGTCGTGGCCATCCTCACCATGGTCCTCGCCTTCTGCACCTTCGTCGAGATGCCGTGGCTGGACATCCTCCTCAGAAAAAGCGTCATTGTCATCGCATGACGATGATGGACCCTGATTGGCAATCGATCCGGCTTGTCGTCTTCGACATGGATGGAACGCTCTACCGCCAGCGCCCCGTCCGCCTGGCGATGCTGCAGATGCTGCTTCGCGATGTGTTCCGCTCGCGCAGCACCCGGACGCTGCGAGTCCTCGCCGATTATCGCCGCACCCGCGAGCAACTCGCCGACGCCCGCACCGAGGATTTCGATGCCCCGCTCGTCGCCCGCGTCGCCGCACGCGCCGGCATCACCCAGCACGCCGTCGAGCAACTCGTCGAGGACTGGATCGAAACCCGCCCTCTCCCCCATCTCCGCCGCGCCATGGTGCCCGGCGCCGACGCATTGTTCGCCGCCCTGCGGAATTCCGGCCGCCGGATCGGCGTGCTGTCGGACTATCCCGCCGCCGGCAAGCTCGCCGCCCTCGGCCTCGCGGCCGATCATGTCGTCGCGGCACGCGATGTCGGCGTGATGAAGCCGCATCCCCGCGGCCTGCAGGCACTGATGGCAGCCGCCAGCGTCGAACCCGCCCATACGCTGATGATCGGTGATCGCCTCGATCGCGACAGCGCCGCCGCCGCAGCATGCGACGTTCGCGCACTTCTCCACAGCCCTGCCCCCATTGCCGGACAGCACTGCTTCACCAGCTTCCTCGATCCGCTGTTCGCCCCCCTGCTCACCCAGCCTCGCGCAACGGCCACAGCATGACCGGCAGCCGTCTCGCACGCCAGGGCAGCCGCTATCTGCTCACCGGCGGCACCGCTGCAGTCGTCGATATCGGCCTGTTCTGGGCCTTCACGACTGCGGGCATGGCTATCGTCACGGCAGCGCTGCTCAGCTTCCTCATCGCCACCGTCGTCAACTATCGCCTCACATCGCGCCATGTCTTCGCCACCCCGGCATCGCTGCGCGGCTATGCGAAATTCCTCGCGGCCGCCGGCCTCGGCCTCGTCCTCAACGTCGCCCTCACCGGGCTCCTGGCCGCCAACACCGCCATGCCGCCGCTGCTCGCCAAGATCATCGCCGTCGGCATCGCGTTCGTCGCCAACTTCCTGATGAACGCCTTGGTCGTCTTCCACAAACCAGCCGCACAACCCCCGTCCGACCGCCCCACCCGGTAGCGCCCGCTGCGAGCCCGCAACAGCCAACCGGCCATGGCTCGCAGCGCGCTTCGCCTACTTCGCAGGCACGATCGCCGGCATCATGACCGCGACGGGCGTCGCGACGACAGCAGCAGGAACCGCCACCGCAACCCCCAGCGGCGCCACTGGTGCGGCTGCAAACTGCAGCGGCACGTCTTCGTCGATGAAACTCTTCACCACCGTGCCGATCGGCAGCTTGGCGCTGGTCCCGGTCATGAAGAACCCGGCAGGCAGAAACACGACCGCCGAAACCGCGACCGCGCCGATTCCGCCGGCAACGCCCTTGTCATCGAATGCCCCGGTCAAGCGGATCTGCCGCCCATTGGCAGTCATGTAAAGAACTCGACCGGACAAATGGCCGGACTTGCCCCACATGCCCTTGTTCGTGATGTCGGTGATCTCGCCGACTGCAGGGCTGCCGGAAGGCACGACTGTCACTCCCTGCACGATCACCGCTTCCGATGTTTCAAGTCGGAAGCGCTGGCCGACCCGCAATTTCTTGCCTTTCGTCGTCAACTCTTCAACCAGCCGCAGCGGCACTTCTGTTCCAGTCCGCAACATCGCGCGGTCGCTTGCTGGCGCCGCAATTGCCGGAACGTCGGCAGTTGGCTGAATTTGTGCAAGCACCGGAGACTGTGCCAGCATAGCTGCGCACAACAAAAGGCCGATTTTCATGAAATACCCCCAAGTATCAGCCGACGCTGATACTGCCATTGCTACGATTTCATTAACGACGGTGTCAATGCACAAAACCCGCTGAATTTTCATATATTTCAGCGATGAATCCCAAAGCGTTGGAAGGCGCGCGCCAACCCCCGCCGCGGTACCCGACCCCCCTGCATCCGGCTATCCAACCGCCCCGCCCACCGCTACCATCGCCGGGCCAAAAGGATGCCCGCCAATGATGCTCTACACTGCCGCCGATCCCGCCCCCAACCCCCGCCGGGTCCACCTTTTCCTCGCTGCCAAGGCGCTCGAGCTTCCCCGCACCGAGCTGTCGCTCCTCAAGCGCGAGCACAAGTTGCCCGAGACGCTGGCGCGCAATCCGCGCGGCCAGGTGCCCTTTCTCGAACTCGATGATGGCCGCGTGCTCGCCGAGACCATCAGCATCTGCCGCTACCTCGACGAGCTGCATCCCGAGCCGCCGATGTTCGGCACCACCCCCTTCGAGCGCGCCGAGACCGACATGTGGATCCGCCGCGTCGAATCCGCCCTCGGCGTGCCCGTCGGGCTTGTCTGGCAGCATGGCCATCCCCTCACCGCCAGGCTCGTCACCCAGATCCCGGAGATGGCCGCCCAGGCACGGCTCCGCGTTGCCGAAGCCATGACGTGGCTCGATCAGCAGCTCGGCGAGGGCGCGTGGCTCGCCGGCGCGCGGCCGACCATGGCGGACATCACGCTGCTCACCACCCTCGATTTCGCCGGCTGGATCGGCCTGCCGCTACCCGAAACCCTCCCCGCCCTCCAGTCATGGCACGGCCGCGCCACCGCGCGTTTTGCAGCCCAGCCAGTCACGACCAGCTGAATCCCCGCCCGGCAAACCCCGCTTCATCATCACCGGCCCCGGCGGCCTGCCAGCGGAGACGCTTCATCGTCCGGCATAGCCGTTCCGAAAAGACTGAAGATCAGCGCGCGCTCCGCCGCCGAAGTCCGCGGCGGCACCGCCATCGCCGTCCCCGGCACCACCGAGTCCGGCGCATCCAGAAACCGCCCCAGCGCCGCCTTGTCCCACACCAGCCCCGCCGCACCCGCCGCCCGCATCGAAGGGGAATAGTCGAAATCCGGCAACGATCCCGCCCGTCGCCCCATCACGCCGGACCGGTTAGGTCCCGGCAGCCCGGTCTCGCCCGCCGTCACCGAATGACAGCTCAGGCACTTCTGGAACGCCCGCGTTGCCGCCGGATCAGCCGCGACGGCCGCCAGCACCAGCGCCAGGATCATCCGCCCGTCTGCACCAGCATCAGCCGGTCATGCGCCGATTCCGGCAGCCACACCTCGCCCTTGCGCCCGAGGATCTGCCGCACATTCGCTCCCGCCATCGACCCCGGAATCGTGGTCACGAACTTTTCCGTCTTCGGGTCGAACGCCAGCGTCGCATTGGCGCCCCAGTCGGACACCCAGACCATGTCGCGCTCGTCGACATACACCGCATAAGCGCGCGGCTTTTCGCCGGGCAGCTTCCACCGACTCCACGCCTTGGTCGCCGGCACGTAGCGCGCCAGATAACCGGTGTTCCATTCGGATACCCAGAGGTCGCCCTTGCTGTCAGCCCACACCCGCCGCGCGCCCTGCCCGCTTTCCGGATGCTCGATCATCCGTGCTTCCCCCGTGGCCCGGTCGATCTTCGCCAGATGGCTGCCCGCCAGCGACACATAGAAGATCTCGCCATCGGGCGAAGCATCGATGCCATAAGGCCCGCGCCCCTTGGGTGCGGCCCACACCCTCACCTCGTCGGTGCGCGGATCGACCTTGCCGTAAAAGCCGCTCTGTCCGGTAAACCAGATCACCCCGTCACGGTCGAACGCCGCGGTGTTGAGGTTGGCATAGCCGGTATCCTCGGGCAGCTTCCAGGTCTTCAGCGCCCGCGTTGTCGGGTCCCAGCGCACGATCGCATTCAGCCCGGAATCGGTGATCCACGCCGCCCCGTCCGGCCCCATGATCACGCCATGCGGCGCCGAGCCTTCGCCCAGCGGCACCTGCTCCACCTTGCCCGTGGCGGGATCGAGAATCCCGAGCGCCCCAAGTCCTTGTGCGGTGTACCACACCGTCCCCCCCGCACCGGGGGACACGTCATGCGGCTTCGCACCCTTGGGCACGTCGAAAACCTTGGTGGTCTGCGCCGCAAGCGGTGATGCGACAAGCAGCAGCGATGCGATGATCCGGGCAAGCATGGCGGGTCTCCTTCACCCGCCATTCTCGCCAATCGCGCCGCCGATGCAAGTCAGCGCGGAAGTGGCTTGCCACCCGGCAGATCGTCCACGGTCACCCAGCCAAAGACATAATTGGCAAAGAACACCGCAAAGATGGCCGCCGAAATCACCGTCGTCAGCAACAGCTTGCGGCCAAGCTGCGGGTTGCTCGGCGCCGAATCGGCCTGCCCCGCCACCTTGTCCTCGCCGGCCTCGTCGCTGGTCTTCACGCCGAGCGGCAGCACCGCAAACAGCGTCAGCACCCAGAACAGCAGGTAGATCGCCGCGACCGAGACCGGCTTCATCGCGCTCAGCCGAGCCGGACGATCTGCACTTCGGTCACCGGCTTCTTGCCCGTCCACTCCCGCGCCACACGCCGCACCGCCACACGCACATCATCGACCATCTTGTCGCCGCTCGGCGCATCGCCGTCGCCGCGCCCGCCCCGGCCATTACGACCGCCGCGTGGGGGACGTGCCGGCTTGCCGCCACCCTTCACCGCAGCGGCTGCCGCATCCGAGCATTCGGCCAGAAAGGCCTCCTTGTCGGCCTCCACCGGCACGCCCTGGGCATTCACCACCGGCGCCGCCGCCAGCTTGCCGTCGCGGTCGAGCACCACCGCCACTGCCATCAGCCCGTTCATCATCAGCCGCCGCCGCTCGACGATCGTCGCCCCATCGGCAGGCAAAATCACATCGCCATCGAGCAACAGCCGCCCGGCCTTCTCATGCCCCAGCAGCACCGGGCCATTGGGAGCCAGCCGGATGGCGGAGCCGTTGATCGGCACCATTGTCTTCTTCACCCCGCATTCGCGCGCGAAGCGCGCATGCTCTTCCATGTGGCGGCGCTCGCCGTGCACCGGAATCGCGATCTCGGGCCGGATCCACTCATACATGGCTTCCAGCTCGGGGCGGCCGGGGTGGCCCGACACATGCACATGCGCCTGCCGCTCGGTCACCACCTCGATGCCGCGCGTCGCCAGGGCATTCTGCACCCGGCCGATCGCCAGCTCGTTGCCCGGAATCTGCTTGGAAGAATAAACCACCAGGTCACCCGGCTCGAGCCGCAACGCCGGATGATTGCCCTCGGCAATCCGGCTGAGCGCCGCTGCCGGCTCGCCCTGCGCACCGGTGCAGAGGATGAGCAGCTTCTCCGGCGCCATGCCGCTCGCCTGGTCCCAGCTCATCACCGGCGGCAAGTCCTTCAGATAGCCGGTCGCCTTGGCAACTTCGGTGATCCGGTCCATCGAGCGGCCGGCGAGCACCAGATGCCGCCCGGTCTCCTTCGCCACATGCCCCAGCGTCGCGATCCGCGCCGCGTTGGAGGCAAAGGTCGTCACCAGCACCCGGCCTTTCTTGCGGGTCTTCACCAGCTGCAGCAGCCCGGCGCGCACATCGCTCTCGCTGCCCGACGCTTCCATGTTGAACACGTTGGTCGAATCGCCCACCATCGCCAGCACGCCGCTGTCACCGATGTCGGTCAGCATCTCGCCGCTCGCCGGAACCCCGAGCAGCGGGCCGTCATCCAGCTTCCAGTCCCCGGTGTGGAACACCCGGCCATAGGGCGTGTCGATGATCAGCGCATTGCCCTCGAGGATCGAGTGCGCCATCGCCACATAACGGAAGCCGAACGGCCCCAGCTGCAGCGATCCGCCCATCGGAATGATGTTGAGCTCGACTTCGCGCTCGATGCCCTCTTCCTTCAGCTTCTTGGCGATCAACCCGGCGGTGAACGGCGTCGCATAAAGCGGCACGCCCAATTCGGCCGCCATGTACGGGATCGCGCCGATATGGTCCTCATGCCCATGCGTCAGCACCACGCCGAGCAGATCGGCCCGCCGCTCCTCGATGAAAGCCAGGTCGGGGAGCACCAGATCGACTCCGGGGTAGCTCGGATCGGCAAAGGTCATGCCCAGGTCGACCATCACCCACTTGCCGTTGCAGCCATAGAGGTTGACGTTCATGCCAATCTCGCCGCTCCCGCCAAGCGGCAGGAAAATCAGTTCTTTACCAGGTTTCATTCATTTTTCTTTTCGTTGATTGCGTGGATGCGGATCAATCCGCTGATAGTCAGGTCACCGTCCACCACGTCGATGGTGGATGTATGCCGATTGAACAATGTGGCAAGACCGCCGGTGGCGATCACCGTCACCGGCTCGCTCATTTCGGCCTTGATGCGCTGAACCAGCCCTTCGATCAACCCCACATAGCCCCAGAAGACGCCGGACTGCATGGCATGCACGGTGCCCCGGCCAATCACCCCCAGCCCGTCTGCCGGCGGCTCCACCGCAATCCGCGGCAGTTTCGCCGCTGCCTGGTAGAGCGCCTCCATGCTCAGATTGATGCCCGGCGCAATCACACCGCCACAATAGGCGCCCTCGGCCGCCACCACATCGAAGGTCGTCGCAGTGCCGAAATCGATCACGATCAGATTGCCCGGATAGGCATGGTGCGCCGCCACCGTATTCACCAGCCGGTCCGCCCCCACTTCGGCCGGGTTCGGCACCGCCACCTTCACCCCCAGGTCGAGCGACCCCATCGCGACCACCATCGGCTCGACGTTGAAATACTTCCGGCACAGCCGCTGCAGGTTGAACAGTGTCGGCGGCACCACCGTGGCGATGATGGCAGCACTGATGTGCGTCCGCTCCACCCCCTCCAGCGCCATCAGCTGGTGCAGCCACACGGCATATTCATCCGCCGTCCGCTGCCCATCGGTGCTGATCCGCCACCGCCACCTGATCTCGTCGCCCTCGCAGATCGCAAAAACGATATTGGTGTTCCCCACATCAATCGCCAGCAGCATCTCGCCCTCCCAAAGCAAACACCTCGCCGGCATGCACCGGCCGCACGCGACCATCCCCCATCCGGAGCAGCAGCGCCCCATCATCGCCAAGCCCTTCGAAGATCCCGGTCAATGTTTCATGCCCCAGCCGCACCTCGATCCGACCACCAATCCCCTGCGCCGCCGCCAGCCAGGCCGCACGCACCGGCGCAAAGCCCTCCATTGCCCAGCGCCCGCGCCAAAGCGCGAAATGCCGGGCAAGCGCTGCAAAAAGCACCTCCACACTGCCCCCCACCGCCACCGCCGGCCGCTCCAGATCGTCCGGCGCCCAGCCGACATTCACCCCGATGCCCACCACCAGCGCATCGCCGGCGCGCTCGAGCAAGATCCCGCTCACCTTGGCGCCGTCGAACAGCAGGTCATTGGGCCATTTCAGCCGCGTCTCCACCCCGCACGCCTCGGCAATCGCGCCGCGCAGCGCCACCGCCGCCACGAACGAGAATTGCTGCACCGGACCTTCCGCCTTGACCAGCACGCTCGCCATCAGATTGCCGGCACCATCATGCCACACGCGCCCCCGCCGCCCGCGTCCCGCCGTCTGCCGGTCGGCGCGCACCCACCAGCCATCGGGCAGATCGGCGGCATGCGCCAGCAGCCAGTCATTGGTCGATCCCACCTCGGCAAGGTGGGTATGCACCGGCTCAGCCAAGCCCGAACAAGCTTGCAGTGGCGCGGCCGGTGGCCGCCGCGATCGGCGCCATCGCCAGCATCCCGATCGGCGAGCAGAACAGCGCCGCCCCCAGGATCATCACGCCATTGGCCCGGCTGCCGTCGGAGACCAGCCCCACCTTGTCCTCATCGAAATACATGATCTTGACGAGGCGAAGGTAATAATAGGCCGCCACCACCGACAGCACGAAGCCAATCACCGCCAGCTCGATCAGCCCGGCATCGATCACCGCCTGGAACACCGCCAGCTTCGGCCAGAACCCCAGCAGCGGCGGAATCCCCGCCAGCGAGAACATGAAGATCGCCATCGCCAGCGCGAGGCGCGGCTGCGAGCGCGAGAGCCCTGCCAGATCGGCCATCGCCTCCACCGGCCGGCCATCGGGGGTGCGCAGCTGCATCACCACCATGAAAGTGCCCAGCGTCATCGCCAGATACACCGCCAGATAGAAGAGCAGCGCCTCGATCCCCGTCGGCGTCGCCGCCGTCAGCCCCACCAGCGCAAAGCCGATATTGGCAATCGACGAATAGGCCAGCAGCCGCTTCAGGCTCGTCTGCGCAATCGCCGCCACGGCCCCCAGCGCCATCGACGCCACCGCCAGAAACGCGACGATCTGCTGCCAGTCGAACACCGCCGGCCCGAATGCCGTCACCAGCACCCGCACCATCAGCCCCAATGCCGCCGCCTTGGGGGCTGCCGAAAAGAACGCCGCCACCGGGGTGGGCGCGCCCTCATACACATCGGGCGTCCACATATGAAACGGCACCGCCGAAATCTTGAACGCCAGCCCGGCGACGATGAACACCAGCCCGAACACCATGCCAAGCGACTTCGATCCATCCGAAAGTGCCAGCGCAATCCCGCCGAAGTTCGTCGTGCCTGTAAATCCATAGATCAGCGTGATGCCATAGAGCAGAATGCCGCTCGCCAGTGCCCCCAGCACGAAATACTTCAACCCCGCCTCGGCCGATCGCCCCTCGCCGCGGTGGAACGCCGCCAGCACATAGGCCGCCAGCGACTGCAGCTCGAGCCCGAGATACAAGGACAGCATGTCGTCCGCACTCACCATCAGGCACATGCCGAGCGCGGCCAATGCGATCAGCACCGGATATTCGAAGCGCAGCGTCGCCGCCGCCTGCAACCATGGCAGCGCCAGCAGCATCGACGCCGCCGCGGCGCCCAGGATGAGCACCTTCAGGAACGCCGAATAGCCGTCCGCCACATAAAGCCCGGCAAACGCCTCGAAGCGCCCCGCCGGTGCATCGATCACCGCCCAGCCGGCAATGCCGAGGATGATCACCGCCGCCAGCGTCACGCCGCGGGCATTGATCACATTGCCCGGCGGGTTCGCGCCGCCGCCATAGGTGCCGAGCAGAAGCAGGAACAGGCTGCCCACCGTCAGCACCAGCTCGGGCGCTGCAATGATCGCGGAAGAGAAGATCGGATGCATCAGTGCGCCGCCTGCGTCTGAACAAGATGCCGCGCCGCCTGCCCCGCCGGCACCGGCTGGGGTCCCGCCGCCTGCAAGATGGTCATGTCGGTCGGCAGCGTGGCGAGCGCCACGCCATCGAACTTCGCCACCACGGCTGCAATCGCGGGCCGCATCGGGTCCTGGAATGCCTTCGGGTAGATCCCCATCCACAGCACCGCCGCCACCACCGGCAGCAGGATCACCACTTCGCGCGCCTTCAAATCGGGCATGGCGCGGGTATCATCCCCGGCCGCCGCCCCATAGGCCACACGGCGATACAGCCACAGCATATACGCCGCCCCCAGGATGATCCCGGTGGTCATCACCAGCGCCGCCCAGGTCGAGGTCTGGTAGAGCCCGAGCAGCACCAGAAATTCCGCCACAAAGCCGCTGGTCGCCGGCAGGCCCACGCTCGCCATGGTGAAGAACAGCAGCAGCAGCGCATAGCGCGGCATGGTGTCCGCCAGCCCGCCATAGCGGCTGATCTCGCGAGTGTGCAGCCGGTCATAGATCACGCCCACGCACAGGAATAGTGCCGCCGCCACAAGCCCATGGCTCAGCATCATCACCATGCTGCCCTCGATGCCCTGCTCATTGAGCGCAAACAGCCCGGCGGTCACGAACGCCATGTGCGCCACGCTCGAATAGGCGATCAGCTTCTTCATGTCCGCCTGCACCAGCGCCACCAGCGAGGTATAGACCACCGCCACCATCGACAGCCCGAACATCAGCCAGATCAGCTGCGCCGAGGCCTCCGGGAACATCGGAAGCGAAAAGCGGATGAAGCCATAGCCGCCGAGCTTCAAGAGCACGCCAGCCAGCAGTACCGACCCCGCGGTCGGCGCCTCCACATGCGCATCGGGCAACCAGGTGTGCACCGGCCACATCGGGATCTTCACCGCAAAACTCGCGAAGAACGCCAGGAACAGCCAGAATTGCGCCTGGACGCTGAAATCATGGTCGGTCAGCACGCCGATGTCGGTCGAGCCGGCATCATTGATCATCCACAGCATGCCCACCAGCATCAGCACCGATCCGAGCAGCGTGTAGAGGAAGAACTTGTAGCTGGCATAGATCCGCCGCGCCCCGCCCCACACCCCGATGATCAGGAACATCGGGATCAGCCCGGCTTCGAAGAACACAAAAAACAGCAGCATGTCGCGCGCCGCAAAGGTGCCGATCATCAGGCTTTCCATCACCAGGAACGCCGCCAGATATTCGGGCACGCGCTTCTGCACGCTCTCCCAGCCCGCCAGAATGCACAGCGGCATCAGGAACACCGAAAGCAGGATCAGCATCAGCGCAATGCCGTCGATGCCCAGATGCCATTCGAGCCATGGCCCGAACAGCGGCAGCCGCTCGACGAACTGGAAGCCGGCAGCATCGGTGGCATAGTCCTGCCAAAGCTGCATGCCCATCACGAACAGCAGAAGCGTCGTCGCCAGCGCCGTCCAGCGGGCAGCCCGCGCCTTGCCAGCCTCATCGCCCGGCAGCACCAGCACCAGCATCGCCGCGATCAGCGGCAGAACCACCATCAGGCTCAGGATCGGAAAGCCCATCACTGCACTAGGCCCATGAAGGCTTCGGGCACGAACCACGCCGCCACCGCCGCCAGGCCGATCAGCATCACCAGCGCATAGGCATAAAGCTGCCCCGATTGCAGCCGCCGCGCCGCCAATGCCCCGCCGGCAACCATGGCCGCAGCACCATCGGGCCCCAACGCATCGATCGTCTTCTGGTCACCGCGCACCCAGAAAAAGCGGCCGAGCGCCTTCGAAGGCTGCACGAAAATCCGGTCGTAAAGCCGGTCGAAATACCATTTCTCGCACAGGAACCGGTAAAGCGCCGGCACCGCCGCCACCACCGCCCCCGGCAGCCCCGGCCGCGCGATATACGCCACATAGGCCCCCACCAGCCCGGCAAAGAACGCCACGCTCGGCGCCGCCACCACCCAGCCCGGCACATGGTGGAGCGCATCCATCAGCGCCACATCGAAGGCAATCGACTGGTTCCAGAACGCCACCCCGCCTTCGGCACCCACGAATCCATCATGGAACACCCAGCCCGCGAACAGCGCGCCGACAGCCAGCAGCACCAGCGGCAGCGTCATCGTCCAGGGGCTCTCATGCGGATGATAGCCCGCTGTCGGATCGTCCGAATGGCCATGCTGGTGGCCATGGTCGTCATCATGCCCGTGCGCCGCATGGGCGATATGCTCGGAGCCCGCCCAGCGCGGCTTGCCGAAGAAGGTCAGGAACACCAGCCGCCACGAATAGAAGCTCGTCATCAGCGCCACCAGCGCACCCACGAAGAAGGCGAACTGCCCGGCATCGGTGCCGCTGGCAAACGCCGCCTCGAGGATCGCATCCTTGGAATAATAGCCCGCGGTGAAGAAGAAGCCCGTCAGCGCCAGCGTCCCCACCGTCATCATCGCGAAGGTCAGCGGGATGTGCTTCCGCAGGCCCCCATAGAAGCGCATGTCCTGCTCATGGTGCATCGCATGGATCACCGAGCCCGCACCCAGGAACAGGAGCGCCTTGAAGAACGCATGGGTGAAGAGGTGGAACATCGCCGCCCCATAGGCGCCCGAGCCCGCCGCAAAGAACATGTAGCCGAGCTGGCTGCAGGTCGAATAGGCGATCACCCGCTTGATGTCGGTCTGCACCAACGCCACCGAGGCCGCGAACAGCGCCGTCGCCGCGCCCACATAGGTCACCACCGCCAGCGCCGTCGCCGAAGCCTCGAACATCGGCGAGAGCCGGCACACCATGAACACGCCGGCCGTCACCATCGTCGCGGCATGGATGAGCGCCGACACAGGGGTGGGCCCCTCCATCGCGTCGGGCAGCCAGGTGTGCAGCCCGAGCTGCGCGGACTTGCCCATGGCGCCGATGAACAGCAGCAGGCACAGGCATGTCATCACATCGACGCGCGCGCCCAGAAACGAGAAGGTCGATCCCTGCACAAGCGGTACCGCGGCATTGATCGCATCGAGCGACACCGTGCCGAACACCATGAAAGTGGCGAAAATCCCGAGCGAAAAGCCGAAATCCCCCACCCGGTTGACCACGAACGCCTTGATCGCCGCCGCATTGGCCGAAGGCTTGTGATACCAGAAGCCGATCAGCAGATACGAGGCAAGCCCCACACCCTCCCAGCCGAAGAACATCTGCACGAGGTTGTCGGCAGTCACCAGCATCAGCATCGCGAAGGTGAACAAGGACAGATAGGCGAAGAACCGGCTCTGCGACGGGTCCTCCTCCATATAACCCCAGCTGTAGAGGTGGACGAGCGCCGAGACACTCGTCACCACCACCAGCATCACTGCGGTGAGCATGTCGACCTTGAGCGCCCAATCGACCGCCAGCGTCCCCGAGCGCATCCATTCGAGCACCAGCACCGTGCCCGGCGTCGAGCCACCCTGCCAGAATCCGATGAAGATCACCCAGGCGAGCGCTGCCGAAACGAACAGCCCGCCGGTGGTCACCAGCTTGGCCGCAGTCGCACCGATGATGCGGCCACCAAGGCCCGCGACCAATGCCGTGATGAGCGGCAGAAAGACCAGAAGCTGAATCAATGCGCTCAGCCCTTCAGCATCGTCGAATCATCGACGGCAATCGTGCCGCGATTCCGGAAATAGATAACGAGGATCGCCAGCCCGATCGCCGCCTCGCCCGCCGCCACGGTCAGCACGAACATCGCGAAGATCTGGCCATGCACCTGCCCCAGATGGCTGGCGAAGGCGACGAAGTTGATGTTCACCGCGAGCAGGATCAGCTCGATCGACATCAGGATGATGATGACGTTCTTGCGGTTGAGGAAGATGCCGAGCACCCCCAGCACGAACACCACCGCCGACACGGTGAGATAGTGCGAAAGCCCGATCACTTGTCCATGCCCTTCAGGTCGACACCGCCGCCGATCGCCGGCTGCACGGCCCGCGTCGACCCGCCCGGCGTCCGCGCGATCTGCGCGCCGATGTTCTGCCGGCGAACCCCCTCGCGGGTGCGGTGCGTCAGCACGATGGCGCCGATGAGTGCCACCAGCAGCACCATGCCGGCGGCCTGGAACACCAGCAGATAGTCGGTGTAGAGCACCGCCCCGATCCACTGGGTGTTGCTCATCCCCGCCGGCGGACCGCCGGGCTGCGCGCCCATCGCCACGACCCGCGCCGGCTCCCAGACGCCCACCGCCAGCACCATCTCGGCCAGGATGACACCCGAGACCGCCAGCCCCAGCGGCAGATTCTTCCAGAAGCCCTTGCGCAGCGTATCGAAATCGATGTCGAGCATCATCACCACGAACAGGAACAGCACCGCGACCGCGCCGACGTAAACGATGATCAGCAGCATCGCCAGGAACTCGGCGCCGAGCAGGATGAACAGCCCGCCGGCGTTGAAGAACGACACGATGAGCCACAGCACCGAATGCACCGGGTTCTTCGAAGTGATCACCAGCACCGCCGAGGTGATGAGCACGAAAGCGAAGAGGTAGAAGGAAAAGATTGCCGTCGTCACGAAACCATCGCCCCGGCTTGCCCGAGCGTCCCAAACTGCCGACACGATGTCGCAGGAGTCGCAGCGGCAGTTACCGCCACCGCGCGTCCGCCGCAAGGTTCGCAGCGATCGCCCGCTCCCATTTGTCGCCATTGGCGAGCAGCTTGTCCTTGTCGTAGATCAGCTCTTCGCGCGTCTCGGTCGAAAACTCGAAGTTCGATGTCTCCACGATCGCATCCACCGGGCACGCCTCCTGGCACAGCCCGCAATAGATGCACTTGGTCATGTCGATATCGTAGCGCGTCGTCCGGCGGCTGCCATCCTCGCGCGGCTCGGCCTCGATGGTGATGGCAAGGGCCGGGCACACCGCCTCGCACAGCTTGCACGCAATGCACCGCTCCTCGCCATTGGGGTAGCGCCGCAGCGCATGCTCGCCGCGAAACCGCGGGGAAAGCGGCCCCTTTTCATAAGGATAGTTGAGCGTCGCCTTGGGCTTGAAGAAATACTTCAGCGTCAACCCGAGCCCGCCGATGAACTCGAGCAGCAGCAACGACTTGGCGGCATTCAGAACGGCACTCACAGCAACACCCTTCCCGGCACGGTCGCGAACTTGTCGGTGAAGAACATCAGCCAGCCGCTCACCACGACCACCCAGAACAGGCTCAGCGGCAGGAAAACCTTCCACCCCAGCCGCATCAGCTGGTCATAGCGGTAACGCGGCACCGCCGCCTTCACCCAGGCGAAGCAGAAGAACATGACCGCCATCTTCGCCAGCATCCACACGAACCCCGGCACCAGATACAGCGGCGCCCAATCGAGCGGCGGCAGCCAGCCGCCCAGAAACAGCACCGGAATCAGCGCGCACATGAAAAGGATGTTGGCATATTCGCCGAGGAAGAAGAGCGCGAAGCTCATGCTCGAATATTCGACCTGATAGCCCGCCACCAGCTCTGCCTCGGCCTCGGGCAGATCGAACGGCGGCCGGTTGGTCTCCGCCAGCGCCACGATGAAGAACATGATCGCCATCGGAAACAGCAATGGATTGAAGATGTTGCCGTTCAGGATCCCCAGCACGTTGCCCTGCTGCGCCATCACGATATCGGACAGGTTGAGCGACTGCGCATACAGGATCACCGCCACCAGGATGAACCCCATCGACACTTCATAACTGACCATCTGCGCCGCCGAGCGCAGCCCGCCCAGAAATGGATATTTCGAGTTGGACGCCCAGCCCGACATGATGATCCCATAGACCCCCATCGAGCTTACCGCGAACACATAGAGCAGCCCCACATTCAGGTCCGCCAGCACCACCCCGGCATCGAACGGCATCACCGCCCAGATCGCCAGCGCCAGCACGAACGAGATCATCGGCGCCAGCATGAACACCGCACGGCTCGCCCCGGCGGGGATGATCGTCTCCTTCAGGAACAGCTTGGCGGCGTCGGCAAAGGTCTGCAGCAGCCCGAAAGGCCCCACCACATTGGGCCCACGCCGCATCTGCATCGCCGCCCATATCTTGCGATCGGCATAGACCGCCATCGCCACGCCAACCATCACCGGCAGCACGATCGCCAGGATCAGCGTCAGATTCGCCAGAAACCACCCCGGCCCGTCACCGAAATTGTTCTGGAACCAGCCGGTGTACGTCATTCGGCGGCCTCCAGCTGCGGCACCCCGAGAATCTGGTCAACACATTCGGCCATCGTCTCGCTGGCCCGCGCAATCGCATTGGTCAGGTAATAATTGTCGATCGACGTCCGCAGCACCCCCGATGGCGGCACCACCGGCGCCCCCAGCTTCGGCGGCGAAAAGTCGGGCACATCACCGTGCAGCACGCCGATCGCCGCCAGGTGCGGCCATTCCGAAGCTATGCGCGCCCGCAGCGACCCCAAGTCGTCATAAGGCAGCACGCCTCCCAGAACCGCACTCAGCGCCCGGAAGATCGTCCAGTCCTCGCGCGCCTCGCCGGGCGGGAACACCGCCCGCAGTCCGCGCTGCGCCCGGCCCTCCATGTTCACCCAGGTCCCCGGCTTCTCGGTGTAGGCAGCTCCCGGCAGGATCACATCGGCATGCCGCACCCCGGCATCGCCATGCGTCCCCACATAGACCGTGAACACATCCGCCAGCGCCGCCGTATCGATCTCGTCCGCCCCGAGCAGGAACACCGCCCCGAGCTTGCCCGCAGCCGCATCGTCGAGAATGCCCGCGACCCCGCCCTCGGCCACCAGCCCCAGGTCGAGCCCGCCCACGCGCGCCGCCGCTGTGTGGAGCAGGTTCCAGCCGTTCCAGCCCTCGCGCACAACATCATGCGTCCGCGCCAGCGCCTGCGCCGCCGCCCACACACCCGGTGCGCGCAGCGCCCCCATGCCCAGCACGATCGCCGGCCGCTCGGCCTTGGCCAGCGCCTCGGTCACAGCTTCGGGAAGCGCCCCCAGCAGCCCGGCATCATCGCCCAGCCATGTCGCGGGGTAGCTCAGCTCGACCGTCGGCCCGATGCCGAACACCTTCGCCCGCCGCTTCACCGCCGCCTTGCGCAGCCGCACATTGGCCAGCGGCGCCTCGCGCTTCGGGTCGGCGCCCACCAGCAGGATCACATCGGCGCTTTCGAGGCCACCCAGCCCGCTCCCCAGCAGATAATCCCCGCGCGATGCCGCCGCAATCAGCGCCCCGTCCTGCCGGCACTCGATGCGCGAAGCTCCCAGCGTGCCCAGCAAATCCTTGAACGCCACCATATCCTCGAGCGCACACAGATCGCCGGCAACCCCGGCAATCGCGCCGCCCGAAACCCCCGCCAGCCCGGCCTTCACCGCCGCAAACGCCTCCGCCCAGCTCGCCTTCACCAGCCGGCCGTCACGGCGCACCCAGGGGCTGTCGAGCCGCCGCTCGCGCAACCCGTCATGGGCAAAGCGCCCCTTGTCAGCGAGCCACTCCTCGTTCACATCGTCATTGATCCGGGGCGTCACCCGCATCACGGCCCGCCCGCGCGAGCCGATCACGATGTTCGAGCCCAGCGCATCCATCACGTCGATGCCGTCGGTCTTCTTCAGCTCCCACGGCCGCGCCTGAAACGCATAGGGCTTGCTCGTCAGCGCCCCCACCGGGCAAAGGTCGATGATGTTCGCCGAAACCTCGCTGGTGATCGCCTTTTCCAGATAGGTGGTGATCTGCATGTTCTCGCCGCGGCCGACCGCACCGATCTCCTCGACGCCGGAAACCTCCTCGGCAAAGCGCACGCAGCGGGTGCAATGGATGCAGCGGTTCATGCTGGTCTTCACCAGCGGCCCCATGAACTTGTCGGTCACCGCCCGCTTGTTCTCGTCATACCGGGATCCGCCGCGCCCATAGGCCAGCGCCTGGTCCTGCAGGTCGCACTCGCCGCCCTGGTCGCAGATCGGGCAATCGAGCGGGTGGTTGATGAGCAGGAACTCCATCACCCCCTCGCGCGCCCTCTTCACCTTCTCGGTGCGCGTGAACACCACCTGGCCATCGGCCGCGGGCATCGCGCAGCTCGCCACCGGCTTGGGCGCTTTTTCCATGTCCACCAGGCACATGCGGCAATTTCCGGCGATGCTCAGCCGCTCATGATAGCAGAAGCGCGGGATCTCGGCGCCCGCCGCCTCGCACGCCTGCAGAACCGTGGCGCCGGCAGGCACCTCGATCTCGATTCCATCAACGGTCAGCTTGGGCATTGGTCTTCCCGAAAACACCGCCGGGCGCGTCCGCCAGGCTCGGCCAAAAGGCTTGGCCGCAGGCTATAGCCATGCCTTTCCCGCGTGGGAAGCCAGCTTTCGCCGCACTTGCGAACTTGTGACCACCGCGCCATGCAGGCTGCATGACCAATCCAGTCCATATAATCGGTGGCGGCCTCGCCGGTTCCGAAGCCGCCTGGCAGCTCGCCGAGGCCGGCGTGCCGGTCATCCTCCACGAGATGCGGGGGGTGCATCGCACCGACGCCCACCACACCGACCAGCTGGCCGAGCTCGTCTGCTCCAACAGCTTCCGCTCGGACGATCCGGACAACAACGCCGTCGGCCTGCTCCACGCCGAGATGCGCGCCCTCGGCAGCCTCGTCATGGCCGCTGCCGACAAGGCGCGCGTCCCCGCCGGCTCGGCCCTCGCCGTGGACCGCGATATCTTCGCAACGCACGTCACAACCACGCTCGAATCCCACCCTCACGTCACCATCGTCCGCGAGATGGTCGAAGGCCTGCCGCCGGCCGAATGGGACAAGGTCATCATCGCCACCGGCCCGCTCACCGCCACGCCCTTGGCAGAAGCCATCCAGGCGCTCACCGGCCAGGAGAGCCTCGCCTTCTTCGATGCCATCGCTCCCGTCATCCACCACGAATCGATCGACCTCGACATCGCCTGGGCGCAATCACGCTGGGACCGCGAGAACCAGGACGGCGGCACGACCGACTATCTCAACTGCCCGATGGACAGGGACCAGTACAACGCCTTCATCGATGCGATGCTGGCGGCCGAAAAGACCAGCTTCAAGGAATGGGAAGGCACCCCCTATTTCGATGGCTGCATGCCCATCGAAGTGATGGCCGAGCGCGGCCGCAACACGCCGCGCTTCGGCCCGATGAAGCCCGTCGGCCTCACCAACCCCGCCACCGGCCGCCGTGCCTTCGGCGTAGTGCAGCTGCGACAGGACAATGCGCTCGGCACGCTGTGGAACATGGTCGGCTTCCAGACCAAGATGAAGCACGCCGAGCAGGTCCGCGTCTTCCGCATGATCCCCGGCCTCGAAAACGCCCAGTTCGCGCGGCTCGGCGGCCTGCACCGCAACACCTTCATCAAGTCGCCGGTGCTGCTCGACGCAACGCTGCGCTTGCACGCCGATCCGCGCATCAGGTTCGCGGGCCAGATCACCGGCTGCGAAGGCTATGTCGAGAGTGCCGCCATCGGGCTGGTGGCGGCCCGCTTTGCCATCGCCGAAGCGCGTGGCCAGGCCGCCGTGCCGCCGCCCGCAACCACCGCAATGGGGGCGCTGCTCGCGCACATCACCGGCGGCGCCGACGCAAAACACTTCCAGCCGATGAACGTCAACTTCGGCCTGTTCCCGCCGCTCGTCCCGCCACCGCTCTCCAAGGACCAGCGCAAGCCCCAGCTCGTCGCCCGCGCCCGCGCCGATCTGGCGGGCTGGATGGCGGCTTGAGCGGAGTCATACGCATCTTCGGCCGGCTGCGGGACTGGTCGCACACCGCCGCCGGCCGCCGCACCGGGCAATTCATCAGCATCGCCCTCTCGGGCCTCATCATCCTGCTGCTGGTGCGCGCCATCCAGCGCATCGGCTGGACCAACCTCATCACCGTCCTCCCCGATGCACCGCTTGCCGTGCTCGCCTTCTGGCTGTGCTTCGCCGGCCAGTATCTCATCCAGCCGGTGGCGGACTGGATGATCTTCCGCCGCTGGTGGAAGCTGCGCTTTGCCGATCTCGCCATCTTCCTGCGCAAGCACGCGCTCAACGAAACGCTCTTCGCCTATGCCGGCGAAGGCTGGCTGCTCGCCTGGGCCGCCCGCCGCCAGGGCCTCGAATTCGATCCCGACAACCCGCCGAGCATCGCCGGTCGCGGCACCGGCCCCGGCACCCCTCCCGGTGAAAACCCCTTCGCCGATGTGAAGGACGTGGCGATCACCTCGGGCCTTGCCGGCAATCTCTTCACCCTCGTCATGCTGCTGCTCGCCATCGCCATGGGGGCTGCGTCAGCGCTGGGCGGCAGCATCGAACCCAGCCTGCTCAGGCAGGCCGGTATCGGCTTTTCGGTGCTGGTGGTGCTCAACATCGTCATCCTGTTCAACCGCGGCCGGCTGTTCACCCTCCCCTTCGTCGCCAATGTCCGCAGCTTCGCCTGGCATTTCGGCCGCGTAAGCGTCGGCCATGCCCTGCTCGTCGGCAGCTGGATCGCCGCGCTGCCGCTGGTCGGTGTCGAAGCCTGGGTCTTGCTCGGCGCCCTGCGACTCGTCGTGGCGCGGCTGCCGCTCCCCAACAAGCAGCTTCTCTTCGCCACCACCGCCGCCGCCCTCGTCGGCGAAGCCGCCCCCGCCGTCGCCGCCCTCATGGCCGCCCAGGGCGTCCTCACCCTCGCCGGCCACGCGCTGAGCTGGCTCGCCGCCGGCGCCATCGACGCCCGCCGGGCTGCCTAACCCTCCTCCTCGCACTTGCACGCCGCCTTCGGCTTGCGCTTCACCGCCGTTGTCGCAAATTCGCGGCCATCGAGCGCCCGGTCGCCATCGCGGTCGGCCTTGGCAAAGCGTCGGCTCGTCACCACCGCAAACTCCTCGAAATCCAGCCGCCCGTCGCCATTCGCATCGGCGCGTGCAAACGCCTTGCGGCGGTTGGCCAGATATTCGTCGCGGCTGATCCGCTCGTCCCTGTCCTTGTCATAGCGGTCGAAGCGGCGCAGCTCGCGCTGTTCGGGGGTGATCTCGGCGCGCGGCGCCTTCATCGGCGGCGCATCCGCCTCCTCTTCGGCAGCGGGGGGCAGCGAGGTCTGGGCCACCGCCACCGGCCGGTCGCGCGTCCACACGAACCCCGCCGCCAGCAGCGCCACGAATGCCAAGCCAAGAGCCATCAGACGACGCATTCGCCCCCCTCCAACGACCCTTCTGCCAAGCTACTCCGGCTCAGCGCCCAAAGGCAACCGCCGCCATCATCCGCAGCTGCCGTCCGGCACTGGCCCGCGGCGCCCGCGCGCGCCCGGCCGCGGCATCGAGCGCATCGCGCACCCCCAGCGCCGCCAGCCCCAGCAGCGGCCGCAGCGTTCCCGGCACCCCCGATGGCAGCGGATCGCCCGCCGCCCAGCTCCGCCCCAAGCGCCCCGCCAAAGCCTCATCGCCGCCGAGCAGCCGCCCCGCCAACCCGAACAGCAACGCGCCACCCACCGCCTCGGCTTCATGCTCGGCCTCCGGCGACAAATCCCCCGCCAGCCGGCAGCCCCAGCGTTCTTCCAGCCCGGCCAGCTCGGCGCCGCTCATCGCCGGCAGCAGCTGCGCCGCGGCAGCCTGCAGGCGCGGCTCATCGGGCGCCCGCCCGCCATCGAGTGCGGCCAGCGCATCGCGCCACCACGCAAGCTTGATCGCCCCCACCATCGGATCGGTCGCCGTCATTGCCACCTCGGCCAGCGTGCGGTCGAGCGCGAACAGCGCCACAAGCCCCGGCCGCGCACGCGACGGGGCATACAGCGTCGCCAGCCACATCTCGCGGTCGCGCTGGCGCAGTTCGTCTGCAAGCAGGTCTGAAATCAGGCCGGCCCCATCCGGAAGGCGCACAGCTTGTTGCCATCGGGATCGCGGAAATAGGCGCCATAAAACGCCTGCTCCCCCTCCGGCCCACGCAGCCCCGGCGGGCCTTCGCAGCTGCCGCCGAGTTGAACCGCATGCGCATGCAGCGCATCGATCGCGTCACGGCTTTCCACCTGCAGCGCCACCATATTGCCATTGCCCGCCGTCGCCCGCTCGCCGTCATAGGGCGGTGCCACCGCCAGCATCGGGCTGCTCCAGTCGCGGCCCCATACAAAGCCGCCCTGCGGCATCGGCATCACCCGGCTCGCACCGAGCGGCGCCAGCAGCGCATCGTAAAAGGCGGTCGCCCGCTCGAGATCATTGGTCCCCAAGGTCACATAGCCGATCATGGTTCGTTATCCTCACCCGTGCTCGCAAGTTCCTGCATCACCATATCCTCGACCGCGCTGAAACTCGAGCCATCATGCGCCACCGAAAACGGATCTTCCGCACTTCCAGTCAGCGCATAGACGATCACCCGCCCCTTCGCCTCGTCGATCCATAGCCCGGCGAGCAGCCCATAAGCCTCGCCAAGATGCCCCCACCAGTGCGCACCCGCTACCGGCTGGTCGGTCGCCCCTGCCCGCCCCGAAAGGCACTGCGGCCCGGCAGCGTAGCAGAGCATCTGCCCCTTATACGTATCCCCCGGCACCCCCTGCCCCTCCCGCCACACCGGCGCCTTCATCGCCGCCACGGTCCCGGGCTCGAGCAGCCGCACCCCGTCCACCTCGCCCCCGCGCAGCAGCAGCCGGCCGATCTTCGCCAGCCCGAGCACCGAAATCCGCAAGCCCCCCTGCGGCGAGAAGATCGTGCCATTGGCCCCCGGCCGATACGCCGCCAGATCGCACCCCGCCCCACTGCGTGCGTCGCTGCGCACCGGGCACGCCGGCCGCACCCCCTTCATGTCATCGACCTGCGCCAGCCAGGGCGCACCCGCCTCCCATCCCCCCGGCGTCCGCCCCCGCCTATACAGCACCGCCGCCTGCGCCACCGCCGCGTCGCTCGCCCCCTGCCAGTTGTACCCGGCATCGAGCCCGAGCGGTGCCAGCACCAGCCGCGTCATCAGCCGGTCGAAGCGCTCCCCCGTCGCCGCCTCCATCACACTGGCGATGACGCCATAATTGAGATTGGCATATTCAAACCGCTGCCCCGGCGCCCCCGGCCCCCAATGCGCCGGCACCAGCGGGTCCCGCAGCGTCGCCTCGAGCGGAAAAGCGTATCCCGGCCCATCGACGATCCCCGAACTATGGCTCAGCAGCTGCCGCAGTGTCACCGGCCGATCGGCAAAGCGCGGATGCCGCAGCCGCCAGCCAAGAACAGCCGACACATCGGCATCAAGATCGAGCGTTCCCGCCTCCACCAGCCGCCAGGCGCCGATCGCCACCACCAGCTTGGAAATGCTCGCCACCCGCATCGGCGTGTCCGGCCGCAGCGCCCGCCCGCCAATCTCGGCTTCGCCATGGGCTTCGGCGCGCACCACCCGCTCGCGGTCCGCAACCACCGCCGCCAGTCCGGACAGCCCTGCCGTTGCCGGCGTCTGCCCGGCCACGATCTCCGCAAGATCCGTCGCCGCAGCCGGAGCAGCCAGAAACAGCAGCAGAAGCGTCGCAACCTTCATGCGAGCAGTTTTCCAATCGCCGCCCGACCTTGCAACCTGTTTCGCAGCAACCGGGAACCGCCGTCCGCTTCACCACTTCTCAACCTGTGCCGGCACAATTGTGACGGCCTTTATCAGTTGCGAAGGATTATTTCCCCATGGCCGTCCGTTTTGCTGCCACCATCAATGCCTTCAACCGCGGCATCGAAGACATGAAGCCCGCCGCCGCCGTCTCGCTCATCGAGGATTGGGAAACCGCCCTTGCCGATGTCGATGTGCCCGGCGCCAAGGGCATCGCCCGCGATCTCGCCTCGCTCCGCAAGCAGATCGAAAGCGGCTCGCCCGATGGCGAGCGAATCGCCGCCATCATCGGCCGCCTCGGTGAATCCGTTTCGCGGATCGCACCCCGCGCGGATAGGAATGGCGAGAAGCTCACCACCCTCGCCGAAGTCCTGAATGAATCGGGTTCCGCCCAGGCCGATGAAGAAATCGACGAGGCCGCCGCAGCATCCGCCCGCCGCAAGAAAGCGGCCTGATTCCGTCCCCGGCAGGCCCCCAAGGCCTGCCGGGCGATATCCCTGGACTGCCCCCGAACACCCCTCGATGCCCCCCGAAAGCCCCTGATTTGCACCCCGCCGCAACAGCACCCATATCAAGCCCATGAGCGTGGCCTTCACCAAGGAATCCGATGCCGAGGCCGTGGCAGCCGATCTGCCCGACCGGCCGATCCCCAGCCACGCCAACCTCGTCACCCCCTCCGGCCTCGCCCTGATCGACGCCGCCCTTGCCACCGCGCGTGCCGCCTATGCCGAAGCCCAGGCCTCGAGCAGCATCACCTCGGATCGCACCGCCATGGCGCAGGCCACGCGCGAGCTGCGCTATTGGGCTGCCCGCCGCGCCTCCGCCCAACTCATTGAAAACAGGCCGCCGGAAGGTCGTGCCGGCTTCAACACCCATGTCCATTTCGAGCATGAAGACGGCCGCACCGGCCAATGGCATATCGTCGGCGATGATGAAGCCGATCCCGCCCGGGGCCGCATCTCCTGGGCCTCTCCGGTGGCACGCGCGCTCACCGGCCGCGGCATCGGCGACACCGTCCGCCTCCCCGCCGGCGAGGCCGAGATCATCGCAATCGACTGATGCGACTGCTGATTTTCATCGTTGTGCTCGCAGCAGCGCTGGCCTTCGGCTGGCAACAATTCCAGAAATGGGTTGCCGCCAACCCAGAGAAGGTCCCTTGGACACCACTCTCGCTCGCCCACCCCATCGGCCCCTTCACCGCGCAAAAGCTCGGCGGCCTTGCCGACGACACCCCGCAATGCCTCACCCTTCTCGAAGCCGCCAAGGTTGCCCATACCCCCCTTCCGCCGCTCTCGGCAGATCGCTGCGGCTATGACAATGCCGTCACGCTGAACCCCGGCGGCGCCATCGCCCCGGCCCTCGCCCCCGCCGATCCTGGCCTCTCCTGCCCCGTCGCCGCAGCGCTAACTCTCTGGGAACGCGACATCGTCCGTCCCGCAGCCCAGCGCCATTTCGGCAGTGATGTCGCCCGCATCGATCACTATGGCACCTACAGCTGTCGCAACATCGCTGGCGGCAGCAACCGCTCGGAACACTCCACCGCGAATGCCATCGACATCGCCGGCTTCCGCCTCGAAGACGGCACCCGCATCACCGTCGCCGCCGACTGGACGCGCGACAATGAAAAGGCCGCCTTCCTCCGCGAAGTCCGCGACGGCGCCTGCCAGCTGTTCGGCACAATCCTGTCGCCCGACTACAACGCCGCCCACGCCGATCACTTCCATTTCGACCAGGCCAACCGCATGCGGCCCTTCTGCCGCTAGCGAAGCGCGGTGATCCCCAGCTTGTCGGCCTTGGCGCGCGCCTTCACCGATTCCTCGCTGCGCGTCAGCGCCTTGGCGATCGCGCGGATCGGCATGCCCTTCTTGGCCAGCGTGTGCAGCTTCTGCACTTCTTCCGTGGTCCACGGCTGCTTGTGCCGCTCGAATTTCTCACCCATCGCCGCACTCATTGTTTCGGGCACTTGCCAACGCTCCCGCTCTCGGCTGCATAGGCGCGCATGACAAGCTTTTATCTGGTTCTGGCTCTTCTCATCGCCCTCGCCCTCAACCACCGCCGCCCGCAAGTCCGCGCGCTCGGCATGGGGACTGCGGGGCTGGCGTTGTGCTTCATGGCCGGCTCGATCGCCCTCGCCTGGACCGATGGCACCTTCGCCGCCGCCACGGGCAGCACGCCCGTCTGGCTGAGCATCGAGGCGCTGGTGCTCATCGCGATCGCCGGTGCGGCCTTCTGGGCCATCCCCAAGCAATTGCGCGTCGCTCCGGCCGAAGCGCCGCCGCTGCGCGGCACCAAGGCCGCCTATGGCCTCACCACCCGCGCGCTGCACTGGGCCAGTGCGGTGCTCATCTTCGCCGCCTTCACCATGGGCCAGTTCGTCACCGTCCTCTCGCCCGCGCTGCCCGAGCATGCGATGTTCCTCGCCACCCATCTCGCCATCGGGGGCGCCATCTTCCTGCTCACCTTCGGTCGCATGATCGAGCGGCTGCTCCGCCCAAGCCCGCCCACGCCGGGGCGCGTCAAGCTCGCCCATACAGCCGGATATGCGCTCATCATCGCCACCTGTGTTTCGGGGCTGGCGATGATCGATGCCCCCGTCGATCTCTATGGCCTGAAGCTGCCCAACCTGCCCGCCGATCCGCTCGCCGAGACCATGCACCGCGACCGGCTTCCGCTGCTCTTCGGCCTCTTCATCCTGGCGCATCTGGCCGGGGCTTTCCGTGCCATCGGCCGCATGGTGCGTTAGAGTTCGAGCATGGCCATCCAGATTCGCACCAGCCTCGCCGAGCCCGAAACCAGCGAGGCTTTCGTTCCCCACCGCCCTGCCCGCCCCGAAAAGTCGGAAGGCGGCCGACCCTTCGTTCTCGCGTCGGAATATCAGCCCGCCGGCGACCAGCCCGCCGCCATCGCGCAGCTGGTAGCCGAAGCCAATGCCGGCGAGCGCGACCAGGTCCTCCTCGGCGTCACCGGCTCAGGCAAGACCTTCACCGTCGCCAAGGTCATCGAAGCCGTGCAGCGCCCGGCCCTTGTGCTCGCGCCGAACAAGATCCTCGCTGCCCAGCTCTATGGCGAGTTCAAGAGCTTCTTCCCCGACAATGCGGTGGAATATTTCGTAAGCTATTATGATTATTACCAGCCCGAAGCCTATGTCCCCCGCTCGGACACCTATATCGAGAAGGAATCCAGCGTAAACGAAGCCATCGACCGGATGCGCCACAGCGCCACCCGGGCACTTCTCGAACGCGATGATGTCATCATCGTCGCCTCGGTCAGCTGCATCTATGGCATCGGCTCGGTCGAGACTTATTCGGCGATGACCTTCAGCCTCAAAAAGGGCGGCACCGCCGACCTGTCGGACATCGTCCGCAAGCTCGTGGCGCTGCAGTACAAGCGCAACGAAATGTCCTTCGCCCGCGGCAACTTCCGCCTGCGCGGCGACTCGCTCGAGCTGTTCCCGTCGCACTATGAAGACAGCGCCTGGCGCATCAGCTTCTTCGGGGACGAGATCGAGGCGATCACCGAATTCGACCCCCTCACCGGCCAGACCATCGCCAAGCTCGATTTCATCAAGATCTACGCCAACTCCCACTATGTCACCCCCGGCCCCACCCTCAAGCAAGCCAGCGAAGCCATCCGCCACGAGCTCACCGAGCGGCTGAAGGAGCTCAACATCGAGGGCAAGCTGCTCGAAGCCCAACGCCTCGAACAGCGCACCAACTTCGATCTGGAAATGATCGCCGCCACCGGCTCGTGCGCGGGCATCGAGAATTACAGCCGCTTCCTCACCGGCCGCCTCCCCGGCGAGCCGCCCCCCACCCTCTTCGAATACATCCCCGAAAATGCCATGCTGTTCATCGATGAGAGCCATGTCACCGTGCCCCAGATCGGCGGCATGTCGAAGGGCGATCACCGCCGCAAGCTCACCCTCGCCGAATATGGCTTCCGCCTGCCCAGCTGCATCGACAACCGGCCCTTGAAGTTCGAGGAATGGGAGGCGATGCGCCCGCAGACGGTCTTCGTCAGCGCGACCCCCGGCCCCTGGGAAATGAACCAGACCGCCGGCGTCTATGTCGAGCAGGTCATCCGCCCCACCGGCCTCGTCGATCCCCCGGTCACCATCCGCCCGGTCGAGGACCAGGTTCAGGACCTCATCATGGAAGCCAAGGCCACCGCAGCCAAGGGCTACCGCAGCCTCGTCACCACGCTCACCAAGCGGATGGCCGAGGATCTCACCGAATATCTCCACGAATCCGGCCTGCGCGTCCGCTACATGCATTCGGACGTGGAAACCCTCGAACGCATCGAGTTGATCCGCGACCTGCGCCTCGGGGTCTATGACGTCCTCGTCGGCATCAACCTGCTGCGCGAAGGCCTCGACATCCCCGAATGCGGCCTCGTCGCGATCCTCGATGCCGACAAGGAGGGCTTCCTCCGCTCCGAAACCAGCCTCATCCAGACCATCGGCCGCGCCGCGCGCAACGTCGATGGCCGCGTCATCCTCTATGCCGATCACATGACCGGCAGCATGGAGCGCGCCATCGCCGAGACCGACCGCAGGCGGACCCGGCAGGAAGCCTACAACCTCGAGCACGGCATCACGCCCGCCACCATCAAGCGCGACATTGCCGATCTGCTCGCCGACACCAGCCAGAAGGATGGGCTTATCGTCCCCACCGGCGACGATGAGACCCCCCATCTCGTCGGCCACAACCTCAAGGCCTATATCGCCGATCTCGAAAAGCAGATGGCCGCCGCCGCCGCCGATCTGGAGTTCGAGACCGCCGCCGCCATTCGCGACCAGATCCGCCGGCTGGAGATGGACGAGCTCGGCCTGCCACCGTCGGACCGTGTCGCGTCGCCAAAGGGCCGTGCGATGGGCGGCCAGCCCGGCACCCGCACCACCCGGTTCGAGAAAATGAAGAAGAAGGCCAGCCGCGGCCGCAGTTGATGCTGGCGCCCCCGAAACCGAACGTCGCGCTCACAGCGGTGCCTGCAGCGATGCCTGTAGGTAGTTTCCGAAGTCCCTGCTACCGTCGTCACCATGGGGTATTGGCCGGAGCTTTTCTGGCATTATCGGGGCAGCAAGGCGAATGCAGATCGACGGGCCGCATTCTGCTGCCAGGTGGCAAGCTCTCCAGGCCGAGCTGGCGCTCACACGGGCGAGCCTTGCAACCGCCATGGCGCAGATCGACGCGCAGCACGACGATGTTCCAGCGAAAGGGGACGCGCTCACTGGCATGCGCGCTGAAATCGCCAGCCTCACCGCCGATAATGCGCGGCTGACGTCGACGGCCGAGACCGAGCACGACGCCAATGAAGCCAAGTCGGGTTTTCTGGCGGCTGCCAGCCATGATCTGCGCCAGCCGCTGCAGGCAATGGCCAGCCTGCAGGCGCTGCTCGCCCAGTCGGCCCGCGACAAGGGATCGAGGATCCTCATCGACAAGCTCGATATCAGCCTGAATGCAATCGCCACGCTGCTCGACACGCTGCTCGACAAGGGCCGGATCGAGGACGGCACCGCCAGCATCGACATCCAGCCGGTCAGCCTCGACGCTCTATTCGCAAGGCTTGCCGAGATGCACCACCTCACTGCAGAGGCCGGGGGCAGCAATCTGGTCTTCGCCCCCACCCAGGCGCTGGTGGCGAGCGACCCGCTCCTTCTCCAGCAGATGCTCAGCAACCTGATTGGCAATGCGCTGCATTATGCGCCGGAGGGCAAGGTGCTCGTCGGCGTACGCCCGCGTGGCGATTCCGCCATCATCGAGATCTGGGACAACGGCATCGGAATCGCCCCGGAAGACGCCGAAGCCATTTTCGAAGCCTATGCGCAGGTCGATCCCGACGATGGCCATGCCGGCCATGGGCTCGGCCTGTCGATCGTGCGCAGTCTCGGCCTTCTGCTCGGCCATGCGGTGTCACTGCGCTCGGTGCCGGGCAGCGGCTCGGTCTTTTCCGTCGAAGTGCCATTGGCGCCCCCCGAAGCCGAAGCGGCACCGCTGGCACCACCACAGGCACAGCCCGCCGGCCGCGGAGTGATCGTGCATGTGATCGATGATGATCCTGCCGTGCTGGAAAGTCTCGAAGCGCTGATCACCGCCGCTGGCCATCTGGTGCAGTGCCACGGCTCGGCGGAAGCGTTCGTGCGGGACTGGTCCCCGGCAAGGGCCGCCTGCCTGCTTGTCGATGCCGGGCTTCCGGGGCAGGACGGGCTTTCGCTGCTGCGCAGCCTAAAGGAGCAAGGCATCATGCCCCCGACGATCATCATCACGGGCAAAGGCGATGTCGCCACTGCGGCTGCCGCGATGCGCCTCGGCACGCTCGATTTCATCGAGAAGCCCACCCCGCCGGCGGAGCTGCTCGCCGCCATTGCCAATGCACTCGCCATCGATGGAACACGGCGCTCGGCGGCCCGCGTACGCGGCAGCGCGCGCCGGGCGATCGAGGCGCTCACCCCGCGTGAGCGCGAGGTGCTCGATGAAGTGCTGCGCGGCCATCCCAGCAAGAATATCGGTTTCGATCTTGGCATCAGCCAGCGGACAGTGGAAAACCACCGTGCCTCGATGATGCGCAAGACCGGTTGCAAGTCGCTTCCCGCGCTGGTCCGCCTCGCGATAGCCGCCGAACTGGACACAGACACGCTGGCCAATTGACCCTCGGACTGGCGTTTCGCGCCCTTTTGATGATCTTCGATTGCTTGCAACGACGCACCCATCAGGGCGCGGCAAAACTCACACCAGGCAGCCGATGCCTGTGCGCAAAAGCTCGGCCACAAGGGCCGGATCGCCATCGGCAGCAAGCTGGCGGGCAATGTCCTCGACGCGCATCCGCTCGATGCGATTGCCGTTCATCCGTGCCAGCCGATCGAGGCTGCGCAGCTGCGATGTGCTCAGCCGCTGCTGCAGCCGCACACCCATGCACTGCGCCTGCCCTTGTGGCACGCCGACTTCGACAAGCTTGCGCTCGATCCGCTGCGCCGGGCTGGCGCATCCCGCCAACAGCAAACCCACCCCTGCCATCGCAACCAAACCACGCATGATCGTCTCCACCTGCGGCAACTGACACCTCGCCAAGACCTGCGCCCAGGGCTATTGAGGCGGCATGAACGACATCATTCATATGTGGCCGCAGGTCAATTTTCTGGAGGGGCTGGGCATCGTCCTGCTCGTCGTCGCCATCATGGAGATCGTCGCCATCGTCAGCCACAAATGGGTGATGCACGGCTTTCTCTGGAGCCTGCACAAATCGCATCATGAACCCCGCCACGGCAATTTCGAAAAGAACGACTGGTTCGCCGTCATGGGCGCGGTGCCGTCGATCATCCTCCTCGTCTGGGGCACCGGCTGGAACGAGCCGTTCATCACCGCGATCGGCGCGGGCATCACCGCCTATGGCGCCATCTATTTTGGCTTCCACGACATTCTCGTCCATCGCCGCATCAAGCACAGCTGGAACCCGCAGGGACGCTATCTCAAGCGCATCGTCCAGGCGCACCGCCTCCACCATGTTGTCGAATCGAAGCACGGTACCGTGAGCTACGGCTTCCTCTGGGCACCCCCGGTGCGCGAGCTGCTCGCCCAGCTCGAAGCCTCGGGGGCCGGCAAGCTGCGCTCAAACAAACTCTCCCGCGACATGGCGGTCTCCGAAGTCGAGGTCTGATGAAGCTGCGCCGGCAAGTCGTCCTGCCCGCACCCTTCGCTGCCGTGGCCGATGCGCTCCAGCGCCCGGCGCTGATGCGCGCCGCCACCGCTCCGCTCATGCAGCTCCGCTCGGCCGAACCCGGCGGCTATCCCGACCGCTGGCCCGGCGGCGTGCACCGCGTCACGCTCCACCTGTTCGGAATCCTGCCCCTTGGGCCGCAGATCATCGATGTCAGCTGGCCCGCCGCCCCGCCCGGCGAAGCCCGGCTGCGCGACAATGGCCGCGGTCCGCTCATCAAGCGCTGGGACCATGCAATCACCGTGCGCGACAATGGCGACGGCACCAGCACCTATATCGACGAGCTCGACTTCGGCGCCGGGTTGCTCACGCCCCTCGTCTGGTTGTCAGCGAAGGCGCTGTTCATCCACCGGCAGCGGCGGCTGCTGGCGCTGGCGAAGCAGGGGTTGCATACACTTCACTGAGCAGCCGCAACAGCGGCACCAGCGACCGATCGGGCGCCTCCTCCATCGGGATATGCCCCACGCCATCGAGCACCGTCACCCGTGCGTTCGGCAGCCGCTCGGCAAACCAGTCGGCCACCGTCACCGGGATCAGCCGGTCCTCGCGTCCCCAAAGGATTACCGTCGGCACATCGAGTTTGCGCAGCGCCTCGCCGTCCCCCGGTGGGTTGTACTGGCTGAAGCGATCGAGCGTCGCCTGCCTGTTCTCGGGGTAGAGCAGCAGCTCCCAGTAGCGGTCGATCATCGCATCATCGACAATCCCCGTCACCGACACCGACTGGATGAGCGATCGTTCGATGATCCAGCGCGGCGTCACACTCGCCAGAATGTCGCGCGCCATCGGAATGCGCGCCAGATAGAAGCCCAGCGGCGGCTTCGACCCCGCCGGCATCGGCTTGCCGCTGGCATCGACCAGCACCAGTCCGGCCAGCCGCTCCGGGTGCGCCACCGCATAGCGCCACGCCACCCCGCCACCCATCGAATTGCCGCCCAGCACCATCCGGTCGATCTTCAGCTTCAGTCGCACCGCCTCGACGATCGCCACATAGGAATCGGTCGAATAATCCCGGTTCGGCACAGCGCCCGAAAGCCCATGCGCCGGAAAGTCGAGCGTCACCACCCGGTAGCGGTCCACCAGCCGCGCCACCCAGGGCTCCCAGGTGTGCAGCGAGGCGTTGGAGCCATGCAGCAGCATCACCACCGGTCCATCGCGCGGGCCCTCATCGCGCACATGCACCCGTGTGCCGGGCGAAAGCTCGATGAACTGCGACGCGGCATTGGTGTATTTGGCGCGCATCGCTACCCCATCGGTATCCGGCTCGCGCAGCGCCAGCAGCACCAGTGCCAGCAGCACGACGATCACCAGGATCCCCAGCCCAAGCCATATCAGCAGCCGAACGCCAAGCGGCCGCCGCGCCTTCGTTGCCGGGCTCAAAGCGTTTCGAACCGCACCGGAAGCCCATCCTTGGGCCGCGGAATCGGGAACATCTGGAACTCGCCCGTCGCCCCCTCGCCCAGCACGATCCGCTGGCTCTGCAGCACCGTGAAGAAAAACGCCTTCACCTGCATGTAGGCAAAGTGCAGCCCCAGGCACATGTGCGCGCCGCCACCAAAAGGCACCCAGGCATATTTGTGCCGCCCCTTGCTGTTCTCGGCCGTAAACCGATCGGGGTCGAACCGCTCAGGGTCCGGCCAGACATCTGGAAGCCGGTGCGTCACCATCGGGTTGATCCCCACATGGCTGCCCGCCGGGATGGACTGGTTCATGAACACGAACGCCTTCACCGCGCGCCGCGGCATCGAAGGTACCGGCGGGATCAGTCGCAGCGATTCCTTGAACACCCGCTCGGTCACTTCCATCTCGCCAAGTGCTGCATAGGGCAGCTTGCCGCCATGCCGCCCGGCGACGCCCATCACCTCGGCGCGCATCGCCTCCTGCCATTCGGGGTGCCGCGCCAGGAAGTGCACCATCGACGTCATCGAAGACGTGATCGTGTCATGCGCCGCCATCATCAGGAAGTTCATGTGATCGATGATGTCCTGGTCGCTCAGCAGCTTGCCATCCTCGTCACGGGCGTTGCAGATATGCGTGAAGATGTCGTCGCTGCTGCTCCCGCGCCGGCCCGGAATTTCCTTGCCGAAGAACTCGCTCATGAAGCGCCGGCCTTCCACCCCGCGCTTCATCTGCGTGAACGGCAGCGGCTTCCTCACCACTGCGATCGACGCGAGCACCATGTCCATGAAAGCCTTGTTGATCTTGTCGGCATCCGGTCCCCATGGCACGCCCAAAAAGCTTGCCGCCGCCAGGTCGAGCGTCAACGCCTTGATCGCCGGGTAGAATTTGAAATTGCCCTTGGCACTCCAGTCCGCCGTACCCTTGGCAATGCCCTCGAGCAGCCCGCCCAGATAATGCTGCATCGGCTCGGTCTTGAACGCCACCGACAGCGTCTTGCGGTGCACCCGATGCTCCTCGAAATCCATCAGCATCAGCCCGCGCGGAAACAGCCGGTCGAGGATCGGATTCCACCCCAGCGCGCTCGAGAAAATCTTGTCCTTGTTGAACAGCACGAGCTCATTGGCTTCGGGCCCGATGAGGCTAACCCCCCAACCACCGAAATCCTGCCGGCGGAACACCCGGCCATACTGCTCCACCAGCCGCATCGAATTGCCCAGCGGGTCCTTGAGAAAGCTGATCGTGCGCAGCATCTTGATCCGCGCCGGTGGCATCCCTGGCAAATGCGCCAGGTCCGCCATGCTCGGCTCGGGCAGATCCGCCGGCACAAAGGCCGATGCAGCGTGCGGCGCGTTCATCAATTGCTCCCGGGTTCAATCAAGCCAGACTCAAATCACGCACCATCGATACGCAAATTGCTCCACCGCCGCAATGCGACATCGGCCTGAAGCCGGCGCGAAGCTCAGCGCTTCCAAAGCTCCGGCTCGCGCCCTGGCGCTGTCAACAACATCGAACGCGGGTATACTTCCATGGCCAAGCGCCAACGCCAGCCGTTGTCGGCTTCCAGCTCAAGCGTGTTGCCTTTCGCTTTCCATCGCCCCCGCTCTGCCGCCGGCACACCCTGTTCCAGATCCTGTCCGATCATCTCGCCTGTGCTGCTTCGGTGAACCATGCTCACGAAAGACTGCGACCCCTCGACATATCTTCCGTCGCGCCCGAAAAAGCGCGAAGTCGTGCTCACATGGCTGAAATCGTCCGATGAATAGTGGCGGCTATGGTGCCAGCTTCCCAACAGCCGTTCATCGAACCCGCTGCCAAGGCCAGCAATGTCCAGCCTGCGTTGCAGTCGCGCAACATGCTCCTCGCCCAGCAAAATCCCGGAAAGTTCGATGGCCGTGTCAATCGCCAAGCCTTCCGGCAGTGTCATTCCTTGATCCCGGCACCAACGCAGCGCCGACCCGACACTCCACAAGTGAAAGAGCAGCCCGTAGAGCCCTTCCTCGTCCTCCGTGGCCAGCACCGCGCGCTCGGCGTCCACCAGGAACGAAGCCACATCCTCCCGACCGGACATCAACTGGAACATCTCGGGGATATGGACCATGTGATATCGCAATAGCGCGACAATCGCATCGGTGCTTTCAACCATGTCCTGATGGCCGATTTCCTCCAGCGTGCCCCGCACGAACCAGCGAGCGAAGTCACCGTCATCGCCCGCACTGATACGCTGGACAATCGACTTCATCGCCACGATGTCGAAATCTTCGGCCATGGCCTTCATGGTACCACACACCGCTGGAGTCGTCACGACCACGCCCGCGCCTTCAGATCAGTGCAAGGAAACGAACGACCCGCTGCTGCGTTGATCATCGATGCTGTTCGACAATCTCCAGGGCGTGCTGCGCGTCGTCATCATGGGCGCGCTCGCCTATGTCGCCCTCATCGCCATCTTGCGCTCGAGCGGCAAGCGCACGCTTGCCAAGATGAACGCCTTCGATCTGGTGGTCACCGTGGCGCTCGGCTCCACGCTGGCCACCATCCTGCTCTCGAAGGACGTGGCCCTGGCCGAAGGCATCGCCGCCCTGCTGGTGCTGGTGCTGCTGCAATATGCCATCGCCGCAATGTCGGTGCGCTGGCGCTGGGTCGCCGAACTGGCGAAGTCCGACGCCCGTACCCTGCTCCTTGACGGCGTCATCGACAGCGCCGCATGCCGTGATGAGCGCGTCACCGAAGAGGAACTGCGCAGCGCCGTCCGCAGCGCCGGCCATGGCGACCTTGACGGCATCGCCGCCGTCGTCATCGAAACCGACGGCCGCTTCAGCGTCATCCCGCAAGGTCAGGCCGGATCTCGCTCCGCCTTTCCTGCCCGCCCCGAAAAGCAGTGAGCGCCGACAATCACAACGATCTCGCCGAAGATCGCACCGATCTCGCCGAAGATCGCACCATGCTGGCACATGAGCGCAGCTTCGCCGGCTGGCTGCGCACCGGTATGGCCGCCGTCGGCATCGCGCTGGGGTTCAACGCGCTGTTCCAGTCGCTGCAGCCAGTGTGGCTGCCCAAGGCCATCGCCACCACCTTCCTGCTGCTCGCCATCTTCATCTTCATCTCGGCCGAGCGACGGGCGCGCAGCTCGACCGACCGGCTGGAATCGCACCACATCGAGCGCCTGCGCCCGGTGCGCATCCGCATGGTGACGTGGGGGCTGGTGATCGCCACCACCGCGCTCGGCGTGGCGCTCTGGCTTCCGGAAGCGACCTGACCGTCCGCAGGCCGTCGCACATTGTCACGCTGGCCTTCCGCCGCTGCTTCACCTAACCAGACAGAGCATGCAGCACGACCTCATTCTCGCCGGCGGCGGCCTGGCCAATGGCCTCATTGCCTATCGGCTGGCGCAGCTGCGCCCCGATGTGAAAGTGACGATCATCGAAGCCGGCCCAACCATCGGCGGCAACCACACCTGGTCGAGCTTCGCCCATGATCTCACGCCTGCGCAGCAGGAATGGACAAGTCCTTTCTTCCGCCATCGCTGGGATCGCTACTCCATCCGCTTCCCCGAGCACGGCCGCACCATCGAGGCCGGCTATGGCAGCATACCCTCCGAAGCCTTTGCCGAGGAGCTGGCCAAGGTGCTGCCGCCCGAGCGCATCATCACTGGCATGCCTGTCGTCGCCCTCGATTCGACCAGCGTGACGCTCGCCGACCAGTCGGTGCTGCGCGCCGGCTGCGTGATCGATGCGCGGGGCCAGCGGCCCGCAAAATCGCTCGACCTGCGCTGGCAAAAATTCCTCGGCCTCGAAGTCGAGCTGGCCGAGCCCCACGATCTCACCGGCCCGATCATCATGGACGCCACCGTGCCGCAGTATGACGGCTATCGCTTTGTCTACACCCTGCCCTATGGCCCCAGGCACGTCCTCATCGAAGACACCTACTTTTCCGATGGCAAGGATCTCTCCCCCCAGACGCTGCGCGATCATCTCGCCGATTATGCCAAGGCCCAGGGCTGGGAGATCGTCCGCATCATCCGCGAGGAAGTCGGAATTCTGCCCTTGGGCATCGGCGGGGACATCAAGGCCTTCTGGAACGAAGACAGCATCCCTCGCGCCGGCCTGCGCGCCGGGCTGTTCCACCCCGTCACCGGCTACAGCTTCCCCGATGCAGTGCAGGTCGCCGATCTGGTGGCCTCGCTTCCCGATCTGTCGGCAGGCCCGGTCTTCCGCGCCATCCGCGCTCACAGCATCCGCGCCTGGGAAGCACGCGGCATGTACCGCATCCTCAACCGCATGCTCTTCCTCGCAGCGCACAACGAGGAGCGGCGTACCATCCTCAGCCGCTTCTACCGCCACCCCGATGCGCTCGTTGGCCGCTTCTACGCCGCCAAGCCCGAATGGCGGGACTGGACCCGCATCCTTTCGGGCAAGCCGCCGATCCCGCCGGTGCGCGCCCTGAAGACCTTGCTGAACTATGAGCTGAAGCGCCGGGGATCAAAGCAGCCGTGACCGATGTCCTCTCCCACGCCAAGGCCGCCATCGCCCGCGGCTCCAAAAGCTTCGCACTGGCCTCCAGATTGTTCGACGCGCCCACGCGGGACCATGCGATGCTCCTCTATGCCTGGTGCCGCCACACCGATGACGTGATCGACGGCCAGGTGCTCGGCGAAGGCCGCAACGACGATACCCGCCCCCCCGCCGAGCGGCTTGCCGAAGTCGAGCGCCTGACCGAACTCGCCCTGGCCGGCACGCCGGAGGGGGACCCGGCCTATCATGCACTCGCCCGGGTGGTGCACGAGACCGGCATGCCGCCGCAGTATCCGCGCGATCTCATCCATGGCTTCCGCATCGACATGGAGGAGCGGCCGTTCCACACGCTCGAGGACACGCTCACCTATTGCTATCATGTGGCCGGCTGCGTCGGCGTGATGATGGCGATCGTTATGGGCGTCGACCCCAAGGACCGCGCCACGCTCGTCCGCGCGTCGGACCTTGGAATCGCCTTCCAGCTCAACAACATCGCCCGCGACATCATCGAGGATGCGATGAACTCGCGGCGCTACATTCCCGATGACTGGCTGGCGAATGTCGGCCTTACGCCCACCAACTTCGCCTTCCCCGCCCAGCGCCGCCAGCTGTTCCGGCTGCTCATCCGCCTCGTCGACCAGGCCGAGGACTATGAGCTGTCCGCCCGCCACGGCACGCCGGCCTTGCGCAACCGCGCCGCCTGGGCGGTGCTGGCTGCCGCAAGCATCTACGGGGGCATCGGCCGCAAGCTGCGCAAGGCCGGCCCCGAAGCGCTCGAATCGCGGATGCGCACGACGATGCCCGAAAAGCTGCAGGCCGTCAGCCTGGCGGCCAGCCAGACGCTCGTGCGCAAGCGCCGCTGGTCGGGGACGCACGATCGCTCAGGCCTGTGGACGATGCCCGACAACGCGTAGCGACAGCTTCAGCCCGAGCGACCAGCCAAGCGCAACCACTGCTGACGTGTAGCGTTGATGCATCACGGCACCTCGGATCATCATGAGTGGCAGAGTGCATGGCAGTCATGTCCTCGCACCTCTGCATGGCGGCGGCGCCTTTCAATGCAGGAGCGCAGGCATGAGCATGGACACCGGGGCAGCTGCCTGCATCCTTGTCGTGGAAGATGAATGGCTGATCGGCGACCTGATCGAGGACATTCTCTCCGAGGCAGGTTTTCGCGTCTGCGGCCCAGCCGGCTCGGTCGAGCAGGCGTTGCTGCTGCTGAAGAACAAGACAATCGATGCGGCAATCCTCGATATCAATCTCGGCACGGAACGCAGCTTTCCTATTGCCGAGCGACTGAAGGAGCAGGGCACGCCGTTCATGTTCATGACGGGCTATACGGCTTCGGAAGTTCCTGAAGAGTTCAGCGGCAGCCCAATCATGTCGAAACCCTTGGCACCGGTGCATCTGATTACTGCCGTACAGCAGCTCCTGCACCGCTGAAGGACGCCGGCGAGGGGCAGCAGCATCATTCCGCCCGCGCCGGCTTTGCAGCGGAAGCCTTCACCCGCACCGGCACCGCCTTATAGGCCGGCGTATGGGCCTGGATATCATGGTGACCCAGTGGCACGAGCGGCGACGTCTCCGGAAAATACGCCGCGCACGAGCCCTGCGGGATATCATATTCCACAACGCGCAGCGCCTGCACGACACGTTCATGCCCATCCTCGATCGCACAGCTCAGATCGACGAAATCACCGTCCACAAGCTCTATCGCCGCAATGTCGGTAGCATTCATGAACACCACCATCCGGGTGCCGTTCACACCGCGGAACCGGTCATGATAGCCATAGATGGTGGTATTGAACTGGTCGTTGCTCCGCACCGTGGTCAGCTGCAGCACGCCCTCCTCGCCGTAGCGTTCCGCCGCACCACCGAACATCTCCGTCGGCAGCAGGAAGTTCGCCTTGCCGCTTCGCGTGTTCCACTTGCGCTCCCGTGCCGCGATCGGCCGGGTAAGCCCGCCGGGATCGAACATGTGCGCGTCGAGGCCGCCGAACGTCGCCGGCCAGGTCTTCTCGATGGCAAGGCGCACTTTCGAATAATCGCCTGTCCACGCCGCCCAGGGCACATGCGGGTTGTCGGGCAGCGTCGCCGCCGCAATCCCGGCAATGATCGCCGGCTCGGACATCAGCTCCGGCGACGCCGGGGTCACGCGCCCCCGCGAGCCATGGAACTGCGCCAGGCTGCTCTCGATCGACACCGCCTGCGGACCGCTGGCCTGCACATCGACCTCGATCCGGCCAAGGCACGGCAGCAGATAGGCAATCTCGCCATGCACCAGATGGCTGCGGTTGAGCTTGGTGGCAATCGCCACCGTCATCCGCAGTTTGCCCCAGGCGTCCTCCACACGCGGAATATCGGGCACCGCGCGGGTATAATTGCCGCCCAGCGCGATGAAGGCCTTCACCTTGCCCTCGATCATCGCTTCGCAGCCGGTCACCGTCGTATAGCCCTCATGCCGCGGCGGCTCGAAATCGTAGAGCTCCTTCAGCTTGTCGAGCGGCGCCAGCTCGGGCTTTTCGGTGATGCCCACCGTGCGTTGCCCCTGCACATTCGAATGGCCGCGCACGGGGCAGATGCCGGCGCCCGACTTGCCTATGTTGCCGCGCAGCAGCAGAAGATTGACCAGCATCTGCACCGTCTCGGTGCCATGCACATGCTGCGTCAGCCCCATGCCATAGATGCACATCACCTTTTCGGCCTCGGCATATTGCTTTGCCACCGCTTCCAGCTGGTCGCGGGAAAGCCGCGAGATCTGCTCGATCTGCAACCAGTCCGCCGCCCGGCAATAATCGGCAAAGGCCTCGAAGCCGCTGGTATGCTCGGCGATGAAATCATGGTCGAGCACCCGCCGCGCCTTCGAGGCAGCCGCACCCGCCTTGATGCTGAAGCCGCCATCGTCGTCGGTATCCGCCAGGATCGCCTCGCGGTCGGTCGCCCCCGCCTTGCCGACGTCCTGGCAGGCATCGTCCATTTCCACCAGCGCCTTGCAGATGCCGGTCAGCGCCGCCAGGTCACCGCCCACCGCCACCTGCAGGATCGAGTCCGAAATCACCGTCTCGCCGCCCGTCAGCATCTGCTTGGGCGATTGCGGATCGGTGAACCGCTCCAGCCCGCGCTCACGCATCGGGTTGATGCTGATGATGCCGGCGCCGCGCTTCTTGGCATCCTGGAACTGGTGCAGCATGCGCGGCGCATTGGTCGCCACATTGTGCCCGAGATAGATCATCAGGTCGGTCGTCTCGAAATCCTGCAGCGTCACCGTGCCGACCGAAACGCCGATGCTCTCCGGCAACGCCACGCTCGTCGATTCATGGCACATGTTCGAGCTGTCGGGCAGGTTGTTGGTCCCATACATCCGCGCCAGAAGCTGGAACATGTAGCTGGCCTCGAGGCTGGCACGGCCGCTCACATAGAAGATCGTCTGGTCCGGATCGCCCTGCAGCGCGCGCAGCTCCTGCCCGATCTCCGCAAAGGCGGTTTCCCACGCCACCGGCCGATAACGGTCGGTCTCGGGGTCCCAGCGCATCGGCATGGTCAGCCGGCCCGCTTCCTCCAGATCATGGTCGAGCCAGCCCCGCAGCTCGGACAGGGTGTGCGTCTCGAAAAACTTCTGGTCGGCACGCTTGCGCGTCACCTCCCACGCCGTTGCCTTGGCACCATTCTCGCAATATTCGAACGGCAGCGGCTTGGCCGGCTTGCCCCATGCACAGGACACGCACATGAAGCCATCGGGCTTGTTCTGGTAGCCGAGCGTGATCGCCGCATCGGGAACATGCTCGCTGATCAGCTTGCGTGCGACCGAGCCGAGCGACCCGTAACCACCCGACGGGCCGGAATATTCCTCGATCTTCGGGTCGTCCTTGGGGCCGCTCATGGCAAGGTCCTTTCTGTCGTGAAATGGGCTGAATGCATCGTCAGTCCGTCGCCGTTCCGGGCCGCTTGCGCAGATAGGCAAACCAATAGGCACCCCCGACGGCAAAGCCGCCGATGATGTTGCCGATGGTGACGGGCAAGAGATTGCCGAGAAACGAGGCCAGGGTAACGGCCGCATAGTCGCCGGCAGACGCGCCGGCTGTTGCCCAGAAGCCGGCGTCGGCAAACTGCTGCACCATCCAGCCGAACGGGATGATGAACATGTTGGCGATCGAATGCTCGAGCCCCGCCGCGACAAAGGCCGCAATCGGCAGGATCATCACCAGTACCTTGTCGGCAGCGCTGCGCGCCCCGAACGCCAGCCACACCGCAAGGCACACCAGCATGTTGGCAAGAATGCCGCTCGCCAGCGCCGGGCCGAAGGCCAGCCTGACCTTGGCATCCGCCATCTCGAGCGCGGCAATCCCGACCGCGCCGTCGCCCGCCACATGCGCGCCGGCCATCAAGGCGAGCGCCGCAATGCTCAGCGACCCGACAAGGTTGAAAACATATGCCAGCCCGAGCGCCCGCAGCAAGGCCCCGAACCCGACTTTGCCCTCGGCAAGGGCGATGATCAGCAGCGTGTTGCCGGTGAACAGCTCCGCGCCGCCAACGATCACGAGAATCAGGCCAAGCGAAAACCCCAGCCCGGCAACGAATTGCGCCGCCCCAAAGGCCATGGTGCCATCGCTCCCGGCGAGCGAAACGATCGCGAACAGGCCCCCGAAGCTGATGTAGACGCCGGCCAGAAGGGCGAGCACCGCCAGCGTGCCGAAATCGAGCTCCGCCTTGGTCGTGCCCTTCGCGCAGGCTTCGGTGGCGATCTCGTCAGGCGGCCGCACTTCGACGACATCGACTGCAGCATCGGCCGGCATCAGCCGAACTCTTCCGGGAAGACCATATCTCGCACGGCCAGGGCCTCTCCATGTTCGGGTGTGGCGGAGGGTGCCGCTGGGCGGCAGCGTGTTCCATTGGAACATCCGACCATGCCGATTGTTCCCCGAGACCATGGCACGGCATCCGTTCCACATGGCGCGGAGAGCACGACCGGCAGGCCGGAAATCACCATCGCAAACAGCCCGGCAGCGGCAGATCCCCGTGCCAGCCAGTCGAGCAGCGCAATCTTGCCGGGTGCGGCGCGCCACTGCAGCCAGGTCCAGGCGGCAATCGACCCGACACTCACGATCCAGGCAAAAGCCAGCACCAGCCGCTGCAGATCGACCGGGCCGATCCGGATCGCCGGCCAGCCGAGCGCGCAGGCGACGCCGTGAAGACCATAAAGGATCGAGAACCCGACCGCCCAGGCGAGCCACCCGCCAATCGCGCGCAGCAGTGCGCTCATGCCAGCATCGCCGGCACCTTGGTGGCAAGCAGCACCACCGCAGTCACCGCCAGCGCATAGCCGTGCCACATCGCGGCGACGCGGACATCGACCGTCCGCTGGTCCGACACGAAGCCGGCCCTGATGCGCGCCAGCGCGAAGCCGGTCAGCAGCAGCGCCAGCGCGACATGGAAGGCGGCATAGACGAACAGCACCATCACCGTCGCGGCATAGGCATGGCTGGAGGGCGGCGGAATGGCGGTTGCCGTCTCATGGATCAGCAGCGCCAGCGCCACGACCTGCGCCCCCGTCATCATCCAAAGGAATCGCCGCCTCTCGGTCAGCGTCGCGCGAACAGCCGTCGCCTTGCGCGCCGCCAGGCTGGCACCCGCGAGAACCGCCAGGGCGACAATACCGCCTATCGGCGATGCCGCGATCAGCGCCGGCGGTGGCCAGCCCCCGGCGATCGTCCACAGATAGGCGTAGCCGAACACGAGCGTCGCAAACAACGTCCCGTCGGCGACGATGGCGAACACGCTCCCCCAATGGCCGGGCGAGCCCGGGGCCTCGGCATGGACCGGCAGCGCCAGCTCATGCCCCGCGTCGAGCAACCCGAAATTCTTGCCGTTCGTCGTCGTCCAGGCCCAGCGCCATGCGCAAATGGCGACCGCGACCAGGAACACCGGCGCCAGAGCATAGACCCCGGCGAGGATCGAAACGAAAAACCCGCCCGTCATCACCGCCGTCAGCAGCGGCAGCAACGTGTTGCCCGGCAGCAGCACGATATATTCGGGGCGACCGGTCAGCATGTGGCTGCCCATGGTCTCGCGCCAGCCGTGGCGCGGCTCCCCGAGAAAGCCCTCCCCGCAAGCCAGTTTGAGGGCAAGCTGTGGATCATCGGTCACCGGCTCGAAGTCGGACACGCTCGGCAGGCTGGCGAAATTGTAGCTGGGCGCCGGCAGCGGCATCGCCCATTCGAGCGTTCCCGCCCGCCACGGATTGCGCTGCGTATGGCGCCCGAGCCAGATCTGCAGCGCCACGTCGAGCGCGAACAGTGCAAAGCCGAACGCCATGATGAAGCTGCCGAACGAAGCGAGCAGATTGTACCACGTCCAGCCCATCGCCTCGGGATAGCTGTAGATGCGCCGCGGCTGGCCGAGCAGCCCCACCATGTGCATCATCAGGAAGGTCAGGTTGAAGCCGATGAAGATCAGCCAGAACGCCGCCTTGCCCAGCCGCTCGATCGGTTGCCGCCCGGTGAAGTGCGGCAGCCAATAGACAGCCCCCGCCAGCATCGGGAAGACAAAGCCGCCGACGAGCACATAGTGAAGATGCGCGGTGACGAAAGCCGTGTCATGCGCCTGCCAGTTGAATGGCACCATCGCCAGCATCACCCCGGTCAGCCCGCCGATGATGAAGACGACGAAGAATCCCAGGATATGGAGCATCGGCAACTTGAGCTCGGGGCGCCCCGCCCAGATCGTGCCGATCCAGGCAAAGATCTGGATGCCGGTGGGAATGGCGACGAGCGCCGATGCCGCCGAAAAGAAGCCGAGCGCCATGTGCGGGATGCCGGTGGTGAACATGTGGTGCACCCACAGCCCGAAGCTGAGGATCGCCAGCGCCAGGATTGCAGCGATGATCCAGCCATATCCGATGATCCGCGTGCGTGCCATCACCGGCAGCACCGTCGACACCACCCCGGCCGCCGGCAGGAAGATGATATAGACCTCGGGATGGCCGAACAGCCAGAACAGGTGCTGCCACAGCAGCGGATCGCCGCCACGGTTCGGATCGAAGAACGGCCAGTCGAACGCCCGCTCGAGCTCGAGCAGAATCGATCCCAGGATCAGCGGTGGAAAGCCGATCAGCATCATCAGCGCAGTCACGAGCAAGTACCAGGCGAACAGCGGCATCCTGTCGATCCGCAGGCCCGGCGCGCGGAGCTTGAGCACCGATACCATGATCTCGATGGCGGCGGCCATCGCCGACACCTCGACAAAGGTCACCCCGATCAGCCAGACATCGGCGTTGATCCCCGGCGTGAACGGCTTCGACGAGAGCGGCGTGTACATGAACCAGCCGCTGTCCGGCGCCACGCCGAAGAACAGCGACAGGACCAGGATCGTGCCGCCGAACAGATAGCACCAATAGCCGAATGCCGAGAGCCGCGGAAACGCCATGTCGCGCGCACCCAGCAGCTTGGGCAGCATGTAGAATGCCAGTCCCTCGATCATCGGGATGGCGAACAGGAACATCATGATGCTGCCGTGCATCGTGAACAGCTGGTTGTAGATCGCCGGCCCCACAAAGGCACTGCCCGGCGTCGCCAGCTGGGTGCGGATCAGCATCGCCAGCACCCTGCCGATGCAGAAGAACACGAAAGCGGTGATGATGAAGCGCCGCCCGACATCGCTGTGGTTCACTGTCCCCAGCGCGCCGCGCAAGCCGGGCCCGCGGTCCCAGATGGCATGCATCGCCCGGTGGCGGCGAAGCGCCGTCACGACGCCGCCGCCAAAACGCCGGCCCAGCTCGCCGGATCATGCGCAATGACGAGGAAACGGTTGCCGCTATGCCCGATCCCGCAGAACTCCGCACAGACGCCGCCATAGCGGCCGGGCTGCGCCGCCACCAGCCGCAGCCGGTTGGTCTTGCCCGGAATGGCATCCATCTTGCCCGCCAGCGCCGGCACCCAGAAACTGTGAATCACGTCCTCGGAGCGCACGATCACATCGACCGGACGCCCGGCGGGAATGTGCAGCACGCCGATGGTTTCTTGTCCCCGGCCATCGGCAAGCACCGGCCGGAAGCGCCAATGCCATTGCCGCGCAATGGCCTCGATCTCGACGACATCGGCCGCCGCCACCGGCTGCAGCCGTTCGCCGATCACCAGTCCGTAGAGAAGCAGCACGATGAGCACGGTCGTTGGAAAGGCGATGCCGAGCCCGATGATCCACAACCGAACCGATGCCGGGCCGCCGTTGCGAACCAGAAAGGCCATCCCCAACAGCCCGGTCGTCAGCCCGAAGATCGCCACCGCCCCCGCCAGCATGACCCACCACAGGTTCGCGATCGCCCCGGCCGACGGTCCGCCCGGAGCCAGTGTCGACAAGGGGCCGGCGCACCCGGCCAGTGCAACCAGGGAACAAACCCCCACGACCGCGCGTTGCCAGATTAACAAAGGAGACCTCCGTGCCAGCCGAACTGCCTCCCGAGCTCGTCGATCCCATCCAGGCCCACCCCGAATTCAACGAGACCGGCTCCAAGATCGCCGTCGCCGGCCATCCGATCCACGCGATGCTCGTGGCATTTCCCGTCGCCCTCGCCTTTTGCACGTTCGGCGCCGATGGCTTCTACTGGTTGACCGGCGAGCTGTTCTGGGCGCGGGCTGCCCTGTGGGCGAGCGGCATGGCATTCCTGATCGGCGTCCTCGCCGGCATTTCCGGCACTGTCGAGCTGTTGATGGTGCCCGGCATTCGCCGCCGCGCCGCGAGCTGGTCGCACTTCATCTTCGCGATGATGCTGCTCTCCGTGCTCGGCGCAAACTGGGGTTATCGCCTCGATGGTTACGAGCAGGCGGTGCTGCCATGGGGCATATTGGTGTCGGCGCTCGCGGCCGGCGCCACGGCGCTCACCGGTTGGCACGGCGGCAAGCTGGTGTTCGACTATCAAATCGGCACCTCGTCGAAAGGCAGGTGAATGTCGCGCGGCGTCATCAGCCAGTCCGGCACCAGGTCGAGCGGGATGACCGGCTTGCCCAGCACAAGGACAAGGATGACCGCCATCAGCCCCAGCGCCGCCACGAAGCGCGGCACCGCGAGCTGCAACCGCGCCCGCTCGGGGTTTTCGCCAATGTCGATGATCGCATGCCCCGTTAGGCCATGCAGCCCGACCAGAAAACCGACCGCAACCAGCTTGGCAAACATCCAGGGAACGTAAACCTCGGCCAGGAAAATCAGCGCAGTGCCGGCAAACACCGCAATCACGGCGGCAGGGGTGATGACCCAGATATAGGTGGCCTGCAGCGTGAGCCGCAGCCGCGTGTATTTCTCCTGCGATTGCCCCTGATGATCCGCCGCAAGCATCAACGGCAGCGCGAGCATCCCCGCACACCAGATCACCAGCGTGGTGATGTGCAATGTCTTCACTGCCAGCAACAGCATCAGGACGCTGCTGTCCGCCAGCTCCGCCGTGCCAGCACGCCGCCGACAACGGCATAGGGCAACATGCCCGGCACCCACATCAACAACCCGGCCAGTTGCTGATCAGCCAGCGGGCCAAGGCCCCAGGGCAGTGTCGATGCAAGATGCGGCGGATAAAGCGGCGTCGGCGCAAAGGCCAGCAACGCCCCGAGCAATCCCATTTGCGCTGCGGCACCCACCACCGACAGCACGCCCTGCGCCGGCTGGCCGGACAGCAAAGTCGCACGCCAGAACAGGAACGCCGTCACTACCAGGCTCGCCTGCATCGCCCAATAGATCGCCGTATTCTCGAGCGCCGCCGTGTAAAGCACCGGCACATGCCATGCCCAGAACACCATGGTCGCAACGACAAAACTGCCCCCCGCCGACGCAGTGGCGCGTGCCGCAAATGTCAGCGCCAGCAATGGCGCGGCGACGGCCACAAGCAGCAGATGGTGCAAAACCCGCGCTGAAAACAATGCAGTTGTAAGCGCGCACAGGGGCGAAAGGAACAGGATCGCAAAAACGCCAACCGCCATAACCAGGCTGCGTTGACGATCCGGATGGTCACGCTGCGCCCGGAATCCAGCACCCAGCAGCAGCAACAACCCACCAATCACAAAAGGATCGAAATTCCATTGCGACACCCAATCCATCGGGGTCGGCGGCGGGCCGCAATAGGCATTCATCAACGGCTCCCCTGGCGGCTCGACTGATTTCGAACAGGGAATGAACGATATTCGCCGCCAAGCGTTCCCCAAGGATATTGTCATGCAACGGGAAGGGGACGACGTGGCGATCGACGAAGACATCGCACCCCCACTGCCGACCGCCTCCGACCATGATGTCACGGCGGACGTGGCTTTCGAGCGCATCGATGCCACAGGCGAAAGCCGACCGATCATCCGCACCCTCGCCCATGAAACGCCGATCGCGATCGAGGTGAACGGCTTCGGCTATGCCGTCCTCATGGCCACCCCGGCCGATCTGCACGACCTGGCCTGCGGCTTCGTCCTCTCCGAACGCCTCATCGACGGCATCGACGACATTCTCGACATCGACACCCACGCCACCCCCGACGGCATCCTTGCCCGGCTCACCCTCGCCCCCCGCGTCGCCGACCGCGCCCTCGACCGCGTGCGCCACCGTGTCTCGGACTCCTCCTGCGGCCTGTGCGGCATCGAGAACCTCGAACAGGCACTGCGGCCCTTGCCCAAGATCGTCACGAAATCGCGGGCCGGCAACGCCGAAGTCTTCCTTGCCCTTGCAGCCCTGTCCGATCACCAGCCGCTCAATCGCATCACCGGCGCTGTCCATGCCGCCGCCGCCTGTGCCGCCGATGGTGCGATCAGGCTGGCCCGCGAGGATGTCGGCCGCCACAATGCCTTCGACAAGCTGATCGGCGCCATTCTGCGTTCCGGCATGGCGTGGGACGGCGGGTTCGCGCTGCTGTCGTCCCGCTGCTCGTTCGAGCTTGTCGAAAAGGCGGTGCTCGCCGGCTGCCCGATGCTGGCCACCATCTCGGCCCCCACGCACCTCGCCGTGCAGCGCGCCGCTGCCGCCGGCCTCGCCCTGCGCGTCCTCGCCCGCGCCGATGCGCTGCTCGCCACCGATCAGCATGAGGAGTCCAGCCCTTGACCCGCATCCTCGGCGCCATCCTCGCCGGCGGCCAGTCGCGCCGCTTCGGCACCGACAAGGCCGTCGCCTGCCTCGATGGGCGTCCCCTCATCGAGCATGTCGTCGCTGCCCTGCGGCGCCAATGCGATGCCATCGTCATCGTCGGCCGCCCCTTTCCCGGGCTCGAAGCGCTCGCTGATCGTCCGCATCCCGGCCTTGGCCCGCTGGGAGGGCTTGCCGCTGCGCTGCACGCCGGCCAGGCCCGCGGTTTCGAAATGGTTCTCACCGCCCCCTGCGACACCCCGAGGTTGCCGCGCGACCTCGTCGACATCCTCTCGCCATCGCCCGCCTATCTGGCGGATACGCAGGTCATCGGCCTCTGGCCCTGTGCAGCGGCGGCGCTGCTCGATGCGCACATTGCGTCGAATCCACGCCGGTCGATGCTGGGATGGGCGGTCAGCATCGGTGCCGCACCGCGCCGGCTGGCGCTGCCGATCGTCAACATCAACACGCCCGAAGACCTGCAGGGGCTCGCCGATGCGCCTTGAGAGAACGACATGTGAGAGAACGACATGTGAGACAGCGCCCCGTGAGGCTGTTAACCGTGAGACGGCACCGCGGCTGACCGTCACGCAGGCGCTCGCCTTGATCCGCGCCACGGTGAAGACACTCGGCAGCGAGATCGTCCCGGTCGCATCGGCAGCCGGCCGCGTGACTGCATCGCCCGTGCATGCCGGTGCAGACACGCCCCGCTTCCCGGCCTCGGCCATGGATGGCTATGCCGTCGCCAGCCACGATCTCGCCGTGGCAACGCTCGCGGCGCCGGTCCTGCTCCCGCTCGGCCCCATGGTCCCCGCCGGCACCACGCCGCCGCCTCTTGCCCGCGGCACCGCCGTGCCGATCGCGACCGGCGCGCCCGTCCCGCCGGGGGCCGATGCCGTGGTCATGCGCGAGACCGCCACTCTGTATGGAGACAGGGTCGCCATCTGCCGGCCGGCAGCCCCCGGCCACAATGTCCGCGCCATCGGGGAGGATTGCAGCACGGGCAGCCTCGTCCTCGCGGCCGGCGTCCGCATTCCCCCCGATGCCGTCGGCGTACTGACGGCCTTCGGCATCCGCCATGTCGGCGTCCGCCGGCAACCATGCCTGGCACTGCTGGCAACCGGCAGCGAACTCGGCCCCGGCGACGAGCGCGCCTCCGGAGCAGAGCTTGTCGACAGCAACAGCCCGATGATCGCTGCCTGTGCCGCCGCAGCGGGACTTGCCTGCACCCTTGTGGGCCGCGTCGCCGACAGCCCGGCCGCCCTCGACGCCGCACTCGCCACCGCGCTGGCGCCAGGCAGCGGCGACATCATCCTGTCGACCGGCGGCGTTTCGGTGGGCCGCTTCGATCTGGTGCGGGACCGTCTCGAAGCACTGGGTGCGTCGGTTTTGTTCCACGGCATAGCCATGCGGCCCGGCAAGCCCCTGCTGTTTGCCTTGCTGCCCGATGGCCGCCCCTATTTCGGCCTGCCGGGCACGCCGCTGGCCGCACTGGTGGCATTTCGGTTCTTCGTGGCGGCCGCCCTCCGGCAGATGCTCGGCCTGCCCCCGGAAACCGGGATCGCCGTGCACGAACACCCCGCCGGCCGCCCGGGCATCACGCTGTTCCTGCGCGGCCGGCGCGGCCGGGACAGCGGCAAAGGGCTGGTCGTCGATACCGACCTCGATCAACGCTCGCACATCCTGCACTCGCTGCTCGACGCCGATTGCTGGCTCCGCATCGACGACAGCGACGCCGCCGCACCTGTCGCCCGCTGCTATCCCCGGGAGCTTCTGCTCGGTTGAAGCGGGACGAGTCTCACACCGGCGAGAACTGCTCGGCGAAGCGCCCCAGCCACGCCATCATCGCACCATGCGCCGTGTCCGAAAGGTCGATCCAGGTGCGCCGCGCATCGGCAACATCGGTCACCCGCGCGAAGATGCCCGCTTCGGCGAGGCTCCTGATCCAGCGCAGCGCCGTCGTCGTCGGCACGCTGGCAGCGATGCACAGGCTGGAGACCGATACCCGCCGGCCCTCCAGCCGCGCCGCCACCAGATCGAGCAGCATGTCCCATGCCGGATCGGCAAAGATCTCGGCAGGAAAATACCTGTCACGGTCCCGGCGCAACCTGATGAGCTTGCGCACCAGCGTGCTGTCGACGCGCGCCGGTTGGCCCGGCGACCGCGCCTCGGCGGCGAGCCGCGCCAGCGCCTCGGCAATCCGCGCAGCTTCGAGCGACAGGGCGGAAATGATTGCCGGGTCATCGGCGCGCTCGCGCCAGCCCGCCGTCGGCCGCGCCGCAGCGCGCGCAAGGATCATTGCCACCACATCGGCAGGGTCATCGGCAAACACATGATGAGCCGTCGAGTCGACCAGTGCCGCGGGCGTTTCCGCATCAATGGCGACCACCAGCGGCACCCCCTTCGCCGCCAGCGCCGTGATCGACCCCTCCCGCCATGCCAGCACGCAATCGATGCCCAGGGCATCCGCCCGCCACGGCACCTCCGCCCAGCGCGCGTCGGCCGTGAGGCGATCGGGATAATCAGTTGCAATGCGCAGCGCCGGCAAAGTGTCAATCTGGTTGTATCTCATGATAATGCTGTCGCCACCCCATTCATTTCGGAAAAGTAATTGTTCAAAAACTATTGAAGATAGTTTTATCAAAGGCAAGTGGCTGAAGAGGGACACAAGTTATTAGTATTCTGTTAACTTGTAGCAACGCTCGAGTGGGATAGCCCATGCAACGACACGCCCTCAGAGCAAGTCGGCATCTCGCAACATTGATTGGCGTCAGCCCGCCAATGGTCGCCATTCGCAATGAAATCGACAAGGTTGCCGACAGTCCAGCATCGGTGCTGATCACCGGCCCTTCCGGATCGGGCAAGGATGTTGCGGCACAATTGCTCCACCAGAAGAGCCGACGCGCCGGCGCGCCCTATATCGCCCTCAACTGTGCAGCCGTCGCCGCGGATTTGCTCGAGAGCGAGATGTTCGGGCATGAGGCCGGCGCCTTCACCGGCGCCACTCGCGCGCGCACCGGCCGTTTCGAAGCGGCGCACACCGGCACGCTATTTCTCGATGAAGTGGGAGACATGCCGCTGGCGATGCAGGCCAAGCTGTTGCGCGCGCTGGAAACGCGTGTCGTCGAGCGGGTCGGCGGGATGATCCCCATCACCGTCGAGGTCCGGCTGATCTCGGCGACGAGCGTCGATCTGCTTGCAGCCATCGATCGCGGGCTGTTCCGCTCCGATCTTCTCTATCGTCTCGATGTCATCCGCATCGAAATGCCCCCGCTCGCAGACCGCCCGCAGGACATTCCGCTGCTCGTCGAGCATTTCTGCCTCACCGCGGGCGCCCCGCCGATCCGCTTCGAAAAAGCTGCCATGGCGTTGCTCATGGACCATCCCTGGGCCGGCAACGTCCGCGAGCTCAAGAACTTCGTCGAGCGCACCCGCGCCCACCACCCCGGCGAGGTGATCACGCGTGATGCGCTACCGCGGCTGCTGCGCCCCACTGGCGCCAGTGTCGTTGGCGGCAGTGTCGTCGGCGGGAGCGCAACGCGCGTCACCGAGACCATGAACGACGTGCTCGGCGGCACGCTGCCGCCGATGACGCTCCCGCAGCTCGATCCCGGCCATGGCGTCGACCTGCGGCAGCTCATCGCCGATCTCGAACAGGCCTATATCCGCGCCGCCCTCTCCGCCTGTGGCGGCACCATCGCCGGCAGTGCGCGGCTGCTCGGGCTGCAGCGTACCACCCTCATCGAGAAGATGCGGCGCCTGCACATCACCCCGTCCGCCTGAGCGGCAGGATCACTGGCCGCGCGAATACCAGCTGTCCACCAGCTGCGTCAGCTGCGTGCCCACCGCCTTGGAGGAGGCCACGAGCACATCCATTGCCGCAAACTGCCGAACCAGCTGCGTTCGATACGCCTCCAGCCGCGTTTCGGCGCGCGCCAGCGCCTCGTCCACGCTGCGGCGCTGCCGGTCCAGCCCCTCGGTCGCGGGCGTCGCCAACCCGCCAATCGCCTGCAAGGCCACCAGTCCCTGCCCCCTGCCATTGCCGGAGAGCGCAGCAAGCAACGTCTCGGCCTGTGCTTCCTGCTCGGGCGTGATCTGCGCAAAGCGCGCGGCATCGAAGCGCACCGCGCCCTCGCGCGTCACCTCCACCCCCAGGTCGCGCAGCCGCAGCCCACCGGCGGCAGCCACCGGCGCACTCACCAGTGCCGCCAACGCCTGGTCCATCGATCGTGCCGTCGAATCGGCCGCCAGCGGCCCGGCGGGCTCGCCATTGGCGGCGCCTCGGCGAAAATCACCGATCAGCCCGCGCATCGCGCCCAGCGTGTCGGCAAAGTCGGCCAGCGTGCTCGCAAGGGCGGCGCGGTCACGGTTTGCGCCGAGCGCCAGTCCTTCCGGCCCGGTGGTGCGCTGCAACCGCAGCCGCACGCCATCCGCCAGCCCGTCGACCACATTGGTATCGCGGCTCACGGTGACCCCGTCATAGATCATCACCGCATCGGCCGCCGCAGCCGAAAAGCCGAGCGCACGGTTGCCGCTGGTATAGGCAAAGCCGGAAAGCCCCGGCGCATCCACGTCCTCGGCCGCACTCACCACAAAGCCGCGCGCCGCCCCTTCCTTGCCGCGCAAGACAAGGCTGAAGCCATTGCCGGCATTGACGATCGACGCCGTCACTGCGCCACCCGACGCGGCGTTGATGGCATCGCGCATCCCCGCCAGCGTGTTGTTCCCAGGCCCGATGACCACCGAGAAATCCGCCTCGGCACCACCGGCAGCAAAGCTGAAGTCCCCCCCGCCCAGATCGGTGCGGCGGCCGAACACGAAGTTCAGGCTGCCCTGCCCCACCGGCGTGTCGAGCGTGGCCACAGGTGCTGCCACCAGTCGCTGCCCGGCGGCGAGCTGCTCCACCACCAGCGACGCCTCGAACGCCGCCTGCGGCCCCAGCCCGGACCGCTCGACCGCCACCGCCGTGTCGCTCGCGCGCGGCTGCAGCCCGAAAGCGCCGCTGCGCACTCGCTCCTGCAGCGATCCGGCGATGGCGCCCAGTGCATCGCGGAGCTGCCCAAGCGCATCGACGCGGCTGTTCAACACCGCACGGCGGTCATTGAGCGGTGTCGTCTGCGCCGTGCGCTGCGCTGCCACCAGCTCGTCGATCACCTGGCGGCTGTTGATGCCGGCCCCTGCGCCGAGCTGGCTGATGATGTCGGTGGCCATGGTCCCTACAACGGCAGCGGCGCGCCCGGCTTGCGCCGCGCGCCGGTCTCGTCGAAATCGAACTCCGGCGGCACCTCGACGGCGGGCACATCATCGCGTGCGGCTTCATCCACCCGCATCACGAACGCCAGCACCGTCGCCACCGCCACATAAAGCTCCTCGCGCACCCCCTGCCCCACCCTTGCCGTGAAGAACAGCGCGCGCGCCAGCCGCGGCGAGCGCACCACCGGCCGCCCAAGCTGCTGCGCCACGGCGATGATCGCCCGCGCCACCTCCTCGCGGCCCTTCTCCAGCACCACCGGCTCGGCATCTTCCCCCGGCCGGTAGCGAAGGGCGACAGCAAAATGTGCCGGGTTGACCAGCACCACCGAAGCCTCGGCCAGCGTTGTCTGCAGCCGACGCCGTGCAGCCGCATATTGCGCCCGGCGGATCGCGGCCTTGAGCTCGGGCGCGCCATTGTCCTGCCGGCTCTCGCGCTTGACCTCGTCGAGGCTCATCATCAGCTTGCGCTCGCGGCTCCACCAGCCGAGTGCGGCATCGACCATCGCCACCACCAGCATCGCGCACGCACCCGCCCCAAGCAGCCGCACCACCGCCGAGCCCACCGCGGACACCCCCCCGACACCCTCCCCGGCCTCCGCAAGCTGCCCCACCAGCGGCAGCAGGACCACCGCCCCGGTACCGCCGATCACCGCCAGCTTGAGCAGCGCCGTGCCGGCCCCGGTCAACCCCTGCGCCGAGAAGATGCGCTGCAACCCCTTCACCGGGCTCAGCCGGCTGAACTTCGGCGCCGCAAGCCCCAGCGACACATGCCGCGCCGCCGCCTGCGCCAGCCCGCCGGTGGCCAGCATCACCCCCACCGCCAGCACCACCGGCCCTTGCCAGGGCACATGGCTCGTGCCGAAGCTCACCATGTCGTCGGCCGACACCGCAGCCCCCGCCCCCGCCAGCATCTCGGCGAGAAACCCCGCCATCCCCCACCACAGTCGCTCGCCCGCCACTGTCACCAGAAGGGCCGCCACCAGCACCGCCGCCGCCGGCCCGATCTCGCGCGGCTGCCAGACATTGCCCTCCTTCAGCGCATCCGCCCGCCGCTTGGGGGTTGCAGCCTGCGTCTTCTCGCCCTCGCTCATCGTACCAGAACCGCAGCAGTTTCCAGCGTCACCCGCGCCCGGTCCACCAGCCCTTCGAGCAGTAGCGGCAGCGCCCATACGAGCAGCATCAGCAGCAGCGGCGGCCCGACTGCGAGCGCGCCCAGTTGCGGAGCCGCGCGCACCGCCAGCGCCACCAGAAGATTGCCGACCAGCAAAAGCCCCACGATCGGCAACGCCATGCGCAAGGCACCCCCGAACATCACCCCGCCATAGGCCGAAAGCTGCCCCAAAGTGACCGCTTCCATTCCCGAAATGCCCCCCGACATCAGCTCCAGCAGCCGCAGATGCCCGTCGGTGGAAGCCCAGGCGAGCGCCATCACCGCCCCATAGAATTGCCCCAGCACCGACACATTGCCCGCCGCCGTGGCAAAGCTGGCAAAGCCCAGCCCGATGATGCTCGCCGCCACCTCGCCCGCCATGCTGGCCGCCGCAAAAGCCACCGCCAGTGCCAGCCCGGCGAGCACGCCGGCCAGCACCTCACCTGCCAGGCTGTCCGGCGCCAGCGCTTCCGCGTGTGGTCCGAAGCTGCGGAACACCGCCATCGCCCCCACCACCGCCAGCCGCGCCGACCAGGGCAGCGCTGCCCCGGCCAGCGGTGGCAGCAGCGCCATCATCACCATCGGCCGCACACCCGCCAGCGTGAACGCCAGCAGCGCGCCCATCGGATCAAAGGCCGGCAGAGGGATCAGCGGATTGCCCCCACCATATCGATAAGCCCTGATTCCAGGAGGTTGGCCAGACCGTGCATGACTCGCTCGCCCGCCAGCAGCAGCATCGCCACCAGTGTCATCAGCTTGGGCAGGAACGAGAGGCTCTGTTCCGAGATGGACAAGATGGTCTGCACCAGCCCGACCACCACCGCCACGATCAGCACCGGCACGAGAAAAATGAGCGCGCCAGTGGCGAACATCTGCACCGCATCGCGCGTCAGCGCGGCCATCATCCGGTCATCGGGCATGTCGGCGGCGAGTTGCACGAGCAGCCGCATCACCCGCCTCCAAAGCTCTTGGCGAGCGCGCCCAGCACCAGCGACCACCCATCGACCATAACGAACAGCGCCAGCTTTACCGGCAAACTTACGGTGGCGGGCGAGACCATCATCATCCCCATCGACATCAGGATCGAGGAGATGATGAGGTCGATCACCAGGAACGGCAGGTAGATGACAAAGCCGATCTGCAACGCCGTCTTCAATTCGCTCGCCACGAACGCCGGCAGCACCACCGGCAACGGCACATCGTCGGGCGAGGCGAACGGCCCGGCCCGGGCAATCTCGGCGAACTTGCGCAGGTCCGCCTCGCGCGTCTGCCCGAGCATGAAACCCTTCAGTTCATCGCCGGCGCGTCCCAGCGCCAGTTCGGCCGGAATTTGCCCGTCCATCAAGGGCTTGTAGGCGCCATCATGGATCCGCTCGAGGCCGGGCCGCATGATGAACACCGTCATCAGCAGCGCGATTCCCACCAGCAGCTGGTTCGGCGGGCTCTGCCCCAGCCCCAGCGCCTGCCGCAAGATGGCAAGCACGATGACGATGCGCGTGAAGCAGGTCATCATCAGCAGTGCAGCCGGCAGCAGCGTGAGCGCCGACATCACCAGCAGGATCTGGATAGCCCCGCTCAGGCTCGGCACCGCAGAGGGCAGCCCGCCGGGCAGCGACGGCACGGCCTGCACCATCAAGGCCGCCATGCTCATGTGATGGGCTCAACCGCCGCCGATGCAAGATCGGCCTCGGCAAGCCGCACCAGCGCGCCGCGTCCCTGCCCCAGCAACAGCCGCCGCCCGCCGAATTCGACGACCAGCAGCCGCGACCCCGGACCCAGCGGCAGCAGCTGAACGACACGGGCATGCCGGCGCGCATCGGCGGCTTTCACCATGCCGGTCAGCCGCGCCCGCCAGACCGCAAGGGCCATCATCCCGCCACCCCGGCCACGATCTCGGTAAGCTTCACGCCGAAGCGATCGCCGATCGTCACGATCTCGCCCCGCGCGATCAGCCGGTCGTTGATGAGCACATCGACCGGCGCATCGACCCGCCGATCGAGCGTGTGCACCGCCCCCGGCTGCAGCGCCAGCACATCGCGCAGCGGCAGCCGCACCGCCCCCACTTCGACCGAAAGCCGCACCGAAATGCCCCCGAAAGCGCCCAGTGCCAGGCCGGCGACCTGCTCTTCATCGGGGTGCAAACCCCCTGGATTCATTGCATTCATATTCTTTCTCCCATACGTTCGACATCGATGTTAAGCAGAGTGGCGACCTGCCTGCCGTCGGGCAGCGGCTCGAGGGTCGCGGTGCCGATGCCATGGTCCCCCAGCCGCAGCCGCATCTCGCGCACCGGCTGGATGGCGAGCACCTGGCCGGCATGCAGCGGCAGCAGTGCGTGCAAGCTCATGTCTGCCGATGCGAGTTCGACCGTGATCCGCATCGGCATCGCTGCGAGCTGCGCTGCGAGGGCGGGGCTTGCCGGCAGGCATGGAGGCTTCTCGCGCGCCGGCGCCTTCATCACGATCACATCCTCCACCGCCCCGCGCCCCGATCCCACAGTCACCAGCACCGCGAGCTGATCGAGGTCGTCGGGCCACTCCGGCACGGCAGCGGCTGCAGCGGCGAGCAGCTGGTCGCGGAAGCGGGCCCAGGTGGCGCCAACCATGCCGCTGCTGATCTGGGCTGACTCCATGCTGCCGCCAAGCCGCAGCGAGAGCCAAAGCGCCGCCAACCGCTGTCCGCCGCCCTCCTGCGCCGCTTCGACTTCGTCGAAATTGGCTGGCAACACCGACACCGGTCGGCGGAGCAGTCGCTCGATGGCGGCACCCACCGCGAGCACCAGCGGCGCAGTGTCCGCCATGCTGGTGCTGCCAACTGCCTGTGGTGGCAGGAAGTTTTCAGGCCACAGCATCTCGGCTGCGGCTTCCGAACGGATCCGCAGCTCGCTCACTGGATGACCAGCGAGGTGAAGAACACTTCGTCGACAGCACCTGCAACGCCGCGGCCGCGGAGCACGGCATTGATGGCTTCGCGCACCTTGACCCGCATCGCGTCCTTGGCCGCCCGGTCGGCCACATCGGCCTCGGTCGCTTCGCCGAGAACGCCCAGGACGGCTGAGATGATTGCGGGCTTGTGCCGGGTGACAGCGGCGACCACAGCCGGGCCGGCAGTGGTGCCGACCGAAAGCCGCACCTGCAAATAGCGGCCGGTGTCGACGAGGTTCGATGTGAAAGGCGTGTCGATCTCGACATATTCGATCGGCAGAACCAACGATGCGGTGGATGGTGCGTGGCCCGATTCAGCTGCCTTACCAGGCAGATAGCTGCTGCCGAACTTGAGCACTCCGACGGTGGCCCCGAGGCCTGCGGCCCCGGCGGCAAGGATGAAAGCCAGGCCCAGTCCGAGCGTTTTCAGCATGCCGCCCTTGCGCGCCTTGGGGGGCTTGCCGGGGGTTTCGTCCTTGGGTTTTGCGTCGGCCATGCGAATCTCCGGGGTCAGGCAAAGCGGTCGGGTGTGGGACCGCGGCGCGCGTCGTGCAGCGTGATGTCATCTACGGCCGAGCGCCATGCGGCTGCAGCAGGGGGGGGTGGCTCGCGGCGGCTTCGGCCGTCCGGGGTGTTGCCATGCTGGCCTGACATGTCCTGAAGGCGTGGCCGACCCGTGTCTTCTCCGTTGTTTGGGGCCGTTTCCTGAGACGGCGTGAGAGATACGAGCAAGGTGTCGAGGCGCAGTCCCTGGGCTTGCAGGGCTTCTGCAAGGGCAGTCCGGCCGGCTTCCAGCGGAGGGGCGGCGCTGGGTTGGACCTGCATCCTGACGCTCACGGTACCCTCCCCGCCGCTTTCGACCGCCAGGCGGATGGAGCCGAGGCGTTCGGTTTCGACTGTTGCGCTCGGGGGCGCTTCGGCGATGACGGGGCGTGCTGGTGGCGGCAGGATTTCGGCCGGCGCTGCGCGTGGCGCGGGGGCTGGCATGGGGTCGGGTGGCAGCGGCGTGGGGGTGTCGACCTGCTGTGCGGGCTGGATGGTTTCCGTTGCAATGGCAATTGCTTGCGGAGGTTTCTTTTCAGGTTCGGAAGGATGGGGCGGCAGGATTGTCGGCGCTTCGAAGCGAGGCTGTGGGGGGTTTTGCGCGGACGGGATTTCGGACGCGAACAGGGGCGACTGGGTGGCGGGGAGCGGCTGGTCGCGGGGGGCTGGGACGGCCTGGGGAACGACCGGCATTGCGGGCTTGTCCTGCCGGATTGTGGCTGGTTGCTGTTGTTGCGGGATTGGCTGGTCGAGGGGCACGAACGGCATGGCGAGGGTCGGCGCGGGCGGCTCGGCGGGGTCGTCGAGGGGTGTCCGGGGGGCTGGCGCGGGCGCTTTAGCGGGCGCTTTCGGGGATGCGAAAGGCAGCACGATCTCGGCTTCGGGCAACGGACGTGATCGTTGCGGACGGGTGGCTGGCGGCGGACTGAGGGGGTCCGCTGACGGTGCTTCGGGGTCGGCTTCAGGGGTCGTGGAAGGGGTGTCGAGGGGCACCCGGAGGGTGGTTTCGGGTGCTGTCGGGACAGGTGTGTCGGCGTCGCGCGGGGTCGGCTGCAAAACCGGCGCCGGCCCGCTGCCAGAATGGATGTCGGCGCGGGTGAGCATTGGTGCAGGTTCGCGTGGCTGGGGGATATCTGGCGGGACAATCGGGAGTTGGGCGGCGGGCGCCTGGACGGGTGCGGGTATGGCCGCCAGCAGTGCCATGGCGAACGGCGATGCGGCGGGCGGAGCCTGGGGTGCCGGGGGCAGCATCGGACTGGCAGGCGGAAGCATCGCCGGCGGACCGGCAGGCGGAAGGATGGCCGGCGGACTGGCGGGGGGTTGCGCGAGGCCGGGCAGCAGCAGCGCTGTCAGTGCTGTCATCGCTCGGCGCCTCCGGTTTCGGCTTCGCGCTCAGCGCGGCGCTCGACGGCGGCATCGAGGGCGGCGCGGGCGCGGCCAAGGGCTTCGCCGAGCCGGGCGCGCTCCTCGGTCGAGCCGCCGAGGCGGCGGCTGACATCTTCGGCGAGGCGGGCCAGCATGGCGTCGCTCGCCACCCGCGCCTTGAGCTCGGCGGCACCGATCGGGCCGGGCCGGGTACCGCCCTCCACGAGCAGGGTGCGGACGCGGGCGAGCAGGCCGGCTTCGCTGAGCTGGCGGGCCTGCACCCGGCCGAGCGCCGCCATGGCGGACCGGGTGCGCACACGGCGGACGCGGACGATGCGATCGAGCGGCGCGCTCATGCTGCCACCAGCGTGCACAGGGCTGCGAGGCTTTCGTCCCAGCCGGCAGCCTGGTCGCGCGGCTGGCAGCGATAGGCTTCGAGGCCGGGGGCGAGGAGCAGCGCGGCATCGAGCTCGGGGTCGGCGCCGGGGGCATAGGCGCCCATCAGCACGAGATCGCGATTGTCCTCGATCAGCGCGTTGAGCCGGCGGAAGCGCGCCGCAGCAGCGACATGGCCGGCGTCGGTGACATCGTGCATCACCCGGCTCGCCGAGGCGGAAAGGTCGATGGCGGGGAAGCTGCCGCGGCCGGCGAGCTTGCGGCTGAGCACGATGTGCCCGTCCATGACGCCGCGTGCCGCATCGACGACCGGGTCGCCGCTGTCGTCGCCCTCCTGCAGCACGGTCATGATCGCGGTGATGGCGCCGCCGGCGCGGGCACCGCCGGCGCGTTCGGCGAGTGAGGCGATGAGCGCCATGGCGGACGGCGGATAGCCGCGGCCACCGGCATTCTCGCCGCGCGTGAGGGCGACTTCGCGGGCGCCATGGACGACGCGGCTGAGGCTGTCGAGGATCAGCAGCACATGGGCACCCTGGTCCCGGAAGTGCTCGGCGATGGCCAGCGCACGCTCGGCACCGCGGACGCGGAGCAGCGGCGCGTCGCCGGCGGGCACCGCCAGCGTGACGGTGCGGGCGCGCGCCGGGCCGGCAAGCTCGGTCTCGATGAAATCGGTGATCTCGCGGCCGCGCTCGCCGATGAGCGCCACCACCACCACATCGGCGTGCGCCCAGCGCGCGATCTGGCCGAGCAGCACCGATTTGCCCACGCCCGTGCCGGCCATGATGCCGACCCGCTGGCCGCGCCCCAGCGTGAGCAGGCCATCGAGGGCGCGGACGCCGGTGGCGAGCGGCAGCTGCACGCGGGCGCGCGCCGCCGGCGCCAGCGCCTGGCCGGCGAGCGGGCGCACGGCATCGGTGAGCACAGGCCCCAGCCCGTCGAGCGGACGACCGAGGCCATCGATCACGCGGCCGAGCAGGGCCTCGCCGACCGCCACATCGGCGGCGCGCCCCGAGCCCCAGACCGGCGCACCCGGCGGAATGGCGGCGAGCGGGGAGAGGCCCATGAGCAGTGCCCGGCCATCGCGGAAGCCGATGATTTCGGCGTCCTGCCGGGCCTCGCCGACCTGCGCCTGGCCGCCGACCACGGCTTCGAGGCCGACCGCCTCCAAGGTGGTGCCATCGAAGGCCATCACGCGGCCGGCGCGGCGCACCGGCAGCAAGGGCGGGCGCGCGGCGGCGATGAGTGCCTGCAGGGCGGCGGTGGCGGTCATGCGAGGGTCGCCATTGCTTCGTCGAGGCGGGCGGCGAGGCTCGCGTTGACGAGGAAGGTCGGGCCTTCGAGGCTGAAGCTTTCCGGGCGCATTGCCGGATCGGGTTGCACGGCGAGGCCGGCGAGATGGCCCTCGAGGGCAGCGAGCGTATCGGGGTGGGCGCGGAGCACCGGGGCGGCGTCGGGGACGAGTTCGGCCAGGGCTGCTTCGACGAGCGGCAGCAGCACGGTGGCTCCGGTGGCGAGCTCGGCGGCGAGAACGCGCTCGGCGATCGCGCGGACGAGGGCTGCGAGCGGCGTGCGGAGTGCTGCGGGATCGATGCTGCACGCGGCGATGAGCACTTCGGCGGCGGCTTCGAGGGCGGTGCGGTGCGGCAGCAGTGCGGCAGCGGCGGCAGCCTCGCCCTCGGCGAAGCCTTTGGCATGGGCTTCGGCGCGCACGTCCTCGATCGACACCTGCGGCTCCGGATCGGCCTCGGGTTCGGCTTGCGGCGGCTCGGCGCAGACAATTGGCTGTAGCGCGCAGAGCAGGCCGGCGAGGCCGGTGCTGCGCATGAGGCTGACTTCAGACATAGCCGGTGGCTCCCGGCATCATCACCGTACCCGCCTCGCCGAGCCGGCGAACGAGCGCGCAGACCTCGGCCTGGGCAGCGGCGACATCGGCCTTTTTGGTGGGACCGGTTTCGGCAAGCTGGTCCCGCAACTGGTCGGCGGCACGGCTCGACATGGCGGCGAAGACGAGTTCGCGTAGGCTGGGGGTGGCGCCCTTGAGCGCCACGGTGAGCACCGCCTGGTCGAGCTCGCGCAGCACGAGCTGCAGCTCGCGCGGGGCCAGCTTCGACAGGTCGTTGAAGCCGAAGCTGCTCTCGGCAATTGCGCCGGCAAGATCGGCATCGACGGCGGCAAGGGCTGCGATCAGGGCGGCCTGGTTGGCGGAGAGGTTGACGAGGGCGGCGGTGAAATCCTTGCCCGCCAGCCGCACAGCACCCTCGCTGCGGGTGCGCTCGGCGAGCTTGGCATCGAGATCGGCTTCCAGCGCAGCCACTTCGGCGGGGGCGACGGGACCCAGTGTGGCGAGGCGCAGCACGGCATCGGTCTGCAGGGTCGCGGGCAGCGCATCGAGGACGGCGGCGGCGCGTGCCGTCTCCAGATGCGCCAGCACCACGGCGACAACCTGGGGGTGCTCATCGGCGATGAGGCCGGCGACGGCGGCTGAATCGAGCCAGTCGAGCCCGGCCAGCCGCTTGACGGCGGCGGGTGGACCGATTGCCTCGATGACGCGCTCGGCGCGGGGGCTGCCGAGCGCCAGCCCGATGCGGGCGCGTGCCTCGCGGCCCTGGGCATCGAGCGCCTCGACGGTGCGGGTGCGCGCCAGAAACTCGTCGAGAACCGCATCGACGGTCGCAGGGGCGATCTCGGCGACGGTGAGCATCGCCTCGCCGACCGAGCGGACCTCGGCGGCGCTGAGGCGGCGGAGCAGCTCGGCAGCCTGCGCTTCTTCGAGGAGCAGCAGCAAGATGGCGCATTTCTGCGCGCCGGTGAGCACGGCGGCGGGGGGTGGTGCTGTACCATCGGCGAGCATCTGGGCGAGGGCAGCACTCATGATGTCGCCTCGGCTTCGGGTTCGGCCCCGTCATCGGCGAGCATCATCCGCGCCACAGCCGTGGCGCGGTCGGTGTCGCCATCGACCAGCTCGCGGGTGGCGCCGAGCTTGCCCTGGTAATCGAGCAGCGGCGGCAGCCCGGCGGCGGCGAGGGCGGCGGTGCGCTTTTCGTTGGGGGTTTGGGAGTCTGCGGCGTCGGCCCCCGCTGGGGGGGCGGCTGCGAGATCGCCGCCATCGACGCGGTCGGGCTGGGAGGGACCGATGGCGGCGGCAAGGGCGGCAGCGGCGCGGGCCTTGCGAATCCTGCGGAGCCGCCATGCGAACCAGCCTGCGGCACCCAGCGCCAGCACGCCGGCCAGCGCCATCAGCACCAGCGGCCAATTGTCCTTGACCGCGGGCGACTGGAACCAGGTGGTATCCGGCTCCTCGGGCGGGGGGGCGAAGCGGCGCAGCACGACCTCGATGCGGTCGCCGCGCCGGGCATCCTCGCCGATGGCGCCGGCGATGATGCGGCGCAGGCTTTCGAGCTCGCCGGCGGGGACCTTGCCATCACGCGCGATGGCATCGCGGTCGATGACCACCGCCACCGACAGGCGGCGGAGCGCGGGGGCGCCGCCGCGCGAGACGCGGACATCCTTGCCGATCTCCCAGGCGCGGTTGGTGGTCTCGTTGGTGATCTGCTGCGGCGAGGTCCCGGCGGCGGCGGTGTCGGCAGGCGGCGTGCCCGCGACCTGGGCAGCGGCGGGTGCTGTATTGCTGAGCGCACCGGGGATGCCGCGCGCCGGCGGCGGTGCGGCTTCGAGGCTGCGGCTCGCCTGCTCGGAGCGCAGCACCGAACCTTCGCGTTCGAAGCGCTCGGAGGCGGACTGGTTCTCGCTGAAATCGACGTCGGCGGTGACTTCGGCGGTGAAGCGGCCCTGGCCGAGCAAGGGGGTCAGCAGCTTGGCGAGGCGCTCGCGGACCTGGGCTTCGAGGCGGGCCTGATAGCCGAGCTGGGCCGCCTCCCCGGCGGCGACGCCGGCCGAGAGGAGTGCGCCGGACTGGTCGACGACGCTGACGCGTTCCGGGGCGAGGCCGGCGACACTCGAGCTGATGAGCCAGACGATGGCGCGGACCTGCGCCTCCCCGAGCACGCGGCCGGGGGCGAGAGTGACGAAGACCGAGGCCGAGGCGGGGACCCGGTCGCGGACGAAGACGCTGGGCTCGGGAAGGGCGACATGGACGGTGGCGCGCTTGACTCCGTCGATGGCTTCGATCGAGGCGGCGAGCTCGCCGGCGAGTGCGGACTTGAGGCGGGCGGCCTCGACAGCGCGGCTCATGCCAAGCGGCATGTCCCCCACCGGATCGAGCGCGCGGGCGGACTTGGGAAGGCCTTGGCCGGCAAGGAGAATCCGCGCGGCGGCGACATCGGCATCGGGGACTTCGACGCCGCCGGTGGCGGGGTTGATACGCGCCGTGTAGTTGCCGCCTTGCAGCGCTTCGAGGACTGCGGATTTGTCCCCATCCGAAAGCTCCGCATAGAGCGGGCGCCAGGCAGGCTCGCGCAGCATCGACCAGCCGGCAAGCGCCAGCAGCAGGGCGGCGGCGGCGATGATGGCGGGGCGGATCGCGGCGATGGCGGGATTTTCCCACGCGTCGCGGAGCTGCTGCGGCAGCAGCGCCTTGGCGCCGCCGGCGGATACGTCGATGATCGCCGTTTCAGCCATGCCGGATTACCGCAATCATAGCGGCATGCTCATCACGTCCTTGTAGGCGCCGAGCAGGCGGTTGCGCGCTTGCAGCGTGGCTTCGAAGGCAAGGCTGGCCTTTTGGCGGGCGATCATCACCGCGGCGAGATCCTGTGTCTCGCCGCGCTCGAAGGCAGCAGATCGGGCGCCGGCATCGTCCTGCACCTGGCTCACCGCCTTGAGGGCATCGCTCATCGCCGATTCGAAGGGGACGGCGGGTTTCGGGGCATCTGCCGTGCGTGACAGCGCGCCCAGCTGCTCGGACTGGGCGAGGATGCGCGCCCTGAGCGCCATCACCGACGAGGCATCGACCGGCGGCAACATCTACTGGAGCCGCATCTCGCGGGGGAAGCCTGGGCTGCGCGACGCGATGCCGGCCATCTTGTAGCGCAGCGTGCGCTCGCTGATGCCGAGGCGGGCGGCGGCGGCGCGCCGGGTGGGGGCTTCGGCGAGAGCGCAGGCGATGCTGCGCTCCTCCTGGGCGCGGACGGCCCCGGTCAGCGCAGGGTTGTGAGGGGGGTGCTGGAGGGGTCGTGGAAGGGCATTGCGGGGCTGGAAGGGGGTGTCGAAGGTCAGGTCGTGAGTGTCGATCGTGGTGCCGTCTCCCATCACCAGCGCCCGGTCGAGGACGTTGCCAAGCTCGCGGACGTTGCCGGGCCAGGGGTGGGCGATGAGCGCGGCGACGGTGGATGGGGTGAGCCAGCCGATGGGGACGGTGGCGGTGCCGTGGCACGCCTCGCGGGCGCGGCGGAGCAGCAGGGCGGCGGCGATGGCGGGCAGATCCTCGATGCGCTCGGCGAGCGGCAGGGTGCGCAGCGGAAAGACGGCGAGGCGATAGTAGAGATCGGCGCGGAAGCGGCCGCAAGCGACGTCGGCGGCAAGATCGCGGTTGCCGGCGGCGATGAGGCGGACATCGACCTTGACGGGCCGGGTGGCGCCGACGGGCATGACCTCGCGCTCCTGCAGGGCGCGGAGCAGCTTGGCCTGCAGCGGCAGCGGCAGCTCGGCGACTTCATCGAGGAAGAGCGTGCCGCCATCGGCCTCGCGGAACAGGCCGCGGCCGGCGGCGACGGCGCCGGTAAAGGCGCCGCGCTCATGGCCGAACAATGTTGCTTCCAACATGGCCTCCGGGAGCGCGGCGCAGTTTACCGCGACCAGGGATGCATCGCGGCGAGGGGAAAGCTGGTGGATGAGGCGGGCAAGCCCTTCCTTGCCGGTGCCGGTGGCGCCCTCGATGAGCACCGACACATCGCGCGGCGCGACGCGGGCGGCGAGGGCGAGGAGCGCGCGGCTGGCGGGCGCGGTGGCGGCCGGGGTGGTTTCGGGAGCCAGGAAGGCGGCGATCAGCGCCAGCGCATGTCCCTCGTCGCCGGGGGCGAGGTGGAGCGCCAGTCCGTGCGGGCCGAGGGTGGCGGCGGAACGGCGGGCAGGAAGGCGGGGAGCGGCCCCGATGTAAACATGCGGGCAGGACGGTCGTTCTCCAGTCCAGACGACGGGAATGGTGAATGGCGGCAGGGTTGCCAGCAGCGCCGGCAGTGCTGGCCAGAAGACGGGGGGCGGAGGGGGCGCGTTGATCATGGCCGGCGCTGTGCAAGGGGTGTGCCAAGCGGGGCGGCCAAGGCGGCGGGGGTGCGCGTGTCAAGGATTTGACGGCGGTGGCTGTCGGATTATTGACGCCTGTCAAATGGTTGACGCGTAATTCTACTGCATTCTCATAGTGTTGCTAATTCGTTAACGGGGCGCGCGTTCGCGCGATGACGCCGCCGCCGAGCACGCGGCTGCCGGCGTAGAGAACGGCGGCCTGGCCGGGTGCGACGCCTTGCTGGGGGGTGTCGAAAACCAGCGTGGTGTCTTCGACATGCGCCGGGGCAAGGGCGGCGAGCGAGCGGACCTTGGCTTCGACCTGGCCGGCCCAGGCGCCGAGCCGGTTGCAATCTTCGAGGACGGCGGCGCCGACCGCGAGGGCTGTGCGAGGGCCGACGATCACCCGGGCGGCTTCGGCGTCGATAGCCGTGACATAGAGCGGCTCGGTGGCGCCGCCGAGCTCGAGCCCGCGGCGTTGACCGACGGTGAACTTGTGGATGCCGGCATGGCGCCCGAGCACCCTTCCGGCGGCGTCGACGATCTCGCCGCCGGCGGCAAGCTCGGGGTGGAGCCGCTCGACGATGGCGGCATAGTCCCCGCCGCCGACGAAGCAGATATCCTGGCTGTCGGGCTTGTTGGCGACGACCAGCCCCAGCGTGTCCGCGAGGCTGCGGACTCGGCGCTTTTCAAGTCCGCCGAGCGGGAAGCGCAGATAATCGAGCTGGGCCTGTGTGGTGGCCCACAGAAAATAGCTCTGGTCCTTGGCGGGATCGCGCCCGCGGTGGAGCTCGGGGCCGTCGGCACCTTCGATGCGGCGGACATAATGGCCGGTGAGCAGCGCCTCGGCGCCGAGGCTGCGGGCAAGATCGAGCAGATCGTGGAACTTGACGGTCTTGTTGCACTCGACGCACGGCACCGGGGTGCGGCCGGCGGCATAGCTGTCGGCGAAGTGCTGGATGACGCTGTCCTGGAAGCGGGCTTCCATGTCGATGACATAGTGCGCGAAGCCCATGCGGTCGGCGACGGCGCGGGCATCGCGGATGTCGGCACCGGCACAACAGGCACCCGGCCGGCTCGGCGTGGCGCCGCCGCCATAGAGCTGCAGGGTGACGCCGACCACTTCGGCGCCGGCGGCATGGGCCAAGGCGGCGACGACCGAGGAATCGACGCCGCCCGACATCGCCACCGCGACGCGGCGGCCGGCGAGGCCATCGAGGCCTTCGACGCCGGCCGTATCGAGTGTGTCGAGCGCTATCATGCTGGGGGGCGCATCGGTCCGGCTCGCGTCCGCGTCAACCCCTCCAGCGTAGATGCAGGCGGCAAATTTAAACAAGTGTTGGCCTTAAGGGATGCTTTCTCGCCGTTTACCAAGGCCGATGCTTAGCTCTGGCGACAAATGGCCGTCATCGCTTTCAGGAACCGGATGCAACCAAAGGTTTGAATCATGGAGGCCAAGCGCATTTCGAGCAACGATCTCTCCGACCTGCCGTCGCCTGACACGCAGCGCTGGGTCATCCGCCGCAAGGCGCAGGTGCTTGCAGCGATCGAATCCGGTCGGATCAGCCGGGCGGAAGCCTGCGCCCGCTACCGGATCAGCGAGGCGGAACTGCGGCTCTGGGAGCGCGCCATCACCTGTGCGGGCGTTCCCGGCCTGCGGGTGACGCGGGTGCAGATCTATCGGCCGGTGTTCGAGGCGGGCGAAATCCTGCCGTCGGCGAAGTGATCCGTTAATGGACGCTTCAGCATCAATAAGTAGGGTTTATGGGCACACTACCAATACGGATGCTCTTTACAATTTACGACAATTGGAGTTAACCATTCCAGTCAGCGTCGGTCACCACTCTGGTCGCCGGAGCTCACGGGAGGCTAGTGCTATGCGCGTATTGCTTGTTGAAGATGACCGTTTGATGGCCCGCAGTGTCGAACTTATTCTCGATGAAGCCGGCCTGGACCATGAAACTGCCGCCAGTGGCGAAGCTGCACTCGAATACGCACGTAGTTACGAATTCGATGTTGTGCTGCTCGATCTGACCTTGCCCGATATTTCTGGTCATGAAGTGTTGCGGCAGCTGCGCCAATTGCGAATCACCACGCCAGTATTGATTCTTTCGGGTGATGCCGAAACCGGGACCAAGGTGACAGGCTTCGGCGCCGGCGCCGATGATTATGTGACCAAGCCGTTCGACAAGGCGGAACTGCTGGCGCGCATTCATGCGCTGGTGCGTCGCAGCCAGGGCCATGCCCAGTCGCTGATCGTCACCGGGCCGATGAGCATCGATCTCGCAGCGCGCACGGTTTCGGTCGATGGCCGGCGCGTGTCGCTGACCGGCAAGGAATATGCGATTCTGGAAATGCTTTCGCTCCGCAAGGGGATGACGCTGACCAAGGAGATGTTCCTGACGCATCTCTATGGCGGCCGCGACGAGCCCGAACTCAAGATCATCGATGTGTTCGTGTGCAAGCTGCGCAAGAAGCTGCATCTTGCAGGCGCACCGGCCTCGGGCTGCATCGAGACCGTGTGGGGCCGTGGCTACGCGCTGCGGGACCCGCAGGCGGAGCATGACAAGGTCGCTTGAGCGGGGTTGACTCGAATTGCGTTGCCCGGCCGCTGCCATGGCGGGCCGGGCACGCTGGCCTTTGTGGCTTTCCTAATTCCACCTCGAACCCTATTCGGAGCGCATGAGCGTCTTCGCCACTCTTGCCGGCGCAGCGGCCGGCTTTGTCGTCGGCGGGCCACTGGGCGTGTTGTTGGGCGCGATGACCGGCGGGCTCAGCGTGCTGATCCGCGGCAAGGCTGCTCCGGCCGACCGGCCCGTGGCTTTCACGATTGCCGCGATCGCGCTGGCGGCGAAGATGGCGGGTGTCGATGGTGATGCCACCCAGGCCGAATTCCGCACCTTCCAGCGGCTGTTCCGTGTCGACCCCAAGGAGGCGGAGAATGTGCGCCGCTTCTACGACATGGCCAAGCGCAGCACGGCGGGCTTCGAAGCCTATGCGGCACAGGCAGCACAACTGCTCGGCCCTGGATCGCCGCTGCTCGAGGATCTGCTCGAGGCGCTGTGGCTGATTGCCGCAACCGATGGCTTCCACCCGGCGGAACTGCCCTATCTGGCGGTGGTGGCGGAGCAGTTCGGCATCTCCCCGGCAATGGCGGCTGCCATTCGCGCCCGGCACATCGCATCGCCTGAAGAGGACCCCTGGGCGATCTTGGGTGTGGCGCGCGATGCCGACCGGTCCGCGCTGAAAAAGGCTTATCTCGCGCTGGTGAAGCAATATCACCCCGACCGGCACCTGGCTGAAGGCATGCCGTCCGAATTCATCCGCGTCGCTGAAGCGCGGATGGCGGCGATCAACGGTGCCTATGCCGTGCTCGCCGGGCGACCGAGCCGCGGCGGGCCGGCAGAGACGGGCACGGCGGAGTCGGGCATGGCGCGCGCATGACACCGCCGCATCTGGCGCTGATCCTGCTGATCGACCTCATCTGGGCCTTCAACATCGTGGCGGTAAAATATGCGGTCGATGATGCCGGGCCGCTGACCGCCGTCACGCTGCGCTATGTGATCGTGCTGGCGGTGTGCCTGCCATGGCTGCGCTGGCTGCCGGGGCGGATGAAGGCGGTGCTGGTGACCGGCGTGGTGGCGGGCGCGCTGTTCATGGGGCTGGGCGCGCTGAGCTTTGCGCTCGCGACGAACATTTCGGCGCTGGCGATCACCGGACAGCTCGGGGTGCCGTTTTCGCTCATCCTGGCGGTGATCGTCTACAAGGAGAAGATCCGGCTGCCGCGGATCACCGCCGTGGTGCTGTCCTTTGCCGGGGTGGCGGTGATGGGGTTCGACCCGGCGATCGCGCGCGAGAGCATCGCCGTGTGGTTGACGGTGGCGGCGGCGTTCAGCTGGGCGGTGGGCAATCTGTTGTTCCGGGCGCTGGCGGGGGTGCCGGTGATGACGACACACGCCTGGCTGGCGCTGGTGAGCGTGCCGCTGCTTGCGGCAACAGCGATGGTGTTCGAGCCGCAGGGGCTGGCGCGGGTCGGCGCGCTCAAGGCCTCGACCTGGGGGTGGCTCGGCTATTCGGCGATCCTGTCCTCGCTTGTCGGGCATGGCGGGATGAGCTGGCTGTTCCAGCGCTATCCGGTGGCGGTCGTCTCGCCGCTGACGCTGCCGACGCCGCTTATTTCGGTGGTGATCGCGGTGCTGGTGTTCGGCAATCCGGTGACGGCGCAGATGGTCGTCGGCGGCATCATCACGCTGGCCGGGGTTGCCATCATCACGCTGCGCACGGCACAAGCACGCGACAATCCGGACGGCACGCCCTGATGACGAAATCGCGACCATGATGATCGAGCGCCCCTCCCCGAACCATGACGCGCGAAGTTTGCCGGTGTCGATGCTGATCCTGCACTATACCGGCATGAAATCTGCCGATGCGGCGCTGGCCTGGCTGACCAATCCGGCCGCCAAGGTGAGCGCGCATTATCTGATCGCCGAGGACGGCCAGACCTTCGCCATGGTCGACGAGGGGCGCCGCGCCTGGCACGCCGGCATGAGCTGGTGGCGCACGACGACCGACATCAACAGCGCCAGCATCGGCATCGAGATTGCCAATCCGGGGCATGAATGGGGCTATGCGCCCTTCCCCGACGAGCAGATGACGGCGCTGGAGGACCTGATGCGCGGCATCCTCGGGCGTCACAGCATCGCGCGGTCGAACATCGTCGGGCATTCGAACATTGCGCCGCGGCGCAAGGCCGATCCGGGCGAGCTGTTTCCCTGGGCACGGCTGGCGGCGCAGGGGCTGGCGGTGCCGATGCCCTCGGCGGAGATCGACCCGAACTGGTATGACGAGGGCTTTATCGCCGCACTCGGCCGCTATGGCTATGATGTGAGCTGGCCGAAGGAGGCAGTGATCGCCTTCCAGCGGCGGTTCCGGCCGGCAAATGTCTCGGGCGAGATCGACGCCGAGACCCGGGGCCTGCTGTTCTCGCTGCTCCGCCACCCGCAGGCGTTTGCATGACCAAGCAGGACGTCGTGCGCCCGCCGCTCGTCGCCCGACTGCAGCGCTGGTGGCGGCGCGACGTGGTGGGCGACATTGCGCACGCCGAGATTGCTTCACGGATCGACGCGGACGCCGACTGGTCGCTGCGCTACGCCTTCATGGTCCTGATGTCGGCGGGCATCGCCATCCTCGGGCTGTTGCAATCATCGCCGGCGGTGGTGATCGGCGCGATGCTGATCTCGCCGCTGATGGGGCCGATCATCGGGCTGGGGTTTGCGCTGGCGGTGTTCGACTGGCGCGAGGTGCGGACCTCGCTGACAGCGCTGGCGCTCGGCAGCCTGCTCGGCGTCGGCATTGCCGCGATCATCGTGCTCGCCTCGCCGCTGCAGGGGGTGACGCCCGAGATCTTGGCGCGCACCCGGCCCAATCTGTTCGACCTGCTGGTGGCGATCTTTTCGGCGCTGGCAGGCACCTATGCGACGATTCGCGGCCAGGGGGCGACGGTGGTGGGGGTGGCGATCGCCACGGCGCTGATGCCGCCGCTGGCGGTGGTGGGCTATGGGCTGGCGACGCTCAATGTGGCGATCTTTGCCGGGGCGCTGGCGCTGTTCTTCACCAACTTCATCGCGATTGCGCTTTCGGCCGCGCTGATGGCGCGCCTCTATGGCTTTGCGCAGGACCTGACGCCGCGGCAGACAAACGGGCAGACGCTGCTGATTTCCGGTGTTTTCCTGGTGATGGCGGTGCCGCTGGCGTTCTCGTTGCGGCAGATTGCCGAGGAATCGATCGTGACCCGGCAGTTGAGGAGCGCGATCGTCGACGCCTTGCCCGAGGGCAGCCGGATTTCGCAGCTCGACATCAACCATGGCGCCGAGCCGGTGAGCGCTTCGGCGGTAGTGATCACGCCGCGGTTCACGCCGGCGGCCGAGGCGCGGATCGCGGCGGCATGGACGGGCATTGCGCACCGCGATTCGAGCTTTGCGCTGACGCAGCTGGTCGCCAACCAGGATTTGCCGCGGCTGGAGCAGGAGCGCGCAGCACTGGCGGAGAGCGGGCGGGCGGCGGCGAGCAACGCCACGGCGACGGGGCTGGTGGAAGCGGTGTCTTTGGCAACCGGCACGCCCGAGGCGGACATCCTGATCTACCCGGCGCTGCGGCGGCTGGTGGCGAATGCGCGGCCCGGCACGCCGCTGGAAACGCTGTACCGGACCGAACGACAGCTGGCCGAGCGGCATCCGGACTGGACGATCAGGTTGGTGCCGCCGCCGACGACGCGGCTGGTGGTGCGCTTTGCCGCCGGCAGCGCCGAGCCGCAGGGGCTGGCGCCGGTGCAATGGGCGCTGGGGCGCTGGAACATCACCCGGGCGACGGCGACCGGGCGGGTGGCGATTGCCGACGATGGGCCGGCAGCACTTGCCGAGGCGCGGGCCAATGCGGTGGGCGCCGTGCTGGCGGCCGGCGGGATCAATGTGGCGGTGCGGACCGACCTGCCGGGGCCGATCCAGCGTGCCGCCGAGCGCGAGGCGGGGCCGGACGGCTTCCGGACGGTGACGGTGGAGCTGGGCGAACCTTGATGCGAGGTTAGAACATCGCTTCGTAAGTGCTTGCATCGACAACATCGCCGCCGTGATCGGCCATGTAGCGCCACATCGGGCGCCAGCGAGCGGCATCGGCGCGGACGGGGGCGACGAGGCGACGCAGCGTGTCGGCGACGATCGCGTCCGTGGTGGCGGATTCGGGTTCGGTGCTCGCGCGGTACCAGAGGGTGCGGGCGGCTTGCGGGTTGGCGATGAGCTGGGGGATGACGCGGTCGAGCGACTCCCTGAGGGCAGCGATGGCGGCGAGATCGGCTTGCGCGGCGTCGGCGCGGCCGATGAGTTCGAGGGCGGAGAATTCGGGGAGGCCGGCTTCTGCGGTGGTGACCATCACCGTGTCGAGGCCGCGCAGCCGGGCATCGACGCCCTCGACATTGGCGAAGGCGAGCCAGGCGCCATCGAAGCCGGCGGCGATGTTGTCGACATGCGCGAAGCCGGCGGATTCGATGGTGACCTGGCCCTCGCCCAGTGGGCGGCCGAGCCAGCCGGCGAGGATGTCGCGGCAGAGCGCGTCGGTGGTGGCGCCGCTGACGGGCGAGGCGATGCGGATGGCGGCGCCGGCCTTGAGGGCATCGAGGGCGGTGCGGCGGATGAGGACGCCGCCTTCGGTGGAGAAGAAGGTGCCGTGCGCGCGGAGCTTGAGGGGGCGGGATTCGACGAGGTGGAGGGGTTCGTTGACGACGAGGGTGACGTCGCCGGCGGCGAGGGCCTCGAAGCCGTCATAATGATCGTCGGGGGCGATGAGGGTGAGATCGACGCCGGCTTCGCGGGCGGCGAGCAGCGGCAGGTGATCGGGGTTGAGATACCATTCGAGGGCGATTTTCATGGGGTTCTCCCGAAATCGACGACCGAGCGGGTGACGATGGCGCCGGTGGCGTCGACGACCAGCCGCAGCCGGCGGCCATTGTGGTTGAAGGTGAGGCGCCAGCGGCCTTCGTCGTCGCCGACGCCCTCTTCGGAGAGCGTCTTGATGCTGCCTGCGCGGAGCAGGCCGGGGACGTCGGCGGGGGCGAGGTGGAGGGCGGTGGCGATGACCTCGGCGGCCACCACGAAATCCTCGCCGTCTCGGGTGATGTCGGCCATGGTCAGCTGTAGTTGAAGCTGATGGAAATGCGGTCGGATTTGCCGCGTCCGGCCGGGACTTCGTGGCGGAGCCAGCTTTCCCAGAGGAAGACGCGGCCGGGGGCGGGGGCCATGTAGACGAAGGGGCGGCTCTCTTCGGGGGCGTCGTCGGTGCGGGTGGGGGCGGCCATCATCAGCGGCAGCCGCGGGTCTTCGAGCTTGAGGCCGCCCGCACCTTCGGGGACGATGACATAGAAGGTGCCCGAGACGACCGAATGCGGGTGGATGTGGCCGCTGTGGGTGCCGCCGGGCTTGAGGATGTTGACCCAGAAGGAATCGAGCTTGAGCTTGCGCGGCAGGTCCATGAAGCTGGCCGCGGCGAACGCCGCGACCTGGCGATCGAGCAGGCGCTTGAGATCCGCGAAGGCGGGATCGCGCACGGGCAAATCATCGAGCGAGGCGTAGGAGGTGTAGCCGGGATAGCCCTGCTCACGGCACCAGCGGCGGCCGGCGGTATCGTCCTGCGCCAGCGCGCGGCAGCTGGCTTCGAGATCGGCCAGCAGGGCGGGGGAGCCGATCGCCTCTTCGAAGAAGCGGGTGACGAAGAGCGGGCGGACGGGCATCGCGCTGCTTCAACACCTATCGCTCGCGGGCCGCAACCCCTATGGTGGTGGCGTGGTCAGGTGATCGGGCGGCCGCTGGAGCGATCCAGAGGAAAGTCCGGGCTCCACGGAACACGGTGCCGGGTAATTCCCGGCGGGGGTGACCCCAGGGACAGTGCCACAGAGAGCAGACCGCCGATGGACCGAAAGGTCACAGGCAAGGGTGAAAGGGTGCGGCAAGAGCGCACCGCGCTTCCGGCAACGGCAAGCGGCATGGCAAACCCCACCGGGAGCAAGACCGAATAGGGGCAGCACGAGCAGCAATGCTCAGGGCAGGAACCGGCCCCGCTGCCCGGGTTGGTTGCACGAGGCGGCTGGCGACAGCCGTCCCAGATGAATGGTCGCCCCCCGAAAGGGGACAGAACCCGGCTTACAGATCACCTGACCACGCTTCTTCGTTGAGGACTACCCCGGCCAGGCGACCCATGTTTCGGCGTCGAGGGCGGCGCGGCGTGCGGGGGGGAGTTGCTGTTCGAGGCGCTTTGCGAGTTGGGCGGCCTGGGCGCCGACGGGACCGCCGGCGGCTTCGGCGCGGCGGGCCCAGGACCAGGCGGCGGCAGGATCCTGCGAGACGCCGCGGCCATCGGCCATGGCGCGGGCGAGGGCGAGCTGGGCGGGGGCATAGCCGCGATGCGCGGCGCGGAGCCACCAGGCGGCGGCGGCGGCGGGATCGCGGCGCACACCCTGCCCGCGCGCAGCCATGCCGCCGAGCAGGGTTTCGGCGGCGGCAGAGCCCTGGGCGGCGAGCGGCTTGAGGGCGGCGCGAGCGGCGGCATAATCGCCGCGCTCGTGTGCATCGACGCCGGCCTGCAACAGGCTTGCGGCGGTTGCTGCCATCAAAAGGCTCGCGAAAAGGCCCATCAGCTCATCCCGACCGCAGCAAGGCGACTCCGGCCTCGCGTTCGAAAAGATAGAGCAGGACGCGCGCGGCTGCACCCCTGGGACCTTCGAGGCCGCCGTCGCGATCGAGCAGCAGCCGGGCATCGTCGTGCGCCATGCCGACGAGGCGGGCGACGGCCTCGGGGTCGGCGAGCTTGAAGGCGGCCTCGCCGGACTGGCGGGTGCCCAGGATTTCGCCCGCACCCCGCAGCTTGAGATCTTCCTCGGCGATGCGGAAGCCGTCATTGGTTTCGCGCATGAGCGCCAGGCGCGCGCGGGCGGTCTCGGTGAGATCGCCGCTGCGGAGCAGGACGCAGACCGATTTGCCCGCGCCGCGCCCGACACGGCCACGAAGCTGGTGGAGCTGGGCGAGGCCGAAACGCTCGGCGGCTTCGACGATCATCAGCGTGGCATTGGGGACATCGACACCGACTTCGATGACGGTGGTGGCCACAAGCAGCCCGATTTCGCGCGCGGCGAAGGCGGCCATCACGGCGTCCTTTTCGGCGGGCTTCATGCGACCATGGACGAGGCCGATTTTGGCATCCGGCATGCGGCCCTTCAAAAACGCGGCACGCAGTTCGGCGGCGGCTTCGTCGCCGTCTTCGCTGCCGCTGACGAGCGGGCAGACCCAATAGGCCTGACCGCCGCCCGAGAGGTGGCGTTCAAGGCCTTCGACGAGCGCATCGAAACGATCGGGCGCCATGACGCGGGTTTCGATCGGCTGGCGGCCGGGGGGGAGTTCGTCGATGCGGCTCGAGTCCATTTCGCCAAAGTTGGTGAGCTCGAGGGTGCGCGGGATGGGGGTGGCGGTCATCGCCAGCAGGTGCGGCGTGGCCCGGGCCTTGGCGGCGAGCATGAGGCGCTGGGCGACGCCGAAGCGGTGCTGCTCATCGACCACGACCAGCCCGAGATCGTGATAGGCGACCTCCTCCTGAAAGATGGCATGGGTGCCGACGAGGATGTCGAGCTCGCCCGACTTGAGCGCTGCGAGAAGCTCCTTGCGGCCCCTGCCCTTGTCGCGCCCGGTCAGCACGCCGAGATTGACCGGCATGCCTTCGAGCATCCCGGCCAGCGTGGCGGCGTGCTGGCGGGCGAGGATTTCGGTGGGGGCGAGGAGGCAGGCCTGGGCGCCGGCCTCGACTGCACTCAGCATCGCCATCAGCGCCACCAGCGTCTTGCCGCTGCCGACATCGCCTTGCAGCAGTCGCAGCATGGGGGCAGCCTGCGCCATGTCCCCGGCGATTTCGGCACCGACGCGGGACTGGGCGGCCGTGAGGACAAAGGGCAGCCTGGCTTTCAGTGCATCGGTGAGGCGGCCATCGCCGACGAGTGCCCTGCCCTTTCTCGTGCGCGTGTCCCGCCGCACGAGCAGGAGTGCCAACTGGTTGGCGAGGACTTCGTCATAGGCGAGCCGCTCCTGGGCTTGCGGGCCGCCGGTGACGGCGTGGGCCTGGCGCAGCGCATCGCCGAAGCTGGGCCAGCCGTGCTTGGTGAGGACGCTGGGCTCGACCCACTCCGCGAGCCCGGGCAGGCGCTTGAGGGCATTTGCTGCGAGGCCGGCGAGGCGGCGGTTGGTGAGCCCTTCGGTGAGCGGATAGACGGGCTCGCGCATCGGCAGGCGCGCGGCCTGATGTGGGGCGAGGACATCGGGATGGCTCATGCGCAGGCTCTGGCCGAAGCGATCGAGCTTGCCCGCCACGATCTTGGGCTCCCCCAGGGGCATCAGCCGCTTTGCCCAGGCGCCGGTCTGGCCGAACCAGACGAGCTCGACCACGGTGCCGGCGGCATCGGCGGCGAGCACGCGCAGCGGCCGCTTGCCATAGCCCTCCTCGACGTTCTGCGCGGTGAGCGTCGTGACCACCGGGCGGCCGACGAGGGTTTCATCGAGCCGGTCGGTGACGACGCGCTCGATCGCCATGACGGGGAGGTGCCAGAGCAGATCGACGACGCGGTTGATCTTCAGCCGCGCCAATTGCCGCACCAGGGCGGGCCCCACGCCTTCGAGGCTTGAGCTTTCCGCAAACAGCGCGTTGAGGATGGAGGGCCGCATGTTAGAGGCTCATAGCGTTCATGCGCCCGCTGTCCAAACCGGCCAGCGGGTTGGCTGCTATTTTTTTGGAGGCTGCGCGATGACCGATCCGACTCACGAACAGCACCGGCTGCGCAAGCTGCGGTTCCGCGCCGACCACAGGGGCACGCGCGAGGCGGACTACATCATCGGCGGCTTTGCGCGGAAATATGCCGACGGCTGGAACGAGGACGAGTTGCAATGGTTCGAGGCCGTGCTCGATGAGCAGGATGTCGATGTGATGGGCTGGGCGCTGGGGACAATTCAAGCGCCGGAACGCTTCCGCGGGCCGATGCTCGACGCGTTGCAGAAGCTCGACTTCATCGAGACGCCCAGTACTGAAGAGAAGCTCTGACTTGCTCGATATCACCACCCTGACCAAGGCGCGGCGGCCGCTGACGCTGGCGCGCGCGGCACCGGGCTTTCTGCCGTGGTTGCTCGCCGATGCGGCGCGGGCGGTGGCTGGCAAGTCGCGCGCGGTGTTCATCGCTGCCGATGATGCGCAGGCGCGCGCTGTTGCGGATGCTGCGCAGTTCTTCGCGCCCGAGCTGACGACGATCCAGGTGCAGGCGTGGGACTGCCTGCCCTACGACCGTGCCTCGCCGAGCCTGCGGGCGGCGGCCGAGCGGCTGGCGGGGCTGGCGGCGTTGCTTCAGCCGATCAAGGGTGCCGAGCTGGTGGTGACGACGGTGGCGGCGGCGAGCCAGCGCACCTTGCCACCCAAGCGGCTGGCGAAGCTCGCGGCGCATCTCGCACCGGGCACCGCGATCGACCGCGATGCACTGGCGGCGAAGCTGGCGGCGAACGGCTATGTGCGGACCGATACGGTGGTGGAGCCGGGCGAGTATTCGGTGCGTGGCGCGCTGCTGGACCTGATGCCGGCGGGGAGCGAGCACGGGCTTCGGCTCGACTTCTTCGGTGACGAGATCGAGACGATGCGGCGGTTCGACCCTGCTACGCAGCGGAGCCTGGGCTTGGCCGAGCCGTTCACGCTGCTGCCGGTGAGCGAAGTGCTGCTCGACGAGGCGAGGGTGAAGACATTTCGGCAGGGCTGGCTGGCGGCGTTCGGAGCATCGGCAACCTCCGATCCGCTTTACGAAGCCGTGTCGGACGGGCGGCGGCAGGCGGGGATGGAGCATTGGCTGCCGCTGTTCGAGCCCGAGCTTTCGACGCTGTTCGATTATCTGGCGGAGGATTGCACGATCGTCCGCGATGGCGGCACCGATGCGGCCGCCGAAAGCCGGTTCGAGGCGATCAGCGATTATCATGGCAATCGGGCGGCGGTGCTTGCCGAGCCGCCGGCCAAGCGCAAGGCCGGGCCGCGCAGCAACCCCTATCGGCCACTGCCGCCCGAGGCCTTGTATCTGCAGCCGGCGGAATGGGCGGGGCTTTTGAAGGCGCGGGGCGTCCATACCGCGACGCCGCACGACGTGCCCGATGGCACGTTGCAGACGATCGATTGCGCGGTGCTGGCCCCGCGCGATTTCACGCCCGAGCGGGTAGCGCAGGCGAACGGGGGGCCGCCGGTGTATGCCGCGATCTGCGCGCACATCCGTGAAGCGCAGGCCGCGGGCACGCGGCTGGTGCTGGCGAGCTATTCGGCCGGCAGTCGCGACCGGCTGGGCGGGCTGCTGCTCGACGAGGGGCTTTCCGGCCTGTTCCCGGCCGATGATTGGCAGGCAGCGCAGGCGGCGACGGCCAAGGGGCAGGTGGCGCTGGTGGTGCTGCCGCTCGACCATGGTTTTACGCGATTGGACGCGCCCAGAAAAGGTTATGGGGGCACGCTGCAACTGCTCACCGAGCAGGACATGCTCGGCGACCGGCTGGTGCGGCGGCGGCGCTCGGCGCGCAAGGCGGACAGCTTCATGGCCGAGCTTTCGAGCCTGGCGCCGGGCGACCTGGTGGTGCACCGCGAGCATGGCATCGGCCGCTATGACGGGCTGATCACGCTCGAGATCAGCAAGCGGCCGCATGAGTGCGTGGCGCTGACCTATGATGGCGGCACCAAGCTCTATGTGCCGGTGGAAAACCTCGATGTGCTGAGCCGCTATGGCTCGGACAGCGAGGGGATTGCGCTCGACAAGCTGGGCGGGGTGGCCTGGGCGACACGGCGCGGCAAGATGAAGGACCGCATCCGCGAGATTGCGGGCGAGTTGCTGAAGACCGCCGCCGAGCGCGCCCTTCGGCAGGGCGAGCCGGCGATCCCCGATGCGCATGATGCGGCGCAGTTTGCCGACCGCTTCCCCTATTCGGAAACCGACGACCAGCTGCGCGCGATCGAGGATGTGCTCGAGGATCTGGCGTCGGGGCGGCCGATGGACCGGCTGGTGTGCGGCGATGTGGGGTTCGGCAAGACCGAGGTGGCGCTGCGCGCGGCGCATGCGGCCGCGATGTCGGGCCTGCAGGTGGCGGTGGTGTGCCCGACGACGCTGCTCGCGCGCCAGCATTTCGCAGGCTTTTCGGAGCGTTTTTCCGGGCTCCCGGTGCGGGTGCATCATCTGAGCCGGCTGGTAACGGCGGGCGATGCCAGGGCGACGCGCGAGGGGCTGGCGGATGGTACGGTCGACATTGTGGTGGGCACGCATGCGCTGCTGTCCAAATCGGTCGAGTTCAAGCGGCTGGGGCTGGTGATCGTCGATGAGGAGCAGCGCTTCGGGGTGGTGCACAAGGAGCGGCTGAAGGCGCTCAAGGCCGATGTGCATGTGCTGACACTGACCGCCACGCCGATCCCGCGCACGCTGCAGATGGCGCTGACGGGGCTTCGCGAAATGTCGATCATTGCCACCCCGCCGGTCGACCGGCTGGCGGTGCGGACCTATGTGATGCCGTTCGACGAGGTGGTGATCCGCGAGGCGCTGCTGCGCGAGCATTATCGCGGCGGCCAGAGCTTCATCGTGGTGCCGCGGATTGCCGACCTACCCGAGATCGAGGAATTTCTGCATGCGCATGTGCCCGAGGTGCGGCCGGTGACGGCGCATGGGCAGATGAGCCCGACGCAGGTCGAGGAGCGGATGTCGGGCTTTGTCGACAAGCGGTACGATGTGCTGCTGGCGACGACGATCATCGAGAGCGGGCTGGATATTCCGGCAGCGAACACGCTGATCGTTCACCGCGCCGACCGCTTCGGGCTGGCGCAGCTCTACCAGATCAGGGGCCGGGTGGGCCGTGCCAAGACGCGCGCCTATGCCTATCTGACGACGCCTGCCGACCAGGTGGTGAGCGAGACGGCGGAGAAAAGGCTGCAGGTGCTGAGCGCCCTCGACACGCTCGGCGCGGGGTTTCAGCTGGCCAGCCATGATCTCGACCAGCGCGGGGCGGGCAATCTGCTCGGTGACGAGCAATCGGGGCATATCAAGGAAATCGGCTTCGAGCTGTACCAGTCGATGCTCGAGGACGCGATCATGGAGGCGCGGGCGACTGCCAGCGGAGCCAAGCCGCCCGAGGAGGCGTATTCGCCGCAGATTTCGGTGGAGCTGCCGATTCTCATTCCCGAAGACTATGTGCCCGACCTGAATGTGCGGATGGCGCTGTATCGGCGGCTGAACGAGCTGCGCGACCGGCCCGACATCGACGGCTTTGCCGCCGAGATCATCGATCGCTTCGGGCCGCTGCCGGGCGAGTTCCAGAACTTGCTTGCGGTTATTGAGATCAAGCTGGCGTGCCTGAAGGCCGGCGTGTCCAAGCTCGAGGCCGGGCAGAAGGGGGCGCTGGTCACGCTGAAGGACGACAGCTTTGCCAACCCCGACGGGCTGATGGCGTGGATCGAGAAGCTGGGGGCGCGCGCGAGGCTGCGGCCGGACCAGAAGCTGTTCGTGGCGGCGGACTGGGGGCATGACCAGGCGCGGTTGAAAGGGGCGCTGCAGATCGCGACGAGCCTGGCGAAGCTGGCGGCGGGGGCGAACATCAGGCCGGCGGCCGCGAAGCCCGTGGCGACCCGGCCGGCACCCGCCAAGCCGCTTCCTGCACGGCCCGGCGTGTTCAACAGCAAGATCCGCAGCCGCTGAGGCTTGCCTTTCGGCGGGTTTGCGGCGAGTTTGCGGCGGGGGCTGAAGGAGTCGAACGACCATGCGCCGCAGCCTCATTGCCCTGATCCTTGCCACGCTCCCGACCGCGGTGCTCGCGCACCATGGCTGGAGCAGCTATGATGCGACCAAGCCGATCAAGCTTACCGCACCCGTGACGGCGGTGAGCTGGGGCAATCCGCACGGTACCGCCAAGGTGAGCTACCAGGGCAAGACCTGGGATGTGGTGCTGGCGCCGACCTCGCGGATGGAGGCGCGCGGGCTGGAGAAGGATGCGCTGAGCAAGGCGCGCGCGGTGACGCTGGAAGGCTATCCGCGCAGCGACGGCACGACGGAGATGCGGATCGAGCGGGTGACGCTGGGCGACAAGACGATCGAGCTTCGCTGAGTTGATCACCGGCCTCATCGACTGGCTGTCGGCATCGGGCATCAGTGCCTGGGCCGGCGGTGGCGGCGTTTATCCGACCGCCAATGTGCTGCATCTGCTCGGGCTGGTGCTGCTGCTGGGCAGCATCGGGATCGTGGACCTGCGGATCATGGGGGCGTTCCGGGCGCTGCCGGCGGATGCGTTGTCGCGGGCGCTGACGCCGCTGGGCGTGGTGGGGCTGGTGATCCTCGTGCTGAGCGGGGCGACGCTGTTTGCGGCCGATGCGGCATCGGTGGCGGCATCGATGGTGTTCCGCTGGAAGCTGGTGACGATCGTGCTGGCGCTGGCCAATGCAGCGGCGTTTCGCTGGTGGCTGCGGCCGGGATCGGCGCCGATCGGGCTGCGGCGGCAGATGGCAGCAGCGGTGTCCCTCTTCGCCTGGCTCGCCACGGCGACGCTGGGACGGATGATCGCCTATAGTTGACGCCTGGACGTGGCAGCGAGCGAGGCCTTGGTCCAGGTGCCGACGAAGCCGGCGAGGGCTGCCACATCGAGCGGCGGCGCCACGCGGTAGCCCTGGACCGAATCGGCGCCGGCGTGGCGGGCGGCGGCCATTTGCGCATCATCCTCCACACCTTCGACGACGACCGACAGGCCGAGGCGCTTGCTGAGCGAGACCAGGGTTTCCACCACCAGCCGCTCGCGCGCCGAGGCGGTGAGGCCGAGGGTGAAAGAGCGATCGAACTTGATCGTGTCGATGGGCAGCCGCGCCAGCCAGGAGAGCGAGGAGAAGCCGGTGCCGAAATCGTCGAGCGCCACGCGCAGGCCGCTGGCGCGCAGGCCTTCGAGCATCCGGGCGGCACCGCGGACATCGTCGATGAGCGCGCCTTCGGTCACTTCGAGCACCAGACGATCGCGCGCGAGGCCCGAGTTGCCGAGCGCCATTTCGAGCGCCTGCTGGAAGCGCGGATCGGCGAGATCGGCGGCGGTGACGTTGACCGAAATGCTCAGGCCTGCGAGGGCGCCGGTCCAGCGGGCGGCCTGCTGCATGGCGCGGGCGCGGATGTGGCGGCCGAGCCGCACCGCGAGCTCGGCCGAGGCGGCGGTTTCGAGCACGGTTTCGGCGGGCAGCAGGCCGAGCACCGGATGCTCCCAGCGCACCAGCGCCTCGACGGCGATGATGGTGCCGGTGGCGAGGCACATCTGCGGCTGGAAGAGCAGGTTGATGCCGCCCTCGTTGATGGCACGGTGGAGATCGGCTTCGAGATTGGCCATGCGGGTGAGCGGATCACCGGCGGGATCGAGCTTGAACAGCGATACGGTGCCGGCCTCCTGCGTGCGGGCATGGGCGAGCGCCGAGGCGGCACGGCGGAGCAGCGTGGCTGCCATCTCGCGGCTGCTCATCGGGCCGATCGTGTCCATGCGGGCGATGCCGGCGCGACCCGAGAGATGGATGACATGATCCCCGATGACGAAGGGCAGTGCGAGTGCGGCCGACATCGCCGCTGCCAGCGTTTCGGTGTCTTCGAGTTTGGCCGAGGTGGCCATGCCCAGCGCGAATTCGGCCGCTGCAAGGCGCGCCAGCAGGCGCAGCTCGTGGCGTGGGGCGCTGCTGTTGCGCTGGGCAACGATCTGGGTGAGCCGCTCCGCCACAGCACTCAGGACCTGATCGGCGACATCGCGGCCATAGGCGGCGTTGATGGGGGCGAGGCGGCCGACACCGAGCGCGATGACCACCATCGGCTGCGGCAGCGGCGCTGCGAGAAGCCCGGCCAGCCAGCGCTCGAGTTGCTCCCCGGTGGCTAGGCCGGTCAGCCGATCCTGTGCGCCGAATTCGGGGCCGCCTTCGCCGCCCTCCCCCACCGCAGCCGCCGCATCGGCGAGACGCTGGGCCTGGCGGGCGGTCAGGCGCAGCGCATTGACCAGCGCATCGCGGCCGAACGGGCTGATGAGAACCGACGTGGCACCGGCATCATGCGCTGCCAGAGCGGCATCCCCATCGGTGCGCGAGAGCAGCATGAGCAGCGTGCCCAGCCGCGCCTGCACCGTCGGGCCGAGCGCGCGGGCGATGGCAAGGCCCTGGGTGAGCGCGCCGCGGGCATCGACGACGACCATGCGAAGAGGCTCGGCTTCGATTTGCGCCACACTTTCCTCGGGGCGACGCACGGGGATGGCACGGAAGCCGGCTTCGTTCACCACGGCAGCCACATCCTCGGCATAGCGGGGCGACACGACCAAGACCGGATCTGCCGGTTGCATCAATTCTCCTGTCGCTCCCTTTCAGTGGCAGCGTTGATTGTGTTCCCCCTGTATCACGTCCGCGTCCATAGATTAATGCATAGTTTTTTACTAAAATGCCTTATGAATTGTAAAGTTTGCTATGCCTGCATCGGGGTGAGCTGGCCCAACCAGGGTCTGGACAGCGGCGGCGGCTGCGGCCACGGTGCGCGGCGATGCGCAGTCCCCTCCTTGTTGCACCGCCAGTGATGGCAGCGCCGCTGATCGATCCGTTCGGACGAGCGATCAGCTATCTGCGCGTGTCGGTGACCGACCGCTGCGATTTCCGCTGCCGCTACTGCATGTCCGAGAGCATGACCTTCCTGCCGCGCGACCAGGTGCTGAGCTTCGAGGAGATCGACCGGCTGGCGAGTGCCTTCATCCGCCGGGGCCTGCGCAAGCTCAGGCTCACCGGCGGCGAGCCGCTGGTGCGGCGCGGGATCATCGATCTCGTGCAGAGCCTGGGCCGGCATGTGCGGTCGGGAGCGCTGGAGGAATTGACGCTGACGACCAACGGCAGCCAGCTGGCGCGCTTTGCCGGTGACCTGGCGGCGGCAGGGGTGCGGCGGATCAATGTGAGCCTCGACACGCTCGATGCGGAGAAGTTTGCGCATATCACCCGCTGGGGTCGGCTGGAGCAGGTGCTGGGCGGGATTGCCGCGGCCAGGGAGGCGGGGCTGCATGTGAAGCTCAACATGGTGGCGCTGGCGGGGCTGAACGAGGACGAGATCGTGCCGATGCTGGCGTTTGCTGCAGCACATGGCCATGACCTGACGCTGATCGAGACGATGCCGATGGGCGAGATCGATGAAGACCGCACCGACCGCTACCTGCCGCTGTCGCGGGTGCGGGCCGGGCTGGCGCAGCGGTTCACGCTCACCGACCTGCCCGAGCGCACCGGCGGGCCGGCGCGCTATCTGCGGATCGAGGAGACCGGGCAGAAGCTGGGGCTTATCACGCCGCTGACGCACAATTTCTGCGAGAGCTGCAACCGGGTGCGGCTGACGGCGACCGGCCGGCTCTTCATGTGCCTGGGCCAGGACGACCAGGCCGATCTGCGCAGCGTGATCCGGGGCAGTTCCGATGATGCCGCGCTCGATGCAGCGCTTGTCGAGGCGATCGGCCGCAAACCCCGGGGGCATGACTTCGAGATTGCGCGGGCGGCGCCGGCGGTGGCGCGGCACATGAGCGTGACGGGGGGCTGAGTGGCCGAACCCAGGCTTGCCCTGCTGCATTCCGAAACGCATGTGGCGGCCGCGGCGGCGCGGCGGCTGCGCGATCGCTATGCCTTTGTGGCGGTGCGCGATGCCGATGTGGTGGTCGTGCTCGGCGGTGACGGCTTTCTGCTGCAGACGCTGCACGAGGCGATGCAGGCGGCGGACCCCAAGCCGGTGTTCGGAATGAACCGCGGCACCGTGGGCTTCATGATGAACGACTGGAAGGAGGCGCATCTGCCGACGCGGGTGGGAGCCGCGCTGGCGGTGACGCTGCACCCGCTGCAGATGCTGGCGGTGGATGCGAACGGAGCGCGGTTCAGTTCGCCGGCGATCAACGAGGTATCGCTGCTGCGCGAGACGCGGCAGGCGGCGAAGATCGCCATCACCATCGACGGCAAGGTGCGGATGGAGGAATTGATCTGCGACGGGGTGCTGGTGGCGACACCTGCGGGCAGCACGGCGTATAATCTTTCGGCGCATGGGCCGATCCTGCCGCTGCAATCGGACCTGCTGGCACTGACGCCGATAAGCCCGTTTCGCCCGCGGCGCTGGCGCGGGGCGCTGCTGCCGCAGGCTAGCACGATCACCTTCACGGTGCTGGAGGCCGGCAAGCGCCCGGTTTCGGCGGTGGCGGACCAGTTCGAGGTGCGCGACGTGGCGCAGGTGACGGTGAGCACCGACAAGTCGATCAGCCTGTCGATGCTGTTCGATCCGGACTATGCGCTCGACGACCGGATCGTGGCCGAACAGTTTTGCGTCTGAAGGGGTTGCTTGGGCCCATGGCGCTCGCTATAGGCCCGGTTCCGCCCGCGCATTCCTCGGTAGCTCAGCGGTAGAGCATTCGACTGTTAATCGAATGGTCGCAGGTTCGAATCCTGCCCGGGGAGCGCGCAGGGCGGCAAAGATTAGCGGCGCTAATCTGAGACTCGCCCAAGCGCGGCCAGCGAGGCGGCTGGCCCTTTGCCAGCCGAACTCATCTGACGTCAGCCGCGGGCTTTGCCCGCGGCCGCAGCGCAGCACGCCCCTCCCAAGCGCAGCCCTTGCTTTCTTCCCCCATTCGTTCATTCGGCAACCAGATGCCGATGCAGAACAACCTCCCCCAGGGCGCCGACCTTTTCGGCGACATCGAGCCCTCGCCGCGCGTCCGCGCCCGCGACAACATCCCCGGCCTCATCGTCGCCGGCCTCGCCACGCTCGCGGCGGCGGCACTTGCCAGCCGCTACGGCGCGCCCTTGACCTTGCTGGCGCTGCTGATCGGCCTCAGCCTCAACTTCCTGAGCTCCGACAAGCGGCTTGCCCCCGGGCTGGGGCTGGCGGCGCGCGAGCTGCTGCGCTTTGCCATCGTGCTGATCGGTGCGCGGATCACCTTTGCGCAGATCGGCGCGCTCGGGCCGGAGGCACTGGCGATGGTGAGCGTGACGGTGCTGGCGACGCTCGGCACCGGCGTGGTGGTGGCGCGCAGCCTCGGGCTGAGCCCTTCGCGCGGGGTGCTCGCCGGCGGGGCGGTGGCGATTTGCGGCGGCTCGGCGGCACTGGCGCTTTCGGCGACGCTCGGCGAGCGACGGGTGAGCCAGTCCGACGTGACGCTGACGCTGGTGGGCATCTCGATCATGAGTGCGGCGGCGCTGATGCTGTATCCGGTGCTGGCGCTGACGCTGGGGCTTTCCGACGCGCAGGCCGGCTATTTCCTCGGCGGATCGGTGCATGACGTGGCGCAGGCGGTGGGGGCTGGCTATGCCTTCAGCGAGCCGGCGGGCGAAACGGCGACGATCGTAAAGCTGGCGCGGGTGGCGCTGCTGGCGCCGGTGCTGGCGCTGGTGGGGCTGGCGTTTCCGGTGCGGGCGGAGGCGGGCGACGAACCCGATGCAAAACCGGCGAAGGCACCGCTGCTGCCATGGTTCGTGGTGGGGTTCTTCGTGGTGGCGGGGATCAATTCGCTCGGCTTCATCCCCGCCGTGGCGTCGACGGTTGCGGGCAATGCCGCAACCGCGCTGCTGGCGTTGTCGGTTGCTGCCACCGCCATCCGCACACCGGTGGCGGACATCATGAAGGCCGGGCCGCGCCCGCTGATCGTGATCGCCGCGTCGACGCTGGTGACGCTGGCGCTGGCGCTCGGCTACGCGATGCTGCGCATCGACTAGCGCTCGCCGCGTGTGGGCGCAGCGACGCCGCTCTCCGCCACCATCGCAGCGGTCACCTTGCCGCCGGGGCCCTTGTTGTAGCGGTTGCCGAAGTTGCCGCGCACATAGTCGATCACATCGGCGATCTCCTGGTCGGTAAGCTGGCCGCGGAACCAGGGCATGGCGCCCTTGCCGCCGGTGACGACGCTGATCGGATATTCGGGATATTGCAGGTTGGGGTTCCTGGCGAGTGCGGTGATGCGCCCGGCGCCGACCGCCCCCATGGCGTTGGCCATGTGGCACGCCTGGCAGACGTTCTGATAGACTTCGGCACCGGGATGCGGAACCGCTGGCTTAGGGGCGGCGATGGCCGGGGCGGCGATGAGCAGGCTGAGGATGAGGATTCGCATGTTCAGGCCTCCAGGGCGCGCTTGTGGAGCCGGGTGACGGCATCGAGCGAGGAGAGCAGAGCCCCCTCCATCCAGCATCCGATATAGGAGGCATGCTCGCCGGCCAGCACGATGCGGTCATCGACCGCAACCAGTGTCTGGTAATGCTCCTCGCGCGTTTCCTCGTTCCATTGGGCGCAGCAGCCGAGCGTGTAGGGCACGCGGCTCCATGCGACGGAAGCGCCGGCGGTGAACTGCTCCTTGTAGCGGCCGGGGTGGAACACCGAGCCCATTTCGAGGACGGTGCGGACGCGCTCGTCGGGCGACATGCCGGCGAACTTGTAGGAGGCGGCGCCGAAGGTATAGGCGCCGAGGATGACGCCGGGGCCATCCGAATGCATCCCGCCCGAGGGGTAGGAGATCATCGAGATCGGCCGGTCGGTGAAGCTGATGCCGCCGTAGATGGCATTCTCCTCCTCCCAGAAGCGGGTCTTCATCTCGAGACCGACCTTGACCGAGTTGGAATAGGGCACCGCGGCGATGGCGGCGAGCATGCCGCCCGAAGCATCGAGCTCGATCTGGCTGAGGATGCCGAGCGGGATGGTGCAGACGCAGTAATCGGCCTTGGCCTCCTTGACCGCGCCGGTGGCGGTGTCGGTGTAGGTGGCAGTGACAGCACCGCCGGCCTGCGAGATCTTGGTCACCTTGGCGTTGAAGGTGACGAGCCCTTCCACCTGCTTGCCGAAGGCCTTGCCGATCATGCCCATGCCGCCGACGGGCTGGAACATCGTCGTCTGGTGGTCGATCGACATGTGCTGCGAGATGACAGCCCAGACGCCTGAATCGAGCACATCCTTGAACGGCAGCGGATCCGACGGGATGGGCGAGCCGTCGACGCCGCCGCCCGACGGCCGCTCGAACCCGCGGCGACGCGACGAGCGATTGCCCTTCACATAGCGCATGTCCTTGTCGAGCAGGCCCCAGGTGCGCAGCGCCTCCTTGAGCTTGTCCTGATCTTCGGCGGAGAACTGCGAATCGAGGCCGCGATTGTCGATGGCTTTGCCGAGCAGCTCGGCGACATTGCCCTCGAAATCGGCGGAGAGATCGCGATAGGGCATCGGCTTGCCGCCAAAGGCCTTGCTGTTGTGGACGAGCGCCTGGTGGTTGAGCTGGATGAAGGGCTCGAGCGCCACGCCGAAGGCCTTGCAATAATGCAGCAGGGTGCGGTGGTGATAGGGGATGCGCCACGGGCCGGGGTTGAGATAGTTGCCGGGCGCGAATCCGACCTTCTGCGTCTCCCCGCCGAGCTCGGTGTAGGTGTCCCCGCCGTAAAGCGACCAGTTGCGGCCGCCGGGGCGATTGTTGTATTCGAGGATCTGCACCTTGTAGCCGGCCTTGCGCAGCTCGAAGGCGGCGAGCATGCCGGCGAGGCCGGCGCCGAGCACGAGCACCGAGGCGCCGGCGGGAGCGCCCGACAGCTTGGGCGGGCCGGCGAACTGCGTTTCCTTGGCGTGTCCCAGCACTTCCATCGCCTGGTACAGCGCCAGCGAGCCGCCGATCATTCCGATGGTTCGCAACACTTCGCGCCGCGTTGGCGCTCGACCGGTTCCTGCAATCAACCCACGTCCCCCATCATCGTCAAAGGCGATCCTCCCCAGGACGCGACGACATGTCATGGCATCGGTGATGGAAAAGCGGGCGTCTTGCAAGCCCTTCCCGCGCGAGCGCATTGACGCGGTCGCTTTTGCGGCATTCAGCCTGACGAAAGCAACCCGGGCGCACTGGCTTGTTCACACTCCGAAGGGATTTGCCCATGGCCACCCGCACCGCTTTTCGCCTGAATTCGCTGGTGCTGCCGCTGGCGGCGGTGGCGCTGGCAGGGTGCGCCTATGACGGCGTTTCCGGACAGGCGCCGCGCTACGACCAGGGTTCGGACTACGCCTATGGCGCGGACGGCTATGATGACCAGGGCGAGCAAGGCTATGACGGCCAGTGGAACCCGGCGTGGACGGGCGTGGAGCAGCCCGGCGACCTGTTCGGCGGCGAGGATGTGGCTTCGGTGGATGTCTTTTACGAGCCGCTGGCCCCTTATGGCCGCTGGATCGAGACGCAATGGGGCCGGGCGTTTGCGCCCGATGTCGACCGCGGCTGGCGGCCCTATACCAATGGTCGCTGGACCGAATATCGGCTATGGATCAGCGACGATCCCTGGGGCTGGGCGACCGACCATTATGGCCGCTGGGCGCATGACGACCGCATCGGCTGGGTGTGGGTGCCCGATACGCGCTGGGGGCCGCATTGGGTGGCGTTCCGCGAGAACGAGCAATATGCCGGCTGGGCGCCGATTCCGCCGCAGGTGGCCTATGACATCGGGGTCGGCTTCGGTGGCGGATATGGCGGCGGCTTCGGGGGTGGCGGCTTCGGGGGCGGGGGCTTCGGGGGTGGCGGCTTCGGGGGTGGCGGCTTCGGCTATGACGACTTCAACAGCTGGTATGGCCCGAGCTGGGTGTGGGCGCCGGTGGGGGCCATGTTCCTGCCGGGGCTGAACCGCCGCATCCTGCCCTATGGTGGCGGGCGCAACTATTGGCAGGCGACGCGCTGGCAGCACTGGACCCCCTGGACGCGGAACCGTGGCTGGGTGGGAGCGCCGGGGCGCAACTATTGGCGTGGGGCCAGCCCGATCAGCAACCGGATTGGTGGCAGTCTGGGAGCACGTCCCGGGTTCGGCCAGCCCTATGGCGGTGGCTATCGCCGGCCGCAGCAGGGGTGGAACGGCCAGCCGGGCTTGCAGCGCCCGCGGGGTGACGGGCGGCCCGGCTTCCAGCGTCCTGTCGGTGATGGGCGGCAGGGGTGGCAGGATCGGCGCGGCCAGCGGCCGGATGGCGCTGCGCCGAACTTCGGCAACCGGCCGCCACGGGCCGAGCGCCCGGCACCGGGCAATCGCCCGGACCGGGTGGGCGGCTATGTACCGCGGCCGGCCTATGCGAATGGCGGGGTAGCGCAGCCGGCGCCGCGTGCCGACTGGCGCGGCGGGGGTCGGCAGCCGGGAATGGGTGGCGGCAATCGCGGCGCGCCCGGAGCTGGCAATGCGGTGATCGGCAATGCGATCGGCGGTAGCCTTGGTGCGCGGCCGGAGCGGCAGGCGCGGCCACAGGTGCAGGTGCAGCCCCGGCAGATGGCGGCGCCAGCGCCCATGGCCCGGCAGGAAGCGCCGCGGCCGGCACCGCAGGCCAGGGCCGAGCGCCCTGCCCCCAGTTCCGGTCCGGGCAGCGATGGTGGTCGGCGCGACTATGGCCGGCGCGATGAAAATTAGTCCTGGATGACGGCGTAGCCCTGGAGCTGGAGGGTGGCCATGGTGGTGATGGCCGCCACGTCCACCTTCACGTCGGGGTTGAGCTCGGCCTTGGTGTAGCCGCCCGACACCATCGACTGGCCGCACAGGCGGAAGCTGACGCCGGCCCCGGTGAGCTGGCGGATGAGCTCGGCATCGGGGTTGGCTGCTCCCTTGAAGCGGGCGGCAAAGGCCTGCGGGGTGAGGGTCGTGGGCACGGCGGCGCCGTGGATGGTGACGACGATGTCGGCGGGCTGCAGCTTGACGCCGTGCCGGTTGAGGAGATTGACCATGCGCGCCACGCGCTCGAGGCCCTGGTGGATGCTGCCCGGGGTGCGCGCCGGCTGCGAGACATCGAACACCACCTTGTAGCGCATTGCGGGATCGGGCTTGAGATAGGGATCGGGCACTTCCTGGTAGCGGCCGTAGTCGGGGACAAGTTTGGGCGGGATCTGCGCCAGCGCCGGGGTGGCGGCGAGCGCCAGGGCGGCGCCGAGGGGAAAGAGCAGCTTCTGCATCCGATTGTCCTTTTGTCTGGCCACGGCTACGCACGCTGCATGTTCCACAGCTGCTGCAATCCGCAAAGCCGCATTTTGCCTGAGGCCTGCCGATGCGGGTGACCATGGCCTTGCTCGGCGGGTTGGGCCTTGGCGCCATGATCGGCGCGGGGGCGATGCTGGCACTGCGCCCGGCGCCTGCTGCTCCGCCCAGGCCGGAGGTCGCCGGCTTTGTGGCACCGCTGGCCACCACAGCACCCGCGGGCGCCGAGGGCGATGCGATCCGGCTGGGGGCAAGGCTGATCACCGACACGGCGCGCGAGGCGCCGGACCATGTCGGCAACGGGCTGGCGTGCCGCAACTGCCATCTCGATGCTGGCGCCAAGGCGGGGGCGGCGCCGCTGTGGGCGGCGTTCGTGAACTTTCCGGCGTTCCGCAAGAAGAACGGCGAGATCAACAGCTTCCAGAAACGTGTGCAGGACTGCTTTCTTTACAGCATGAACGGCGATCCGCCCGCACTCGGCAGCCGCGAGCTGCTGGCGATCGAAAGCTATGCCGCCTTCATGGCGCGCGGGCTGCCGAGCGGCATGTCACCGGCCGGGCGTGGCTTCCCCAGGCTCGATGCCCCTGCCCTGCCGCCCGACGATGCGCGGGGCGAGGCGGTGTATGCGGCGCAGTGCAGCGCCTGCCATGGTGCCGAGGGTGCGGGGCAGATTGTCGATGGCGTGCAGGCGTTTCCGCCGCTGTGGGGGGCGCGGAGCTACAATTGGGGAGCGGGCATGGCGACGATCGACAAGGCCGCCGCCTTCATCCACGCCAATATGCCGCAGGGCAATGAGGGCAGCCTGACCCCGCAAGCGGCGTGGGATGTGGCGCATTACATCGATGGCAAGCTGCGCCCGCAGGATCCGCGCTTCCGGACCTCGGCGGAGGCGACGCGCGCCCGGCACCATGACCAGCCCTTCTCGCGCTATGGCACGATGGTGGGCGGCGAGCGTCTGGGTGATCTGGTGTCGACCCCCCCGGCGGGGCGGGCAACCGGCTGAGGCCTGGCCGCAAAAATGCACATATCTGTGCCACGGCTCTTGCACTTTTGTTTCCAGCCAGCACTATCGCATTGCAACAACTTGGATGGAGGCTGCTCGCCGGCATGGCAGGGATCGACGCTTTTGACGAAATGTTCGGATCGAGCGCTGCCTATAATGGTGGTGCGGGGCCGCTGTTCGGCGAGGCGACGGCGATCAACACCGCCTATCGCTGGATACGCGACTGGCTCGACAATTCGCCCGCCGATGTGATGGCGGCGCGGCGGCGGCAGGCCGAGCTGTTCTTTCGCCGCATCGGAATCACCTTTGCCGTCTATGGCGACCCGGATGCCGCCGAGCGGTTGATCCCGTTCGACATCGTACCGCGCATCTTGGCGCGGGCGGAATGGAACCGGCTTGAAAAGGGGCTGGTGCAGCGGGTGAATGCGCTCAACGCCTTTCTGGGCGATGTCTATGGCAATCGCGAGATCCTGCGCGCCGGCATCGTGCCTGAGGACCTGGTGCTGCAGAACCCCGGCTATTGCCTGCACATGGCGGGGCGCAAGCCGCCGGGCGGCATCTGGACGCATATTGCCGGCATCGACCTGGTGCGCACCGGGCCGGACGAGTTCTTCGTGCTTGAGGACAATGCGCGGACGCCTTCGGGCGTGTCGTACATGCTCGAGAACCGCGAGGTGATGCTGAAGCTGGTCCCTGAGCTTTTCGAACATGTGAAAGTGGCGCCGGTCGAGACCTATCCCGAGATGCTGCTGGAAACGCTGGGCAGCGTGTCCCCGCGCGGCGACGGGGCGCCGGTGATCGTGCTGCTGACGCCGGGCCGCCACAACAGTGCCTTTTACGAGCACAGCTTCCTGGCCGACAAGCTGGGCATCGAGCTGGTGGAGGGCTCAGACCTCTTCGTGCGCGACGATGTGGTGTACATGCGCACGACGCAGGGACCGGAGCGGGTGGATGTGATCTACCGCCGGATCGATGACGATTTCATCGATCCGCTGGTGTTCAACCCGGCCTCGATGCTCGGCGTGCCGGGGCTGATGGCGGCCTATGCGCAAGGCAATGTGACGCTGGCCAATGCGGTGGGCACGGGCATTGCCGATGACAAGGCGATCTACAGCTACATGCCCGAGATCGTGAAATTCTACACCGGCGAGGAGCCGATCCTGAAGAATGTGCCGACCTGGCGATGCCGCGAGCCCGAAGCGCTGGGCTATGTGCTCGACAATCTGGCGCAGCTGGTGGTCAAGGAAGTCGATGGCTCGGGAGGCTATGGCATGCTGATCGGGCCGCACGCGCCGGCAGCCACGCTCGCGGCCTTTGCCGCCAAGCTGAAGGCGATGCCGGAAAAGTTCATCGCCCAGCCGACGCTGGCGCTGAGCACGTGCCCGACCGCGGTGGACAGCGGCATTGCGCCACGCCATGTCGACCTGCGTCCGTTCGTGCTTTCAGGCCGCAATGGCGTGAACATCGTGCCGGGCGGGCTGACGCGGGTGGCGATGACACAGGGATCGCTGGTGGTGAACAGCTCACAGGGTGGCGGGACCAAGGACACCTGGGTGGTGGATGACTGGGATGCGTAGCGCGGCGCACACGAGATGCTTATGCGGGATGTTTGTCCTCGCCGCGGCAAAGCCGCGTCTTCGTCGGACAGGCTCGGCGGGTGGACAACCCGCCGCCCCGCCGGCCGGGCTTGCGCCTCTCGGCGCGCGGCCCGCGTGCACGGGGCGCTGCGCCTGATGCTGAGCAGGACCGCCTCCAACCTCTACTGGATGGGCCGCTACCTCGAGCGCGCCGACTTCACCGCCCGGCTGATCGAAGCGACGCAGCGGCTGGCGTCGCTGCCATCGTCCTATGGCGGCGCCGTGAATGCCTGGGAATCGGCGATTGCGGCGAGTTGGATGACGCATGCGTTTTCCGCGACCGAGCTGCCGATCACCGAGACCAATGTGAGCGAATTCCTGACGCTGGCGCCGGGCAATTCCTCGTCGATCCGCTCGTGCCTGGAGACGGCGCGCGCCAATGCCCGCAGCGTGCGCACCGCGCTGACCGAAGAGGCCTGGGAGGCGATCAATGCCGCCTGGCTGGAAATGTCCAAGCTCGGGCCGCACCTTGCCGGGCGCGATGCGCTGGGGTCGATCCTCGAGATGGTGAAGCATGCGGTGTCGGCGTTCGAGGGTGCCGCCCAGCGGACGATGCTGCGCGGCGATGCCTTCTGGTTCATCAACCTCGGCTCGAGCATCGAGCGGGCGGACAATTCGGCGCGGCTGCTCGATGTGAAATACCATCTGCTGCTGCCGCGCGGCGAAAGCGTGGGCGGCAGCCTCGACTATTTTCAGTGGACGACGATCCTGCGCACGGTATCGGCGATGACCGCCTATCGCTGGGTGTACCGGGACAGCGTGAAGCCCTGGCTGGTGGCCGACCTGCTGATTCTCAACCGCCAGATTCCGCGCAGCCTCGCCTCCTGCTATGACGAGATCAGGCGGCATCTCGACCTGCTGGCGAGCCAGACCGGCCGGCGCGGCCCGGCGCACCGGCTGGCGGCGACGGGCCATGCGCGGCTGGCCAACACCAATATCGACAACATCTTTGCCGATGGCCTGCACGAGTTCCTGACCGGATTCATTTATGACAACAACCGTCTGGGTGATGCCATAGCCGAACAGTATCTGTTCTGATGCGCATCCGCGTCGCCTATACCACCATCTATGACTATGCCACGCTGGCGAGCGACGTGGTGCAGCTGCTGCGGATCGAGCCGCATGCGACGGCGGGGCAGCATGTTCTCCACTGGCGGCTCGACACCGACACCGACGGCCATCTGCGGCGGACGAGCGATGTGTATGGCAATGTGGCGCACATGTTTTACGCCGATGCGCCGCTGCGGCGGCTGACGCTGCATGTATCGGGCGAGGTGGATACCGACGAGACGCATGGCCTGGTGGCGGGGGCGTCCGAGCCGCTGCCGCCGGCGGTGTTCCTGCGGCCGACGCCGCTGAGCATGCCCGATGCGGCGATCCGGGCCTTTGCCGCCGACTGCCGTGCGGAGACGGCGCTGGACACGCTGCACGGCATCAACACCGCGCTCTTCGAGATGATGAGCTTCGATGCCGATGTGACGCACGCCTCCACCGGCGCCACCCATGCCTTTGCGCTGAAGGCGGGCGTTTGCCAGGATTACAGCCATATCTTCATCGCGGCGGCGCGGAGCCTGGGCATTCCGGCGCGCTATGTGTCGGGGCATCTGGTGCGCGCCGACGGGCTGATCACCCAGCCCGCGGCGCATGCCTGGGCGGAGGCGCATATCGAGGATTTCGGCTGGGTGGGGTTCGATCCGACCAACGGCATTTCCACCACCGAGGCGCATCTGAGGGTGTCGGTGGGGCTGGACTATCTGGAAGCGGCGCCGGTGCGCGGCGCGCGGCGCGGTGGCGGGGCGGAGACGCTCAATGTGACGGTGACAACCCACAGCCCCGACCAGGAGGTGCCGAAGCGGGTGGACGCCGGGCAATCGCAGATGCAATCATGAACGGCACGACACGGCCGCCCTTGTGAAGCAGGGACCGGAGGTACCAGCTGGCGACCAGGAATCGCTCTGGTCGAACATCTGGGGGGAGAAGGCAGGCATGACCTATTGCGTGGGGATTCTGGTTCGTGAGGGACTGGTGATGATGGCCGACACCCGCACCAATGCGGGCGTGGACAATATCTCCAGCTACCGGAAGCTCAGGGTGATGGACACCAGCCCCAACCGGGTGATCGCGGTGTGTTCGGCGGGGTCGCTTTCGGTGACGCAATCGGCGCTGAGCCGGGTGCAGGAAGGGATCATGATGCCCGACCGCGCCGGCACCGAGGGGCAGGAGCTGGAGACGCTCGACAACGCACCCTCGGTATTCCGCGCGGCGCAGATCATGGGACAGGCGCTGCACGACGCCAAGCGGGGCATCGACAAGGTGGTGGAGGGCAATCGGGTTTCGACCGGCTCGACGCTGCTGCTCGCCGGGTCGATCGACGGGCGACGGCCGCGGCTTTTCCTGATCTATGGCGAGGGCAATTTCATCGAATGCCAGTCGGACACGCCGTTCCTGCAGATCGGCGAGCACAAATATGGCAAGCCGATGCTCGACCGCATGATCACCTATGAAACGCCGCTCGCCGAGGCGGTGAAGATCGGGCTCATTTCGTTCAACGCGACGATGCGCTCCAATCTGGCGGTGGGGCTGCCGATCGACCTGATCACGGTGCGCTCGGGTGTGTCGCAGATCGAGGTGCTGCACCGGATCGACACCGATGATGCCTATTACAGCGAAATGAACGACCGCTGGTCGAATGCGCTGCGCGCTGCGGCGGCGGCGATTCCGTTGCCGGGCTATGCGAGCGCGCCGGACGAGATGCCGCCGGATTAAAGCCAAGGCGGCCCAAGATAGCGCAGCTATCGTGGGACTCGCCGAAGGCCCGGCCGGGCTGGCGCTGAACAAAGTTCAGCGAACAGCTTCGACGTCAGCCGCGGCTTTGCCGCGGCCCCTTCTTTACCTTGGCTAAGCCGCCACCGCCGCCGGCGCTCGCCGCGTCCACAGCATCACCGCCAGCACCAGCCCGATGCCGGCGACCCCGGTCATTGCCAGGTAGCCCGGCGCGCCGAGGCGATCGTAGAGCGGGCCGGAGATGAGGACGGCGGCGGCGTAGGTGGGGGCGTTGGCGAGCCCCATGTAGATCATCTGCGCGGTGGGGGCGCGATCATCGCCGTGGATGGTCTGGATGAAGCGCATGCCGCCGAGGAAGGTGGCGGCGAAGCTCAGGGCGTGGAGGAGTTGCAGCGGCACCAGCAGCCAGAAGGATGGCAGGGAGGCCAATGCCGTCCAGCGTAGGACGGCGCCGATGCCGCCGGCGACGATGAGCGTTTCCGGGCGAAAGCGCGCCGACCAGTTGCCGAGGAACATCAGGAAGCCGACTTCGGCCAAGGTGCCGACGTTCCAGAGCATCGAGATTTCCTTCGACGACATGCCCTGCTCGTTGGCCCAGACCAGCGAGCCCGAGGTGTAGAGGAAGCCGGCACTTGCCTGGATGAGGCCGGCGGCGAAGATGAACAGGCTGAAATTGGCGTTGCGGAGCATGCCGAGGCCGGAGGAGAGGCGCTCCCCGAAGGGCTGGGCGATCTCGGCGCGGGCGAGGACGGGCTCGCGCGGCATCCAGGCGCTGCCGCCGATCATCAGCGCCGAAATGACGAGCATGAAGCCCCAGATCGGCCAGAAGGCGCCCGACCAATCGTTGAGGACGCCGACGACGGTTGTGCCGATGACGAAGGCCGCCGAGGCGAGGCCGCGGGCGACGCCATAGGTGGGCTTGCCGGTGCGGGTGAGCCGCAGCAACGCTGTTTCGACCACGGGAAGCAGGCCCCAATAGGCGATGTCGAGGATGAGGATCACCGCGAAGACGGCGACGAAGCTTTCGAGGAAGTAGAGCACCGCGAAGCCTACGGTTAGCAGGATGGTGAACATGAAGAGCGGCGCGCGGCGATCGCTGCGGCCATCGGCCCATGCGGCGGTGAGCGGGCCGGCGAGCGCGCGGCTGAAGCCGGCGATGGCGAGCACGACGCCGATTTCGGCACCGCTGAAGCCGTGCACCTTTTCCAGCCACAGCGGCAGGAACGGGATGAGGCAGCCGAAGCCTGCGAAGAACAGACAGGCGAGGAGGGTCGAGCGGACGGCGGGCGAAGCGTTCAAGTTTCTGCTCCGGGGCTCAGAGCTTGCCCCCTGGCCCCTCACTCGCCTACCACTGCTGCAAAATCAAGGGAGGCCACCATGAACCAGCCGGCACTTTTCGACCTGAGCGGCCAGACCGCGCTCATCACCGGCTCGTCGCGGGGAATCGGCAAGGCGATTGCCCACAGGATGGCCGAGCACGGTGCCAATGTGATCGTCTCCAGCCGCAAGTCCGATGCGTGCGAGGCGGCGGTGGCCGAGATCAACGCCGCGGTGGGCCGCGAAGCTGCCGTGTCGATTCCGGCCAACATCGCCGACAAGGCGAGCCTGGAGGCGCTGGTGGCGCGGACGATCGAGCGCTTCGGGCAGATCGATGCGCTGGTGTGCAATGCCGCGAGCAACCCCTATTTCGGGCCGATGGCCGGAATCACCGACGACCAGTTCAACAAGATCTTGCAGAACAACATCATGGCCAACCACTGGCTGGTGAACATGGTGGCGCCGGCGATGCGGGCGCGCAAGGCAGGGTCGATCACCATCATCTCGTCGCTGGGCGGGCTGAAGGGCAGCACGGTGATCGGCGCCTATTGCGTTTCGAAAGCCGCCGACATGCAGCTGGCGCGCAACCTGGCGTGCGAATTCGGGCCGGACAATGTGCGGGTGAACTGCATCGCGCCCGGGCTCATCAAGACCGATTTCGCCAAGGCGCTGTGGGACGACCCCGAGATCCTGAAGTCGGCAACGCGTACCGCTCCGCTTCAACGCATCGGCCAGCCGGACGAGATTGCCGGCATGGCGGTGCTGCTGGCGAGCCCGGCCGGCGCCTTCATCACCGGGCAGAGCATCCCCATCGACGGGGGCGTTTCGATAAGTTAGTCTGGCCGCCATGACTGAGCTCTGGCACGGCTTGATGACGTTGCTTTCCGGGGAGAATGGCTTCTTCCTGGTACTCGTCAGTTATGTGGCGATGATCCTGATCGAGCGGCTGGGCCATGCGCTCGAGGGCAGCGGCCGCTGGAACGAGCGCGACGCACGCGTAAACATCGTCAATTCGTCGGTGACCGCGATCGGCGATGCGCTGATCGGCAGCGCCATCTTCTTCGGCCTCTACACCGCGATCCATGCCAACCTGCGACTGTTCGACATGCCGCTTACGGGATGGGGCTTTCTCGCGGCCTTCCTGCTCCGCGACCTCGCCTATTATGTCGATCATCGCATTGCGCACCGAACCGGGCTGTTCTGGGCGTTTCACATCCCGCACCACAGCAGCCGCGAGATGAACCTGACGGTCAGCTCGCGTGGCAGTGTGTTCGGGCTCGCCGGCACGGTGTCGCCGGCCTATTTCGTGCTGCCGCTGCTCGGCGTTTCGTTCCCGATGTTCGTGGCGGTTGCATTTATCGGCAATTTGTGGGGCATCTTCAACCACACCCGGCTCGTTCGCCGGATGGGCTGGCTCGACGAGGTGCTCGCCACGCCCGCCAACCACCGCGTCCATCATGGCATCGAAGCCAAGTATCTCGACCGGAATTATGGCCAGACGCTGATCCTCTGGGACCGACTGTTCGGCACCTTCCAGCGCGAGGAGGAGGAGCCAAGCTACGGCCTCGTCAAGCAGCTGGAAAGCGACCGCATATGGGACATCCAGACCTCGGGGCTGACCTGGCTGGCGACCCAGCTCCGCTCGGCGCCGCGCTGGCAGGACAAGCTGCGCTACCTGGCGATGCCGCCGGGCTGGCGGCATGACGGTTGCCCGCAAACCAGCGAGGCGATCCGCGCGGGCGCGCCCGGCTGCCTCGCCGGCAGCTGAGGGCGGTTGCCTGCGAGCGACCGCTATTGCAGCTCGAAGCGCACCGTGAGCCGCACGCCGAGGTTGACTTCGCCGGGGGCCACCGGTGGCGCGGCATCGGCCATTTCGGCCTTGGCGGCGCGCATGAGCATCGGCTGGGGATCGGGAGTGCCGAGATCCCCGGCTTCCGAGATCGACTCGATGCGCTTGACGGTCATGCCGGCGGCCTGGGCGTAGAGCGTGGCGCGCGCGCGGGCGGTTGTCACTGCCTGCACCCGGGCTTCGTCGAGGGCGGCTTCGGGCTTGTCGAGGCGGAAGCTGGGGCCGCTGATCTGGTTGGCGCCGGCCTTGACGAGCGCATCGAGCAGCGTGCCGGCCTTGGCGATATCGCGCAGCCGAAGCGCCACGGTGTTGGTGGCCTGATAGCCGGTGAGGCGCTGCTGGCGCTCTTCATAGCTGTAGGTGGCCTGCAGCCCGAGTCCGCGCGTCTGGATATCGCGCTCGGCGACGCCGGCAGCGCGCAGGGCGGCGACAACCGCCGTCATGGCGCGAGCATTGGCCGCCATTGCGGCGGCCGCCGTGGGGGCGGTGGTGACGACACCTCCGGAAAGCTCGGCGACATCGGGGATGCGGGTGACCTCGCCTTCCGCCACAACAGTCAGGAAGGTCGCGGCGGTGGGCACGGTCGTCGGCACCGCTGTCGGCACCTGGGCGAGGGCCGGGGCGGCAAGCAGGCAGGCGAGCGTCGCGGCAGCAGCGAGCTTGGTCATCGAAAATTCCTTCATGGGCGGCATGGCCGAGAGATTGCGATTCAATTGCGGTTGCCGACGAGACGCAGCAGCGACAGCAGCGCCACGGCACCGATGATCGACGCGAGGAAGCCGGCGTTCTGGCCTTCGCTGTAAAGTCCCATCCAGCGGCCTGCCCAGGTGGCGAAGACGGCGCCGGCAATACCGACGACAATGGTGAGCAAGCATCCCGAAGGCGCCCGGCCTGGTGCGAGCCATCCGGCGATGAGGCCTGCAAAGAAGCCGATGATGATCGAACCGATCAAGCTGAACATGGCTTGATTTCCCCCTGTATTGCTGTGCTCTGCACTTGTTCATGCGGCGCACCACCTATATGGTGGGTGAACATTGGGGTCACAATGCCACGGCATCGGCGATTTTCGACCAACGACCGCAAGCCAATTCCGAAAACTGTGGAAGACTCAGTTTGCATACGGTATGAGCGGCTTGCAGGCAGTGACGTATGGTTGTAATACAGTCCTTGCCACAAGGACGATGAGTATGAACATGCACAAGTCGCTGCCCGATACCGACAGCGCGGCGGCCTTCCCCTACGGTGCCGAGAGCACCGCGCGGTCCGGCCGCAAGCGCTGGATGATCGTGGCTGGCGTCGTGCTCGTCGTGGTGGCGGCGCTGGTAGGCTGGCGCATGTTCGGTAGCGAGCCGGTTGCTGCGCCACCTGTCGCGGTGCCTTCGGTGACCGTCGTGGTGCCGGGCACGACCGAAGTGACCGAGATGGTGACGGCGCCTGGCTCGATTGCGGCGCGGCGTGATGACGGCGTCGGTGTGCAGGGCGACGGCGGGCGGGTGACCGCGGTGCTGGTGGAGCCGGGGCAGCGGGTGCAGCGCGGGCAGGTGCTGGCGCGGATCGACCGCTCGATCCAGACGCAGCAGGCCAACCGGCTTGCTGCGGAAATCCGGGCCACCGAGGCCGATGCTGCGCTTGCCGATGCCAATCTCGGCCGCGCGCAGGCGCTTGTCGAGCGCGGCTTCATCTCCAAGGCGGACATCGACCAGCGCACGGCGTCGCGTGATGGCGCAAGGGCCCGGGTGGGCGTTGCACGTGCGCAGCTTGCCGAATTGAATGCACGCATCGCGATGCTCGATGTGCGGTCGCCGGCCAACGGGCTGATCTTGGCGCGCAACGTGGAGACCGGGCAGGTTGTCGGTCCCGGCACGGCGGCGCTGTTCCGGCTGGCGGAAAACGGCGTGCTCGAGATGCGGGCTCAGGTGGCCGAGCAGGACATGGCGCGGCTGAAGCCCGGCATGAGTGCCGAAGTGACGCCGGTCGGCTCGACCGAAAGCTATCGCGGGCAGATTTGGCTGCTCGATCCGGTGATCGACGCCGTCAGCCGCCAGGGGATTGCGCGCATCGCCCTGCCCTATTCGCCGGGCTTGCGCGTGGGGGCTTTTGCCCGTGCGCGGGTGCAGGCCGGCACTGGGGTGCGCCCGGTGCTGCCGCAGTCCGCCATCCAGAGCGATGCTCGAGGCAGTTTTGTCTATGTCATCGGTGCCGACAACAAGGTTGCGCGCCGCGACGTGACCGTTGGCACGGTGAGCGACCAGGGCGTTTCGATCGCTTCGGGGCTTGTCGGCAGCGAGCGGGTCGTGGTGAGCGCCGGCGCGTTCCTGCGGCCGGGTGAGACGGTGAAGCCGGTGCTGGAAGGCGCTGCGGCTGCGCCCGCTCCCGCAACCGCACCCGTATCCGCACCCGTATCCGCACCCGTTCAGGGCTGACACCGATGCGCAATATCTCCAGCTGGTCGATCAAGAACCCGATCCCGCCGATCGTCGCCTTCATCATGCTGACGCTGGCGGGAATCGTCAGCTTCATCCAGCTCGATGTGAACAACAACCCGGACGTCGATTTTCCGGCAGCGCAGGTGATCGTCAGCCAGCCGGGTGCGGCGCCGACCGAGCTTGAAACCCAGGTGACGCAGCGCGTCGAAGCCGCGGTGCGCAGCATCAACGGCGTCGACGAGATCAGCTCTTTCGTTTCCGAAGGCGTGTCGCGCACCACGGTGCAGTTCGCCATCGGCACGCCGCTCGACCGCGGTGTCAACGATGTGCGCGATGCCGTCGCCAACATCCGCTCGGAACTGCCCGCGGGCATCCTGCAGCCGCAGGTGCAGCGCATCGATGCAGTGGGCGGACCGATTGCCTTCTTCTCGGTGGAAGCCGTCGACATGACGCTCGAGGAGCTGAGCTGGTATGTCGACGATACCGTTGCCAAGAAGCTGCTGCAGATCCCCGGCATGGCGGCGGTGCGGCGCAGCGGCGGGGTGAGCCGCGAAATTCGCGTGATCCTCGATCCTGGCCGGATGCAGGCCTATGGGATCACGGCATCGGACATCAATGACCAGCTTCGGCTCGTCAACCTGAACGCGGCAGGTGGGCGCACCGAGATTGCCGGCTCCGAGCAGTCGGTGCGCGTGCTGGGCAATGCTGCCGATGCCAATGGCCTGGCGGAGACGCAGATTTCGGTGCGCGGCGGCCGTACGATCCGGCTCGGCGATGTGGCCGAGGTTCGCGATCTTTTTGCCGAGCAGCGCGCCTTTTCGATGATGGACGGGCGGCAGGTGCTGAGCTTCAGCATCGAGAAGTCCCGCGGGTCGTCCGACGTCACGGTCTATGATGCGGCGGCGGCGGCGATCGAGCAGCTGAAGAAGGACAATCCCAAGGTCAAGTTCACGCTGCTGTTCACCACGGTCGATTACACCAAGGTGCAGTTCAATTCGGCCATCGAGGCGATGATCGAGGGGGCGGTGCTGGCGGTGCTGGTGGTCTTCATCTTCCTGCGCGACTGGCGGGCGACGGTGATTTCCGCACTTGCCATTCCGCTTTCGGCGATCCCGACCTTCTTCTTTCTCGACCTGCTGGGCTTTTCGCTCAACGGGCTGAGCCTGCTGGCGCTGAGTCTGGTCGCGGGTGTACTTGTCGATGATGCGATCGTGGAGATCGAGAATATCGTGCGGCACATGCGGATGGGCAAATCGCCCTATCAGGCCGCAATGGACGCGGCCGACGAGATCGGGCTGGCGGTGGTTGCCACCACCATGGCGATCGTGGCGGTGTTCCTGCCGGTGGGGCTGATGCCGGGCATTTCGGGGCAGTTCTTCAAGAATTTCGGCTTTACCGTTGTCATTGCTGTGCTGCTGAGCCTTGCCGTGGCCCGGCTGGTGACGCCGATGCTTGCGGCCTTCTTCCTGAAGAGCCATGGCGCTGCCGAGCATGGCGAGGGGCGCTGGGTGCACCAGTATATGCGTGTGCTGCGCTGGTCGCTGCGCAACCGCTGGAAGACGATGGGGCTGGGCGCGCTGGCGCTGGTGGCGACGGTCGTGAGTTTCGCGACGCTGCCGGTCACGTTCCAGCCAACGATCGACACCGACTACAGCCAGGTGCGGATCGAACTGCCGCCGGGGGCGACGCTCGCCCAGACGGCGGCGGTTTCCAACCAGGCGGTTTCCATGCTTGAAGCGTCGCCGGTGGTGGAAGCGGCTTTTTCCGATGTCGAAATCGGCCGGGGCAACATCTATCTGACGCTGCGCAAGGACCGGCCGACGAGCAGCGTGGAGTTCGAGCGCGAGTTTGCACCGCGACTGGCGGCAATTGCCGATGCGCGGGTCTCCTTCCAGTCGCAGAACGGTGGCGGCGGCGCCGGGCGGGACCTGACCGTGGTCATCGCCGGCAGCGATCCGGCCCAGCTCGAAGCGACCGCGATCAAGATCGTTGACGAGATGCGCGGGTTGACGGAAGTGCGGCAGCCGCGGATCGAGGGCGACAACCGCCGGCCGGAGATCACCATCCGCCCGCGGTTCGACCTGGCGGCACAGATGGGTGTGACGACGGCGGCGCTTTCGGAGACGATCCGCATCGCGACGCTGGGCGACATCGACCAGAATGTGGCGAAATTCAGCCTGTCCGACCGGCAGATCCCGATCCGGGTGGCGCTGGCCGAGGATTCGCGCCGCAGCATCGCGACGCTGGAAAATCTGCCGGTGCCCACCGCGATGGGCACGTCGGTGCCGCTGAAGGTGATTGCCGACATCAGCTTCGGCGCCGGGACGACCGAGATCCGCCGCTACAACCAGCAACGCCGCGTGCTGATCGGCGCCGACCTGGCGCCCGGGCTGGTGAGCGGCGAAGCGCAGAGCAAGATCAACGAACTGCCGACGCTGAAGAACCTGCCCGATGGCATCGAGAAGATCGCGTTCGGCATGGACAAGTGGCAGATGGAGCTGTTCGAGAATTTCATCATCGCGGTGATTGCCGGTGTGCTGCTGGTGTTTGCGGTGCTGATCCTGCTCTACAAGCGCGTGCTGCCGCCGTTCGTGAACATGGGCTCGCTGCTGTTGGCGCCGCTGGGTGGCGGGCTTGCGCTGCACCTGACCGGCAATGTGATCTCCATGCCGGTGTTCATCGGGCTGCTGATGCTGCTCGGCATTGTTGCGAAGAACTCGATTTTGCTGGTCGACATGGCGATCGAGGAAATGACCCACGGGGCCGAGCGCACGGCGGCGATCCTTGAAGCCGGGCACAAGCGCGTCCAGCCGATCGTGATGACGACCATCGCCATGGTGGCGGGCATGATGCCGATTGCGCTGTCGCTTTCAGGCGACTCGGCGTGGCGGGCGCCGATGGGCGTTGTCGTCATCGGCGGGCTGATCATGTCGACGGCTCTGACGCTAGTGATCGTGCCGGCAAGCTTCAGTCTGGCGATCGGTGCCGAGGAATGGCTCGCGCCGCGGCTGCGTCGCTGGTTCACCAATGGCGATGGGGCTGCTACGCTGCCGCCACCCGCGACACCACTCCGGCCGTCGCCGGCGGAGTAAACCCTGCCCTGAAACGCTTCAAACCTTTCAGACTTCCCGAAACGCCGTTTCATCAGATGCGATTGGCGGCGACCCTGCTGCTTGTTCTGATGGGCTGTGTGTTTGCGGCCATGCTCTACATCGGCGATGTGCATCCGGCGGTGCCATGGGTGCGGTCCTTTGCCGAGGCGGCGATGGTGGGCGGGCTGGCGGACTGGTTTGCGGTGACAGCGCTGTTCCGCCATCCGCTCGGGCTGCCGATCCCGCATACAGCGATCATCCCCGCCAACAAGGACCGGATCGGCGAGAGCCTGGCCAGCTTCCTGAAGGACAATTTCCTCACCCCCTCGGTGGTGGCGCGCCAGCTCGAGGGCGTGGACATGGCCGGGGCGGCGGCGCGCTGGCTGGCGACCCCGGCGACGCGTGGTGGTGGTGGCGGAGGTGGCCGGCGCAGCGGCATCGGCCCGATGCTGGCGCAGATCATCGGGCTGCTCGATGATCCGCGGATCGGCGAGATGGTGCGCACGGCCGCCGCCGACCGGATGCGCGCGATGGCACTCTCCCCGGTGGTGGCCGATGCCGTCGATGCCACGCTCGACAAGCGGCGCCATGAGCCGCTGCTCGATGCGGCAATCGACTGGGCGCTGATGACGCTCGACGACCAGCAATCGACGATCCGCGCGATGGTGAAGGGCCGGACGAACTGGCTGCTGCGCGCGATCAGCGTGGATACCCAGGTGTCGGAATCGCTCATCAACGGGGTGCGCAGCCTGTTGTACGAGGTGCGCAGCGATCCTTTCCATTCGCTTCGCGGCAAGCTGGAGACGGGATTGCGCAACTGGGCGTTCGACCTCCGGCATTTTCCCGATTCGCAGGGGCCGGTGGAGACGTTCAAGGCCGATCTCATCGACAATCCCGCACTTGGCGGCTGGATCTCGGGGCTGTGGGACAGTGCGCGCGCCGGCATCGTCCGGAGGCTTTCGGCGCCGGCTTCGGGCGAGGGCGGCGATGATCGGCTGGGGTCGGCCCTTGCGGCGCTTGGCCAGCGGATCGAGGGCGATGCGGCACTGCGCCACTCGCTCAACCTGCAGCTGCGGCGGCTGCTCGTGGGACTGGTCAACCGCTACGGCGAGGATATCGTGGCGCTGGTGTCCAACACCGTGCGGAGCTGGGATGCCTCGACGGTGACCGAGAAGCTGGAAACCGCAGTGGGGCGCGACCTGCAGTTCATCCGGATCAACGGCACGCTGATCGGCGGCACGATCGGGCTGGCGATCCATGCCGTGCGGCTGTCGATCGAAGGGTGAGCCTCCGGCGGCTGGGGCCTCGGGCCCCAGACCCCATTTTTTAGAGCCTGCCCACGCACCCGGAAGCTGTTGCCTCCGCGAAAGCCCAAGAATGGGGTCCGGGGCCCAAGGCCCCGGCCGCCGGAGGCCCTTCTTACGCTGCCTTCTTCAGATGCCTGCGCCCGAGCAGCTCGGCGATCTGGACGGCGTTGAGGGCGGCGCCCTTGCGGAGGTTGTCCGAGACGCACCAGAGCGCCAGGCCGTTGTCCACGGTGGGATCACGGCGCAGGCGGCTGATGAAGGTGGCATAATCGCCGACGCATTCGACCGGGGTGACGTAGCCGCCGTCCTCGCGCTTGTCGACGAGCATGATGCCGGGGGATTCGCGCAGGATGGCGCGGGCTTCAGCGACCGAGATGGGCTTTTCGAACTCGATGTTGATGGCTTCTGAGTGGCCGACAAACACCGGAACGCGGACGCAGGTGGCGGTCACCTCGATCTCGGGATCGAGGATCTTCTGGGTTTCGCGCGTCATCTTCAACTCTTCGGCGGTATAGCCTTCATAGGCGCCGTTCTCGAGGAAATCGCCGATGTGCGGGATGACGTTGAAGGCGATCTGCTTGGTGAATTTTTCCGGCGTCGACTGATCGCCGACGAAGATGCCGCGCGACTGCTCGAAGAGCTCGTCCATGCCCGCCTTGCCGGCGCCCGAGACTGATTGGTAGGTGCTGACGACGACGCGGCGGATGATGGCGACATCGTGGAGCGGCTTCAGGGCCACCACCATCTGCGCGGTGCTGCAGTTGGGGTTGGCGATGATGTTCTTCTTGCGATAGCCGTCGATGGCGTGCGGATTGACCTCGGGCACGATGAGCGGGACATCGGGGTCCATGCGGTAGAGCGAGCTGTTGTCGATGACGGTGCAGCCGGCGGCGGCGGCGCGGGGGGCGTGGATTTTCGTCGGGCCCGAGCCGGCGGCGAACAGGGCGATATCCCAGCCGGAAAAGTCGAAATTCTCGATGTTCTGGACCTTCAATTCGCGGCCGGAATCGCCGAAATCGATGATGTCTCCCTGGCTGCGGGCGCTGGCGACCGCGGCGATGTCTGCAATGGGAAACTGCCGCTCGGCGAGGATGTTGAGCATTTCGCGCCCGACATTGCCGGTGGCGCCGACGACGACGACTTTATAGGCCATTTGATATCTCCTGAGGGCGCCGGGCTTTCGCTCAGACGGGCTCGTTGTCAAGTTTTTCGTGGTCGGGCGGTTCGTTGCGGGCGAGCACCGCGGTGGCGGCGACGTCGGCGGTGACATTGCCGAAGGTGCGGAAGATATCGGGCAGCATCTCGACGGCGATGAGCAGCGGCAAGGCCTCGAGCGGGATGCCCATGGCGATGCAGATGGGGCCGACCGAGGTGATGAAGCTGACCTGCCCCGGCAGGCCGACGGCGGCGACCGACACCGCGAAGGCAACTGCGGCGCCGGCGACGAGCGTGGCGAGCCCCAGCTCCATGCCGTTGAGATGCGCCACATAAAGGGCAACGGCGAGATTGGCCGGGGCGCTGGTATAGCGGAAAACCGCCACTGCCATCGGCAGCACGAGCTTGGCGACGGGTGCGGGCACCCGCAGCGGACCGGTGGCGGCGGTGACCATGGCGGGCAGCGAGGCGATGCTCGACTGGGTGCTGACGGCGACGACCTGTGCGGGCAGTACGCCGCGGGCGAAGCCGATGAGGCCGGTGCGGGTGAACAGGGCAAGCCCGTAGAGTGCCACGATAAGGATGATCTGGGTGAGGCTGACGACGGCGACATAATGGGCGAGGACGCCGATGGCATCGAGCCCGGCGCGGATGCCGACCTGGGCGGAGAGGGCGAAAACGCCGATGGGGCCGAGCCACAGCACCCAGTTGACCAGCGTGAGCATGGCGCCGGTGAGGCCATTGAAGATGCCAACGAGCGCCTTGCGCTGTTCATCGGGGAGCTTGGTGGCAGCCAGCGCGAACAGGCCGGTGAACACCACGAGCTGCAGCATGTTCGCCTCGGCGAGCGCCTTGAACGGATTGGTGGTGATGAAGCTGCGCAGCCAGGCGCCGAGATCGAGGCTGGTGGCGGCGGGCGGCGCGGCCTCCGCGCCGATGATCGCCTGGGCGGCATCGAGCGAGGCCGGCCAGACCGACAGCAGCCAGGGCACGAAAACCGCGCCGAAGATGGCAGTGGCGGCGATGAGCGTGGCGAAGAGCAGGAGCGCACGGCCGGCGAGGCGGCTGGTACGGGCGGTGCCGGCGGCATCGGCGATGCCGGTGAACAACAGCCCGATGACGAGCGGGATGACGACCATCTGCAGCGCATCGAGCCAGAGACCGCCGATGGGGGCGAGCACATCACCGATGGCGGTGGCGGTGTCGGGCGTGGCGAAGGCGGCGAGGGCGGCGCCGGTGGCGAGGCCGGCGACGAGCGACAGGAAGATGCGAAGCGTGAGGCTCAAGGCATCACCTGGCCGAGGCCGGCAGGAGCGATCGTGCCCATCGAGACATAGAATTTCGCCATGTCGTCGACGCCGAGCTGCGGGATCAACCTGACGGCATCGACACTGACGAACATCAGCGCGCCGCCGATGGGCACCGGGGCGGTGGGGAGCATGACGAGATGCTGCGGCCCCTGCCCCAGATCATAGATCTGCGGCGTGGCGAGCAGGCCCATGATCTCGACTTCGGGGCCGAAGCGGATGAGCGCCACCGCCATGCCCTGCAATTCGCCCGACGGCGCCTTGCCGACCATGCGGACGATCTGCGCCAGCGGGCGATAGACGCCGCCGACGATCGGCAGGCGGCCGAGGAGCCTATCGAACCGGCTCTGCAGGCTGGCGGCGCGCGACTGGACGAGGAGACCGAACACCCAGATGATGGCGAGCGCCAGCCCGAGGCCGAACACGAAGGCAAGTTGCGGAATGCGGGTGAACAGCATGCCCGAACTGGCGAAGAGGCCGCCGATGAGCGTGTCCGGCCCCAGCAGCGCCACCACATAGCCGGCGACCCACTGGATGAGGATGATGGTGATGAGCACCGGCGCCAGGAACACCAGCCCGGTGAGAAACGGGCCGATGATCCGCGAGGTCAGGGACTGGGGCCCGTGCATCAGCCGAGTTTGGCGAGGACGGCGTCCCCCATCGCAGCCGTGCTCATGGTGCCGCCGAGATCGGGTGTGCGGGCGCCGGCATCAAGGGCTGCCGACACAGCCGCCTCTACCCGGTCGGCCAGATCGGCGCGGCCGAGGCTGTAGCGCAGCGCCATGGCGAAGCTGAGGATGGCAGCACTCGGGTTGGCGACGCCGCGGCCGGCAATGTCCGGCGCCGAGCCATGGATCGGCTCGTAGAGACCGGGCTTCCCGGCATCGCCGATGGCGGCGCTGGGCAGCATGCCGAGCGAACCGGTGAGCATGGCCGCCTGGTCCGACAGGATATCGCCGAACAGGTTGTCGGTGAGGATGAGATCGAACTGGCGAGGGTTCTTCACGAGCTGCATCGCCATGTTGTCGGCGAGCATGTGGCTGAGCTTGATGTCGGGATATTCGGCGTCGCGAAGCGCCTGCACCTCCTCGCGCCAGAGCAGGCCGGCCTCCATGACATTGCCTTTCTCGGCCGAGACGACTTCGTTCTTGCGGGTGCGCGCCAGCTCGAAGGCGGCGCGCGCCACGCGGCGGATCTCGCTGCTCGTGTAGACATGGGTGTTGACGCCGCGGCGCTCGCCGTTTTCGAGCGTCTCGATCCCGCGCGGCTCCCCGAAATAGACGCCCCCGGTGAGCTCGCGAACGAACATGATGTCGAGCCCCTCGACGAAGATGCGCTTGAGGCTGGAGGCATCGGCAAGGGCGGCGAAGCAGCGCGCCGGGCGGAGGTTGGCATAGACGTTCATCGCGGCGCGCAGCTTGAGCAGACCGGCCTCGGGGCGATTGTCGAAAGGCTGGTCGACCCAGGCGGGGCCACCGACGGCGCCCATCAGCACCGCATCGGCGGCCTTGGCACGGGCGATGGTCTCGTCCGAAATCGGAGCGCCTTCGGCATCGATGGCGGCGCCGCCGAACAGCGCATCCTCGACCTGGAGGGCGAGGCCCTGCGCGATCAGCCGGCCCGCCACCCGGCGCGCGACGGCAGTGACTTCGGGGCCGATGCCGTCACCGGGGAGGAGGAGCAGGGTTTTTGTCATCCCTGCGGCATAATGGGGAAATGCGGCGCTGCCAATCCGCGACCGCCTGTGCCGACGAGAAGGCGGCTGGCGAGGCTGAACGCTGGCGTTTCGCGTTTGCCGAGCGCCGTTGCATGCAAGGAGAATCGGAGCGACCGTACCGACCAGTCTTTGGCCGACATTCGCATATCGACCGGGCGGGCGGCTGCCCGATACGATCGCTCCGCCAGGCCGTGATCAGGCGGCCCGGGAACCGTTGCACCTCTCGGTGCCGACCGGGACGCTGTGCCAGCTCATTGGCAGCACGAGCGCTGTTCCTGATCGTTGCAGCGGCGGTGTGCCAGCGAAAGCACGATGCCATTGCAAGGCGGCTGATCAATTGCCTGATCTTCCCGTGTGCCCCCGATCAATCGTACCGGCATGAGGAAAATCAGGAAGTCTGCTGAAGTCTTCCAAGGTTCCAGCTCGTCGTTGCAACGCCGGTGAGGGCGTTGGGCTGGACGTTCGAATTACCGAACAAAAGCATGTTACGATGATGTGACACCGCATTGCACTCTATAATCATGTTATGGCTTGCATGGCTGCCATGCACCAGGCGCATGGCTCGCATGTTGGTCAGATCCAGGGGCGGTCGGTTGCAAGCCGGCTTTCATGGGCGGCGATGGCAGGGGCCATGCCGATTGTCAGCCCGATTTCGTCGAGGCCATTGACGAGGCAATGCTTGCGGAACGGATCGACCGGAAAGGTGAACCGGTCCTGGAAGGGTGTCGTCACGGTCTGGTTTTCGAGATTGATGGTGACGGGGTGCTCGGTGGCGACTTCCAGCAATCGGTCGATCGCCTCCTGCGGCAATTGCACGAGCAGGATGCCGTTCTTGAAGGCATTGCCCGAGAAGATGTCGGCAAAGCCGGGCGCGATGACGACGCGGATGCCCATGTCCGCCAGTGCCCAGGGCGCGTGTTCGCGGCTGGAGCCGCAGCCGAAATTGTCGCCGGCGATGAGGATGGGGGCGCCGCTGTTGCGCGGGCTGTCGAAGATGTTGGCAGGGTCTTCCCGCAGCGTGGTGAACGCGAACTTGCCGAGGCCTGCGCGGCTGATCGTCTTCAGGAAGCGCGCCGGAATGATGACATCGGTATCGACATTCTCGAGGCCGAAGGGGATGGCGGTGCCGGTGAGCGTGGTGAAGGCTTGCATGGTGATGGCGATGCCAGAAGTGGACGCCGCGCGCTACCCTTTCGCCGCGCTGGCTGCTAGGCCGTTTTGCATGGGCAAACCGCATCTCTATCTCGTCGATGGCTCGGGGTTCATCTTCCGTGCCTATCATCGCCTGCCGCCGCTCACCGATCCGCAAGGGACGCCGGTGGGAGCGGTCTATGGCTTCACTGCGATGCTGTGGAAGCTGGTCAACGAGCTCAATGCCGCCGAGGCGCCGAGCCATCTGGCGGTGGTGCTCGATGCCGGCAGCCACACCTTCCGCAACGACATGTATGCCGATTACAAGGCCAACCGGCCGCCGCCGCCCGAAGACCTGCTGCCGCAGTTTCCGCTGATCCGCGATGCGGTGCGGGCCTTCTCGATTCCGTGCATCGAGGAAGCCGGGGTGGAGGCCGATGACATCATTGCCAGCTATGCCAAGGTGGCGCTGGCGGCCGGCTATGACGTGACGATCGTAAGCTCGGACAAGGACCTGATGCAGCTCGTCGAGCCCGGGCTCGACCTTTACGACACCATGGCCAACAAGCGGATCGACCGCGAGGCGGTGATCGAGAAGTTCGGCGTGCCGCCCGAGAAGGTGGGCGAGGTGCTGGCATTGATGGGCGACACCGCGGACAATATTCCCGGGGTGCGCGGCGTGGGGCCGAAGACGGCGGCCGAACTGATCGTGCAGTTCGGCGATGTCGAGGGGGTGATAGCCGGCATCGAGGCGATCAGGAAGCCCAAGCTGAAGGCGACGCTTGCGGAATCGATCAACATGGCGCGGTTGTCTCGCGAGCTGGTACGGCTGAAGGATGATGTGCCGCTCGCCGAGCCGCTCGATGCGCTCGGGCTGCGGCCGCCGCCGCCGGCACCGCTCGCGGCGTTTCTCGGCAAGCATGGCTTCAAGGCGATGCTCGCCAAGCTGAGCCGCGAGGGCGGCGATGAGGGCCGGGCGGCAACCGCCGCGGTGCAGGCCGAGCAGCCGAAATTCGTCCATGCCGATTACGAGACGGTGACGACGGCCGAGCGGCTGCACGCCTGGATCATGGATGCCCGGGCAGTCGGCGTTGTGGCGATCGACACCGAGACCGACAGTGTGGACCAGATGCGCGCGCGGCTGGTGGGTGTGTCGCTGGCCACCGCGCCCGGCTGCGCCTGCTATATCCCGGTCGACCATCGCTCGGGGGATGGGCTGCTCGCCGAGAAGGTCGACCAGCTGGGTTTGTCCGAAGTGCTGGAGGCGTTGCGGCCGCTGCTGGCCGATCCGGCGGTGCTCAAGGTCGGGCAGAACCTGAAGTATGACATGGTGGTGCTGCGCCAGCATGGCATCGAGCTGCTGGCGCCCTTCGACGACACGATGCTGCTCTCCTATGCGCTCGATGCCGGGCGGGGGCATCATGGCATGGACGAGCTTTCGGCGAAGCATCTCGGCCATACGCCGATCAGCTTCAAGATGGTGACGGGCGGGGTGGCCTCGGCCAAGGCGGACTTTTCGCAGGTGCCGCTGCGTGCCGCCACCGACTATGCCGCCGAGGATGCCGATGTGACGCTGCGGCTGCACACGGTCTTCAAGGACCGGCTGTGGCGTGAGCAGGTGACGCGCATCTATGAGCAGGTCGACCGGCCGCTGCTGCCGGTGGTTGCGTCGATGGAGATCGCCGGCATCCGGGTCGATCGCGCTGCCCTGGCCGGGCTGTCGGCTGCGTATGAAATCGAGATCGCGCGGCTGGAGGGCGAAATCCATGAGGCGGCCGGCGGGCCCTTTACCATCGGCAGCCCCAAGCAGCTGGGCGAAGTGCTGTTCGAGCGGATGAAGCTGCCTTCTGGGCGCAAGAGCAGCAAGACGGGGGCCTGGGCGACCGATGTGACCGAGCTCGAGCGGCTGGCCGAGAGCGGCATCGAGGTGGCGGCCAAGGTGCTCGAATGGCGGCAGCTTTCCAAGCTCAAGAGCACTTATACCGATGCGCTTCAGGCGCAGATCAACCCGAAGACGGACCGGGTGCACACCAACTTCGCGCTTGCGGCAACGACCACCGGGCGGCTGTCTTCCAACGACCCCAATTTGCAGAACATCCCGATCCGCACCGAGCTTGGCCGGCGCATTCGCCATGCTTTTGTGGCCGCCCCCGGCCATGTGCTGATGGCGGCGGACTACAACCAGATCGAGCTGCGCCTGGTGGCGCATGTTGCCGATGTGCCCGAGCTGAAGGCGGTCTATGCGGAAGGGGGCGATGTCCATGCGCTCACCGCGCGCGAGGTGTTCGGCGAGGTCAATCGCGACACCCGGGCGCGGGCGAAGACGATCAACTTCTCGATCATCTATGGCATTTCCGCGTTCGGGCTGGCGCAGCGGCTCGGCATCGATCGCGGCGAGGCGGCGCGCTACATCGACCTGTATTTCAGCCGCTTCCCCGGCATCCGCAACTATATGGCCGAGACGATCAACGCCGCGAAGGACAAGGGCTTCGTCACCACGCTGTTCGGCCGCAAATGCCACGCGCCGCTCATCACATCCAGGAACCAGGGCGAGCGGCAGTTCGCCGAGCGCGCCGTGGTCAATGCCCGCATCCAGGGCACGGCGGCCGACATCATCAAGCGCGCGATGGTGGCGATGCCCCCTGCCCTCGCGGCCGGCGGGCTGGGTGCGAGGATGCTGCTGCAGGTGCATGACGAACTGGTGTTCGAAGTGCCCGAGGGCGAGGTGGAGGCGACGACGGCGGTCGTGCGGGGGGTGATGGAGAATGCGCACCGGCCGCTCGTCGAGCTTTCGGTGCCGCTGGGGGTCGAGGTCGGCACCGGGATTTCGTGGGGCGACGCGCATTGACGGTGATTGACACGCCTGGCCGGCGCCGACAGGAGCTTGCCGCATGATCCGGATCAACACCCCCAATGGCATTCCGGTCGATGTGCCCGAAACCGACGCCGAAGATGTGTCGCCGAAGTTTGCGCCCGACCAGCTCGACGCGGCGCGCGACTATTATGAGGCGGAGGGTTATGTCGTCTTCCGAGGGCTTGTCGACACGGCGGCGTGCGACCGCATTCGGGCGCTGTGGGAGGCCGAGGTCAAGCCCTTCGATGGGCCGATGTACCGCCAGGCGACGGCCAAGGCCGAGCGGCATGTGAAGAACGGCCAGGGCTGGATCATGAATCCGATCCTCAACCTGCAGAGCGTCGACCCGACGCATTTTCCGGGCTTTCGCAGTTTCGCTGTCGAGAAGATCCTGACCGACCACCAGCTCGTCACGGTCGCGCGGCACTTTCTCGGTGATGCGCCCAAGATCGTGCAATCGATGTATTTCGAGGGCAATTCCGCGACCTGGGAACATCAGGACAGCTATTATCTCGATTCCGAAAAGGTTGGCAGCATGATGGCGGCATGGATTGCGGTGGAGGATATTTCCGCCACTGCCGGCCGCTTCTTCATCTGCCCGCGCTCGCACAGGATCGATCTGGGCGAGCAGGACATCTACACCAACATCGCCGACAACCATGACGTGTATATCGGCAAGGTCGTCGATGTGATCCGCCAGCGCGCCATGGAAATCCGGGCACCCCGGCTCATCAAGGGCGATGTGCTGATCTGGAATGCCTGGACGATCCATGGATCGCTCGCCAGCCATGACGCCGAGGCGGCGCGCAGCTCGATCACCTGCCACATGATCGCGGCACACGACCGGTTCCTGCAGCTGCAGACGCGGCATCTCGACCTGCCGACCGACGCGGTGGGAGGGGCGCAGGTGTTTCGGCCCAAGGACCAGGCGAGTGCTGCAAACCGCGCCATCCTCTGGGCGGAGAGCAGCTTCCCAGGCCCCTTCTACTGGCTCAAGCGGCAGGCGGTGAAGGCGGCGATCCGCGCCAAGGGGCGTTGAGGGTCAGGCCTTGTCGACGGCAACCGCGTCGTCGGTCGGAAAGTCCTTGCCGCGCAGCGATCGGGCGAAGAGCAGCCGATCGGCGCCCTTGAAGCCGAAGCGCCAGATGAGGCCGGCGAAGGTGCCGAGGATGGCGATGAGGCCGATGGAGAGCTGCACCGGCTCGGGGGTGCGCAGGACGAGCAGGCCGATGGCGAAGGCGGGCAGGCCGGCGAGGAGCAGCGACCAGCGCCAGCCTGCCACAGGATGATCGAGCAGCTTCGCCAGCAGGCGCGACTTGGCGACCGACAGGATGAGCACCGAAGCCGCGAGCGCTGCGGCGGCGCCTTCCCCGCCGAAGCGCGGGACGAGCAGCAGCGAAAGCCCGGCCTGGATGGTGATGCCGGCGAGCGACCAGCCGAAGTTGCGCCCGCGGGCGACATAGACAAGCGCCGACTCGGCGACGGCGGCCTGGGCGGCGAACAGCTCGGCCAGAAGCAGCAGCGCGAGGATGATGGCACCGCCGGCGAACACCGGCCCGAACAGTCCCATGCCGGCCTGGCCGGTGATGCCGAGCGCCAGCACCACGCCGAGCTGTGCGGCACTTACCCAGAAGCCGACCTGGCGGATGTGCAGCGCCACCTTGGCGGTGCGGCCGGCGGCGAGATTGGTCGTGAGGACGGGTGCGAGGATCGGGTCGAAGCTCGATTTGAGGCGTTGCGGCAGCGAGGCGATCTGCTGTGCCACATAATAGATGCCGACGATTTCGGGGGGTGCAAAGCGGCCGAGGATGAAGATATCGAGGCGGCGCGCACCCCATTCGATGATGTCCGCCCCGGCGAGTGCCATGTTGCGGCGGGCAAGCGTCCAGAGCCGGTCGATATCGAGCCGCCAGTTGGCGGGCGGCCCGAAGGCGCGCCATGCCGGCACCAGGCTGGCAACCACGGCGGCGATCATCGACAGCAGATAGGCGATGATGAGCCCATCGGGCTTGAGAAGGGTGAAGGCGAAGGCAAGGGCTGCAATGCTGAGGACCCAGGGCTCGACCAGCGAGCGGGCGCGCACCGTGGCGGCAATGTCGTGGCGGAAGGCCAGCGCGGCGAGGCTGATATCCGACAGCACGATCGCCGGGATGATGAGCGGGAACCAGCGCTCGAGCGATGCGTCCCCGCCGCTGGTGGGGAAGACGATCTGCGGCACGGCGACGAGGAGCAGGCTCCCGAGCAGGCCCGCGATGAGGCAGACGAGAAGGCTGTCGTAAAGCGTCGCCGTCTCCTCGCCCTCGCGCGCTGCCATGGCTTCGGCGAGGCCGCGCTTGAGCCCCAACGTGGCGAACATCGCCACCAGCTCGACCACCATCGTGGCATAGGCGAAGCGGCCGAGCGCCTCGGCGCCGTAAAGGCGGCCGGCGATGAACAGGAAGGGGAAGCGCGCCGCCAGCCGAAGCACATAACCGATGAAGCTGGTGCGGCCGCCACGAGCGAGGGCCGCGGTTTCCTGCGCTTCCTGCGCCGCGGTCCGCGGATCAGCTGCCGACATCGAGACGCCGGTAGCGGCCATGGGCATAGAGGAGCGACTCGCGCGACGGCTCGAGCCCGAAGCGCATGATCCGGCCGACCAGGATGCGATGATCGCCGCCATCATGGTCGGCATGCAGGGTGCAGGCAAAGGCCGCCTTGGCTTCGGCGAGCACCGGCACGCCGTCCCACTCCAGCCAATCGGCATCGGCGAAGCGATCGATGCCGCGCCGGGCGAAGCGGTCGGCGACCGGGCGGCTCGGTTCGGCCAGCACGTTGACGGCGAAGCGCCCCGAGGCACGGATGCCGGGCAATGCCGAGGCGTTGTTGGCAGGGCAGACCAGCAGCAGCGGCGGATCGAGGCTGACGGACGTGAAGCTGTTGGCGGTGAGGCCGATGCGCTGGCCCTCGCCATCGACCGAGGTGACGATGGTGACGCCGGTGGCGAAGCAGCCGAAGGCATCGCGGAGCTGCCGGGGATCGAAAGGCGGGGGTGTGGGAATCATCCCGCCCATGTCCTAGGGAAAGTGGACGGCGGGTCAATGCCGGGGTTGCGAGGCTGCGCGCGGCAATTTTGCATGGGAGAGTGCGATGTGGCGGATTATGGTTGCAGGGTTGGCAGCGATGATGGCGGCGCCAGTCGCAGCGCTGGGCGTTGGCCCGGCGACACCGGTGCCGTTGGCGGTCGACGGGCTGGCGCGGCAAACACTGGCATGGATGGACCATGGCAAGGCACGGACGTGCGAAGGCGTCTGGCTGCGCGATGTTCTCGCCAAGGCTGGCGCACCAGCGGGCGAGGCGCTGCGAGGCGATGCCTTGCGGATGATGGTGCTGGTGGAGGCGGCGGATGGCTACCGGGTGGTGTTCAGCCTCGGCGAGCTGGATGCGAAGCTGGGCAATGCGCAGCTGCTGCTGGCCGATGCCTGCGACGGGACGCCACTGGATGAAGCCGATGGTCCGCACAGGCTTGTGGCCGCTGGCGAAGCGCGCGGTGCCCGTTCGGTACGGCAGGTGACGCGGATCTTGCTGGTGCCGCTGACCGACTGATCGGCGCCCCACAACTGCGATCCGATCCCATACCGTCTTGCGCGTGGCAAAGATTGTAAAATCTTTGTGGCACCAATGTATCCCCCGCCCCGTAGCTGTTATTTGACAATTCGTTGGCGCTCCGTTCAAGGGGCGGCCGATACGGGGAGAACATGATGCGGCTGGCTGTTTTGGACGATGATCGCGAGCTTTGCGCGCAGGTTGCCAATGTGATGCGGGGGGCCGGTCATAATTGTTTCGAATTTCACCAGGGTGAGGCATTGCGTCGTGCGCTGCGGCGCGAGAGCTTCGATCTGCTGGTGATGGACTGGGAACTGCCCGATGTTTCGGGCGTCGAGCTGCTCGCCTGGACCAAGGCCAATCTTTCGCCGGCACCCCCGGTGATCATGCTGACCGGACGCACCGGCGACGACGACATCGTGCGCGGTCTCGATACCGGTGCAGATGATTATGTGACCAAGCCGCTGGTGCCGGCGGTGCTTCGCGCCCGGGTGGAAGCCCTCCTGCGCCGAAGCTATGGCGCCGGCGAGCAACCGAAGGTGGAGGAGTTCGGCGACCATCGCTTCGACCCGCTGACGATGACGGTGACCTTTCGCGGCGAACCGATCACGCTCACGGCCAAGGAGTTCGGACTGGCGCTCGTCCTGTTCCGGAACATGAACCGTCCGCTGTCGCGGGCGTATATCATGGAGACGGTGTGGGGGCGGAACCCGGACATTCCGAGCCGCACGCTCGATGCCCATGTTTCGCAGATCAGAAGCCGGTTGGCGCTGCGTCCTGACAATGGTCTCAGGCTGGCATCAGTGTATAGTTTCGGCTATAGATTGGAGAGGTTGGAAGGATGAGTTAATACTCTTTAAGAGTTATAAACGAATTTTTTCTGACCTTGCCAAGTAACGGCGGGGAACCAGGGGTGGCAAAGGGGCGCGCAATTGCAGCGATAATGCTGCTGTCACTGCCGATGGCAGCGCCAGCACTGAACCAGGCGACTGTCGAGCAGCGCTGGGTCGATGTCGCGCCACTGCGGTATGTCCTGCCATCAACCGGGACCTTTCACAGCATCGCGGCACAGGGGTTGATCGACCCCGGCGCGGCGCACCGTCTTGCCATGGCGAACGACATGCCGTTGGGCGCCAGGCTGCAGCGGGGCATGGTTGTCAGCGTCCCCGCGGCGCTGCTGCGGCATCAGGCGCTGCGTGCGCAGGTGATCGGTTTTGCCGGACAGGCGCGGCTGGGAAATGGCACGCCGCTCGTCCTCGGGATGATGCTGGCGGAAGGCGACATCGTCGAGACCGGCCCGAACAGCCATGTGCGCATCGAAATCGAGGGTGGCCGGCGGCTTTTGCTGCCGTCGCAATCAAGGGCAAGGATCGACGCGCTGCACCGGGTGGTGCTGACCGGCCAGATCAACCAGCGGCTCACGCTGCTCGAGCAGCAGGACCGGGTCGATGACCCGGCGGGCTGGCGCGGGATGACCTTCGCAGGCTGGGATGACGCGAACTCGCCCGCTGTCGATGCGCCGGTGGCGGTGGCCTCGTCGCTCGCCGGCGATACCGCCGAGATGGTTGCCAGCGTGACCGGGACGGTGCTTCGCACGATCAAGGCCAGCCACCAGCCGGTCCGGCAACAGGCCGGCTTTCTGGCCACGCGATCGATCGCGACAGCCGCTGTGCCGGCAGACGCTGCGCTTGCGGCACCGGCGAACGAGCCGGCGGTGGAGGCGTCTCCGGCACCGTCATCGGGTGACGGCATGCCGCTGATCGAGACCGAAACCCTGACAGCGACCTGGTCTGAATGAACTGCCTCGCCGTAGCCGAACAGCGCCGTGGCTGGCAACGCGGCCACGCTCCGGGTCGCCGATGATCACAAATCTGGGGCGTGGTGGACCGGGAGGCGATGGGCCAATGCATTTGCGAAGTCCGCTTGCCCAGATCGGTCCACTGTTGCGCGAGTGGCTGCTTGTGCTGACGCTGATGAGCTTCGCGGTGCTGGCGTTCGACAACAGCCGCGCACTGACGAGGCTCGACCAGGCCATCTACGATGCCACGCTGCAGATCATCTCGGTTCCATCGTCGCAGGATGTGCTGATCGTCGGCATCGATGATGCCAGCCTGGCCGAGCTTGGGCCCTGGCCCTGGCCTGCATCGCGGCACGGCGCCGCGATCGATGCCCTGGCCAAGGCAGGGCCCCGCGCGATCGGCTATGAGGTGATGTTCGACGGCAAGGTCGCCAGCGACGTGGTGTCGGCTGCCGTGCTGCGCGCACGGGCGGTGGGGGTTCCGGTTGCCATGCCGGTGCGTATTCGCGTGCCGGGCACCAATGGCCGCGGCCATGATGCCGAGCTGCCGCCCGAAGGGGCGCTGGCCGGGCACAGCACGGTGCGCCAGGATATCGATGGAGTCGTGCGGCGGCTCGATCTGGCTCTGGATGGGGACCAGCGCTGGCCGCATATCTCCGCACTTGTCGCGGGCCCCATGGGCGATGCCGCGATTGCCGGGTTGCCGCCGCATGACGCCACCAACGGCCGGCTCGAGCGGCGGGGCGAGCGGATGCTCGGCTTCCGCGGCCCGGCCGGCAGCTTCCAGGCGGTGCCGATCTCGGCCGTGCTTGCCGGCGAAGTGCCCGAGGAGTTCATCAAGGGCAGGGTCATCCTTGTCGGCGTGACGGCGGCAGGGCTCGGCGCGCAATTCTCGACGGCGGTGTCGGGACGCGGCGGGCCGATGTCCGGCGTCGAGATCGACGCCACGCTGGCAGCGGACCTGATCGAGGGCCGGGTGATCCAGGCGACGGGCCCGGGCCGATCGCTGGCGCTGGCGCTGGTGCTGCTGTGGCTGGTGATGGTCGGCATGCTCATCCTGCGGCCGGGCGTGGCCGGGTTGTTCGGCTTCGGGCTGATGGTGCTGTTGCTGCTGCTCGCTGCCGCCGGGCTGGTGCTGACCGGGCGCTGGGCCGAGCCGGCCGCCGCGGCGGTGGCGCTGCTGGCGGCGCCACCGGTCTGGGCGTGGCGGCGGCTCGTGGTGGTGAACGACTGGATGACGCGCGAGCTCAACACGCTCGGCGATTTCGGGCTTCCGCATCGGCGGCGTTTCATTGCGTCCGACCCCGTGACGCGCACGACGGAAATGCTGGCGGCGACGATCGACCGGGTGGAAGAGCTGCGCCGGCTTGCCGATGCAGCCTTGCGCGGCCTGCCCGATGCCACCGTGCTGGTGAGCGAGGGCGGCGCCATCGTGGCTGCCAATGCAGCGGCCGAGGAGCTGTTCGGGCCGGAGCTGCACGGCGGCGCCGTTGATGCGGCCTTTGCCGACAATGACCTCCCGCCCTTCGGTGCCAGGGCGCTGGCCGATCCGGACAGCCCCTGGCGCGGCGAGTTCACGGCGAAGGACGGCACCGCGCGCGAGGTGCGCTTCACACCGTGGCGCGATGCGGACGGGGCGCCCCTGGGCTGGATCGTGCGCTTTGCCGACATTTCGGCCCTGCGGCGCGCCGAGGCAGCACGCGAGGAGGCGTTGCAGCTGCTGACCCATGACATGCGGGCGCCCCAGGCTTCGATCCTGGCGCTGGTGGACCGCACAACCGGGTTGCCGACCGAGACGGCCGAGCGGTTGCGGCAGCTGGCGCGGCGGACGATCAGCCTCGCCGATGGCTATCTGCAACTCGCGCGCGCCGACGCCGGTGGCTATGCCATGGGCGAGATCGACCTGGCGGCGATCGCGACCGAAGCCGTCGACGAGCTGTGGCCGCTGGCGACGGCGCGCGGCATCCGCATCGTCGGCGATGGGCTGGAGGCGGAATCCATGGCCTGGGGCAATCATGGCCTGCTGCTGCGCGCCGTGATCAACCTGCTCGGCAATGCGGTGAAGTTCGCGCCGGCCGACAGCGTGGTCGGCGTGCGGCTGCAGGCCGATGCGCAGGATTGGCGGCTCGATATCAGCGATGCAGGCCCCGGCGTTTCGGTGGAGATCCAGGCGCAGCTGTTCAATCGCTTCCGCACCGGTGGGGATGCTGGCGGGGTCGGGCTGGGGCTGGCGTTCGTGAAAGCGGTGGCCGATGGCCATGGCGGTTATGCGCTCTGTACCAGCGTGCCTGGCGAGGGCGCCACGTTCAGCCTCTATCTGCCGGGCACCGCCCGCTCGGCCGTGGCCGCCTGAGCTATAGCGACCGCGCGCGCAGCCAGTCTGCCACGACCGGGCCGATGTCGGGGCGGGCGAGTGCCAGAGCGATGTTGGCGGTGATGTGGCCGGCCTTGTCCCCGCAATCGAAACGCTCGCCGGTGAAGGTGAGCGCGTGGAAGGGCTGCTTGCCGATCAGCCGCGCCATGGCATCGGTGAGCTGGATCTCGCCGCCGGCGCCCGACTGCGCGTCTGCCAGCAGTCCGATGACCTCGGGCTGCAGGATGTAGCGGCCGATGGCGGCAAGGCGCGACGGCGCGGTGCCCTGCGCCGGCTTCTCCACCAGCGCCCTGACTTCGGTTATCAGCCCGTCGGTGGTGCCAGGGCTGACGATGCCATAGCGGTGCGTATGCTCGGCGGGCACTTCGAGGACGGAAATCAGGTTGCCGCCGAGCCTTGCATGGGCATCGACCATTTCGGCCAGTGCTGGATTGGCAGGGTTCCAGAGCAGCTCGTCGGGCAGCAGCACCGCGAAGGGCTCGTTGCCAATGACATGGCGGGCGCACCACACGGCATGGCCCAGCCCCAGTGCCTGCGGCTGGCGCACCGAGAGGATACGGCCCGGATCGAGCACCATGTCGCTGGCCGCGGCCAGTTCGGCGGTCTTGCCCTTGGCGCGCAACGTCTCGACCAGCTCGTAGGCGATGTCGAAATGATCTTCCATGGCGCCCTTGCCCTGGGCGGTGACGAACACCAGCCGCTCGACTCCGGCGGCGAGCGCCTCTTCGACGGCATATTGCAGCAGCGGCTTGTCGACGACGGGCAGCATCTCCTTGGGCACGGCCTTGGTGGCGGGCAGGAAGCGGGTGCCCTTGCCGGCGATGGGGAAGACTGCAGTGCGCACGCTCGTCATCGAAAAACTCCTCATAGCCCCAGTTCTACAACCACGGTGCCCTTGCATCGAGCGCGAGCATCGCCTCGGGCTGGTTGCGCTGGCTCACGATTGCCCACTTGCCCCCCGAAACCATCACTTCGGGCACCAGCGGCCGCGAATTGTAGGTGCTTGCCATGGTGGCGCCATAGGCACCAGCGGTCATGAAGGCGATACGTTCCCCTGCCCCGACCGTTTCGATGTCCCGGTCCTCGGCAAAGGTGTCCCCGGTCTCGCAGATCGGTCCGACCACTGTGGCGGTGCAACGGTCTTCGCGGGGGCGCAGCGCCCGGATATCGTGCCAGGCATTGTAGAGCGAAGGCCGCAGCAGGTCGTTCATTGCGGCATCGACGACGACGAAATGCCTCGATGCCCCTTCCTTGGTGAGGATGACGGTGGAGACGAGCACGCCGGCATTGCCGACGATCATGCGGCCAGGCTCGAACATCAGACGCCAGCGCCAGCCGGCGGTGGCGCGCGCCACCATCGCGGCATAGTGCGCCGGGCTCGGCGGGGCGGGCTGATCGGCACGGTAGGGAACGCCGAGGCCGCCGCCGCAATCGATCCGCCTGATGGCATGGCCCGCCGCTTCGAGATCGGTGGCGAGCGCGCCCAGCTTGCGGATCGTGTCTTCCACCGGGCCGAGATCGGTCAACTGGCTGCCGATATGCGCGGCGAGACCGACCGGGCGAAGGTGGGACTGGCTGGCGGCAAGGGCAAAGGCTTGCGGTACCCGGTCCCAGGGGATGCCGAACTTGGCATCGGCACCGCCGGTGCTGATCTTGCCGTGCGTTCGGGGATCGACCGCCGGGTTGATGCGGATGGCGACCTCGACGGTCTTGCCCAGCGTCTCCGCGACGGCGCCGAGCATCAGGATCTCGGCCTCGGACTCGATGTTGAACTGCAGGATGCCGGCTTCCACCCCGGCGCGCAGCTCAGGCAACTGCTTGCCGACGCCCGAGAAGACGATCCGCTCGGGCGGCACGCCGGCGGCAAGGGCGCGCGCCAGCTCGCCGCCCGACACGACATCGGCCCCTGCCCCCAGCCGCGCCAGCGTCGCGAGGACGGACAGGTTGGGATTGGCCTTGACGGCGAAGGCCACAAGCGGATTGCCATCGGTGAGCCCCGACACGGCGGCGGCAAACACATTGTAATGCCGTTCGATCGTCGCCGTGCTGTACACATAGACTGGCGTGCCGACTTCGTTGGCGAGCAGCTCGAGGCTGACATCCTCGGCGTGCATCACGCCGTCCCTGATGGTGAAATGGTCCATGATCGTCTCGGCGGTCGTGTCAGCGGGGGGGCGGCAGGTTGAAGCGATCGTCGGGGCGGTCCTGCGACTGCAGCAGCGGATCATCGACGCGGCCGGGGATGGCCTGGGGCGGCAGCTTGAGCATTTCGTCGGGGGTGAGCGCGCGAATGGCATCGGCGGGTTTTTGCGGCGGCGTGGCGGGCGGCACGGGGCGCAGCGCCCCCTGCTTGCCGCAAGCGGCCAGCGCCAGCAGCGCCACCAGCAGCAGCGGCCGCATCACAGCCGCACCCGCGCCGCAGCGATGGCGGCGCGCACATTGGCAGGAGCGGTGCCGCCGAAGCTGGTGCGACTGGCGACCGACGCCTCGACGCTGAGTACATTGCGCACCGCCGGGGTGATCCGGGGGTCGATCGCGGCGAGATCGGCATCCGAAAGCCCGTCGAGATCGGTGCCGGCAGCCTCGGCGGCGCGAACGGCGCGGCCGGTGATGTCATGCGCCTCGCGGAACGGCACGCCGGCCTCGCGCACTAGCCAGTCGGCGAGGTCGGTGGCGGTGCTGAAGCCGGCAGCCGCGGCGGCGCGCATCCGGGCGGTGTTGAAGCCGATCGTCGCCACCATGCCGGTCATCGCCGTCAGGCACAGCCCGAGCGTGTCGTGCGCCTCGAAGACCGGCGGCTTGTCGTCCTGCATGTCCTTCGAATAGGCGAGCGGCAGGCCCTTCATGATCACCGCCAGCCGCTGGAAATTGCCGAGCAGCAACCCGGACTTGGCGCGCACCAGCTCGGCGGCATCGGGGTTGCGTTTTTGCGGCATGATCGAGCTGCCCGTCGACCAGGCATCGGGCAGCGTGATGAAGCCATAGGGCTGGCTTGCCCAGATGATCAGCTCTTCGGCGAGCCGCGACAGGTGCAGCCCTGCCATTGCTGCGGCCGACAGGTAATCGAGTGCAAAATCGCGGTCCGACACCGAATCGAGGCTGTTGGCGGTGGGCCGCGCGAAGCCGAGTGCAGCCGCGGTGGCATCGCGATCGACCGGGAAGCCGGTGCCGGCAAGCGCTGCGCTGCCGAGCGGGCACTCGTTCATCCGGGCCGCGGCATCGGCGAAGCGCGAGCGATCGCGCAGCGCCATCTCGACATAGGCCATCAGGTGATGCCCGAGGGTGACGGGCTGGGCGATCTGCAGATGGGTGAAGCCGGGGAGGATGGTGTCGGCATGCTGCTCGGCGCGCGCCAGCAGCGCTTCGATGAAGGCCAGCAGCGCTGCATCGACCTCGGTGCAGGCGGATCGCACCCAGAGCCGGAAATCGGTCGCCACCTGGTCGTTGCGCGACCGCGCGGTGTGCAGGCGGCCGGCACCGGGGCCGATCAGCGCCCGCAACCGAGTCTCGACGGTCATGTGGATATCTTCGAGGGCGATATCCTCGGGCACGCCATCGGCGGCATATTCGGCCTCGATCTGCGCCAGGCCGCCGAGAATGGCGTCGACATCAGCGATGGGGATGATGCCCTGCGCGCCGAGCATCGTCGCATGCGCACGGCTGCCGGCAAGGTCCTGTTGCCACAGCCGCTTGTCGGTGCCGATCGAGGCGTTTATCTCCGCCATCACGGCTGCGGGTCCAGCGCCGAAACGGCCGCCCCACAGCGGATTGGAAGAGGGTTCCGACATGACGGCGAAAAGGCTCCTGATGGTGGCGGCACTCGTGCTTTCGACAAGCGCCTGTGGTGATGGCGGCGATAAGGGAAAGACCGGGGCACCGCAAGCGAACCCGGAAACGGCTGCGGCGCCAAAGGCCGCAGGCGACCTCATGCTCAACGCGATCGACCGGCGCGCCGCCGGCACCGCCGCACCCGATGTGCGGCTCGAGCTGCCGGGCGAGGGCGAGACGAGCCTCGCCAAGGTGATCGCCGGCGCCGGCGGCAAGCGGGTGCTGGTGAACCTCTGGGCCACCTGGTGCCCGCCCTGCCTTGCGGAAATGCCCGAGCTCGACGCGCTGGCCGGGGACAAGGCAGACACGCTGCTGGTGGTGCCGGTAAGCCAGGACATGGAAGGCTGGCAGGCGGTGAACGGCTTCTTTGCTCCCGGAAAGTTCAAGGTGCTGACGCCGGTGCTCGACCAGCCGGGGTCACTCGGCGAGGCGCTCAAGGTGAAGGGGCTGCCGATGAGCGTGCTCTACGGCGCCGATGGCAAGGAGATCTGGCGGGTGGCCGGCACGCCCGATTGGGCGAGTGCCGCGATCCGGGCCGAGGTGGGCTGAGTTTCAGCCGGCCGGCGGCGGGCTGCGGGGAATGTAGCGCCGCGCGCCGATATAATTCGCGATGTTGCGCACAGTGGCGGTGGTGGCATGGGCAATCGCCGCGCCGGTGAGCCCGAGGATCGGCACGAGGATCAGCGCCAGCGCAACCAGCAGGACCACGCCGAAAACGGTGGTAAGGAACAGCACGCGCTCATGCCCGGCCATGCTGAGCAGCCCGCCGACCGGGCCGGTGATCGCCTTGCTCGCCTGGCCGAGCGAAAGGATGGCGAGCGCCGGGGCGGCAACGACAAAGGCCGGGCCGAAGGCGACCGACAGCAGCTGCTCGGGGAATATGACGCAGATCAGCATCAACGGACCGAAGGCGAGCGCCATGGCGAGCGAGGCGCGGCGGTGGCGCGACCAGACCAGATCGGGCCGGCCGGCGCGAATGTCTCCGGCCACCTTGGCGGCCAGATAGGTCTCGCCGGTCGTCAGCACCAGCGTGAGCGCCAGCACGATCTGCATGGCCACGCGCATGGCGCCCATGTCGGCAGCGCTCGCAGCACCGGCGATGAGCGCCAGCAACAACCAGTCCGAGAACATCTGCATCCCCTGGGTGGCCATCATCGGCAGCCCGGCCGCGGTCAGTGCCTTGCCATCGGCGGGCGACGCGGATTCCCATTTCCGGGCGACGCTGCGGATCATCAGCCAGATCAAGGCCACCGCGACCAGCTGGCAGCCGAAGAAGAACAGCACGGCGGCGCGCGCATCGATCTCGACGCCGCGCCACGCCAGTGCGGCCACCAGCCCTGCGAACAACAGGCTGTTGAAGCCTTCGAAAAACTGGCCGGCGACGGGCTTGCCGATGCCGCGCAGCACGCCAAGGCCGAGCTTGTGGAGGGCCGCCGAACCGATGCCGAGCCCGGCCGCGATCAGCGCATTCGAATCGACCGCCAGTCGCATGGCGATGGGTGTTGTCGCGGCAAGCACGGTCCAGCCCACCGAAAGGCCGAGGCCCGCCACAAGCATCCGGCGTTGCACATAGGAGAGAATGCCGGCGGCCGATACGCTGTCCTTCTGGCGGAGAGCACCGGCGATTTCGCGCAGGGCGACAAAATCGAGCCCGCGCATCGCGACAAGGCCGATGAGCGTTGCGGTGACCACCGCGAAGCCATAGTCGCCCACCACCGCGGGGCCGGCGTGCCGCGCCAGAAGGGCCGTGGCCACAAAGGCCGCAACTGCGTTGATGCCCTTGAAGGCATAGGCCGGCACCGCCGGCGAAGCGAGGCGCTTGAGAATGTTGGAGGCGGACATCGGCGCCTGCCTAGAGGCTTTGCCTGACCAAGGGAACCGCCCACACAGTGCCTGCGTTCGGCGGTCCTGACCGGCGCTGCGTGTCGACCGACCGGACCGGCGGCTAAAGTCCGCGGCGGCGGATCGCGTCCAGTGCCTCGAGCCGGGCGCGCAAGGCCGATGCGCGTGCCGCCAGGGCTTCGCCACCCTGCGCCTGGGCAAACACCGGCTCCAGCGAGGCAAGCGCTGAATCCTGCACCCCGAGCGGCTGAAAAAGGACTTCGAAGCGGCTTGCCTGCGCCTCGCTTTCGATCGCCTTCGCTTCGGCGCCAGCCGCGGCGATGGCGCGGCGGGCGTCGCGCTGGAGAACCGGCCATTCGGCCTCCACCCTGGCGATCTCGCTTTCGATTTCGGTGAGGCGCGCAGCGGCGTCGGCCGGAAGCGGCTGCTCGACAATCGCCGGCAGCCCGGCAAGTGCGGGCAGTTGTGGCGGCGCTGCCGGCGCATCGGGGCTGCATCCGACACAACGGCCGAGCGGCACCCGCGGCACCAGTGGCGACACTTCGTCGGCGCGGGGTGCAAGCGAGGGCCACCCCGGCCGCCTGTCGCGCGGTTCCGCCGCATCGTCGCTGGCGCAGGCAGCGAGCAGCAGGGCGGAAAGGGACAGGAAACGCATCGACATTGCCATCGCTGCTATCCTGCATGGCAGCGGTTGCCAAGCCCGCGCGGCTCGCCTATAGGCGCTCCCCACGCACCCGTAGCTCAGCTGGATAGAGCATCAGACTACGAATCTGAGGGTCGGACGTTCGAATCGTTCCGGGTGCACCATTTTCCAGAATTCAGCATTTCAGGCTGGCGTGCTCGGGGCGGAGTTCGCCTCGCAGCCCTTTGTGCGCGCCTGAGGGAAACACATGCATGCAGCCAGGGCGATGAGGCCGTGGGGGCCCATGGATTTGCCGCGCGTGTCGCTCGTTGTCACGAAGTACAGGCATCGCAGTGAACTGTGGCCTTCAGCTGATAACGTCTTTCACGGCGCCTAGAACGCGCGTCCGAGCCCGATCTCCACTGCTACGCGGGTGTATTGGAAGAGCTCGGTGTTGGAGGCATTGTGTTCGACCGACAGGCGCACCACCGGCGCCAGCCCGCGAACCGCTGCCTGGCGGAAGGTTCCACCGACCGCGGCGCGGACCAGCCATTCGCGGCGCGGCTCGGGGAACAGGAACAGCGGCGCGTCCGAAACGAAGCGCCTCGCGGCCAGCGAGCCGAAGACGGTGGTGCGGCCGACATCGCGGAACACCAACCCGGACAGCCCCGCCGATGTCGAGGCGAAGGCCGGATCGAGTGCGGTCTGCCGCGCGGCACTGGCGGAGATGGCGGCACCCGAGCGGGGAGCAAGCGCAAACTCATAGGATGACGCAAGCTGGTAGAGCGTGCCGTCCTGCAGGCCGTTGCGCGGAAAGCGGAGCTGGCTCACGCCGGCATTGAGCGTCACTTGCGCGGTGCGGCTGACCGGGCGCAACCAATCGAGGCTGACGGACAGGGCATCGGTGAACACCCGGCCGCCGAACCAGCGCCGCTCGCCGCCCAATGATCCGGTGAGCCGGCCGCCGCTGACCGCCACCCGCTCGAGGCCGATGCGGGAATCGATGCTGATGTCGTTGAACTGGTTCTGGCCATAGAGCCGGGCAGCCCCCGACACGCGCGGCAGCAGGTTGAGCCGCGTGCCGATCGGCAGCCGCGCAAAGGCCTGGCCGGTGGCGGCGAGCCCGACGCCCGAGGTGGCCACGGCATCGGGGCTGAGCTCGATGCTGTCGTTGATGATGCTCAAAGCGGTGGCGCGGTTGATGTTGGTGTCCGGCGCCAGCGCCAGCTCGAAGGTGCCGCCGAGCCGGGCCTGCGAGCGCAGCGCGGTCTGGAAGCGGTCCACCACCCGCGCCACATCGGGCGGCAGGCCGGCTGCTTGCGCCTGGCGAAGCTCGCGCGACGCGCCGCGATCATCGCCGAGCGCTGCGAGGATGCGCGCCAGCTCGAGCCGGGGGCGGGCGGCGTCGGGCTGCTCGTCCAGAAGGCGGCGCAGCCAGGCTGCGGCATCGCGGGGCTTGCCCTGCCGCTCGAGCAGCTGCGCGAGCCGGAACCGCGCTTCGTTGCGAATTGCCAGGTCGGGATCGCCGGCGAGCGCCCGCAGTGCGGCTTCGGCGTCGGCGATGCTCCCCTCGGCTTCGAGCTGTTGTGCCAGCTTGAACATCTGGGCCGGATTGAGCGTGGCGACGGTGGAGCCCGGCGCGGCGGCCTCCGCAGGCTGGACCAGAGCTGCCGCCAGCGCGGCTGCCAACATGCCGCGCGCCTACCGAAGCCGGCCGACGATGACGCCCTGTCCGACGACGGTGGTGGCAAAGGCGGGCGTCGTCACGGTGAAGGACGCGCCGATCTCCTCGCCGGTCGGGCCGAAGAACGTCCCCCGCAAGGCGCCACTGGTGTCTGCGCGGCCGCCGATGCCCGCGGTGAAATGATCGAGGAACGCGATGGCAGCGCCGATGCGCCCGTCGGTGAAAGAAAGTCCATCGAGGCGCGCGGTTTCGCCGGTCCGGGCGTTGGTGATGTCGTGCGTCATGCCGCCCGTGAAGCGTTGCGCGGCCCAGTCGAAGGCCAGGTTGGCGGTGCCCTGCAGTGTAAAGCGGTCGGCGGCTTCGCCGGTGCCCACTGCACTGCCATAGGACACGCCGGTGTAGGTGCCGGTGCCCTGGCGGGGCAAATTGTCGGCGAAGGTGCGCAGGCCCCAATAGCCGGAGCGGTCGACCCGGCCTGTCGTGGGCACGCGGGTCTCGATCAGGGCGAAGCTGGTGTAGCTGAGGAACAGCTCATCGTTCGTCTGCGCGGCGTTGTAGACGCGGTAGAGCCGATCGGAGCTGCCGTCGGAGATCCTGTAGGTGGTGAAGCGGGCATTCGATTCGGCCGCCACGCGGTTGCTGGCCGAAAGCGTGCGGCCGTCGCCGAGCGCGATGGTGCCGGCCGCTGGATCGATCCCGGCTTCGAACACGATGCCGGTCGGCTCGAATGTCGGCATCGTGAAGCGATCGGTGAAGCCGGGCTGGGCTGCGCCGAAATAGGTGATGCCCGCCTGGTTGCCGACAAGCTTGATGGCGCCGTCGTTCAACCCGGAGACGAGCGTTGCAAGGCTTTCGGGCGGCGGTGCTGTTTCGCGCGGCGAGCCGACGATCACGCCCAGGAAGCTCGTGCCGGCGCTGCTGTTGCTGCCACCCAGGGCGAGGCCGACTTCCGTTCCGTTGACCCCAAACATGCCGCCCTCCGCGGTGCCGGCGAGGCCTTGCACGATGCTCTCGCCGCGGAAGTCGAAGCTGCCCGCCAGTGCATTTCCGGTCGATGCCAGCGTGCCGCTCGCTGTCAACCGACCGGGCCGCTGCAAGGGGATCTCGTTCGCCGACAGCGCGAGCCGGCTGTTGGTAGCCAACTGGGCGGTCCATCGGTTCGTGGTGAAGTCGATCGACAGCAGGCCGCTGCCGACCGTTCGCGCCGTGCTGCCGATCGCCACCAGCTGCCCTTCGAGACCGACCCCGAAGTTGACCGTGCCCGACAGCAGCCGGTTTTCCGGCGCGATGCCAAGCACAAAGGCGTTCAATTCGACGGTTGCGCTCGTGCCCATGGTTTCGCTGCGTTCCCACAGGCCGCCGATCACCGAGCGGGTTCGCAGGCTGAAGCCGGCGCCGACGCGGGTGATGACCATCCGGTCGGTCGTGGTGCCATCGGTCGTGCGGTAGCCGATCGATTGAAAAGTCGAGGTCGCATTGTCGGTCTGTGAGGAGGTGAAGACCGCGGTGTCGGTGCCGGTCGACACCACATAGGCGTTGCGATCGGGATCCAGTGCGAATGTCAGCGCCGGCCGGACGATCGTGGGCGCCGCCGTGACGGCGCCGCGCGTGTAGGTAAGCCGTGCGCTTTTCGTCTGGAAGGTCTCGGCGAGGGGGACCAGCTGGTCGAAGGTGGTGTTGCGCGGTGCTGGTGTGGGGGTGGGTGTTGGCGTTGGCGTCGGAGCGGGCGTTGGGGTTGGGGTTGGGGTTGGGGTTGGTGCAGGCGGCGGCGTCGGAGTGGGTGCCGGCGTTGGGGTTGGAGTTGGTGCGGGCGTCGGAGTGGGTGCAGGCGCAGGCGTCGGCGCGGGGCTTGGCGGCGGGGCCGGCAGCATGCCGATGCCGCCGCCGCCTGTTCCGCCCGTGCCGCCGCCCCCACACGCCGCGAGCATGAGTGGCAGGACAGAAGCCCCCAAAAGCAGATAGCGCGACATCAATGCTCCCGTGTTCCCCACATATTGGTATCGCGTGCGGCTTGCGTGTCAATCTGGCCTTCAGCAGGCAATGGAATTGCGCCGGGACGTCCCTCCGTGGAAGACTTGCTCGGGGTTTTTGCCGCGTCTAACGCAGCGGCATGAGGACGCGCATCAAGATCTGCTGCATAGCATCGCCCGAGGAAGCCGAACTCGCCATTGCCGCGGGTGCCGATGCACTCGGTCTGGTTGCGGCGATGCCCTCCGGCCCCGGCCCAATTTCTGACGACATGATCGCGCGCGTCGCAGCGCAAGTCCCGCCACCCGTGGCGACATTCCTCCTGACCAACGAGACCAGCGCCGAGGCCATTGCCGATCATGTGCGCCGCACCGGTCCCACCGCCGTTCAGGTGGTGAACCATATCGCACCCCTGGAAGCCGCCCGCCTGGCGAAGCTGGTTCCCGCCACACGGCGGGTTCAGGTCATCCATGTGGAGGATGCCGGCGCGCTCGATCTGATCGACGCATATGCTCCGCACGTCCATGCCTTCCTGCTCGACTCCGGCCGCCCAGGCCTTGCGGTGCCGGAGCTGGGCGGCACCGGGCGGGTGCACGATTGGGACGTCAGCGCCAGCTTTGTCGTCAGGAGCAAACGGCCCGTGTTCCTTGCCGGCGGCCTCAACGCCGGCAACGTCGGCGATGCGATTGCCAAGGTGCGACCCTATGGCCTCGACCTGTGTTCAGCGCTGCGCACGAACGGGGCGCTCGATGCCGGCAAGCTGCAGGCTTTCATCGATGCGGTCGCGCGCGCCGACATGGCGCGTTGACGCCACGAAAACGGCGGTGACCAGGATTGCGCGCTACCAGAAACGTTTGGCATCGATCAGGCTCTCGAAGGCCCGCGCGGCCTTGCGGATCGTTTTGCGGCGGGGCCCTGGAGGGGGGTCGGCAGAAACCGCAATCCCCAGGCCGGCCAGCACGAGAGGCGCAGTCGCCATATCGTTCAAGGTGCCGAGGTGGCTTTGCACATCCTCCAGGGCGTCACGGAAGCGCTTGTACAGCCGCGTCGACTTTTTGGCGGTGAACAGGCTGCCCAGGAACTCGGTTGCATAGCGCAATTTTTTGGCGGCAATCCGCGTTTCGTGCCGGTCTTCATCGCTGATCTCGGCAAGGTCGGCACCTTTGCGCTTGAGCGACCGGCGCAGCTTGCGCAGCTTTTCCGAAGCAAAAGCCTCGATGGCTTGCTCTCGCGCTGCCGAAGTGCTTGCGGCCGTGCGCCACGCGCCGACGGTCAGCCACTCGCAAATGTCGAGAATGATCCGGCGGCCTTCGACATCTTCGAGCCTGGCAAGCACCGCGGCATAGGCACCATCGCGCGCCTCCACCACGCGACATCGCTGCTCGGCGGTCAACGAGGTTTCGAGGAGAACATCCAGATCGCGTGCCTTGCCCAGCACTGCCGCAAGCGCTCGCACGTCGTCACGCAAGGCGGCAAAACGATCGTCGGTGGCAACGTCCTTGAAAAGCGTCAGTGCCGAGCGCAGCCGGCGCAGTGCTACCCGCGTCTGGTGGAGCGCTCCGGGGTCCGAGGTTTCGAGCAGAACGGCCTCGTTCATCCGGTAGTGCCGCATGCACGACGCCATGATCACCTCGAAGGCCGCTTCTACCGTCATCGCTCGGTCAAGGACGATTGGTTCTGCCTTTGAAGCAGCGGCATCGGTGTCGGCGTCGCACAGACGGTAACCGCGTTCGGATTTGGTCAATATGCCCAGGCGCAAAGGCACCACGACATCGAGTTCGCGCGCCAGTGCGAACAAGCGTGCTATCGAGCCACGACGCAACTCGAATTCGATTTCATTGAGCGGCTTCGTGAGCCCGCCCCGGCAGACATTTCCAACGTCGATGGCACATTCGACCTCGGTGGCTTCGTCCGCCAGGATTGCCGTGGTTCGATCCACCTCGGTGCGAAACTTCTCCTCGATCTTGCCGAAGCCTGCCACCGGGTCGTCCGGTGCGATCACCGGAATGTCGCCAGCAATTTCACACTCGCTTTCGGCTCGGTTGAACAGCCCGGCGCCGTTGGCATCAGACTTCAGTGTCTGCAGTCGGCGCTCGCCATCATGGCGTATGCGCAACGAAAACCCCGCTGCGCGCAAGTCATTGTCCGCAGTGTCGAAATACACGGATCGCAGCGATCTGGTCTGGGAGACCTTGCTCGCTGCAGCAACGGCCGCGCGGAGCCGCTCGGCATCGCGACTGCGAAATTCGAGTTTGAGTTCAATTTCTCGTGGGGTTTTCATGCAAGCCTCGCGGAAGGAAACGCAAGCGGCTCGATCGGGTTCCGCAGGGCCGCCGCCAGGTGAAGGGCATGCGCCGTTCACTCGATACAATGTGCTCGCCTGCGCTACCAGTCGGAGCGCCCGTGCCGCGGTGACGCGACGGGGCCGGCCGCCTGCTCGACAATGCCAGGCACTTCCCTCAATGTCTGGCCCATGAAATCCTTGTCGCACGCTCAGCCTCTGGCCTGGCCGTTTCTGGCCTGGCCGGCCGTGGTGCTGGCCGGGGTTGCAGCACCGAGCCTGGCGATGCTGATGCTTGTGGATGCGCCGGCGCCGGCACCTTTGGCCCTGGTTGGCGGCCCCATATTGGCCGTGGGCCTGATGGGCGTCGGCATGATCGCCGCGGCCATTGCAGGGCGCCTGTGGATCGGCATCCTTCTTGCCCTGATGACCGGGGCCGGCCTCTTGCTGTTGGCACGTGCGCTGGGCATGCCGGCACTGCCACACCCCTTCTCGACCGGGCTTGCCTTCATCATCGCCAGCTTCAGCTTTGCCGCGCGAGGCACCCTGTTTGCCCGCACGGCATCCGCCGCCGCTTGCAATCGGGGCTGGTGGATCGCCGTGTTCGTGGTTGCCGGCGAGGCGGCGATGCTGTTGACGGCCTCGGTACTGCCGGGCGCCTTGCCGGACTGGCTTCTGGTCCTGCTGCCGGCGCAATGGGCCAGCGTTGCGATCCAGACGGCGCTCACCGGGACCGGCACGCGCGCGGCAAGTTCGGCGTTGCTCGCCCTCGCCGGCACCGCGGTGGTGACGCTGTTGGTGGCCCGGTTATGGCCACGCCGCTGGCCTTATGCGCTGATGTTCACGGCGTGGCTCGGCCTGTCCGCACTCGTCTGGCACCGTCCCGGCCCGCCGATGCCGCGCGCCGATCTCGCCATGGCCGCGGCATCGGCCGGGCCGATCGCTCCCATCGCGCTTGCACCCCCCGATGCCGCAACCGCCAGCGCGCTCGCCCGCGTTCGGCGCCAGCTCGAAAAATGGCCTGCCGCAGCGGAACCGGACTTGACCCAGCGCGCGCGCAACCTGCTGCTGATCGCCGCCGTGCCCGATCTCTACGACACCGAACCGCTGCAATCCCACCTGCCACTGCTGGTGGCGGCCGAATTGACCGCGCGGCTGCCCGCCGACAGGCGCGCCGCGATCCTCGCTGCCATTGCCGCAGACCCCACGGGCGGCAGCGTCGCTGCTCGTGAAACCCTGCCGCTATTGGGGTTGCCGGCCAATGTGGGGGATGAAGCACCGGTGCGGAACCGGATGGGGTTGTATGCAACACGGTTGCACGAAGAATAGTCGCCAACGAAACTGCCGTGCGCCTCCTGATGCCTTGCACTTCTGAACCTGAGTTTCGGAATACTCGTGCTTGGCAAGAGTGTGGCACAACAGCGCGGTGGTAACGCATCAACACTCTACGTCGTTGGGACGAGATGTTTCCTGACCATAATCTTCCCGCCGCCCGTTCGGGTGCCCGCACGCTCTGGATGGTCCTAGGAGCCGCATTGCTGCTTACCGGCTGCCAGGGCTCGCGGCTGGTCCGCGAATTTCCACCGACACCCCTGGCGCTCGATGCGCCGATCGGCTTGGCAACGAGGAGCAAGCTCGTGGCGCTCGGCGGCGACACACCGCGCTGCCTTGCCCTGCTCGATGCCGGCGGCGTGCGCCACAAGGTGCTTCCGCCGGTGCGGCAGGACCAGTGCGGCTATGAGGATGGCGTGCGGCTTGAGCGCGGCGGCGCGTTGCCGGTGGCGTTCAATCCCGGCGGGCTGGCGGTTGCCTGCCCGGTCGCGGCAGCGCTGACCATCTGGCAGCGCGAAATCGTGCAGCCGGCGGCACAACGCCATTTCGGCAGGGCCGTGACCGGCATCGATCATTATGGCAGCTTTTCCTGCCGGCGCATCAACGCGCGCAGCACCGGCGATTTCAGCGAGCACGCTTCCGCCCGCGCCATCGACATCGCCGGCTTTCGGCTTGCCGGTGGCGGCAGCGTGACGGTGCGGCGGGACTGGAACGGCGAGCCTGCACGCGCGGCCTTCCTGCGCGACGTGCGCGACGGCGGCTGCCGGCTGTTCACGACCGTGCTGTCACCGGACTATAATGCCTCGCACGCGGACCATCTGCATTTCGATCACGCGAAGCGCGGCTTCGGGGGGTTCTGCCGTTAAGGACGCTTGCCCCGGCCGCCAGCACTAGGCGCGAAGGGCAAATGCACGCTAGTGATGGCGGGTGATATCAGCCAAGCGACCAATCCTTGCCCGCCCGGTCCCCCATCGGGTGTTGACAGCCCCGGTGTGGCTTGATCCTGCGCCCGTCCGTTCCGACCTTTTCGGCCTGGAACGTCTGGAACTGCACGCACAGTCGCTGGCACGCGCGCACCGGCTCCAGCCGGGAACCCTGCGATCGAAGCAGTTGCTTGCCCGGCTCGATGAAAATGCCGTCGCCCTGCGCCAGACCTATCGGGAGACGGCGCTCGCGCTCGAGCTCGATCGACCGATTGCACCGGCGGCCGAGTGGCTGATCGACAATTATCACATCGTCGAAAAGCAGATCCGCAAGATCCGCGACGACCTGCCCACCGATTTCTACCGCCAGCTTCCCAAGCTGGCCGACGGCCCGCTCGCGACGCTGCCGCGTGTTTTCGGCATTGCCTGGGCCTATGTGGCGCATAGCGACAGCCTGTTCGAAGAAGACCGCTTCCGCCACTTCATCATCGCCTATCAGGAGGTGGAAGCCCTGACGATCGGCGAGCTTTGGGCGCTGGCCATTTCGCTGCAGCTGGTGCTGGTCGAGAATCTGCGCCGGCTGGCCGACCTTGCGATTGCCGACGAGAAAGACCGGTCGCGCGCCGAGGCCTTTGCCGACGCCCTGTTTGCGGCGCCCAGTGATGCCGTCGCACTTGCCACCCTGACGACCATCGACAATGTGCAGTCGCCGGCCTTCATCAGCCAGCTGGCATTGCGCCTGCGCGACGTCGACAACCGGAGCGAGATGGCGCGCCGCTGGCTCGAATCCCAGGCGGTTGCTGCCGGCAACAGCATTACCGCCATCGATACCGTCGCGCAGAACGCGCTGATCGCCTCCACGGCCTCGATCCGCAATGTGATCACGTCGATGCGATCGATCGCCGAAACCGACTGGGGTGACATGGTCGAATCGGTCAGTGTTGCCGACCGGGTGCTGCGCGCGGGCAGCAACTTTGCCGCGATGGATTTCGCATCGCGCAACCTCTACCGCAACGCGCTCGAGGAATTGTCGCGCGGGTCCGCCTATGCCGAAGATGGCGTTGCTGCTCGTGCCATCGTCCTCGCCAACACCCGGCTCAGCGACAACCATATCGACAAGGATCCGGGATTTTTCCTGATCGGCTCGGGTCGGCCGGAGCTTGAGGACGATATCGGCTTTGTGCCACCCGTCGACATCCGCTTGGCGCGCAGCATCCGCGAGGGCGGCATCCTAGTCTACATCGCCCTCGTCATGCTGGCCTCCCTGCTGCTGCTGCAGGCGCCGCTGATCGGGCTGGAGACGGCCGAATTGCCTGCATGGTGGGCCGCGCCGATGCTCCTCGCCGTATTGATCATGGCGATCGAGACGGCGACCGCGATCGTCAACCGCATGATGGCGACGGTACTGCCGCCGCGCATCATCCCGGCACTGGAATTGAAGGACGGTGTCCCCGCCGGTTTGCAGACGCTCGTCGCGGTGCCGATCCTGCTGGGGTCGGAGACCCGGATCCAGGCGGAAATCGCCAACCTCGAAATACACCATTTGCGCACGCGCGAGGATGCGGTGCGCTATGCGCTGCTGTCGGACTTTGCCGATGCGCCGACCGAGACGCTGCCGGGCGAAGCCGAACGGCTGGCGGAGGCGCATGCCGCCATCGCTGCGCTCAACCTTCGCTATCCGGTGGACGGGGGCGCCCCGCGCTTCCTGTTCCTGCATCGCCGCCGGCAGTATAATCCGGCGGAGCAGTGCTGGATGGGCTGGGAGCGCAAGCGCGGCAAATTGCACGAGCTCAACCGGCTGCTGCACGGTGCCACCGACACATCCTATTATGGCCCTGATGGCGGCTCGCCATCGGTGCCCGTCGGCGTCCGCTACGTCATCACCCTCGATGCGGATACGCAGCTGCCGACGGGCACGGCGCGGCGGATGATCGGCAAGATGGCGCATCCGCTCAACCGGCCGCGGTTCGACGTCAACCTCCGCCGCGTCGTGTCCGGCTATGGCATCATGCAGCCCCGCGTCACCGTGGCACTGCCGATCGGGCGCGGTGCATCGCGGTTCGAGGCGCTTGCCGGCGGCCCGGCGGGCATCGATCCCTATGCCGCGGCGGCGTCGGACCTTTACCAGGACCTGATCGGAGAAGGGTCCTTCACCGGCAAGGGCATCTATGAAATCAACACCTTCATGGCGTCGCTCGATGGCCGCGTGCCAGTCAACACGATGCTCAGCCACGACCTTTTCGAAGGGATCTACGCCCGCGCCGGGCTGATCACCGATGTCGAGGTCGTCGAGGACTTCCCCGTTCGCTACGATGCCGCGGTGCGCCGCCAGCATCGCTGGGTGCGCGGCGACTGGCAGCTGTTACCCTGGATATTCTCTTCGGACCGTTCGCCCGCCAGAGGATTGCCCGGCAATGGCCGTGCCAAGATGCTCGACAATCTGCGGCGTTCGCTAGTGGCCCCGTCGATCATGGTGGCGGTGGTCGGCGGCTGGATGATGCCGGCGGTCGCCAGCGCGCAATGGCTGCTGGCGCTGCTTCTGCTGATCGCCATCCCGCCGCTGCTGCCGCTGCCATCGCTGCTGATGGCAAAACGGCCACGCGACGTGCCGCTGCGCGCGCATCTGAATGCCATCGGCAACGAAATCCGCATTGCCATCAGCCATATCGCGCTGCAGTTGACGACCGTTGCCGACCAGGCCGTGCGCATGACCGACGCCATCGTCCGCACACTGGTTCGGCTGGCGATCACCCGTCGCAACCTGCTCGAATGGACGACCGCGGCTTCCGCAAGCGCGTCGCCCAATCCCGGCCTCGCACAGACCTGCTGGTTCATGGCGCGGTCCCTGGTCGTCACGCTTGTCGCTGCGGCCGCGGCCATCTGGTTGCAGCCGGCGATCCTGCCACTGGTCGTGCCGCTCGCCCTGCTGTGGCTGGCTGCTCCGGCCATCGCCTGGGCGATCAGCCAGCCGCGCCCCATTGCGACCGCACACCGGCTCGATGCCGATCAGCGCCGCCGGCTCGAAGACATCGCGCTGCAGACCTGGCGGTTCTTCACCGCGCATGTCACCGCCGAGCACCACCATTTGCCGCCGGACAATTTTCAGGAGACGCCGACGCCGATCGTCGCCGGGCGGACCTCGCCAACCAATATCGGCCTCTACCTGCTCGTCGTCGCGACGGCACGCAACCGTGGGTGGTGCGAACCGGCCGAGGCACTCGCCCGGCTGGAAGCGACCTTTGCGACTTTGCGCATGCTGCCGCGCTACCGCGGGCATTTCTTCAACTGGTACGACACCCGCGACCTTCGCGTTCTCGAACCTGCCTATGTCTCCGCCGTGGACAGCGGCAATCTTGCCGGGCACCTGATTGCATTCGCCAACCTGCTGGACGGATGGGACAATGACGCCGCGGCGCGGCTCGCGGCCGAGGCGCGGGCGATGGCGATGGCGATGGACTTCGCCTTCCTGCTCGATCCCGAACGCCTGCTTCTTTCGATCGGCTGGTCGGTCGCCGAAAATCGCCGCGATGAAAGCTGCTACGACCTGCTGGCGTCGGAGGCGCGGCTCGCCAGCCTGTTCGCCATCGCCAAGGGCGACATTCCGGCGAAACACTGGTTCCGGCTCGGCCGCAGTGCGACGACGGTCGGCAATGCATCGGTGCTGATCTCCTGGTCGGGATCGATGTTCGAGTATCTGATGCCTTCGCTTCTGATGCGTGCGCCCGATGGCAGCCTGCTCGAGACCTCGAACCGGCATGTGATCGAACGCCAGCGCGAATACGCCCGTGAAGCCGGCGTGCCCTGGGGCATTTCCGAATCCGCCTACAACGCCCGCGACCGGGAGATGACCTATCAGTACAGCAATTTCGGCGTGCCCGGGCTCGGCCTGAAGCGCGGTCTTTCAGAAAACCTGGTCATCGCCCCCTACGCCACCGGTCTTGCCGTCATGGTCGATGCCGAGGCGGCACTTGCCAATCTTGCAGCGATCGAGGCCATCGGCGGGCGCGGCGAATACGGCTTCTACGAGGCCATCGACTTCACGCCGGCGCGGGTGCCGAGCGGTGCCCATGGCGCCATCGTGCGCACCTACATGGCGCATCACCAGGGCATGGCGCTGCTGGCCATCACCAACGTCCTCGATGGCGGCCGGCTGCGCGACGCCTTCCATGCCGAGCCGATGATCCAGGCGACGGCGCTGCTCCTCCACGAACGGCCGCCGCGCGGCGTCGGCACCTTCCAGCCGCGTGCCGAGGAAATCTCGATCGCCGCGACCGACCGGCCGGCCGAGCCCGGTGCCGTGCGCACCTACAGCCAGCACCCGGAAGCCGTGCTTCCCGTCCACCTGCTGTCCAACGGCCGCTATGCGGTGCTGCTGACGAACACCGGTGCCGGCTACAGTCGCTGGAAGGGACTGGCGATAAACCGCTGGCGCGAGGATCCGGTCGTGGAGAACCACGGCAGCTGGCTTTATGTCAGCGACCATGAGAGCGGCGACTGCTGGTCGGCGACGATGGCACCGCGCGGCGGCAAGCCGACGCAATTCACCGCGACCTTCACCGAAGGCCGCGCCGAGTTCCGCCGCCGCGATGGCGTGCTGGCGACGACCACCGAAGTGCTGATCTCGCCCGAGGACGATGCCGAGGTGCGTCGCGTCTCGATCGCCAATCGCGGCAACCGCGCCCGGCGGATCGACGTCACATCGCTCATCGAACTGTCGGTCGGCGCCCAGGATACCGACCTCGCCCACCCGGCCTTTGCCCGCATGTTCGTCGAAACCGAGCAGCGTGACGGCCCGGTCCTGATCGCTCACCGCCGACCACGCAGCAGTGGCGATCCGTCGATCTGGGTGGCCCATGTCGCCGTCGTCGAAGGGGACGCGGTCGGCCCGGTCGAATGGGACACCGATCGCAGCGCCTTCATCGGTCGCGGCCGCGCGGCCGGGGACCCGCTGGGCCTGGCGATGCCGCTCGGCGGGCATTGCGGCACGGTCATCGATCCGGCGTTCGTGCTGCGCTGCCCGATGTCGGTGGCAGCCGGCCAGACGGTGCGTGTCGCCTTCTGGACCATTGCCGCTGCGTCGCGCGCCGAGTTGCTCGATGCCATCGATCGGCACCGCGACGCCAGTGCCTTCGATCGCGCCGAGCTGGGCGCCTGGACCCAGGCACAGATCGAACGCCGCTTCCTGCGGCTCGATCCCGGCGATGCAGCCGATTTCCAGCGCCTCGCCGGCCATATCGTCAACGCAGGTGCCGTCCACGCGCCGCCGCCGGCGCTGGTCGCCGCTGCGGCCGCGCCGCAATCGGCACTGTGGGTTCATTCCATTTCGGGTGACCTGCCGATCGTCATGGTTCGCATCGACGACCCGCGCGACATTGCCGTGGTCGTCGATATCCTGCGCGCCTTCGAATTCCTCCAGGCGCGCTTTCTGGCCTTCGACATCGTCATCCTCAACGAACGCCGCGCCTCCTATATCCAGGACCTGCAGAACGCCATCGACGATGCCGTCCGCGCCGTCCGGGCCCGGCCGGCGCCCGCCGGGGTGCGTGGCGACGTGTTCACGCTGCGAAGCGACCTGATGCTCGAACAGCAGGTGACAACGCTGCGTGCGTTGAGCCGCGTCGAGATATCGGCGCGGCGTGGAAGCCTGCGCCGGCAATTGCAGCGGCCCGAGCCGGCACTGGCAAGCGTTCCTGCGCCCGCCCCGACGGGTGGCCCCGACCATGGCACCCGACCCGGACGTCCCGCCGATCCGGTGCTGCCGACCCCCGAAACGCTCGAGTTCTGGAACGGCAGCGGCGGATTCCATGCCGATGGGACCGAATATGCGATCATTCTCGATGGCCGCGAGGCAACGCCCGCACCGTGGATCAATGTCCTCGCCAATCCCGAGTTCGGCTGCCAGGTGTCGGCCGACGGATTTGGGGCGATCTGGTCGGGCAATGCCCGCGAAAACCAGCTGACACCCTGGTCGAACGATACGGTTTCGGACCCGCCCGGCGACATGCTCTACCTGCGGGATCTCGATACCGGGCAGGTCTGGTCACCCACCCAGGCACCGGCGGGCACCGGCGGCCGACGCGCTACGCGGCACGGCTTCGGCTATAGTCGTTTCCATTCCGCCGGGCACGGCATCGAGAGCGACCTGCTCGTCCATGTTCCGCTCGATGCACCGCTGCGGCTGGCGCGCCTCACGCTGCGCAACCTGTCGGACGTGCCGCGGGCGCTGTCGGTCACCGGCTATGCCGAGTGGGTGCTCGGCCAGGCCCGATCGAAGACCGCAGCGCACATCGTGTCGGAACATGACGCCGAAACCGGCGCGCTCTTCGCCCGCAACCCGTTCGATCCCGACAATGGCAGCCGCATCGCCTTTGCCGATCTCGGTGGATGCCAGACGGGCTGGACCTGCGACCGTGCCGCATTCATCGGCCGCAGCGGCAGCCTGGCCTCACCGGCGGCACTGAACCACGACACGCCGCTGGTCCCCACCGCCGGCGCCGGGCTCGACCCCTGCGCTGTCCTGACCACGGATGTGACCCTCGCCCCCGGCGCTTCCTGCGAGCTGGTCTGGACGATCGGCCAGGCCACAGATCGCGACGCGGCGCGGGCCCTTGTCCGCCAGTGGCGCGAGACCGATCTCGATGCCGAGATGGATCGCACCACGGCGCATTGGCGCCGCACGCTCGGCACTGTCGAGCTTCGCAGCCCCGATCGCGCGATGGACATCATGCTCAACGGCTGGCTGCTCTACCAGGTGCTCGGCTGCCGGGTCTGGGGCCGTGCCGGCTTCTACCAGGCAAGCGGCGCCTATGGCTTTCGTGACCAGCTGCAGGATGGCGGCGCACTTCTGCTGGCCCGCCCCGACCTTGTTCGCCCGCATCTGCTGCGCGCTGCCGGCCGCCAGTTTCGCGAGGGCGATGTCCAGCATTGGTGGCTGCCGGAAAGCGGCCGCGGCGTCCGCACCCGCATCTCCGACGACCGCGGCTGGCTGGCGATCTCGGTCGCCGATTATGTCGAAACAATCGGGGATGCCGCCATCCTCGACACACCGATCGCCTTTCTCGAAGGCCGGGCGCTCGAAGCCCAGGAGCATGATGCCTTTTACCTTCCCGGGACCAGCGCCGACACCGCCTCGCTCTATACCCATTGCGCGCTGGCGCTCGACCAGTCGGTGGCGATGACCGGCGCGCTCGGCCTGCCGCTCATCGGCGGCGGCGACTGGAACGATGGCATGAACCGGGTCGGCGAAGGCGGCGAGGGCATGAGCGTCTGGCTCGGATGGCACCTGATTCACGCCATCAACCGCTTCGCGCCGTTCGCCGACGCGCGCGAGCCCGAGCGTGCTGCCCGCTGGCGTGCTCATGCCGAAAGCGTGCGCGCCGCGATCGAGGCGGTTGCGTGGGACGGCGAATGGTATCGCCGCGCCACCTATGACGACGGCACCTGGCTTGGCGCCGCCGACAGCGACGAGTGCCAGATCGATTCGATTGCCCAGACCTGGGCAGTGATCAGTGGCGCCGGCGACCCGGTGCGGGCGGCACAGGCGATGGGGTCGGTTCGCCGCCGCCTCGTCGACCGCGAGGCGCGGCTGGTCAAGCTGTTCACACCGCCATTCGACAAGACCGACCACGATCCCGGCTATATCCGCAGCTATCCACCGGGCCTGCGCGAGAACGGCGGCCAGTACAGCCATGCCGCGATGTGGACGATCATTGCCGCGGCACGGCTGGGGGACGGCCGCGGTGCTGTCGACCTGTTTGCCCTGCTAAACCCCATAAACCACGCCCTGACGGCCGCCGACGCGGCGCATTACCGTGTCGAGCCCTATGTCGTCGCCGCCGACGTCTATTCGGTCGACCGCAACGCCGGGCGCGGCGGCTGGACCTGGTACACCGGCGCTGCCGGCTGGATGTATCGGGCCGGAATCGAACATGTTCTCGGACTGCGCCGCGCCGGCGATACCATGCACTTTGCGCCGTGCCTGCCCGATGACTGGCCCGGCCTCACCGTGACGCTGCGCCTCGGCGAGGCCGAATATCGTATCGAGGTCGAACGCGTCGAGGACGGCCGGCAACCATCTTGCACGCTGGATGGCGCGCCGCTGGTCCTTGCCGTCGGCGCGGTGGCATGGTCGCTGGCGCCTGGCATGCACATTCTCCATGTCTCCATCTAGCTTTCCCGCGCCAGGCAATGGCTGGCTGAAGTGGATTGGCTGAAGACACCGCCGCCGACCGGCTGCAGGTGCGCTTCGCAAGAGGGCGCAAGCGTCAGTAGGGGCCGGCGCGTCCCTGGGTAAGCACGACCGGGAATGTGCCGCTGCCGCTTGTTCCAAACGCTGCCGGTAATTCGGGCAACATATTCGTCGACAGTGTTCGTTTGCAGCTCGCAAGACCGACCTTGATGCCAATTCAACTACACCATCACTACCCGCAGCGAGCCTTACACTGATCGATATCCAGTTTCCGGACGGCAACGCCGGCTCGTCGCACTGGTGAAAGGATGGGCTGGATTGCCATTGGCTTGATTACGGCTTCTCGACTCAAGTCGAAAGCAACGGGAGTCGGCCCCCGTATCGATGCTCCAATCGTCGAGTGGTCTGCCAGTTTCAGCAGCACCGCGCTGTCCAACCGGTGTGGGAACCGAACGTGCGTTCGTTGAGCGACCGTCCGTCCGTTAAAAGGGTGCCCCACGGCCCCGCTTCTTAACGATATGACAAGTATGTGATTATGAATGCTTATCCGGACAGATGAGCAGCTCATGCGTTTGCGAACAATTATCGGCAGGAGCAGGGAACCAAATCAACAAAGGTTAACAGCAGACGATTCAGGTTGCACAAGCACAACTATACTAAAGAGAGTTTGCACGAATCGTCAGTTCATGGTTTCTTGTCCAAATAGTAATGAAGATACGCCGGGGGGCCAACACACTATACAGGGGACTGGGGCGATGACGTATAGATGTTCCGGCATATCCGCCTCCCAAGAACGGCAGCACATACTGGTGACCGGTGGGGCGGGGTATATTGGCAGCAATACAGTGATCGCCCTCCTTGAGAACGGTTATGCCGTGACGGTCATCGACGACCTGTCGTCGAGCGACGGCAGCCTCATTCCGGAGGGTGCAAGGTTCGTATTCGGGTGCGTGGGTGATGCCGCGCTTGTGGCCACGATCCTGAGGCAGACCCGGGCGTGCGCGATCATGCATTTTGCAGCATCGATCAGCGTGGCACAGTCATTGAAATCGCCGGCGCCATACTACCGGAACAACTTGTCGGTCACGATCGACCTTGCCCGCGTCGCAGCCGATGCCGGCGTGCGGGCGATGGTGTTTTCGTCCACCGCCGCAGTCTATGGGGAGGGCGACGGCTCACCGCTTGCCGAGGATCGCGTGCTGGCGCCGATCAACACCTATGGCCGCAGCAAGGCCATGGCAGAATCGGCCCTGGCCGACATTGCCAGCGCCGGCGGCATGGCTCTGGGCATCCTTCGCTACTTCAACGCTGCCGGAGCCGATCCGGCGGGACGTGCCGGACAAGCGACTGCGGATCCGCATCATCTGATCGAGGTCGCGACGCATGTTGCCACCGGTACGCGTGACGCAATCGCCATCTTCGGCAATGATTATCCGACACCGGACGGCACGGCGGTGCGCGACTATGTCCATGTCGCCGATATCGCCGCCGCGCATGTGCTGGTGATGCGCGATATTCTCCAGGCCCCGGCACAGCGGACGTACAATGTGGGCACGGGCCGCGGTGCGAGTGTCCGCGAGGTCATCGATGCCGTGGCGCGCGTGGCGGGAGCCCCCATCCCGGTGCGAATGGCACCACGGCGCCACGGGGACCCGGCGATCCTGATCGCGGACAGCAGCAGGCTCGCAACCGAGCTCGGCTGGCGTCCGCGCTATGGGCTGGACGATATCGTTCGCCATGCGCTGATGTGGGAAAGGTCGCGTGCTGCATATTCGGCCACGGCGTCGGACGCCCGCGCGCGACTGGTGGGGATTGCATCATGACGCGGAGGATCCTCGTATCTGCCAGCGCTTCCGTGCGGCATCTCCGCGCGTCATCGAACACAAGGGGGTTAACAGTATGACAATATCTTTTACAGATTTATTGAGTATAATCCGCTCGCTAGATGTTCCGAGTTTAACTGATTCGGGTGCGTGACAGCGCAGTTGGTTATGAGTGCAGCGTATTAGTCAGGCTGGACGCACCAGGAGGACTACCGCTCATGCGGTGGTGTTGCGACCTTAGCTGATAGTCAAGGGTGGGGTACGATTATGGGTCAATTTGTAAGCATTGCCATTGTTGGCAAAAACACAATCGTTCGCGAGGGGCTGAAGGGAATTCTGGCGGAAAATGGCTTTCAGGTCGTTTCGACGAATGCCGATTGCCTGGGCCTGGCGAAGGCCGCAGCAGACCAGCCGGAGCTTGCGATCGACATCGTGATCATCGATTCCGCCTCGGCGCTGGACGGCAACCACAGTTGCCGGGATCTTCGGACCGCGTTTCCAAATGCGCGGATCGTGTTGATGGGTGACGATATCAGCGTCAAGACCACGTCGGAGGCACTGTCGCTCGGAGCCGATGGCTATCTTCCCAAGCACATCTCCTCCGAGCCGCTGGTCTGGTCGCTGCAATTGATTGCTTCGGGCGAGAAAATCCTGCCTTCGCAGACCGTCCATGCGCTGATGGCCTCGTGCTGGCGGCATGAAGAGCGCGAACTCATGGAGTTTTCGAACGACATCGACCTGTCGGATCGCGAGATTGCCGTGCTGCGGTGCCTGACGCGCGGCGATGGCAACAAGCAGATCTCGCGCGAGCTCTCGATCACCGAAGCGACGGTGAAATTCCATGTCTCGGCGATCATGCGCAAGATCGGCGCGCTCAACCGCACGCAGGCGGCAATCTGGGCGGTATCGCAGGGCGTGGCGGAATCGAAGTTCGCGGCGTCCGCTTGAAGCGGGCGCTGCGGGACGCCGCTATTTGACGGCAAGGAAAACGGTCTCGCCGCGAATGAGATTGTGGTGAGCGCTGTCCGGACCGTCCGCCGTGAACTCGCGGCATTCGAAGTGCTGCGCGATGATCCGCTGGCGGACATCGGCGCCGAACCAGCGCAGATGGTCCCATTGGCCGAAATGGCGTTCCCGCTCCTGCGGCGTGCTGATCGACTGGTTCTCATATGTCTTCGGCCATGCTTCGATGACCGGCATCATGATGACGATCTGCCCGCCCGGGCGCAGCACGCGGCGCATCTCGGCCAGTGCACGCTGATCATCGACATGCTCGAGCACATGGGAGCACAGGATCCGATCGAGGGATTCGTCGGGAAGCGCCAGATTCTCGATATTCAGGATCTGGTCGGCGCGCCCGGGCTCGAGATCCGCAGTTGCATTGCTGGCCGGCGACTGGTCCGCAACCAGCTTCACCACGATCGCATCGGGAGCGAAGTGAAGCACATGCTTGCCGCGCATGTCGACAAAGCCGCGCTGCATCGCCAGCGACAACAATCGGTGCCGCTCCAGCGCGCCACAGGCGGGGCACCGCGCATCCAGCCGCAGGCGAAGGCCGGTTGATTCGAACTTCCCCACGAAGCCGCAGCAAGAGCAGGTGCCGACCGGCCGACCTTCATGCGCCGCCAGGGCTGCCTTGAGGAACATCCGGTCCTTCGGATCGAGCAGCGCCCGAACCATTTTCAGGTTTTCCTTGATCTTGACCATAACCCCACCCCATGCATGCAAATTGAATATCCGGTCGGCACCGCTGACGCCAGTCTACCAAAGACGAGTGTTTCCGCCGATATACTATACGAACGTCGGATGACTTTCGTTCAGCCCAGTCGACGCGACGGGTGCAGATTCCACGGAGCGTTCGCGCAGGGCATCGTCAATGGCCTCCGGGCTTCGCTTCACGGCGTGCTCGACCAGGATGCGCGCGGTTCCCACGGGCCCCGCCACAGCCGCGAGAAGTTTGCGCGCATCGCTCCGGACATTCGGCGAATCGCGGCGCAATCGCCACAGCACGCCGCGCAGGATTGCCCGCACAATGGCACCGCCGGCGTGGTTGTGGAGGCTGCGAAGCGCGCCGAGGATCGGGGGTGCGAGGGCCCCCGCGAACCCATGCTTGCCGCCCAGCACACGCGCGCAAATTGCCGTCTCGACGCTGTGAAGCGGCGTGTCCAGGCCGATGGCTGCCGCCGCGCGCAGGTCCTCGATCGCCCGGTCCCAAAGGTCGTGACGGGCATGGACACAGGCGCGCTGCAGCCGGGCCGCCCGCTGGCACAACACCTTGTCGGTGCCTTCGAACAGGGCTTCGAAGACCGGAACGGACAGGAGACCGGCGTTCGTTTCGAAGATGCGCCGGTCGAAGCGACGCCAGATATCTTCGGCACCCGCCACGGCGTGCCGGGCTGCCGAAGGACCTCGCGCGCCATCGTGCTTGCGCTGGTCGAAGACCGTGGAATCGACATGCAGGGCACGGTGTCGAAGGGCCAGACGCACAAACATTTCATAGTCTTGCGACCGCAGGAAGGTTTCATCGAACGGCCCGACATCGCGGTAGCAGCGGCGTCGCACCAGTGCTGCATTCTGCATCACGAAAGCGTCCTCGAGGAGGTGCCGCAGGACCGAGCCGGTTGAAAGGTCGGGCCAATAGCCGGTCCCCATGGCGATCCGACCGGCGACGGGGTCCATCCGGAATCGCTCATGGCGGCCGAAGACGAACCCGGCACCGCTCGACTCCAGTGCGGCGAGAAGCGTGCCCACCGCACCGGGGCGCAGCAGATCATCATCGTCGCAGATCCAGACATGGGCGCCGTCGGTCAGCGCCAGCGCCCGATTGAGTGCTGCGGACTTTCCGGCATTGGCCTGGCGTACGTAGCGGACCCGCGGTGCCAACGCGGCGACAACCTGGGGCGTCGTGTCGGTGGAGCCATCGTCGACGACGAGAATCTCGTCATCTTCGCCGGCCGACGCCATGACGGCGTGGAGCGACTCGGCGACAAGATCGGCCCTGTTGTAGGTCGGCATGATGAACGAGATGCGTGTCATCGACGTCCCTCTGAATCCGTTTGCCACCGCTCGCCTGGCCGCAGCCAGCAGCGCTGGTGCTGCCATGCGCACCGCTGATGGCTTAGCGGCGCCGACGGCCTGTGAATACATAATTCATACTTTTATGCTGCGCGTCGCTGCAATCTATACTATAAGGCCAACGATCATTGGCGGGGCGAAGATGCTGTTTCGATGAAGGACCTTTTGACCCGGGGAGCATTCTGGCTGGCTGCCACGCGGCTGCTGGTCACCGTGATCGGCTTTGCGAGCACGGTCCTGCTTGCCCGGTTGCTGATGCCCGAGGATTTCGGGCTTGTTGCCATCGCCATCACCGTGGCGGCGCTTGCCGGATCGGTCAGCGAATTGTCGCTTTCTTCGGCGCTGGTCCAGCACGAGAATCCGCAGCGGCACCATTTCGACAGCGCCTGGACGTTGAACATTTTGCGCGCGGCGCTTCTGGCGGCGGTGCTGGCGGCGGCGGCCTGGCCGGTCGCAGCACTTTATGGGGACCAGCGGCTGGTCGGCATCATGCTGGTGATCGCGGGGACGAGCCTGCTCGGTGGCTTCGGCAACCCCAGGCTTGTCGTCTTCACCCGCAATCTCGTGTTCCGGCAGGAGTTTGCGATGGGCGTCTCGCAGAAGCTGCTGGGCTTCGTCGTCGCCCTTGCTGTGGCGGTGATTTACAAGAGCTATTGGGCACTGGTCGCCGGCGGCGCAGCGGCGCAGTTGCTCGGGGTGGCGCTGTCGTACGCGTTGCTGCCCTACCGGCCTCGCCTGCGGCTGCGCGGCGGGCGCGAGCTGTTCGCCTTTTCGATGTGGCTGACGCTTGGCCGGGTCGTGAACACGGTCAACTGGCGCTCCGACCAGCTGTTCATCGGCTATTTCCTCGGCAGCAATATGCTCGGTCAATACAGCTTCGGGGACAATCTTGCCGCCCTGCCGACGCGCGAAGCCACGTCGCCGGTCGCGCAGACACTGTTTCCGGCCTTTTCGAGGCTCACGCACGACAGGGAGCGGCTGCGCGCGGCCTATTTGCGCGGGCAGTCCCTGGTGTCTGCCGTGGGACTGCCGATCGGCTTCGGCCTGGCGTTGATCGCCGAGCCGCTGGTCGTGCTGGCGGTGGGGGACAAATGGTTGCCGGCGGTGGTTGTCATCCAGATACTTGCCGGCGTTTTCGCCCTGCAGACCTTGTCCTCCAGCCTGCAGCCGCTGGCGATGGCATTGGCGGAAACGCGCAGCCTGTTTCACCGCGATCTCGTGAACCTCGGCATTCGGTTGCCGCTGATCGTCATCGGGCTGGTGACGGGTGGACTGATCGGCGTGCTGCTCGCGCGGGTGGTCAGCGGCCTCAGCGGCATGGCGATCAACATGGCGCTGGTTCGCCGGCTCATCGGCATTCCGATCGGCGAACAGATTGCCGCCAACAGTCGCTCGCTTGCTGCAACCGGGATCATGGCTGGCGTGCTTGCTGCGTTGGTGCACGCTGGCGTGGCAGCCGCCGCACTGCCAGCACTCGCGGCGGTGATAGCGGCGGGGGCGTTCACCTATGTCGCGTCCCTGGCCCTGTTGTGGCTGGTCACCGGCCGGCCTTCCGGCCCTGAAACCGACGTCGTGGCACTCGCTGGCACCTTGGTCGCACGTTTTGCCATGCGGCCGCGCGTGCAACCTGTGACATCACCGCAATGACCGCCATTGCAAATGCCCGCGAGGAGCCTTTGCAAACGGCGTTGCAAAGGCTGATCGACGATGCGCTCGTACCGCTGATCAACGGGCACGCAGAGCATATCTGCCTGATCGATCCGCCCGGTCATTCGAATGTGGGTGATCAGGCAATTCTGCTCGGTGAACTGAGCTTCCTTCGTCGCCACTTCCCGCAAGCGCGCATCTCGTTCTTCGATGTCGACAATTATTCCTCGCTTTGCGACCGCTTCATCGAGCGGAGCTCGATGATCCTGTTGCATGGCGGCGGCAATTTCGGCGACATCTGGCCACGACATCATGCGCTGCGCCTGCGCATTCTCGATCGCTTTGCCCACAAGCGGATCGTGCAGCTGCCGCAGAGCATCAGCTTTGTCGACCCCGAGACGCTTGCGGCAACAAGCGCGGCGATCGCTCGCCATCCCGACTTTCATCTTCTCGTGCGCGACCATGCCAGCGCCAGCCTGGCCAAGGCCAACTTCGATTGCCCGGTCATTCTCGCCCCCGACATGGCCTTCTGCCTCGATCCGCTGGCGCGCACCGCACCGAGCACCGATATCTTCTGCCTGCTGCGGACCGACAAGGAGGTCGCCACCGACCATCGCCAGCTGCTCGCGGCATTGGCGGCCTCGGGCAACAGCATCGAGAGCGGCGACTGGATCGGCGAGCCGATCGAGCGGGTGAAGCGGCTGGATCGGTATCTTTCGCGGCACTGCCAGGTTCGCCCGGGCGCGGCCTGGCTGGTCAACGCGCCGATGCTACGGGTGCGCGAGGAATATGCGCGCCGCCGCCTCGGGGCGGGCGTGGCCATGCTCAACCGTGGCGGTGTCGTTGTCACCGACCGGCTGCACGCGCATATCCTTTCGTGCCTGCTCGGCATTCCGAACTATGTCTTCAATTCCATCGACGGCAAGGTGGCCGCGTTCCATTCCGCCTGGACCCACCGCTTCCCCGATGCCCATCGCATGGAGTCGGTGGCACAGCTGCGCGACCATTTTGCGGCGCAGGGCACTCGCCCGGTCACCCCTGCGCTCGAGGTCGTGAAGTGACGCTGTACCAGCGATTTCGGCGGCAGCTTGCCTTGCTTCGCCTTGCCCCGATCACCCGTGCAGTGCTGGCGGAAAGGCTGACCTATCTTTCACTTGCGAAGCTGGAGCGCATCGAGTACGCGCTGCGCGCCGTGAAGAATGTCCCTGGCGCCGTCGTGGAATTCGGCGTCGCAATGGGTGGATCGGGCATCATTCTCGCAAGCCATTGCGTCGACCATGCTCGATTTGTCGGGTTCGACGTTTTTGCCATGATCCCGCCGCCGACCTCCGAAAAGGATGATGCCAAGTCGAAGGCGCGGTATGAGACGATCCGGTCGGGCCAGTCACGCGGCATCGGGGACGACGAATATTATGGCTATCGTTCCGATCTGCTTGCCGATGTGACATCGGCGTTCGCGCGCCATGGCGTTCCGGTGGACGGTCAGCGCGTCCAGCTCGTCAAGGGACTCTTTGAGCACAGCTGGGCCGGCGCCGCGCCCGACCGCATCGCGCTCGTCCATATCGATTGCGACTGGTACGATCCTGTCAAATTCTGCCTCGAGGCCGTTGCGGATCGGCTCAGTGCGGGCGGGATCATCGTCATCGATGACTATAATGACTATGGCGGGTGCCGTGTTGCAGTCGACGAGTTCGTCGGCAAGCGGGTCGACTATAGGATGGAGCCTGGCGCCAATCCCTTTCTCCGGCGGCAGGCCGTAGCATGATGATGGGTGACGCGCCGGTCGATGTGACGGCCATCATCTGCACGCGCAACCGCGCCGCATCGCTCGAGCGCGTGCTCGCCTCGGCGGCAACGTTGCGCATTCCCGATGGGACGCAGTGGGAGCTGCTGGTTGTCGACAATGGCAGCACCGATTCCACCGCGTCGATTGTCGCCGGCTTCGCCGACCGTCTGCCAATACGCCGGGTCGCCGAGCCGGTTGCGGGGCTGTCCCATGCGCGCAACCGCGGTGTTGCCGAAGCCCGCGGTGCACTGATCTGCTGGACCGATGACGATGTCGAGCTCGATGGCGAGTGGCTGGCGGCTTATGTTGCTGCCGCAGCGCGCCATCCTGAAGCGGCATTTTTCGCAGGCAATGTGACACCGGTGCTGGAAGGCCCGACTCCCGACTGGTTTGCGCGGCTGCAGGGCGAACCGGGGTTGCGGTCACTGATGGCGCGGCGAACGTTCGACAGCGTGGTGCCGCTTTCGCTCGAGGGCGGGTTGATGCCCTATGGTGCGAACTTCGCGGTGCGCGCGGCCGAGCAGAAGCGCTACCGATACGATCCGGACCTCGGCGTGTCGCCACAGCACCGGCGCAGCGGGGAGGAAACGCAACTCGTCCTCGCCATCATCGCGGCGGGGGGCAAAGGCTTTTCAGTGCCGGCTTCGAATGTGCGCCATCTCATCCCGGCCGGGCGGCAGAGCCGACGCTACATCTGGTCCTATTACCGGGCGCTTGGGGAGACCTGGGCGTTGCTGGCCGAGCGCAAGGCCCAGCCGAACTTCATGGGCCCGGCGGAGGCAGGCCAGCGGCGCCTGTTCGGGGTGCCGCTATGGGTGGGCCGGGCGGCAGCATCGTCGTGGCTTCAGGCAGCGATGCACCGCATGCTCGGCCGTGATGCAGCATGGCTGCGCAACATCAGGACCGCCGCCTATCATTGGGGTGCGGTCGCGTATCTCTTCAGCCGTCGTTCCGAACTGCGTTGATGAAGATTGCCGTCATCATCCCCTTTTTCCAACGCCGGCCTGGCCTGCTGGCGACGGCGGTGGCGTCGATCGCGGCGCAGCGTGTTGCCGATGACGTGACCATCGATGTGATCGTCGTCGACGATGGTTCGCCGATCAGTGCCGACTCGGAGGCGATCGCCGGGCTTCCCGACTGGTGCTGCTTGCGCATCATTTGCCGCGCCAATGGCGGGGTCGCTTCGGCGCGGAACACCGGGCTGGATGCCGTATCGCCGGATACCGCCTATGTCGCGTTTCTGGACTCGGACGATCGCTGGCTGCCGGAGCATCTGCAGAACGGCATCGACCTGCTCGGCCAGGGTGCCAGCTTCTATTTCGACAATGGCTATGACACGCGCGGACGCGATCGCTTTGCGCGGACACCCTTCATCCGGGACCAGCAGGGCTATTCCGCCGAGCAGGCGCCACATGGCCGGCTTGTCGACGGCGACCGGTTTTTTGCGGCGCTGGTGACCGAGTGCGTGCCGCACACATCGCAAGTGATCTATGATTTCCAGGCGCTGGGCCGGCACCGGTTCGACGAGACCCTGCGGACCGCCGGCGAGGACCATCTGTTCTGGCTGACCCTCGCTCGATCGGCGACGCTCGTCGGCTATCACACCGGACTGATGGGGGTGCGTGGCAGCGGGGTTTCGATCAACAGCTGCGCCTTCGACTGGAACTCCCCCGACAGCCTGCGGCGGCTGGTCGACGAGGTCAGCCTCTACAACAAGATCGGGCGCAGCTTCGCCCTCACCAACGCGCAGCGGCGGGCGATCGACGGAAAGCTTGCCGGCTATTTCGATCATCTGATCTTTCTCGCCGTGCGCAATTGCCGCCGCTATCCTGCGACGGTGCTGCAGGCGCTTCGCCAGGTCGCGATGGTCGATGGCGGCATCTGGCGCCGGGCGCCGGCTTCGATCCTCAGGCTGCGCGCGCACAGCGCCAGCTTCCGGACCGGATGACGGGTGGTGGGGGCGCCATGAAAATCGCAGTGATCATCCCCTTCTTCCAGCGCTCGCGCGGGTTGCTGGCGGCCGCAGTCACCTCGATTGCTGCCCAGCAGGTCGCTGCAGGCACGGAGATCGAGATCATCATCGTCGACGATGGCTCGCCCGTTGCTGCAACTTCGGAAGCCATGCCGCGGCTGCCGTCGCACTGCAGCCTGCGGATCGTGGAGCAGGCCAATGGCGGGGTTGCCGCGGCGCGCAATGCCGGGCTCGATGCAGTGGCGGCGGGAAGCCGATATGTTGCCTTCCTCGATTCGGACGATGTCTGGCTCGATGGCCATCTGGCTGCGGGGCTCGATGCCCTGCGCGCCGGCGCCGACCTGTATTTCGACAACACCGACAATTGCGACGGGACCGACCAGCTGAGCTCGTCCAGCTTCCTGCGTGACCGGCATGGGCGGCTGGACCCCGACGCGCCGGTTGCAGGCACAATCGAGGGGCGCGCGGCGTTCGACGCGATCCTTTCGGAGCACATGCCGCAGACGTCGCAGGTGATCTATGATTTTCACCATCATGCGGCGGCGCGCTTCGAGGTGTCGCTCCGGCTCGCCAGCGAAGATTATCTGTTCTGGCTGTGCCTCGCAAACCGGTCGCGGCGTCTCGCCTATCACACCGGGATCATGGGCCGGCGCGGGCGCGGCGTATCGCTCTATCGGTCGACATTGTCGTGGGATTCGCCGTCCGGAATCGCACGGGTGGTCGATCAGATCAGCATGCGTCGCATGGTTGCCGAGCGCTTCAGCCTCGATCGGCAGCAGGTGAAGCGGGTCGATGACGAGATCGTCGAGCTTTGCGAGCATGTCATCTTCCTCGCCCTGCGCAACAGCTTCCGCCACCCCCGGACGATCCTGGCGGAGTTGCGGCGGCTGACGGGGCTATATCCTGCGTTCTGGCGGCGCGTGCCCTCGGCGATCATCGGCCTTCCGGTGGTGCGCGCGCGGCTGATGCAAGGCTAGAGGCGGTGAACATCATATCAGGACACGCTGCGAGGCGCCTGTCGCGCGGCTCGGCATGTGCGCTGGCGATCCTGCTGGCGGTGCCACCATCGGCGGCCAATGCCCAGATGGTTGTTCGCGGCCAGGGCGTCGCCGACCGCGCGCGCTCGGACTATGATCCTCTGGGCATCGATGTCGGCGGCTTTCGCCTGTTCCCGCAACTCACGATCGATGCGCTCGCCACCGACAATCTCCGGGCATCGAACCGCAACCGCGAGGCGGATGCCTATCTTGTCATCGCCCCTGACCTGCGCTTCACCAGCAACTGGGCGCGACACGACCTGTCGGGGCGCGCCTGGTTTACCCGCAGCATTCATGCCGCCATTCCTGCGGAAGATGTCAGCCAGTTCGGCGCCACGACCAGTGCTGCACTCGATATTTCGCGCAATAGCCGTATCCGCATCGAAGCCAGTGCCGATCGCCGCGTCGAGAGCCGGACCAGCCTCGCCAGCTTCCAGAATACCGTGACACCGGTGAGCTACAATATCCTCAGGGGCAGTGTCGCCGCGTCGCAGATCGTCGATCGCCTCGTCCTGAACGCCACGCTGGCAGCCGAGAAGCGGGACTTTTTCGCGGCCGTGGCGGCGGATGGCAGCGCAATCGACCAGGATTTCCGCGATATGCGCAGCATCACCGCCGGCGGCAGCGCCCAATACGAGATCCGCAGCGGCGTCGGCATCGTCCTGAGCGGCCAATATGAAGACAGCCGCTTCACCGGCCAGCCGACTGCGCCAGGGCTCGGGCTTGTGCGCGATTCGAACGGTTATGACCTGTTGCTCGGGCTGTCGCTCGAGCTGACCTCGCTGGTCTTCGGGCAGGTCCAGGTCGGCATGATCAGGCGCAGCTATGATGACCCGCGGCTGCAGGATGTGAGCGGCCCCTCCTATCGCGCCAACCTGCTCTGGAACGTCACGCCGCTTACATCGCTGCGATTGACCGGGGCGCGCAGCGTCGAGGATGCCAGTTCCACCATCTTTGCCGGCAACACGCGGAGCCAGGTGAAGCTCGCGGTCGATCACGAGCTTTTTCGCTACATCATCGTCTCGGCCGACACCGATTTCTCGCGATTCACGGCAAATGGCCCGGGGCCTCGCGGCAATGAATTCAGCATCGGGGCCGGCGCGCGCTATCTGCTGAACCGACGCTGGGTGGTGAGCGGTCGTGTCGACCATCGCCAGCGCACGTCCGATACCGCTTCACTTCGCTTCCATGCGACCACCGTATCGGTGTCCACGCGCTTTGCATTCTAGTTCCTGCAGCTCAGGGATTTCTGCAGCTCAGGGATACCTGCAGCTCAGGGATTGGGGAAAGGCGCAGCGTTCGCCGGGGGCGGTGAAGGCAATCCAGTCGATATCGGCGCTGATCGCCGGGCGCGGATCGACGAATTTCCCGAGCCAGTCTTCGACGGGCTTGGCCCCCATCCAAAGCGACAGGAACAGCTGGCCCGGCACATTCGGCAAGGGCGCGCGGGTTTCGGTGCGGACGAGCGTGCCGTCGATGAACCAGCGGATCGCCGTCGGCGTCCACTCGACCGCATAGTCGTGGAATTCCGCCGACGCATCGCCACCGACCGCTTCCAATGATTCGCGGCCGCCCTTGCCGTTGACGAAGACATTGAGCTGCACCTTGTCCGGTGATTTGCCGAGAAACTCGAAATCGACCTCGTCATGGACCGGAGTCAGCGGCAGACCGGAATAGGTGAACATCGCCGTGTTGAGACCTGCACCGGCGGCGGCTCGCATCCGTGCTTCGTACAACCCATGGCCATAGCGCCCCCACGTCCGGATCTCGGCGCATTTGTAAGGCCGCAGCCGATTTGGCGCCTGGGTGAGGCGAAGCTTCAGCACACCCGCCTGCACGCCAACATTGCTGCGCGCCCATGTGCAGCCGTGCCAGGCGCCATTCACCCATCCGTCCGAAATGTACCAGCGCCGCGTGTCGATCCTGTCGAAAGGCTCGAAAAAGGATTTTGGCGGCAGTGGCGCCGGCGCTGGAGCAGCACCAACGCCGAGCACCGCCGCCGCCAGCACCGCTGCCGCTCTTGCGGCATCAGTTCGTGTAATAGCCCTTGAACTTCTTGTGATAGCCATAGACGTCCTCATGTCCGGTGCTCGCATATTTGCGGATGTCGACCAGCGACAGCGCGACACCCGCCACGCGCGCATCGGCGCCGATCAGCAGATCGAGCGCAGCATCGGCAGCGCGCATCGATGTGGCGCGCCACCGGGCGAGAAACAGTACCGCATCGGCCTTGCTCGCCACGACCCGCGCATCGGCGAGCCCGAGCACCGGTGCGGTGTCGACGACCACGAACTCGAAGCGCTCGCGCAGTGCAGCCAGCAATGCCGCCAGGGCCTCGACACCCAGCAGATCGCGACCGTCGTTGGCCGATGCCATCGTGCCGAGAATGGAAAGGTCGGTCTGGGAATCACGGACCAGTGCCTCATCGAGTGAAGCGGTGCCGGCCAGCACTTCGAGAAGCAGGCCGGGCCGGCCTTCGAGCAGCATGTCGCTGGCCGAATGCCGGCGGATGTCGCAGTCCACGAGCACGGTGCTGGCGCCCGACAAGGCAAGGGTGCGCGCCAGGCAGACGGCTGTCGTTGTCTTGCCCTCTCGCGGCAGTGCCGAGGTCACCGCGATGACGCGCGGCCGATGCCGCCCGCGCAGCGTGACCGACGCCCGGACGCTGCGAAGCGATTCAGCGAACATCGATTGCGGGTGCGAGACGATATAATCCTGCGGCGCCTCGGTGACGCGCATGCCATCGAGGGTCGATCCGATCTCGGGCAGCGCCCCCAGATAGCGCACGCCGAGGCGGCGCTCGACATCCTGCTTGGTGCGGACGCCGCCATCGAGGAACTCTGCGAACGCGATTGCGATGCCGCCGAACGACAGCGCAAACACCAGCGACAGCGACGAGACGAGCCGGACATTCGGCGAGGTCGGCTCCAGCGGAATGAGCGCCGGAGACGCGATCGAAGCGCGTGGCTGCTCGATGCCTTCGCGCGCCGCCGTACCGATCGACCGGTTGAGAAAGGCGCCATAGATGGCGCGTGCCGCAAGCGCCTTGCGCTCCAGCTCCATGTAGCCGACCTGTGCGGCGGCGTTGCTTGCGAGCATCCGCCGCGATGCCTGCTGGCTTGCAAGCAGCGATTCGACGCCGGAGCGGGCAACACGCACCTCGGCCTGCAGGCTCGACAGGATCCGGTCGATCTCCAGCTGGATCTGGCGCTGCACGGCGACAAGGCGCTGCTCCTCCTGTCCGATCGCCGGATGGCGCTCGCCGTAGCGCGCCCGCAACTGTGCGAGTGTGCGACTGCTGTCGGCTTCCTGGGCGCGCAATGCACCGATCGTCCCCGAATTGAGCGCCGATGCGACATCGCCGCCACCACCGCCGCGCTCGAACTGCGCCCGTGCCGCCGACAGTCTTCCCTCGCGTTCGGCAAGCAGCGCGCGGGCCGACGCCAGCTGCTGGTTGAGCGTCGAGCTCTCCTGCTCGGCCATCGTCGCCCCCTGGGCGCTCATCAGGCCATTGGCAATCTTGTACTGCTGGAGCGCTGAATCGGCGGCTTCGGCCTCTCTGCGCAGCTCGACGAGACGGCTGTCGACCTGCAGCCGGGCTCGCGCGTCGGTCTCGTCCTTGGCCTGCCTGAGCTGGTCGAGATAGGCCTGGGCAAAGGCATTGGCGATCCGTGCAGCCTGGGTGGCCGATCGCGAGCGGGCTTCGATCTCGATGATCGAGGTTCGCCCCGCGCGGCGCACGGTGACAGCGCTGCGCAGGGCCGTGGCCGTGGCGACCAGCCGCGCCTGCGCCTGCTGCGCCGGAGTGGCGTCGATGGCGTTATCGCCACCCGATGCGAATTCGGGATCATCGGCCAGGCCGAGATCTTCGACAACCGCTGCTGCAAGCCGCGGCGAGCCGACGACCACCAATTGGGTGTCGATGAAATCCGAACTGGGAAGCTGCTCGGTGTTCTGGATGCTCGCCGGTTGGACCGGATCTCCGCCGCGCGGCTCGATCAGCACGCTCGCGGTCGCCGAATACTGGCGCGTGGCGAGTGCAAGATAACTGCCGGCTGCGGCCAGAATGGCGATGACGACAAACAGGAAAATCCATATCCTGCGGCGCATGATCGCCCAGAAGACCCTCGGATCGGGAAGCAGGGCACGCCGCTCGGCGGTCGGCGCATCGCCGCTGTCGAGGATCAGCCTTCCCTGAGCCTGTTCAGCGATCTCGAATTCCTGCTGCATAGACAAGCCCCCGCCGTAACACTTTCGAACACGTTCCGTTAAATCTTGATATAGCACCTCTTGCAGCAGGCTGGCACGTCCAGGCGACATTCTAGCGTTTGGTTTCGATGCAACTATACTATCGTCAAATGGCAACTGTTCTGTCGGATAGTGACATGTGTATCGACTAGCTGTTCGATAGCCATTTCTCCGCTCCTGTCTTACGAGAGCGCGAACAGGGGCCAAATTCTTGGTGATGAACGACCGAATCACAGAGCAGGAAAGGCCTTGGTCGGCCGGGGCGGCGTTGTTGCGGCTGACGCTGGTCGCGTGCCTTTTTCTCTACCAGAGCAGTGAAGTGAGCGGCAGCTTCGGCCGGCTGGCCGGTGTGGCGTGGCTGGTGCCGCATGTGCTGATCGCCGGGCTGTTCACGCTTGCCGGGCTGCTCTCGATGCAGAGCCTGGAGGCGCATGGCGCTGGGCGCTTTCTGCGGCGGCGTGCCGCCCGGCTGGCGCCGTTGCTCCTCGTCGCTGTGATGCTGCCATCGCTTGTGATCGGCCCGCTCGTGTCGGTGCGGCCGATGCCGGCCTATCTTGCCGACCCGGAACTCTGGTCCTGGTTCCTGAACCTCGTTTTCTGGCCGCAATTCACGCTTCCCGGCGTGTTTCTGCTCAATGTCGTGCCGCGGGTCGTCAACGACATCATGTGGACGCTGCCGGTCGCGGTCGCCGCCGCCATGGCGCTCTGTGTGACGGCCATCCGCCCGCAGCGCGCGGCTGGCGTGCTGTCGGCAATGCTGGTGCTACTGGCCTCGGCCGCGCTGGCCGCCGGTGGATCGGGGCTGGACACGGCGATGGTGAACAAGACGCTCGGTGCTGCGGCGGCGTTCATGCTGGGCGCGCTCGCCCATGTGCTGGGCCGGCGGCTGCCGCGGACGCTCAAACGCAGCGCCATTGCTGCTATCGCCATCGCCGCGGCCGTCATTATGGGTGTCGCGGTCCTCGGGCAGCGCAACTGGCTACTGCTGCCGGCTTTCAACGTCCTGCTCGCCGTGCCGATAGCCTGTCTTGTGGTGGTGCCGGCGGGGATTTCGCTTCGCGCATCGCCGCTCGTCACCGCTCTTCAACGCTATGCCGGCGGGGCCTTTTTGATGGCATATCCGGTCCAGCAGGCTGCGATCGCGCTCGGTTCGACCAACCAGGGCTTTGTCATCAACGTCCTTGCCAGCCTGCCGGTGACGCTGGTGATCGCCGCGCTGAGCTGGCACCTGTTCGAGGCACGGGTCGTTGCACGCGCGGCCCGTGGCGCGGATGCAGTGTTGCCCGACGCCGTGCCCGGCCTGTCGCTGGCGCAGGCGCGACGTCTGCTGGTCGAAAAATTGCCCGAGCTGGGCCTGTGGCTCGTGTTCCTGGCACTTGCCTGGGCGGTGATGGCGATCACCGTCTTCGCGTTCCAGCCCGACCGTGGCGGGATCTGAGCCAAGGACGACAACGTCGTCGGAACATGCTAGAGGAAGCGGGTGCCGCTCAAGACCTTACTTCGCCGCAAAGCCTCGACGCAGGGCCTTCCCGGCGAGCGCATCTATGCGATCGGCGACATCCATGGCCGGCTTGATCTGCTCGACGAGCTGATGGCACGCATCGACCGCGACATGGCATCGCGGCCACCGATGCGGACGCGATGCGTCATTCTCGGGGATTTCATCGACCGGGGATTGCAGTCGTCCGCGGTGATGACGCGCCTGGCCGAACTCGATCCGGACAAATACATCGTGCTCAAGGGCAATCACGAGGCCGCGCTTCTCGATACGCTGCGCGGCGATCATGATGCCGCCGAGGTCTGGGCCCGCTTCGGCGGCGTGGCGACGCTCGCCAGCTTCGGCGTTTCCGCAGACTCGATCGATCCGGAGGACAGTGGACAATTGATCAGCCTCGCCCGGCGCGTCATCCCGGCGCCACTCGCCGACTGGCTGGCGCAGCGTCCGCTTTCATTTCGCGCCGGAGGCTATTACTTCGTCCACGCTGGCGTGCGCCCCGGCGTCGCGCTCGCGCGCCAGACCGAAGCGGACCTGCTATGGATCAGGGATATGTTCACCGAAAGCGACGCCGACCATGGCGCCATCATCGTTCATGGGCACAGCATCCGCGAAGCCGGTGCCGAGATCATGCCGAACCGCATCGGCATCGACACCGGCGCCTATCGGACGGGGCGATTGTCGGCTGTCGGGCTGGAAGGTGACCAGGTCTGGACGCTGGCCACCGGCTCCGCTCCGTCTGCCGAGCTGCTGGTGCCGGCAGCGGCCCGCATCAGCGAGGCATGGGCACCATTCAGGCGCTGAACGATCGGCTCAGCAGGCACCCTGGCCGAGCAGCACCACGGGCACGGTGCAGGCCATGATCCTGATGTCCCCGAGGATCGATTTGCGGCGCGCATAGAGCCGGTCGCATGCCACGCGGCAGCGATAGGAAGTCTCGCTCCGGCCGCTCACCTGCCAGAGCCCGGTGATTCCCGGCCGCACCGAACAATAGTCGCCGATATACCGACCATAGCGCGCGATCTCGCCAGTGACGATCGGACGTGGGCCTACGATGGCCATCTCGCCCGCGAGCACGTTGAAGATCTGCGGCAGTTCGTCGAGGCTGGTGCGGCGCAGGAAATTGCCGATGCCGATGATCCGCGGATCATTGCGGAGCTTGTGGTTCTCCGCCCATTCGGCGCGCGCCGCGGGGCAGTCGGCCAGCAACGCATCGAGCATCTCGGACGCGTTCACGTGCATCGTGCGAAATTTGAGGCAGGTGAACAATTCACCGTCGCGGCCGATGCGCTGCTGGCGGAACAAGATCGGCCCGGAACTTGTCAGTGCGATCGTTGCCGCGCTGAACAGCATGATCGGCGAAAAGACAAGAAGTGCAATCAGGGCCACGAGTACATCGACTGTGCGGACGAGAAGACCATCGCGTGTCGGTGCTCCTGCACGTCGGGGCAGGGATTTTGCAGCCGTTTCGCCCTGATTTGTGTCCGAAGACAGCGCGGAAGCCAGGTAAACATTGAAGCCGCCGCCGTACTCCTCGAACGCCTTCATTGCCCTGCCCCCAATATTCAGCCAATTAATAATCGCTGACTGGATCGCATAATTGTCGCTGCGGGGCAATTTGGCCTGATGCAACTAGATTAAGGTTACAACTCACTTACCTTTCTGTCTTTTGGTTAGCGTCATTATACTAAAGTATAGTGTAGTTTGTCGTCAAAACTAGAAACTTTTGCCACCGTTGACCGGGTTTATCTCTGCACATATTAGCTTGAAACCGGCCCTGACACAGAATTCTGCTGTCGGTGGTCATAGCCGGCAGGTTTTCCGGCGCAGACGCTGAACAGGTTCGGATTGAACTTCTGTCAAACAGGGAGAACGGAGATGTTGAAGAAACTGCCGCTTGCGATTGCGGTCACCGGGATGGCGCTCGTCAGCGCAGCGCCGGCAAGCGCTCTGGGGGTCCTCTGGAAACCAGGCGTGCTTGCGACGGGCCTGATGAACACTGCGATTATCGAGGATTTTGAGGGTCTGGATCCCGGCGACCCTTATGGTGGTGGGTTTGCGATTTACGGTGATAGCGCTCCGGGCTTCGCTGCGCGGCCTGCATTCGGCAGCACCGGCAATTTCCTTGCAGTTCAACGGGACAACACGTCGTCGATCACGATCGCCGTGCCGCAGACACAGGTGCTGTCGTTCGTGATCGGATCGCTGGACAGCTACAACAAGGTGGTGCTGAACTTCCTTAATGGCACATCGCGGGAACTGAATGGTCTGGAAATCATCACCGGGCTTGCTGCGGACTCCGGCGCATCCGGTAGTGGCGATCAGAGCTCGCCGGACACCAATGGTCGCGTGTTCTACGACACCCTGGGCCTTACTTCGATCGTCAGCTTCACGTTGACGTCGATCGGGCAGAACGCTTTCGAGGTCGACAACATCTCGGTGGCGGCTCCCGAGCCGGGCACCTGGGGCATGATGATCCTCACCGCTGGAATTGCCGGCGCCAGCCTGCGGCGTCGTCGCAACCGGGCTGCCCTGGCCTGACTTGTCGTTGCCCCCCGACCTTCTCCGCCGGCGTTCGCGCCGGCGGCGTTGGCGTTTCCGGCATCCGGTGACACTCACCGGACACGCAGGAAGACGAATCTCTGGTGGGGCATTTTCAGGTCGAAACGATTGCATCGTGATCGCAGCCAGCGATCGAGCCGGGGACGATGTCTTGTGCACCACATGACCGTGATCGATCGTGTTGCCACGTCACCAGCCGCTGCCCCACGGGCTGCCGGGTGGCAGTCCCGCATCTGGATGGCGATCCTTGCGATCGGTCTCGCCACCATGGCGGTTCCCACCTTCCAGAGCATCGCCCGCGTCTCATGGGCAACCGAGCAAGGCGGCCATGGGCCGATCGTTCTCGCCATCGCTGTCTGGCTGCTCGTCCGCTCCTGGCCGGCCATGATGGCGCAGGCCAGGCCAGGCTCCGCCATCGTCGGTGCCGCCATCCTGCTTCCGGCGCTCGTGGTCTATGTGCTCGCGCGCGTCGTCGGGAGCATCGTCATCGAAGCTGCTGCGCTTTACCTGAGCTTCGTCGCGATCCTCTATCTGTTCATCGGCAAGCAAGCGATGCGCGTCGGCTGGTTTCCCATCGTTTACTTCCTGTTCGTGTTGCCGCCGCCCGGCAGCTTCGTGGCCGCTGCCACGCAGCCGCTCCGGCTCGGCATATCGGAATGGGCCGTCAACATCCTCGCGAACCTGGGCTATCCGGTGGCGCGCTCCGGCCTCAACATCGTGGCGGGCCAATATGATCTGGAAGTGAAGGCCGCCTGTGGTGGCCTCAATTCGATGATCAGCCTCACGGCGATGGGGCTGTTCTATGCCTGGATCCGGCACAATGCGGGTGCTGCCTATAATCTGTTCCTGTTCATGGCGATCATCGGCATGGCGATTGTTGCCAATCTTGTTCGGGTCATTCTGCTGATCCTCATCACCTATTATCTGGGAGACCGCGCTGCGCAGGGCTTCCTGCACGAATTTGCCGGTCTCACCATGCTTGCCGTCGCCATGGGCGGTGTCATCCTCGTCGACGAGCTGGCATCGCGCCGCTGGCGCAAGCCGGCGCGGGGCTGACAGTGGCCGGCGCTGCCACCCATACGAGGCGCGCGCTGCTGGTCGCCGCCGCCCAGATCGGCACCGCCGTTGCTGCCTATGCTGCAACCCCGCGCGCGCTGCCGGCCGCGCTCACCCGGACCCGTATCGACGATCTGGTGCCGGAGACGATCGGCGACTGGCGATTCGTTTCCGCCGCCGGCGTGATCGCCACGACCGAAGCTGCCGATACCGAAGGCTATGATCAGCTTCTCAAGCGCTTTTACCGGGCGCCGGGACAGCCCGACATCATGCTGCTGATGGCCTATGGCAACACGCAGGGCGGCAGCCTGCAGCTCCATCGCCCCGAAACCTGCTTTCCAGCCCAGGGTTTCGGCCTGTCGGAATTTCGTGCCGTGGCACTCGATTTCGACACGCCGCACACGATCCAGGCCCGCGCCTTCACGGCACGCCGGGATGATCGCATCGAGCGACTGCTCTACTGGACGCGCATCGGCGGCGCCTTCCCCCGCACCAGCGCGGAGGAGTATCTCGCGATCCTGCAGGGGCTTGGCCAGGGCACGGTTCCCGACGGCATGCTCGTCCGCATCTCCTCGCTGGGCAGCGATATCGCCGCGTCGGACCGAGCCATCATGCGCTTCGTGTCGGCAATGATCGGTATGGCGCGACCCGATGGCCGCGAGCTGCTTGTCGGCCAGGCCATGGCAGATGCTCTGGACCATGATGCACGCGCCGGTTGAACGACCGCGCCATCCCGCCGACGCCTTGTATCACACGGCGCGCGGGCCGCTGGTGCTGCTGTTCTACGACGGCTTCGAATGGCGCGCGCGGCCAGGCCTTGTCGGCGGCACGCTGGCGCAGGGGCGCCGGCTTGCGCGCTATGTCTATCGCTCGGCGCGCCGCAAGCAGGTGCGGACCGGCTTTTATGCCGCGTTCGTCGCCCTTCGTACCGCACTGGAGCGCCGCGGCTGCGATGTCCGCGTCAATGATTTCGCCACCGCGGCGGAGATGCCGGGCTACCCCATCGGCCTTGCCGGCTATCCGCAGGTGATCGATGCCGTGGCCTTGCCCAATCCGGTGGTCTTCGGCCCCGGCGATTTCGGCGCGTCGGCTGCCGCAGCGATGGTTGCTGCGCAGCCGCGGATGCGCCTGCTGATCCAGCCATCGGACTGGTTCCGCGACTATTATCGCCCGGTCTGCGGAGACAAGGTCGTCACCTGGTTCGCCGGGATCGACACCAGGCGCTGGACGCCAGCGCGCCGCGACGCCAAGACCTTCGACGTGCTGATCTACGACAAGATCCGCTGGAAACGCCCGCTGCTGGTGCCTGCGGTGCTCGATCGGCTCACCGCCCATTTCGATCGCTGTGGCATCAGTTACCGCGTTCTGCGCTACGGCCATCATCACCAGGCCATGTTCGCGTCGGCGTTGCGCGAGGCCCGTTCGCTCGCCTTCCTGTGCGAGCACGAGACTCAAGGCCTGGCGTATCAGGAAGCGCTGGCCGCCGATGTGCCGGTGTTTGCATGGGATGAAGGCGTTCTGGTCGACCCGCAGCTCAGCCGCGACGCGCCCTCGGGCCTGTCGGTCAGCTCCGTCCCCTATTTCGACGCGCGCTGCGGGCGCACCTTTCGGATGGCGACGATCGAAACCGCGTTCGACGTCTTCTGGGAGGGGCGCGCGGGCTATCGGCCGCGCGCCTATGTCGAGCAATGCCTTTCGATGAAGCAATCCGCCGACGATTATCTGGCGCTGTATGCCTGGGCAGGAAACCTCGGCTGACGCACGCGGCGCCCCCGCCCATTCGAGCGCCGGGACCGTGTCGGCCGGCTTGCCGGCGCTTTTTGTGCTGGCGCCAGGGCATGGACAGCGGTTGCCACCCAGAGCAGCGTGACAAGGCTGAACGGTGCGATCAGCCCGCTTTCGGCAAAGCTGCGAACATAGGTGACGATGACGAAGGTGGCGAAAAAGGCCATCGGCACCGTCGGTCGGGTGATCTGCCGGTAGCAACCCAGAAGGCCGACGACCACGCAACTTGCCACGAACACCGCCAGCCCGACGCCGCCGAGATCGACCTGCATCTCGACAAAGGCATTGTGGAAATTGAAGCCTGTGCGGCTGGCAATGCCGCCCCAGCGCCACAACCCCTCGGCATCGATATTGCCTTGCCGCCAGAATGCGTAATAGCCATGACCGAGCCATGGGCGATCCTGGATGAGTTGGTCCGCATAGGCCCAGAGATAGGTCCGCCCGGTCAATGTGGCATCCTTCTTCAGGACATTCTGCCGGAAATCGGCCACGGCGCCTTCGATTTCGGGGAGGAAGGCCAACGCCAGCCCGCAAAACAGCAGCAACAGGGCCACCACCGCCAGCCGCATTGCCATCGGCAGGCGGCCGAGCAGCAGGAACGCCCCGAACGCCAGGACGGTGACCGCCACCGACACCAGCGCGCCCGAGGACTGGCTGAGCACCAGCAACAGCACCGATACGGGCGCCGCGACCAGCGCCGCCCAGCGCGCGACACCCGGTTGATCGCGGTCGACGATGACCGCCAGAGCCAGTGCCAGCAGCAGTTGCGCCGCAATACCCATCTGGTTCTTGGATTCGAAGGGCCCGAGCAACGGAAACCCGCTGCCGAGGCTCGACACCGCGCCCGGCACGGCAAGGATGGCCACGACCACGAAGCTGCCGAACAGCGTGAGGATGCTGGCACGGGCACTCAGCCGATGGCAGACGATGATCGCGGCAAATACGGTCAAAAGCAGTTGCAGGGCTGCACGCAGGGTGCGCTCGGGCGCATCGGACCAGAGGCTGGAAAGCGCTGCGAAAATCGGAAGGACCAGCAACGGCGAAAAGCGCAACAGCGCGCGTCCGGAGGCTATCGGGCGCATCGCGATCAGGATCAGGGCGGCGAGGATGAAAGCGCCCGCAGACAGCGTGCCGAACAGCCCGGTGCCCACCAGCGCGACGAGCGCCACCGCCGCCAGCCAGCCCTCGAACGCCATGGGCGCGTCCGCCGCCGCAGGCAGCAGCCGACCCCTTCCCAAACGCGCCCCGCGGTCGTTCATGATCCTGCGTCCCCGCCCAGCCCTGTGATACGCTCATACGAAAAATTTTCGGTCGAGACAATTTCTGCCTCGCGCGTCGACGCGTCTCGTGTTGCCATTCCTGGCCTGCGCCTTCGCGTCGGCATGACATGAAGGTGCTGACGACATTGCCTCTCGCAGCGGATGTTCTGCCTTCGGGCACGAGGGGCATTCCGGCGCTCACGGGCATCCGCGGCGTGGCCGCCTGCTGGGTCGTCCTCTACCATATCGGCACCAATCTGGATGCCATTGCGCCGGCATTGCCGGTGCGGGACATGGCATTGGTCCGCGCCGGCTATCTTGGTGTCGACCTGTTCTTCCTGCTGTCGGGCTATGTGCTGGCGCACAGCTATTTCCGGCGTGCCGACACCGGCATGGGATCGACGCTGCAGGTTTTCTGGATCGGCCGGGTGTTCCGCATCATGCCGCTCAACACCTTCATGCTGCTCCTGCTCTCGCTGCTGGCAACGGCATTTCCTGCGCCCTTCTGGTCCGATGCGCCGCTTGCTGCCTCGACATTTTGGGCGTGCCTCTTGCTGGTCCAGTCATGGGGCTTTTCCAATCCGACAAGCTGGAACTTTCCGGCCTGGTCGCTCAGCGCGGAATGGGCAGCCTATGTGGTACTTCCGCTCATCCTCCTCGCGGGCCGGTATGCGCGCAGTGCCGCAATCGCATTGGCCGCAGCACTGGCATCGCTGCTGGTGCTGGTGCTGATCATGTTGACCCTGGGGGAGCAGAATCTCCACCATGTGTGGCTGCTCGGCCTGCCACGCTGTCTGCTGCAGTTCGCAGCCGGAGCCTTTCTGTGGCGCTCGCTCGATCTCGGACTGCTCCGTCGCGGCAATCCGGACGCCGTTCTGGCAACGGGGCTGTGCGGGCTTGCGATCGCTGTCGCAGCACCCGGCCTCGATCTTGTGGCGCCATTCGCGTTCGCAGCGATCATCATCGGCTGCGCGATGGAAAGTCGGCTCGCCAACCGCCTGTTCGCCAACAGCACCGCCATGTTCCTTGGATCTATCTCCTTCTCGATCTACCTGTCGCATGCCATCATCATCAACGGCTGCAAGCTTGTCTTGGCGCGAACGGGAGTTGAACTGGCGTCCCCGCCGGCCGCGGCGCTGCTGGTACTGACGTTGATCGGCGCCATCCTCGCCGTCTCGACACTCACATGGCGGCTTGTCGAACGCCCCGGCCAGGATGCCGGCCGGTGGTGCGTGCAGGCGCTGGGCCGGTCGAGGTTGCGCCGGCGCAAGGCGGTAGCGCCATGAACGCGCGCGACGCAGATTGGGCGTGCGCCGCTCTTCAGTTGGAGAGCAGCTTCCGCAGTCTCGCGCCGCGCGCAGCGATCATGTTGCCCATGCGGAAATGCTCGTCCTGCCAGCTGTAGCGCTTGAAGGCGACATGGTCGGGATACAGCCGACCGACCGCATAGCCGAAGCCTTCGAGGCAGGCTTGTGCGGCATAAAGCGTGGCTGACGACGGGATCCAGGTCCCGCCATATTCGAACTGGATCATCGTCGGTGCATTGTCGCTGGCCAGCAGCTTGCCGGCCCCGTTGAGAACCGCGGCTTCATGGCCCTCGACGTCGATCTTCAGGACATCGGGGGGCGGGTGTCCCTCGGCGATCAACCGGTCGATCGTGGTGATCGGGCACTGCCGGCGCTGCACATCCGACAGATCGAGGTGCTCATAGGCGAAGGGAACGACAGCATTGGTTGTGTCCTGCTTCCTGTTCCATGAGACTTCGATGTTCCCCATCGCGTTCGACAGGCCGATCTCGTGCAGCTCGAACCAGTCTTCGGTGATGCGGGTCTTCAGTTGTGCGGCGATCTCGGGAATGATCTCGAAGCTGACGATGCGGGCCTCGGGCATCACATCATGCGCTTCGAGGGCGTATTCGCCGAGATGCGCGCCGACATCCCAGATGATTGCCTTCGACCCATGGGCCTGCGCAAACCGGCTCAACGCGAACTTTTCGCCATTGGTGGCGAACGCATATTCGCCGGTATAATGATAGGCGTTGAGGAAGCGCCGCGACAGGCCGGCGACATAGCGGACGATGGCGCTCCGGCGATTTTCGACAATCCGGCGCTTGAGAAATCCCTGCATGTCTGCCTCATCCCCTTTTCTAACCGACCGATGGCTCGGCATATTCCCGGTACGGCGCATAGCCGGCCATCGAAGCCAGGACACCGACATGGAGCATGCCCCTGAGCGCCGCCGCGGCGGTGCGGCGGCGGGAGGGGAGCGCCACAAGGGCCTGCGCAAAACAGGCGATGGCCTTGGGGGCCGCCGCGATGCCCGCAAATCGTCCGGCACCACCGCGGCGCAACAACAGGTAATGCACCTGCCCCGAGCGGAAGCGCCGCCGCGCAAGCCATTGCCAGCCTGCGCGCTCCACCGGCGTGTCCTCGGTGACGATGGCATCGGGCGCATAGCCGAAGCGGGCGCCAGCGCGCTGCGCATCGAAGAAGAACATCGTGTCCTCGCCGCCGGTCTGGCCGAGTGCGGGCTGGAAGCGCAGCCCGGAAGCCGCGATCATCCGGCGGTCGAGCAGCACATTGGCGGTATAGCCGTTCCAGGGCGGATCGTTCCCGGCGATCCGATTGGAGTGGAAATCACCCTCGGTCACCCACGCCGGTGTTCCCGGATGCGGATAGCGCGCCTGAGAAACGCCGAAGACGATGTCATGACCCTGCCGCCGACGCAGCAGCGCCATGATCCATCCGGGTGCCGCAACCTCGTCATCGTCGATGAACACCAGCCAGTCGGCCCGCGCCGCATCGAGGCAGGCATTGCGCGCCACCGAAATGTTGCGCGCCGGCGCATGGACATAGACGAGCTGAAGGCCGAATGCGGCGCCGGCGGCTTCGATCCCGGGACGGCGGGCCGGCATGTCGTCATTGTCGGCAACGATGACGCGAAGCTGCACCCCCTCTGCCAGCACCTGCTCCGCCAGCGACGCCAGCGTAGCCTGCAGAGAGTCGCGGCGGAAGGTGCAGATGCAGACGTCGATGATCTCGGTCATCGTTCCACCTCCGGTCGGGTTCTCGGCGACGGCGAACCGGGCGCCCCCGGCATTATCGTCGCCAGCGCAGCCACTGCAGCGGGCACCGCGCGCACCGGCCGGCGCGGCAACCAGCCTGGCCGCAGCCGGCCGAGTGCCGCGCCGACAGGCATATGGAGCAAGCTCAGAAGCGCCGGATCGGCGAGAACGAGCGCGGTGGCTCGCGCCGCATCGCGCAGCTTCAGGGCCTCGATGAAGCCGGCAAAGGCCCAGGCCTTGCGCATGGCCGCATGCCGCACCGCGAGGGCCCGCACCACTTCCGGTGGTTGGCCGGCCTCTGCCGCCAGCAGCTCGCCGCTCGATGCCAGCATCGCCAGCGCATGCCCGCCCGAAAGTCGGTGCGAAATCGACGCGGCATGGCGGCGGTAGCCATAGCCGGGATCGGGCTGCAGCCAGTAGCGGAGCCCAGCCAGCAACGCACGAACGATGAAATCATCATCCTCGGCAATGCGTAGCCGCGCGTCATAGTAGATGCCCCCCGCCCGCAGTGCTGCCAGCCGCACGATCGGCTTGAGATAGCCGAAGTTGGGGCCGCCGCCGTACATCACCGTTGCTGCCAGATAGTCGAGGAGGGTGATCCAGTCCGGACGAAACTTGCCACCCAGAAACAGCGTGGCTGCCTCGGGCGCGCCGTCTTCAAAGACAATCAGGTCATCGGCGACGATGTCCGCCCCCTGCGCTTCACCAACTGCGACCAGCCCCTCCAACCGCCGGGGAACCATCATGTCGTCGCTGTCGAGCACTGCGACCCAGATGCCGCTCGCCAGCGCCAGCGCGCGGTTGCGCGCCCCCGCCGGGCCGAGGTTGCGCCGGCTGCGCTCGACCCGGATGCGCGCGTCGATGCTGGCCAGCCGGTCGGCAAGCGCCACGGTGGCATCGGTGGAGCCATCGTCGACGATGATGATCTCGATCGCCGCCAGCGTCTGCGCCATCGCCGACCTCACCGCCGCTTCGAGATGGCGCGCGGCGTTCCAGGTCGGGATGATGACCGACACGATCGGCACCGCCGATCCCGAGGCATCAGGCGAAAAGATAACGCACCTCGGCCACTGGGGCCGGCGCACGCGCCGGCAGCTTGTCCCGCGTGATGGCCTCGACGAGCGCCGGCACCTGCGCCGGCTGCCGCAGCGCCGCCTTGACGGCCGGGATGATGCCGCGCGTGCGCCGCACATCGAGGAACGCGCGGTGCTGCGCCTTGGCGGTGACATGCGCCAGGTGACGTTCGATCGCAGACCGGCCGGCAGGGTCGAGTCCCGGCTCTGCAAGCAGCCTGCGATCCGATTCGGCCAGTGCTGCCAGATCCCCGGTGCGGTGTTGCCCGCTGAGCGAGGCGGCACGTTCGACCGCGACATAGCCGCACTGCCGTGACGTGAGGAACACGCCACCGCGCGCAAGAATGCGCGCATAAAGGGCATAATCCTCGCCAAGCCGCAGCGTCTCATCATAGCCCAGCGCATGCGCCTCGAGGAAGGCGCGCCGCAGCACCGGTTTTGCAAAGCCGAGTTCGGCGCGCGGCCGACCGCGGGCGCTGATATTTCCGAGCACGAACCCCGCCAGCGACAGCGGCGCGACGCCGCCCGCAAACGCCCGGACGGCGGCCGGATCGAACCCGGCAACACGACTTTCGTCGACGAAGACGAGATTGTCGGCAATCGCATCCCAGCCCGGTTGCGCCAGCAACGGGCCGAACCGGTGCGGCAGCAGGAAATCATCGGAATCGAGAATCGCCACGAATGGCGCGGTCGTGGCAGCGATTCCGGTGTTGCGTGCTGCTGCGGGGCCGCGGTTGCGGTCCGACCGGATGATCCGCAAACGACCGGTGCCATCGTCTGCCGTCCCGGCTGCAATCGCGGTCAGGTCGGTCGACGCATCATCGACGACCGCCACCTCGCCCACTTCAGGCTGATCCAGGGCCGAAGCGACGGCGCGCGCAATGGTTTGCGCAGCATTCCACGCCGGAATGATCACCGAAACAGGCGCAGCGCTAGTATTCACGCATTATCCAGCCATTTTCGTCGAAATGACCGACAACGCATGTTCAATAAATGCTGGCATTTTTTGCTCAATGGCATATTCTTTTCCTGCGGTACCATTCAGCGGTGTCGCAATTGACAACGGCTTGAGTGGAACGATGATGCCCCGGTTGAACATATTGATGCTGGCACTCGCCTTCAATTGCGGCCTGCCGCTGCGCGCACTTGCGCAGGATGCGCCCGTTGCCGCCGAAAGTCTCGAATACACCCTTGCCCCCGGGGACCGCATTCGCATCTCCGTATTCGGCGAGGATGGGCTGACCGGCGACTATGTCATCACCAGCGGCGGCAACCTGTCGTTCCCGCTCGTCGGGAATCTCGCCGCCAGCAACAAGACCGTGGAGGAATTGCAGACGGCGCTGAAGACCGCGCTTGCCGACGGCTATCTCAAGGACCCGCGTGTGACGATCCAGGTCGTCGCCTTCCGGCCCTTCTACATTCTGGGCGAAGTCGCGCGTCCGGGCGATTATCCGGTCTCGACGGGATTGACGATCGCCCAGGCAGTTTCGCAGGCCGGCGGCTACAGCTACCGTGCAAACACCCGCAAGATCTTCATCAAGCGCGCCAATGAAGCCGCCGAACGACTGATCGACGTGCGCAAGGGCGGGCCGATCATCGTGCGCGCGGGCGACACCATCAGGATTGCGGAACGGCATTTCTGACCCTCGCTGGCAATTCGGGGATGCGCGTTCCGGCAATGGCGTCCAGAAGCGCCCGGCACTCGCCGATGCCGGCGGTCACTGCCGAGCGTGGCAGCGCATCGACGGCGGCACGCGCCGAAGCAAGCCGGCCGGGCGTCATGGCCCGCAGCAGGTCCACGACATCATCATCTTCAGCGATGGTGAGGCCCACGCCATGCCGCTCCAGCCACGCCCCGGTTTCCACGCTGTCGATGGCGATCGGCACGGCTCCGTGCGCAAGCGCCTCGTACAGCCGGTTGGGCAACAGCCAGGCGGAGTTGAGGCCCTCTTCGAAATGGTCGATGGCCCAGGCGAAGTGGACGCGCCCGTAAAGCCGCGGCAAGCCGGACGGCCTGTAGCGACCCAGGAATGTCATGCCCGGCACGCCGGCGACATGCGCCGCCAGATCGCCGACTTCCTGCTCGGACGGAACACCCGCGAGCACCACCCGCACCTGGCCTGCGGAATTGCGAACAAGGGCGGTCAGTGCCTTGAGGCTGCGGCGGCAGCGCAACATGCCGAACCAGCCGATGACCCAGGGCGGCCCCGCCCCGGCACGGTCCACGGCTGCGGGCACCGATCCGGCATCGATCGCCAGCACCTTGTTCTCGACCAGCCTGATCGGCGCCGCCAGCGAACGGCGATCGCGGAAGTAATCGTCCGCAAAGCGTGGCGAGCTCGTGAGGACAAGATCGACCGCAGCCAGCAGCCGCCGCTCGATGGCCTGTATCCCCCGCGCCACGACGCCATTGCCGAGCAGGGAACGGTGGATATCGAGACACTCATACACCAGCCGGCGCGTGCCGCGCACCCGCACCGCCAGCAGCAACGTCTCCAGATTGCGCGCCATGAGGACATCGGCATCGGCAGTCGCAGCGCGAACCGCTGCAGGGCGCAGTGCCACGAGCAACACCGCCCAGGCGCGGTGCACCAGCCTGCCATCGCGCGTGCGGCCAAGGTCGATCGTGCGCGCCCCGCCAACCGTCGGCGGTGCCGCCGCATCGCGGCGAAAACCCAGCACGGTCACCACAGCACCGCCCGCATGCAGCATCATGACCCGCCGTGCCACCGCTGCGTCGCCCAGATCGTGAACGAAATAGGCGAGGCGGAGGGTCAGCGGCCGTCCCTGTCGGTCACGAGGACGCGGTTTTCGGCTTGTACGCCGTATCATATTGGATGCGCGCTGCCGTTCGCAGCCGCGCGACTTCGGCTTCGATCGCCGTGCCCGATCGCTGGCGCTGCAGCAACTGGCTCGCTGCCGCTTTCCAGGCCTCCCGGTCGGCAGCAGCAGGGCGGCGCCCGGTTATGATCGCGAAATAGGTCGAGCCCTCGCGGGTGATATCGAACACCTCCCCGTCCGGAAGCGACACGATCTGCTTGCCGATCTCCGCATCGACCGCTGCCGTATCGAGCACCGCCTTGCCGCGTTCGAACGCAATACCCTGCGCCTGCAGGCGCGCCGCGATCGCGTCGAGACTTTGCAGCGCGGTCAGCTTGCTGACAACGCCCGCGTCGGACGGTCGCGGAATCCGGATCTCCTCGAGGTCCAGCTGCTGCCGGCCGCCGAAAAGCGTCGGATTGTCCGCTACAAATGCCTCCACTTCGGCATCGCTCGGCGTGGCCGGCGCGCCTGCCAGCTTCCGGATGGCGAGTGCCGCCAGCAGGGTCTGGTCGAACTGGCGGCGCCGCTCGACATAGTCCGGATCACGATCAAGCCCTTCCGAACGAGCGTAATCGGCAAGCACGTTGCGATCGATGAGCTTCTTGAGCGCCGCTGCATTGGCCGCCTCGACCTCCGGCCCCGAGGAGTCCGGCTGCGTCCGCGCTTCGGCACGCAACTCCTTGAGGGTGACCTCCTCCTTGCCGACAACCGCGACGACCTGCCCCCCAGGCTGCTTGTCGCACCCGGAGAGCAGGAAGAACCCTGCCGCGGCAACGGACGACATTGTGCGACGCCACGTCGGTTTCATGGTCACCCCCAAGCAACACCCAAAAACTAACGTTTATATAATTTGTTATTGGCAGATTTCGCAACCTAGCCGTAAGTCTAATTAGCCAAACGACAGTAGCCGCCGCCAATAACCGGCAGACCAGCCGATGTGCATGATCATCGCCGCAAGCCCCGCCATCGCGATGCATTTCGAGCGCGACCCGATGCCCAAAGCGATCCCGTAACCGATCGCGAGCAGGGCCCAGGCCAGCATGGGGACCGCCAGCAGCGCCATGGCCGGCAGTATCGGCACCAGCGCCACGCCAAGCACGGCAAGCCCCACGAGCGGTGCGATGACGAGCGGCAGGCGCTGGCGCATTCGCAACCGCAGTCGGTGCTTGGCAACCGTCCGCGCCCGCCCCTGGCCATAGTTGAAGTACTGCCGCAGCAGGGCGCGCGGCGTGCGCCTCGGCGCGTAGACGAGCGCCGCGCCGGGCTCCAGCCACAACCGGGCACCCGCAGCACCAAGGCGCACGTCGAGCTCGGCATCTTCGTTGTGCGAGAAGCCGGGGTCATAGCCTCCCACCGCCACGAACCTGTCCAGCTTCATGAGGGCATGATGGCCATGCTCGACGAACCGTCCGGCACCGAGATGCCGGTGCGCAGCACCACCGGTGCCCAGCACCGAATTCTGCGCCGCCGCCGCTGCCTGCTGGAAACACCCCTGCCCCGCGGTCGTCATCGGCACGACGACGCTGTCGGCGCCGTGCTGCCGTGCCGCGGCGAGCAAACGCGCGACATAGTACGGCGGATAATCGCAATGGGCATCGACTCGGACGAGCCATTCCCGGCCTGCGCCGAAGGTCTCGACAGCCAGGTTGATGCCGGCGCTCTGGATGCGCCGTGGATTGTCGAGCAATCGCACCGAAGGCGACTTTGCAGCGATTTCGGCAACAATCGCCTGGCTGCCATCGCGACTGCCACCATCGGCGACGACGATGAGGGCGCCCGGAGTCTCCGCCACCAGCCGCGGGAGCAGGTCCGGCAGCGTTTCCGCCTCGTCAAGGCACGGCACAACCACAAGAATGCCTGAACCGTCCACCATCGGCAATCCCGCAGCGAGCAAGGCCAAGCCCATACCGCTGTTGGGACCGAATGCCAATCGGACCTGCTGTGCCTCGCTTTGCCGGGTGCCGCGCGCCCGCAGGCCTCAGGCGAAAATCCGGTTCAATCAGAAAGCGCCCCTGGCCTGGGCATTTGCCCAGGGCAGCATCAGCGCCCGCACATCGACCCTGGCCTTGAGGCGGCTGCCGAGCAGGAAAAGCCCGCCGAACTTGCGCTGCAGGAACAGCGTATCGGCCGGCGGCAGGTGCCAGAAGCTGCGGTCCTGCGCCAGCGCCAAGCCATCCTCGCGCAGCCGGGCCGCCACGTCGGTGGTGCTGAAATCGAATACGTCCCCCGCAGCGATCGGCGCAAATGCCGTCTGGAACATGTCGATCACCCGCCCTTGCGACACGGCATCGGTGTCGGCGCCGAACAGGCCGATGGAGAGGGCCGCCGCCATCGCTTCGCAACGGTCCCCCGCCAGCCCGGCCTGCATGAGGCGGCGATAGGCATCGGCGACAGGCTGCGGCACGATGCGGGTGGCGCCGAAATCGAGCAGCACGATGCGGCCCGTCTCGGCATTCCAGCGATAGTTGGCGAAATTCGGATCGGTCTGCATCAGCCGGAACTCGAACAGCTCGCGCAGCACCAGCGCCATCATAGCCGTCATCACCCTGTCCCGCAGCGCCTGGTCCGCGGTGGCAAGCGCCTCGATCGGCTGGCCGGGGAGGAACTCCATCGCCAGCACATCGACCGTGGTGAGCCCCGCCTCCAGCCCCGGCACCCGAAACTCCGGCGCATGCGCCAGCAACCGGCCGAACGCGGCCAGACTGTCTGCTTCACGCAGATAGTCCGCCTCCTCATGCAGCTGGCGCTTTGCCTCGCCGAGCAGCGACGCCACATCGACATGCGCCGGCACGAGTCCGGAAAGGCGCATCAGCGACCCCACATTGTCGACATCGCTGTCGATGCTGGCGCGCACCCCGGGATATTGCACCTTGATCGCCAGATCGCGGCCATCCTTCAATCGCGCCCGGTGCACCTGGCCGATCGAGGCCGCCGCAATGGGGCGCACATCGAAGCGCTCGAACTTCGCCAGCCAGCCCGGCCCCCAGTTGCGATCGAGCACCGATTTCAACTGCTTCGGCGGCATCGCCTGCGCATCCTCGCGCAGCCGCGCCATGATCTGCCCCAGCTCGGGCGGCAGAAACTCGCCCGAATCCATCGACACCAGCTGGCCCATCTTCATCGCCGCCCCGCGCAGCCGCGCCAGCTCATCGGTGATGCGGCCGATGTTGGCAGGGGTCAGCAACAGCGTGGCGGCATCGGGCTTCGTGCCCGTTGCCCATTGCCGCGCGCCCTGCACCGCGGCACGCCCGGCAATGCCGCCGGCCAGCGCGCTGAAACGCGCCAGCCGTGCCAGCCGCCCGCGCGGTACTGCCGATTCCCGATTGCTCATCCGCCAGCTCTAGCCGAGGGCAACGCCAGACACAGCCTGCGTCACCGCCGCAGGGATGCTCGCGCCCGATGCACCGTTGGATGCGTGTGCAGGCAGCGGCCAACGCCGTCGCACTTTAACGAGGTCGAAAGTTTAATTTACACAATATCGCAACTGGCTCGCGCGTCAGTCGTAGCTCCGATGCTGCTGTACTGCAGTGTTGTAAGGAGTTGTGTTCATGTCTCTTCGGTCGCTCGCTGTCATGGCGCTTGTCGCCACCACTATCCCCCAAGGCGCACAGGCGGTGCCATTGCTCTTCACGCTTGAAGGCTCGCGCAATGCCAGCTTCACGCTCGATTCAATGCCCGCGCCGTCCAGTTTCACCAGTCTGCAAACAAACTTCACCAACGTCAGTGGAACCTTCAACGGAGTTGAAACCACGGCCAGCCTCATCAACTTCGGCCGCAGCGACGGCATATTTTCTGCCGCTGCTCTGAACATTCAAGCGCCGGGCCTCGGCTTCACCCAGTTCGTCGGGCCGGTCATTTTCGGTGGGACCACGCAGAACCCAACCTTCGCGCCCGGCACGTTCACCTTGAACAGCCTTGTCTCCGGGCGATCGGTGCTCACCATTTCGGCGATTGCCGCCGGCGCGGTGCCCGAGCCCGCGTCCTGGGCCATGCTCATTGCCGGCTTCGGTCTCGTCGGCGCCAGCATGCGCCGCCGCAACTCGCTGCGTCTCGTCAGCAACTGATACGCTGGGAACCGGCGCGTGCCTTGGGTCGGCACGCGCCGGCTCCCTTTGTTTGCCTCAGCGCAACGCCCCCACTGCGCGCTGGATGCGCGTGCACGCGTCAAGCAGCACCGCGTCCGAGGTTGCGTAGCTGATGCGGAAGGCCGGCGAGAGGCCGAAGGCGGCACCGTGCACCACCGCCACGCCCTCGGTTTCGAGCAGATAGGCCGCCACGTCTTCATCGGTGGCGAGCGTCTTGCCCTGCGGCGTGGTCTTGCCGATCAGCCCGGCGCAATCGGGGTAGACGTAAAAGGCGCCTTCGGGCCGCGGGCAGCGCAGGCCCGGCGTCTGGTTGAGCATCGACACCACCAGATCCCGCCGCTTGACGAACGCCTCGTTGCGCGCGGCCAGGAAGCTCTGGTCACCGTTCAGCGCCGCCACCACCGCCGCCATGCTGATCGAGCAGGGGTTGCTGGTGGACTGGGACTGGAGCTTGGCCATCGCCTTAATCAGCCAGGCGGGCCCGCCGGCATAGCCGATGCGCCAGCCGGTCATGGCATAGGCCTTGGAGGCACCATTGACGGTGAGCGTGCGATCGTAAAGGGCCGGCTCGACCTGCGCCATCGTCGTGAATTCGAAGCCGTCATAGACGATATGCTCATACATATCGTCGGCGAGGATCATCACCTGCGGGTGCTTGAGGAGCACTTGCGTGAGCGCCTTGAGCTCGTCGCGCGAATAAGCGGCGCCGGTCGGGTTGGAGGGCGAGTTGAAGATCAGCCATTTGGTGGCAGGGGTGATCGCGGCATCGAGTTGCGAGGGACTCAGCTTGAAGTCGTTCTCGAACGTGCAGGGCACGACCACCGGCGTGGCGCCGGTGTAGCTGACGATATCGGGGTAGCTGACCCAATAGGGGGCGGGGATCACCACCTCGTCGCCGGGGTCGAGGGTGGCGAGAAGCGCGTTGAAGATCGTCTGCTTGCCGCCGACATTCACGGTGATCTGGTCGAGGCCATAATCGAGGCCATTGTCACGACGGAACTTCGCCTGGATGGCACGCTTCAGCTCGGGCGTGCCATCGACGGCGGTATATTTGGTCTGGCCGGCGCGGATAGCGGCGATGGCGGCCTCCTTGACGAAATCGGGCGTGTCGAAATCGGGCTCCCCGGCCCCCAGGCCGATGATGTCCCGCCCGGCCGCCTTCAACTCCGCTGCCTTGTTGGTGACGGCGATCGTCGGGCTCGGGTTGATGCGCTGGATGGCGGCGGAAAGTTTTTGCATGGCCCCGGCTCCTCTGGAGAAATCTTGTGTCGTTTAGCGAGCCAAATGCGCGCGCATCAACCCCCGGAGTGCATTGCCGATGAAAAACCCATCCGAAAGGTCGGATTTCGTCAGTTCGGCTTCCTCCGTCATGCCTTCGGCGAGCAACCTTGCGCGCAAAATGCCCGGCAGCAAGCCGAGTGCGAGTGGCGGAGTGAGCAACCGGCCACCGCGCTCGACGAACAGACTCGTAAAGCTGCCCTCGGTAATCAGCCCATCGGGGCGCACCAGCAGCACTTCGGGCGCACCACCGGCGCGGCGTGCGGCATCGTAGAACGCGCGGTCGCTGGTCTTGTGGCGCAGCCGCCAGTCGGCCGCATCGACCGGAAGCGAGGCGAGCCCCACCGGCACCGGCTCGGCAAGGGCCGGCGGCAGCGGGCCGCATTGCACCGCGATGGCGCCGGACGGCGCGAGCAGCAGTCGCACCCGGCCATCATGCCCCGTGGCAGCGGCGCGCACCGCGTCAGCCACCCGTCCCGCGTCGAAACGATGGCCCAGGAAGGCCGCACTTGCAGCCATGCGCGCCAGATGCCGGTCGAGGTCGGGCAAGTCGCCGCCCTCGCAGCGCATCGTCTCGATCAGGCCGGGAGGGCCCTGGCGCACAAGGAAGCCGGCCTTGTCGAGACACTCCTGCCACTCCGCCGCGGGGTCGCTGTCGGCGACGATGCCCGAGCCCAGCCCCAGCCTTGCGGTGCTGCTCCCGACCGGCAGCACCAACGTGCGGATCGCGACGTTGAACTGGGCATCGCCATTGCCATGGATGGCCCCGATGCTGCCGGTGTAGACACCGCGCGGCGCCGGCTCGACATCCCCGATCACCTGAAGGCTGCGGATCTTCGGCGCCCCGGTGATCGAGCCGCAGGGGAAAAGCGCCCGCAGCACATCGACAGCCACCATCCCCGGCCGCGCCTCGGCGGTGATCGTCGAGGTCATCTGCAGAATCGTCGGATAGGTCTCCACTTCGAACAGCGCCGGCACCGCCACCTGTGTGGCCACGCGCGACAGGTCGTTGCGGAGCAGATCGACGATCATCAGATTCTCTGCGCGGTTCTTGGGGTCGCTGAGCAGGGCTTCCGCCCGCGCCGAATCCTCAACGGCATTGCCGCCACGAAGTGCGGTGCCCTTCATCGGCCGTGCCGTCAGTTGCCGTCCTTCCAGTCGGAAGAACAATTCGGGCGAGAAGCTCAGCAACCAGTGCGCGCCCGTGAACACCAGCGCGCCATAGGGCGCCCGGCTGCCGGCGCGCAGCCGCCGGTAGAGCGCAGCCGGATGCCCATGCACTGCAACCTCGGCGGCAAAGGTCAGATTGGCCTGGTAGATATCGCCCGCCGCGATGAGCGCATGGATGCGCGCGACCGCCGCAGCATGATCGGCCGCCGCGATCGTCGGCACGGCCGGACCGAGCCGCGGCGCCGGATCGGGTGGCGCAGCGGCAAGCCAGTCGTCGGCGACCACTGGCGCGCAGCGGGCAAAGCGGGCAAACCACAGCAGCGGCTCGTCGCCGGGGGGCAGCCGCGCGGGCACCCCGGACTCGAGTGCAGCCCCGGACTCGAAGCCGATGAACCCGGCCCAGTTCTCGCCCCTGCCGAGCCGCGCCAGCACCTCCTGCACCCCATCCAGGGTGCGCGTCGACAGTGCTTCCACCGGCTCGGTGAACAGCGTCGCCTGCCCGGCGGCAGCGTCATCGAGCAGGACAAAGGGCGAAGCCGGGATCACCCCCCTGCCCTAGCCCGCCACCACTCGCGCGACAAAGGGCTGCGACGCTTTTCTCTCGGGGCGCGCGCGGCTAAGGAGGGGGCATGTCCGACAAACCTCCCCTGCAAGCCGTCATCGTCCCCGTCACCGCCCTGCAGCAGAATTGCTGCCTGATCTGGTGCACCAAAACCATGCGCGGCGCCTTCACCGATCCCGGCGGCGATCTCGACCGGCTGATGGCGGTGGCGAAACAGCATGGCGTTACGGTCGAGAAGCTGCTCGTCACCCATGGCCACATCGATCATTGCGGCATGACCGGCGTGCTCGCCGAGCGGCTCGGGGTGCCGATCGAAGGGCCGCATCCCGATGACAAGTTCTGGATCGACATGGCGCCCGAGGTCGGCGCGCAATATGGCGTCGATGGCGCCACCGCCTTCACGCCCGATCGATGGCTTCACCACGGCGACCAGGTGAGGGTGGGCGAGCTGGTGCTCGATGTGCTTCATTGCCCGGGCCATACGCCGGGCCATATCGTCTTCCACCATGCGCCCTCGAAGCTGGCGATCGTCGGCGATGTGCTGTTCCAGGGGTCGATCGGCCGCACCGATTTTCCGCGCGGCAATCATGGTGATCTGATCCGCTCGATCACCACGCACCTCTGGCCGCTGGGCGGCGACACGGCGTTCGTCCCCGGCCATGGCCCGATGAGCAATTTTGCGAATGAGCGCCGGAGCAATGCCTTTGTGGCGGATGCCGTGCTGGCTCAATAGCCGGCGGCGACGATCAGCGCCCAGACTGAAAGGCCGGCAAGCAGAATCCAGGTCCCGAGTGCTCCGACCACGCGCAACGGGTTGGCCCCGTCCTTCGCCAGCCCGAAGGCATGAGCAATGCGCACAACGGGCAGTGCCAACGCCAGCACCATCAGCTTCGGCGGCGTGGCCTTGAGCGAAAGCTCGATGGCCAGCATCAACAGCAGGATGATCGGCACATATTCGGCGAAGTTCGCATGCGCCCGAATGCGGCCGAGCAGCAGCAGATCCCCACCATCGCCCAGCGAAACCTTGGCACTGCGCCGAACCGCCACAACGCGGATTGAAAGCCACATGAAAATCAGCCCGCAAAGCCCTGCGGCCGTCAATGTGGCGACCATCAGCGGCTCGCGAGTTGCGGCGCGTGCTTCTGCATCAATGCATAGCTGCGCTCATACCATTTCGAGCCGGGATAGTTGCTGCCCAGCACTGCAGCGGCCTTTTGCGCCTCTTCCGGAATGCCGAGCAGCAGATAGCTTTCCACCAACCGGTGCAGTGCCTCGGGCGTGTGGCTCGTGGTATCATATTGATCGATGACGCTGCGAAAGCGGATGCTCGCCGCCAGATGCAGCCCACGGACCTGGTAGAAGCGGCCGATCTCCATCTCCTTGCCGGCCAGATGGTCACGCGCCAGATCGACCTTCAGCCGCGCATCGGCGGCATAATCGGTGTTGGGGTAGCGGCGGATCAGCTCGCCGAGCGAATCCAGCGCCTGCTGGGTGATCTTCTGGTCGCGCTCGACACCGGAAATCTGCTCGTAATAGCTCACCGCCACCATATAATAGGCATAGGGTGCCTCGCGCGAGCCGGGATGCAGCGACAGGAAGCGCTGCGCCGAGCCGATCGCCTCATTGTATTCGCCGGCGACATAATAGGAGAAGCTGCTCATCAGCTGCGCGCGCCGCGCCCAGACCGAATAGGGATGCTGCCGCTCGACCTCGTCGAACATGGCGCCCGCCAGCTTGTAGTTGCGCCGGTCGAGCGTATCTTTCGCCACATTGTAGAGCGTCTCGACATCGCGGGCGATATACGCCTGGTCTTTTTTCGGCTTGTTCGAAGCGCAGCCGGCGAGCGCCAGCGTCGAAAGCACCACAAGGGCCGGCACGCGAAGTGACTTGATCATCATGGAGCCCCATCTACCTCAACGGACACGCCCGCGAAAGGGCCAGCGGCCAAGCGCTTCCCATGGCCCGCCGAGATAGCGCCACAGCCGCAGGGCTGCGATGTGCGTCGGTCGCTCGGGCAGCGGCGTCAGGCTCGCCAGCGCCCGCTTCACCGCCGGCGGCTCGGCCTTGTTCTGCACGGTGACATGCAGTTGGACCCCCGCCCGGTCCTGCGCCGAAAGCAGCAGCCACAGCGCGTCGGCCAACTCCTCGCGAAGGCCATCGAGTGCTGCACATTCGATGCGGATCGCCACGCCACGCCCGAGCGACTTGACCCCCGCCAGCCGCGCCGGCAACGGCGGCGCTTGCGCTGTCAGCAGTGCCAGCCGCCGTGCCACTTCGGCCTCGGCACTGCCGGGGATAGCGTGAAACAGCGTCAGATGTGCAGGCACGCGGTTGAGTTCGGCGGGATAATTCGCGCGCCGAAGCCCCTCCAGCCAGCCCTGCATCGCCGGTTCGAACTCTGCCGTGACGATGAGCGGTCTCGGATCTGTGGTCACAAATCTTGCGGGCGCCGCCGGATGACGAGGTTGCGGATTTCGGTCATGTCTTCCATCGCGAAGCGCACGCCTTCGCGGCCGAGGCCTGAATCCTTCACGCCGCCATAGGGCATGTTGTCGACGCGGTAGGACGGCACGTCGTTGATGACGACGCCGCCGACATCGAGCACATCCCAGGCTTTCAGCATGTGGAACAGGTCGCGGGTGAAGATGCCCGCCTGCAGCCCGAACTTCGAATCGTTCACTGCCTCCAGCGCCTCGTCGAAGCTGTGGAAGCGGCTGATGCACGCGACCGGTCCGAACGCCTCCTCGGTGTTGAGTTTCGCACTGCGCGGAACACCCTCCAGCAGTGTCGCTTCCAGCATCGCGCCCTGGCGGCCGCCGCCGCACAGCAGCGTGGCGCCGGCATCGCGTGCTTCCGAAATCCAGCGATCGAGCCGCGTCGCTTCCTTCACGTCGATCATCGGGCCGATGAACGTGCTCTCCTCGGCGGGGTTGCCCGCAATCAGCGTGCGCGTCTTCGCCACGAGCCGGTCGCGAAATTCCTCGTAGACATCGGCATGCACCAGGATGCGCTGGACGCCGATGCACGACTGGCCCGATTGGTAGAAGGCCCCGAACACCGTGCGCTCGACGGCGTCATCGAGATCGGCATCGCGGTCGATGATCACCGCGGCATTGCCGCCGAGTTCGAGCACAACCTTCTTCTTGCCCGCGCGCGCCTTGAGATCCCAGCCCACATCGGGCGAGCCGGTGAAGGACAGCAGCTTCAGCCGCGGATCGGTGGTGAACAGGTCCGCCCCCTCGCGGTGGGCTGGAAGGATCGAGAAGGCGCCGGCAGGCAGGTCGGTCTCGGCGAGAACTTCGCCGATGATGATCGCACCGAGCGGCGTGCGGCTGGCGGGCTTCATCACGAACGGGCAGCCGACGGCCAGCGCAGGCGCGATCTTGTGCGCCGCCAGATTGAGGGGAAAGTTGAACGGCGAAACAAAGCTGCACGGTCCGATCGGCACGCGCTTCCACATGCCCTGATAGCCCTTGGCGCGCGCCGAAATGTCGAGCGGCTGCACTTCGCCGGTCATCCGCACCGCCTCTTCGGCTGCAATGCGGAAGGTGTCGATCAGCCGCCCCACCTCACCGCGCGAATCGCGGATCGGCTTGCCGGCCTCGATGCACAGCGCATGCGCCAGCTCGTCCTGCCGCTCGGTGAAGCGCGTCACGCAATGCGCCAGCACCGCCTGCCGTTCATAGGCCGCCATCCGCGCCATCGGCTCGGCGGCGGCGACGGCAGCAGCGATGCCGCGATCGATGGTGGCCGCATCGGCCATTGCCACCCTGGTGGCGGGCTGACCGGTGAACTTGTCGGTCACCACCAGATCGGTGTTGGGCTGCTCGGCCTTGTTGGCCAGGTACAGCGGATAGGTCTCGCGAAGTCCGGTCATGTCGAATTCCCCGATTTGGTCAGATCTTCAGCACAACCTTGCCCGTCGCCTTGCGGTCCATCATCCAGCGGATCGCCGCCGGGCCTTCATCGAGGCTGAAATGCCGGGACACATGCGGCTTCAATTTGCCCGCCTCGTACCAGCCGAGCAGCTCGGCCATGTTCTCGCGGTGAAGTGCGGGCTCGGCCTGGGTGAAGGCGCCCCAGAACACGCCGACGATGCTCGCCCCCTTGATGAGCGGCAGGTTGAGCGGCAGCGACGGGATGGCGCCGCCGGCAAAACCCACTACCAGATAGCGGCCGTTCCAGGCGATGCCGCGGAACGCCGGCTCGGCCAACCGGTCCCCCACCGGATCATAGATGACATCGACGCCCTTGCCGCCGGTGAGCGCCTTGATGCGCTCCTTCAGATCTTCGCTGGAATAGTTGATCGTTTCATCCGCACCATAGTCGCGGCACAGCGCCAGCTTGGCATCGGTGGAGGCCGCTGCGATCACCCGCGCGCCCATCAGCTTGCCCAGCTCCACCGCGGTCAGTCCCACGCCGCCGGCCGCCCCCAGCACCAGCATCGTCTCGCCGGGCTGCAGCCGCGCGCGCTGCTTGAGCGCATGGTGCGACGTGCCATAGGTCATGGTGAAGCCGGCCGCGACATCGGACGGCATGGCGCCGGGCACCGGCACGATCTGCGCGCGGTTGGCAACGAGATACTCGGCAAAGCAGCCGTTGCCGGTCATCGCCACCACCCGGTCCCCGGGCGCCAGGTCGGTCACGCCTTCCCCCACGGCATCGACCGTGCCCGCAGCCTCGCCGCCCGGCACGAACGGCAGTGCCGGTTTGAACTGGTAGAGGTTCTGGATGATCAGCGTGTCGGGAAAATTGACGCCGGCGGCTTCCACCTTCACCCGCACCTGGCCTCGGCCGGGCTCGGGAAGCGGCATGTCCTTCACCTGCAGCAGCTCAGGCGGACCATGCTCCACACATACAACGGCTTTCATGCAATCCTCCCGGCAATATGCCGGGGACCTTAGACGCAAGCCATGCACCCTGAAAAGCGAAAGCCGCCCTTGCGGACGGCTCTCCCCTATTTCAACAGGCGCAGGTTTAGGCGAACACGGCCCGGCGACGACGCAATGCGGCACCGGTGAGGCCGAAGCCGGCGATAAGCATCGCCCAGCTCGCGGGCTCGGGCACAACCCCGCTGCCCCCGACCGACGTGCCCAGCGACGCCACGAAGTTCAGCTGGTTGGCACGAAGCGCTGCCGCTCCCTCTGAAGGCTGATGAAAATAGGGCAGCGTCTGGCCACCGGCAACGAAATAGCCGTCACCAAACCTGCCGCCAACAACGATGTCGCCGCTGTCGCCGGTCACGAAGGTCGATACATTGCCCTCGCATGCCGCTTCGAATGCGCACACGACATAATCATGGCCGAACGAACTACCGCTCCAGGCGGTGCCCGCACCATTGCTCCCAAGGCCGGCTTCGATGCCCGCGCTCGTCAACGAACCCGTATCGCTGTAATTGGCGCCGACGAGCGTCAGCCCGAAGCCGACGTCGAACGGCGTCGATGTATCGTTGCGCGCTGCATTGACGAACACAGCACCACCGGCAAGCACGAAGGACTCAAGGGCCGTGCGGGTGTTGGCAGATGCAAAGAAATCCGCAATTCCGGCCCCGTCGCCACCTTCCAGATAGACGAAGCTGTTGCCGCCCCCGAAAACCGAGTCGGAAAAGCCGTAGAAAGCCGACCAGTTGCCGCTGCCGAACGCAGTATTCATGGCGGCTTCGGCCGAGCCTTCATTATCGGCGTCCACACCCCATGGAGAATTGGGTCCAGTCATGTAGACGATATTTGCCTGCGCCGCGTAATTACCCACCCCCTGCGTTGAGCTATCCGGCGGAGACAGCGCCGAGGATGGTGTTGTAGGGATTGGCCCCGGACAGTCGCGCAGTATCGACGGT
>NZ_JACIIV010000004.1 GCF_014205635.1 Polymorphobacter multimanifer
AAAGGGACAAGCCTAACCAATGGCCGGGTTTTACACCGCCCTCATCGACACGCCGCCGACGATCCAATGGCCTGGTTTGTCACCGCCGTGCACACCATCGCGAGATCGGCCAGATTGTCGGCATCGGTGAAAGCGCCGTCGGCACCCGGATCGACCGCATCAAGCAAAAGCTTCGAAAGGAACTGGCATGACGAAAGGACAGGCAATGGATCTGGACGAGCTGAAAGCTGCGATGGCAAGGCTTGGCGATCGAGAAGCCGGGCTTGCCTTTCCCGGCCAAGCGGCAGCCCGCATGGCGCGGCGCAGCATCATTACTCTTGTACATTGGCAAATCGCCCAGACCGTCGCTGGCATCCTTGTCACCCTGGCGGGCGGAACAATATGGGGCAGCCTGTTGGCGCAACCGGGGCTGTTGTTCGCCAGCGGGGTGCTCGTCAATCTCTACGGGGCAGCAATGATCGCGCTTGCTGTCGCCGGTCTGGCCCATGCCAGGGGGATCGACACAACTGCCCCCATCGTCGAGACCGAAGGTCACATGGCCCGCCTGCAGCGGATCAGGCTGCTATCGGGCTGGGTGCTGGGGGCGAGTTGGTGGGTGCTGTGGCTCCCGTTCTTGGCGGTGGCTGTCCGACTGCTATGGGGTGCAGACATACTGGCACCGATCGGCGTCAGCGCATGGCTCGTTACGACGCTGGCAAGCGGGGTCGTCGGATTGGCGGGCATGTGGGGGCTACGCCGCTGGGCGATCCGGAACGGCCGCGCGCGCCTTGCAGCGCGGTTGGATGACGTGATGACCGGTCGCACCTTTCGCGAGGTGCGCCAGCGTCTGGATGAGGTTGCTAGCTTCAAGGCCGGTTGAGTAACAGCTGGGTGGAATGGAACTGGTCTTTGTGTCCGTAGCGGGACCTGTCTGCGGTAAGGTACTGGGCTCTGGCCCTAACATCGCGAACAATCAAACCGACAGATTGTGCAAGCGCACGGCGAGCGCAGCAGCAAGTGGACGCCCTACTGCAACCGATCGCGCAGCTTAAGGAACGTCACCAGGCCGAAGACGGCGACCATGAACGACCAAAATGCCAGAGCAAATGCCGGCGGGAACAGACCATGCCTCCCTTGGAAAGCGTCGAACAGAAATTTCGCGCTCAACAACAGAAAGAAGATGATTGCCGGCCAGCTTTGCGTGGTCCTGGCTTGGCGCCAGACATCCGATCGAGGACGAGAACCCGTAACATACGGCCGATCTTTAACAGCCTTGGATGCTGCGACCGCTGGCCGTCTGAACCATGCAAAGAGGCCAAATATCCAAACAGCGGCAGGGCCGAACTTCGCCAAATTCGAGCTCTCATGACGTAGCAAGAAGATGCTCACGATAATAAAAACAAGGCCAAGCCCTACCGACACGCTCATCGGAGCTAATCCAGTGGCGCGCTTCCAGTCATTGACGAACCCCTCATGCTCCTCGACAGTGATGAGCTTAGCGCCCTTCCAGGGTGACGGGTAGTAAAGGTAGCCGCCCTCTGTTGGTGTGAACTGTTGGTCAAAATCACCGCGCAGTCTCGCCATCAAACTCGCTCCTAGACCATCCCTACTATCACGATACCTTACCCTTGTTGACCGATCAATCGCCGGGCCGCTGGGCACTTTGACGCTTGTCATACGGACTAGGTAATGCTGCGGCGCTGCGCGTCGCGATAGCTAGTGGATTGCCCGATCCATTTCCGTTCTGACACTTCGGTATGCTGGTTCTAACCTGGTCATGTCAGGCCAAGGGAACCCGGTTGTCCGAAACGGGAGCCTCCATGATCTAACGACGAAAACAACCCGGCGGTTCGCCAAATTTTCGGCGAAAGCAGCCATTGAAATAGGACAAATCGCCAAAGCCGCACGCCAGAGCAATATCGATGACGTACATCCCCGCGTGCGCCGGATCGCGGAGCATTCGAAAGGCCCGATCCAGACGCCGGTTCAACACATATTCCGTGAATGTCACGCCTTCACGTTCAAACATGCGCTGCACAGATCGCACCGAAATGCCGTGTCGGACAGCTACATGCTCGACTCCCAGTGCCTGCTCAGAAAGTGACTCATTTATGGTGCGTTTGATCGCCAGCATACGGGCGGCGCGGAGGCCGCCCCGCTGCGCCAACGTTGCCGTATCGCCTGTCGCGCCAAACAGCAGCGAAAGGAGATCAGCGAGATGGCGACCAACGCTTGCGGCAATCTGGGTATCGACTGCTGTCAGGTCAGTCGATTCAAGGAACCGAATATAGCCGAGCAGATAGCGCAGGGTCACACTGTCACCCGGCACGCGCTGCAGCACACAACCATCAGGATCGGCGACATTCATCAGCAGCAACGAGCGGTCTATGTGCAGGCAGAGGAAGTGCGATGCCTCTGGCGATGTCATCGACGCGGCTTCGGCAGACGTCACAAGGATTGGCTCGCCGGGCCCGCAAAGCACGTCCCGGCCGCGCTGCCGAACCATCGACCGGCCCGAATTGATGTGAAGACCGTAATCGCCGCGGCCATCCGCAAGCATGGCACGCGACCGGGTGAACCGGACCGGCGTATTGGTGGCCGAGAGCAGACAGACTCCCGGCAGAGGGCGAACGACGATATCCTGACGATACGGCTGTTCGCCGACAGGCTCCACATCGGCGCCGAACATGGTCGGCCCGAAAAAATCCCTCCACGCTGACACACGCTCGCGCTCGGGAAACGCATTCGAAGAGAATCTTGCCGGTCGATAGTCGGCGTCGGGTTTCTGCATGTTGAACCCCTCCGTCAATCTGGCGGAATGATCGCGGAAATTACCGGACAATCTTGTCGTCGAGAACCATATCCTGTCGCGAGTGCCCAAGAATAACCTTGCCCGGCGCGTTAGACAATCCAGCAGATACCAAGCGCAGATACCAGACCATGTTCTGGGGCAGCGGAAGCTTGGATGCCCGATCAGCCATCATTGGCTGACGGGGAAGAAGGGACCCGCGCCATGAGGCATGCCGTTCTGTCGATCTTGATGGCTGCATCATGTTCGGTTGCGCCATACCCTGCATCCGCGCTTGCCCAGGATCAGTCGTCCGGGCGTGTGGCGCCCCGGCGGGCATTGCCGGCTCAAGGCATTTCGGTGGCACCCTCTTTCGACCGCGCCGCGTTCGAAGCCAGCCTCAACGGCCAGCTTCAAGGCAAGGGCATGGGCTATGCATTCGTCCTGATGCAAGACGGCCGGATCATATCGGAAGGCGCTGGCGGTGCTGCGCGCGACAATCAGGATGGCTTCCTGCCGATGAAGACCTCGACGCCGGTCAATATCGGCAGCCTGTTCAAGTTCGTGGCTGGCGTCAGCATGCTGCACGCCATGGAGCAGCCGCCGTCCGGCGCCGGCTTCAGCGGCACCGATACCAACGCCAAGCTCGATACGCCCGTATCGCTGCTGCTGCCGGCGTTCTGGAAGACGGGGATGTCGCCACGAGCGGCAAAACTCACCTTCCGTGATTATTTGCAGCACCGCACCGGCTTCACCACCGACAATATGCTGAACGAGTTTCGAAAACCCGCGCCGCCGGGACCGCAGCGCGCGACGGTGTTCAACTATCAGAATCTCAACTTCCGCGTGATCGGCTTTGCGCTTGGGGCGTTCGTCGATCCGACATGGCTGTCGCAGATCAATCAGGACAGTGCCCGCACGACATCGAACGAAAACGACATGATCTACACGCGCCGCGCACTTGGCTCGTTCATGGACGAATACATCCGCAACACGGTGATGAAGAAAGTCCCCGGTGGTCCGGTGCCCAGTTGCGACGCGGCCAACGAATTCAAGACCACCGGCGCCTATGCCTATAAATCGAAGTCGGACACCGGACGCGGAATCATCACCAGCCGCAAGGCTGATGGCTCTGGTTGTGTCGGTTCAGGCGGTTACTGGATGTCAGCCCGCCATCTGGCGGCCTTTGCCTCAGCGGCCCTGAACGGGAACAGACTGCTCTCCGCCCAAGCCCAGAGCCTGATGTACGGAGCCAACAACGAGCCGGCCAATCGCATCGTGTGGACGAGCGCAAGACCGCGCAACTGGACCGCCGAACATTTCGGCGAACCCTATGTCGTCTGGTCGGGCGGGCGGCAGATTTATGAAGACACCGGCAACCAGATATCCGGCGGCGCGCTGCTTCGGCTGCCCGACAAACATGTCCTGGTCATCCTCCACAACTCGGCAGAACTGAATTCCGCCTCGCTCGAAGGCCAGGGCTATGCCGCCTTCATCGCCGGCAAGGCACCATATCTGGACTAGGCAGAATCCGCGTCAATCAGGAGATTGAGCAATGGTCGACAGGCAATGTTGGAAAGCAGCGACCGCATTGTGTTTCGGAGCGACCACAGTCTGTTGCGCTGCTGCAGCCCAGGCCCAGTCGGGCGTATCAGTGCGACAGGCGGACGTCGCGCGCGACGGGCGTGACATCGGTCTTACGCGCATCGTTGTCGATGGACGAAGTGCCATCCAGTACGACACGGTCATAAATCGAAATCTGGACATCTGGGCCGCAGTATCGGTGGATCGACTGCTCGACCGTCGCCAATATCACACAATCTACATTGGCAGCGAAGACACCGATCTTCAGTTCCCGAGGGAGTTTGGCACGCGGCGCTACAAGCTGACCATTCCCTACACCGATCCCCAGTCGCCGATGGTGGTGAACCAGGGCAACTCGCCGATCGCTCTGTGCAACGCCCGTCTGTCGGCACTTTCCGGCGCTGCGCGCCAGGCATTCTTGCAGCGCGGTGCCACGATCCCGGTGCCTCGGGCATATCGAATCAGGGCCGGGATATTGGGCGGTGGAAACGAACAGGTAGAGGCCCCTGTGACCGCGCATGTCGAATGCCGAGCTTTGGGACGTCCGCGCCCGCGAACGGAAACGTCCACCGCTGGCGCACCTTCCCGTCCCGGCCAACGCCGCGAACCGCCGGCACCCACAGCCACCCCTGACAGGCCAATGCGCGCCAACTCGCGAGCGGCAGACTTCGACATCCGTATCCGCCGCGTTGACCGCGATGGGCCCGGAGGTGCGACCCGCCTCTGGCTCTACAACGCCGGGCCGGACACCGCCCCTGCCTGCACCGTCACGGCCCGGGCGGGCTCTGCAGCAAGCTGGCAGACGGTCGCCACAACGGACGTGGCTGCCCGCCAGACGTTGGAGCTCGATGCGCCGATGCCGACGGGCGCCAACCTCAATTTCATCGTCGCCTGCATCGGAGAGCCCGAGAGCAAACTGGAGAACAACACGGCCGCATTGCCATGAAACCAAAGGAGAATTCTGTATGAAGATGATGTCTTTCGTTGCAGCATCGGCTCTTGCGCTCGCGTGCCCGCTGCACGCCACTGAGCTGGTCACCAACGGCAGTTTTGAAACCGGGAACTTCGGTGGCTGGACCGAGTTCGGCGTTTCCAATCAATCCTTCATCACCGACGACCTGCTGGGCGGCGGCCCGACCGACGGTACCCGTCACGCAGCGTTCGGTCCCGTTGCGGAGGAGGGCGGCATCCGGCAGATCCTCGAAACCGTCCCGGGTCAAACATATCGGTTGAGCTTCGACATTGCGAACCTGGGTGGTGGTTCCAATTTCTTCACCGCCGAATGGGATGGCGCCTTGTTCAGTTTTGGCTTTGCCCAGCCCGGCTTCGATTATTTGACTTCATCGGGGTTTGTGGTGGCCACGGGCAATTCCTCGCTGCTGAACTTCCGCTTCCGCCATGCCGAGAGCTTGTGGTTGCTGGACAATGTGTCGGTGAAATCGACAGCTGTCATCCCCGAACCGGCAAGCTGGGCGCTGCTTATCCTGGGTTTTGGCCTCATCGGGATCGCAAAGCGCAGGCAGACACCCCATGCCAGCAGTATGTAGCCGCCGCTGCGCTCACCCTCGATCGGCACGCCCGATGTACCAGCGTTTCGATGTCGCGGTAGATCGTGCGAAGCGAGACCTCCAGTCGCCCAGCAAGATCGCGGCCGAGGAGCAGCCCTTCGTGCTGGAAGAGCGGCATGGTCTCGAAGAGCCGGTCCGTCCGCCGTATCTACCCCAGCGCGAGCTCGACTTCGGAATGCGACATCTTCAAGCTTGGCCCGTAGGTGGCGCGCGTGAACGCCTAGGTGCGAGCGTCCTTGCCAATCGCTTCGGCGACCGCCTGTGCATCGTTCATGCTTTGCCACGCGATATGCTCAGTTCAGGCTCCATCGTTCGAGAGAGACAGCAGCGCACAAAGCCGGGCTGCGGACGGTCACCGGTCTTGACTCATAAACTCGTTTCCATATCATGGTATATAACAGGGTATGGAGATAGTCGTGAGAGACGTGATTGCAGACATGGGACCAGCGTTCCTTGGCAGTCGCCTCAAGCGACTGGCAGAGCGAATGCAGGCGGGTGCAACGACCGCCATTGCCAATGCCGGCGTGCCGCTCCAGCCTGCCCATATGGCAGTCCTCGCAGCGCTGCGGGTCGGGCCGATGAATGTCGGACAGCTTGCCGGGGTGATCGGGATCAGCCAGCCTGGCGTTACGCGCAGCGTCAGTCAGATGGCCAAGCTCGGCATTCTTGCTGATCTTCCGGCGTCCGATCAGCGCACGCGCCTTGTGGAGCTGACATCCAGAGGACGCGCCTTCGCCGAACTGGCGGTAACAGAGCTGTGGCCGCGGATCGGGATGGCGGCCGAAGAACTATTGGCAGATACGTCCCCATCTTTTCTGCTGCAGTTGGCCGCCATCGAAAGGGCGCTCGACCATGCATCCATCGCCCAGCGCGCAGAACGGGCACGCCCCGGTGGATTGCGGCTGCGCGAGTTCGACGATGCTTTGGCGGCGGTCTTCCATGACATCAATGTTGAATGGATCAGCGCCATGTTCACGCTGGAGGCGACTGATCAAGACGTTCTGGAAAATCCTCGTGAGAGGATCATCGACTCCGGTGGCGTAATTCTGTTCGTGGAGGCGCCTGGCCTGGGCATCGTCGGCACCTGCGCCTTGCAGAAAACCGGTCCCAGCAGCTTCGAATTGACCAAGATGGGGGTTCGTGAGGTCGCGCGCGGGCTGAAGGCGGGCGAGTTCCTTCTCGAAGCGGCTGTCGCGAGGGCTACGGCACTCCAAGCCGATCCTCTTTACCTGCTCACCAGCCGCAAATGCGCTGCGGCCATTCATCTCTACGAAAAACTTGGCTTTGCTCATGATACCGAGATCATGAACGACTATGGTTCACGGTATCAACGGTGCGATGTCGCCATGAAGTATATCGCAGAGGGGGCTCATCCAGAGGCCGAGGCATCGGACCCAGCAGAAGGTGCGTAACCTGCTGGCCCGGGATCACCTTGTCCGCAAGCCAAACTTGGGCGGATGCATCAGCGTTTGTGTCCGCAAGGCGACCATTCTGTTGCAAAGCAAAAGTTGATGAGGCTCATGGCTGCTGGAGGATCACCGAGAGTGTAACAGGCCGGTTTCCGACCGGAAACTGTGCCGCCTCGAACTTGGGCGGGCCAAGCCTTGCCTTTGGGTTGTTGCTTGCTCCGATGCTCTCGCGGGGGAGGAAACCGAACCGCATATCCAACTTTCTGTTGGCATTGGCGTCGTGGAAGACCGAGACGGCAGCCGGCCCTGCCGGCACGTCGCTGAACACACATGTCGCTGTCCCTTCCTTGATCGGAACGGAGATGCGGTAAGCGGCTCGCTCCGGCTTGCTGGGAAAGCCGGCTGAGCTTCGGAAAAGGGCGCATGTCACTTCGCCGGCCGCCGACGTCATCCCCGTCGCGTTGATCTGGACGCTCGTTCCGGCGGCGAGGGCTGCTGCAGGCGTGGTCGCCAGGATCATGGCAAGCACTTGGGCAGCCAGTCCAGGGGCAGTCGATTTGGTCATCACGATGTTCTCCAGCAACGGATTTTCCGGTCTGACTAGCGGGCCGTCACGTCTGCTGTGAGGCGACGGTTCTGATAGAGTCGAAATCGAAAGGCTGCATTCTCCGTCCAGTATTCGAGATCTTGCGAGAGGGTCGAGCCATCACCCAGATCGACGAGCTGATGCTCATAGATGCGTCCTCGGTGGCAGAACGCCGACTGGAGCGTTCGGCGCAGTTCTTCGTCTTCCCTGTCCTGGCCGAGCCGGACGACACGGTCGGCAAAGATGTCCGATGTAAGCGGCCCACGGTTCGAGCTGCCAACGATGGTGAAGCGTCCATTTCCAGTGCTGGCCACATTGAATTCGCTGATCTCAAATGCGCCTTCGCCAACAAAGGTCTCATAGAGCGAATTTAGCGTCGACAGACCCCTGTTGCCGAAGGTGATCTGCACAAGCGAATAGCGGGCTTTGAACGACGGACATGCGCCGTCGGCAGCAAAAGGCCCCTGCGTCACAGTCACAAATGGCGATCGAAATGCGGTAAAGGCCAGCGCACCGACAGCGGCAAGCACAACCAGTGCGAATGCTGCAGGCTTTTTCTTCATTCGAGCTTCCTTCGCACTCACATCATCGAGGCAGCGATATACTGGAAGACGCCAATAACGGCTTGAACGCAGTTTCAGAGGCGAACGGCTTTGGGCGCGTACCGGTCAGTGCGCCGACGGCTTGCCGTTCAACGGCCGCCCGGCCGAGCCTTGTCGGCGGACGTTTGTGTTCGCATGAACCGCTTTGCCCATCGCGACGGCGCCAGTCCATATTGATCGCGAAACGTCCGGCTCAGATGCGCGGTATCGGCAAAGCCGGCTTCGTGCGCAGCGTGCAGGACGGAACTGCCATTGGCCAGTGCTCGCGTGGCATGGGCAAGCCTCACCTGCTTGCGATAGGCTTCGGGGGTGATGCGGTGATAGGCTTTGAACTGCCTACTGAGTTCTGTGGGCCGCAGTCCGACGGCTTCGGATATGGAGGCGATGGTGATGGCGTGCCCTTCGCTCTGCCTCAGCATCGCGGCCGCGCGCAGGACGGGCGTATAGCCCGCCAGCGTCGGGCGGTTCGGGCCGAACATGGTGCCTACATGGTCCAGAACAGCGTCCAGAACCGGCGCCTCCTCCAGCCTAGTCGAGCCTCCATCAAGGAGATGGGCTGCAAGACCGATAAGCAGCGATGCCAGATGTTCCGGGGCATTGGCCGATGCAGCGCCAATCCTTGCCAGATCGATCCGTGCAAGCGAAACGCGGTGAGCCGGAATGAAAACGGTCAGGAAATCCGAACCCAGCAAGTTTTCGCCGCGGTGGGCAAAGCCGGCGTCGATCCACATGCACTGACCACGGCGGACCTCGAACGCGCCTCCGGCAAATTCGACCTCACAGCCCCCGTCGCCCCACGCAAGGGACATGCTGGCGTGCGGCGGCACGATCGACCAGGTGGCGACGTCTGCAAGCCGCCGGCCGACCATCACCCAACAGCCGCTGTCGGCGGAAGCGCCATAATGCCTGCCTTGCGGAAGCTGCAAAAGCTTTGCGAGAGCGGCGCTCTCCTCCGGACCGGGCGCTTGAACCTGCATCCCATCGTTCTGGCTGGTGCTTCGCTACACGACAAGGTGCAGCTTGGCTTGGCTACACGGCAACGTGGCTCTTGTGTCCGCAAGGGGACCAGCTGCAGACAGGAAGGCGTTGTAGTCGCCACTCGACCACGCCGGCCCCCTTAAGCGCTCCCATTCCCTATTCACCTGAAAATGCAATCGGAGCCAGCCGCAACGTCTCAAATCAGGCGGCCGTGATCAATCGTGCAGCTCGCGCACGCGCGTGACAGCGATTTATATCACGAGTGGCCCATGCGTCATGCGCGGCAGCACATGTCGGGCGAAGAGATCGGCTTCGGCGGCATGGGGATAGCCCGAGAGGATGAACGCCTCCATGCCCATCGCCTGATAGGCCTGCAGCTTGGCGAGCACCTGATCGGGATCGCCGACGATGGCGGCGCCACAGCCGGAGCGGGCGCGGCCGATGCCGGTCCAGAGATTGTCCTCGACATAGCCGTCGCTGGTATTTTCGCGCAGCTCGGCCTGGCGCTTGACGCCGACCGACTGCGAATCGAGCGATTTGGCGCGGATGGCATCGCCGGTGGCGGCATCGAGCTTGGAAAGCAGCCGGTCGGCAGCGGTCCGTGCCTCGGCCTCGGTCTCGCGCACCACGACATGGACGCGGTAGCCGAAGCGGAGCGTCCGGCCATGCGCGGCGGCGCGGGCCTTCATGTCGTCGACGATCGCCTGCACTGCCGGCATGGTGTCGGGCCACATGAGGTAGACATCGGCGGCGCGGGCGGCGGCTTCGCGCGCATCGGGCGACAGGCCGCCGAAATAGAGCGGCGGGCATTTGCCGGACATGGTGGTGACGCCAGGGGGATCGAGCTTGAGCTTGTAGTGCTCGCCCTGGTGATCGAGTGGCTCGCCGTTGAGGATCGTTTTCAGGATCTGCATCACCTCGACGGTGCGGGCGTAGCGCGGGGCCGAGGCCATGGTTTCGCCGGGCATGTCGGACGAGATGATGTTGACGGTCAGCCGACCCTGAAGAATGCGATCGAGCGTGGCGATCTGGCGGGCGAGCTGCGGTGGCCAGGTTTCTCCAACGCGGACGGCCATGAGCAGGCGGATGCGGCTGGTGAGCGCTGCGATGGCGCCGGCGAAGATGGTGGTGTCGATGCCGAGCGCATAGCCGGAGGGCAGCAGGATATTGTCGAAGCCGCCCTTTTCGGCCGCGAGAACGATGTTGCGGCAATGCTCGAAGCTCGACTTGAGCGCCGGATCGGGTTGCCCGAGAAACTCGTAATCATCGTCGCACAGCGCTGAAAACCAGCTGACTTCGCAGGCGCTCATGGCAGGTTTTCTCCCTTGGAAGCGACGAGGACGCCATACCATTCGGCGCGCGTCCAGCGCACCTTGAAGGCGTCTGCCGCTTCCGCGATGCGCGCCGGGTTCTGGCTGCCGATGATGGGGATGGGTCGCGTGGGGTGCGCCATGATCCAGGCATAGGCCGCTGCCTGCACGCTGACGCCATAGGCATTGGCCTGCGCCTGCAAGGCGGCAATTACCCGCTCGGTGCGCGGGTCCTGCGCCTGCATGCGGCCGGGGCGGGGGTCACCACTGCCCAGGCGGCCTTGCCCGAGCGGCGACCAGGCCATGACGGCATGGCCGGCTTCTAGTGCGAGATCGAACGTGCCGTCTTCGAGTGGGGCGAGGGCCAGTGCGGAAAACTCGGGCTGGGTGGAGACGATGCCACTTTCCAGATGCGCGGCCAGCGCCCTTGTCTGTGCAGGGGTGTGATTGGAAACGCCGATGGCGCCGATCTTGCCTTCCGCCACCATCGCATCGAGCACCACGGCGGTCTCCGCTGGATGGGCGAGCATGTCGGGCCGGTGAATCTGCCACAGATCGATGCGCTCGACGCCGAGGCGGGTGAGCGACGCCTCGACCGCTTGGCGCAGATAGACGGGCGAGCTGTCATAGGGCACGCCCATGCAGATGCCGCCCTTGCTCGCGAGCACCATCGCATCGCGCAACTGCGGCGCTTCGGCGAGCACGCGGCCGAGCAGCACTTCGGAAGCGCCGAAGGGCTCGTCATTGTCAGGGCCGTAGATATCGGCGGTATCGAGGAAGGTGATGCCGGCGGCGAGTGCGGCTTCGACGAGGCGGCGCGCCGCGCTCACATCATCGCCGGCGAAGCGCCACATGCCCCAGGCCAGCGGCGAAACCATGAGGGGGGACTTGCCGAGCGGGCGAAGTTCGGGCGAAAGCGCGATATCTGTCATCCCCTGCCCTTACTCCGGAGACTCCGACAATGAAAAGCACCGATCACATCCGCTGGGGCATCGTGGGCGCGGGCATGATGGGGCGCGAGCACATCGCCAACATCGCATTGCAGCCGAACGCCAGCATCACCGCCCTGGCCGATCCGGTGGCGAGCTCGATCGAGAGCAGCCGCTCCGCCATCGGCGCAGATGTGCCAGCCTTTGCCGATGCTGCAGCCCTGGCCGCTTCGGGGCTTTGCGACGCCGTGGTGATCGCCAGCCCCAACTTCACCCACCGCGATGTGCTGGCGCCGCTGATGGACGCGCGGCTGCACATCTTGTGCGAAAAGCCGCTGGCGACCACGATCGTTGATGCGCGGGCGCTGGCGGTGGCGGCGGCGGGCTATGACCGGGTGTTCTGGACCGGCATGGAATATCGCTTCATGCCGCCGGTGACCGAGTTCGTGGCCCAGGTGCATGGCGGTGCGGTCGGCGCGCTGAAGATGCTGTCGATCCGCGAGCATCGCTTTCCGTTTCTGGTCAAGGTGGGCGACTGGAACCGGTTTTCGGCAAACACCGGCGGCACGATGGTGGAGAAATGCTGCCATTTCTTCGATCTGATGCGGCTGATCGTGGGGGCCGAGCCGGTGCGGGTGCATTGCTCGGGCGCCATGGACGTCAACCACCGCGACGAGCTCTATGATGGCCGGGTGCCCGACATCATCGACAACAGTTTTACGACCGTGGACTTTGCGAATGGCGTACGGGCGATGCTCGATCTCTGCATGTTCGCGGATGGCGCCGAGCAGCAGGAGGATATCTCTGCGACCGGTGACGAAGCGCGGCTCGATGTGCATATTCCGGCGGGCGAGATCGTACATTCCCCGCGTGTAGGTTTCCGCAACGCCAAGCAGGTGACGCGGCGGCATGTCGAGACCGACCCGGCCGCCCTCGCGGCGGGCGATCATCATGGCGCGAGCTTCCACCAGCATGCGGCCTTTGCCGCGGCGGTGCGCGGCGAGGGTCCGGTGATCGTGTCCGCCGACGATGGCCTGCGCGCGGTGGCGATCGGACTGGCTGCCGAGATGAGTGCCCGCGAGCACCGGATGGTGGAGATGCGCGAACTGGGGCTCTAGGCCATTTGCGCCAAAAGGCGTTGCGCCCGGGCAACACAGTCACGGCAACGCAACAAAGCCCCGTTGACGCGCCACAAGAAACGGTTTCTTGCGGCAACAACGGACCGTCGCGACAAGGCGGCGCAGTCCGATAGCCCGAAACCGGGCCGTTTTCAGGGGAGCCATCATGATTCGCACGACGCTTTTGGCCACGGCCGCCTTGTTCATCAGCCTGCCCGCATTCGCGCAGGAGGTGGCACAGGCGGACGAGGATTCGATGGAGATTGTCGTCACCGCGCAGAAGCGCACCGAGCGCCTGCAGGATGTGCCGGTCGCGGTGTCGGTGGTCGGCGGCGCGCAGCTTGAGCGGCTTGGCGCGCAGAGCCTCGAAAATGCCCAGTATCTCGTGCCCGCGCTCAACTTCCGGAAGTCGGGCACCGCGATCAACCAGTCGCTCTATCTGCGCGGCGTCGGCACGGCGACCTTCTCGATCGCCGGCGAGCCTTCGGTCTCGACCGTGCTCGATGGCGTGGTGCTGAGCCGCGCCGGTGAAGCCTTCACCGATCTGGTCGACATCGAGCGGATCGAAGTGCTGCGCGGACCGCAGGGCACGCTGTTCGGCAAGAATGCTTCGGCGGGTGTGGTCAACATCGTCACCCGCCGGCCCGGCACCGAGCTCGGCGGCTTTGCCGAGGGCGGTTTCTTCTTCAACAACGGCAACGAGTATCGCGTGCGCGCCGGCATCGATGTGCCGATCGGCGAGAATGTTCGCACCCGGCTGCTGGGCTTTTATTCGGATTACGAGGGCAACATCTTCAACGATGCGCCGGGCGTGAACCGCCGCGTGAACGGCTGGCAGCGCTACGGCTTCCGTGCGGTCGTCGATGCGGATGTTTCGGACACCGTGACCGCGACGATCATTGCCGACTGGCGCCGTGCGAATGACGATTGCTGCGCCGAAGTGATCGGCACCCAGCCGACGGGCGTTGCGGCGCTGGCGCTGGCAGGCATCAACTTCCAGGGCGACGAGACGCGAACCGTTCGCCACAATCTCGTCACCCGCACCGAGGAGGAGAGCTGGGGCCTTTCGGCACAGATCAATGCCGAGCTGGGCAGCCACACCGTCACCAGCATCACCGCCTATCGCAACTACAAGAACCGCGAGATCCGCGAGGGCGATTGGATTGCCCAGCCGATCGCGGGCGTGCCGCAGCTGCACGACGATGGTCCGCAGACCGGCCATACCTTCACGCAGGAATTGCGGCTGACGTCACCGGCGGATTACGCGGTGAACTATGTGCTCGGTGCCTTTTATTATCACGCCGTGACTGACCGCACCTTCACCCGCAACGTGATCCAGTGCGGTGCGGCCCCCACCCCGCTGGCGATCGTGCCCTGCGGCTCGGCCGGTGCGGAACCCAGCACCTTCCCGTCCGGCTCGGCCGATTTCGGTTCGGTGTTCGACAATGTCGCGGTGTTCGGCCAGGCGAACTGGAACATCACCGACTCGATCCGGCTGATCGGTGGCGCGCGCTACACGATCGACAATCTGTCGGTCGATCACATCCGCCGATCGCCACTCACAGGCCCCGGCATTGCCGCCAACTTCGACCAGGGCGTGTTCAATTCGGTGGCGCCGGGGCTGATCAACGGCACTCCGGCGGCGTCGAACGGCGTGCCGTTCCGGACGCAGACCTCGGATACCGATCTCTCCGGCAAGCTCGGGGTACAGGCCGATCTTTCGAACGATACGATGGCCTATGCGACGTGGTCGCGCGGCTACAAGGGCCCGGCGTACAACATCTTCTTCAATCTCAGCGCTTCGGGCACCAACGTGATCGACTCAGAAACGGTGAATGCCTATGAAGTGGGCTTGAAGAATAGCCTGTTCGACGGTCGCTTGATTGTGAACATTGCGGGCTTCTATGCCAAGTACAAGAACTTCCAGGCGAACAATCCCGATCTGATCGAGGGCGTGGTTGTGACGCGCTTCACCAATGCCGGCGATGTGAGCACCCGCGGCGCCGAGGTGGATTTCGCCATCCGCCCGGTGCGGGACTTCAACATCAATGGTGCGGTGGCCTATACCGATGCCCGCGTTGACCAGTTCAACGCACCGCCGGGGGCGACGGTGGTGCCGGCCGGCACGCCACTCGGCTATGCGCCGAAATGGCGTGCGTCGTTGGGCATGGATTACACCGTGCGCACCGGCGGCTTTGCCGATGTCCAGGTGGCGCTGCAGGGCAGCACCCAATCGAGCCAGCTTTCGCTGTTCGACGCCAATCCGGTGGTGCGCGCACAGGGCACGATCGGGGCCTACAGCCTGCTCAACGGAACGATTGCGTTGCTGGGGGAGGAGGACAAGTGGAAGCTGAGCTTTGTTGCCAACAACATCCTCGACAAGAGCTTTGCGGCGGCGATCACCAATGGCGGGCCGGGAGGGGCGCTGCGCTACCTCATCCCGCGTGAAGCGGACCGGTATTTCGGGCTGACGGCGCGGGTGAATTTCTAGGCGCAGCGCGGGACAGAATAGCAAAGCCGTTTTCGGACCCGCGAGATCTCGGCTAGCGATGCGGACAGGTTCGCTGGCCCGACGCGTCTTACGTCAACCGGGGCCTTGCTTCCTTGCCCTACAAACCAGACGCAAAACGGCCCGGCCCCCTTCAAGAAGGGCCGGGCCGTCGTCTCATCCGGTTGCCCGGATCAGATTCGTGTCAGATCTTGTCGCCGAGCGCACCCTTGACCGAGCCGCTGGCCTTCTGGGCATCGCCCTTGGCCTGCTGTGCCTTGCCTTCGGTCTGAAGGCTCGCGTTGTCGGTTGCGTCGCCAGCAATATCCTTGGCCTTGCCGGCAATGTTGTTGCCGACGCCCTTGGCCTTGTCCTTGAATTCACCCATGGGAACTCTCCTCTGGTTGTTGATGCTACCTGACACCAACAGCGGTTCGGCGATTTGGTTCCTTTTAGATGGCGGCAGCCTCGATCGCATCCATGTCGTCGTCGCTCAGCCCGAAATGATGGCCGACCTCATGCACGAGCACATGGGTGACGAGCGCTTCGAGACTGTTCTCGCCGACGCACCATTCAGCGAGCAGCGGCTGGCGATAGAGGAAGATCATGTCCGGCATGGCGCCGCTGGGCACATCGCCCTTCATGCCGACATGGCGGCCCGAATAGAGGCCGAGCAGCTCCCATTCGCTTTCGCATTCCATTTCCGCCATCACCTCGGCATCAGGAAAATCGTCGATGCGGAGAACGACGCCATCAAGATGGTTGCGGAAGGTGGTCGGCAGGCGCGCAATGGCTTGCCGGGCAAGGCTCTCGATGTCATCGAGCGAGGGAGGCATGGTTTCCATGTCACATCGATAGCCGCGGCCACGCCGCAAGGCGAGGGCCGAAGTGATCCAGAAACTCGACGAGACCGAAATCCTGGCCGGGCTGGCGCAGCTGCAAGGCTGGTCACAGGTGGGCGACGGGATCGAGAAAGACTGGAAATTCAAGAATTTCGTGGCCGCTTTCGGCTTCATGAGCCGCGTTGCCCTGCTTGCTGAAAAGGCCGACCATCACCCCGAATGGTCTAATGTCTATGGCAAGGTGCACATCAGGCTGACGACGCACGATGCAGGCGGCCTTTCTGAGCGTGACCTGGCGCTCGCCGGCGCGATCGACGCGCTGGCGAGCTGAACTGTCAGGCGGCGCTGTTGTCTTCGGTCGGCGCGGCGGGGCCGTTCTTCTTGATCGATTCGATGGCGTTGACGGCGGACGACTTGGACGCATAGCCCTGTGTCGAGAACATCACTTCGCTGTTGTAGCTGAACCGGACCCGGTATTCACCGGCCTTGTCCTTGTAGATCTCGAACTTGTGCGCCATCGCGTGTCTCCCCCGTTTGCGGCTCATCGGCCGGGGACCAATTTGGCCGGGGGGGTCGCCGGGTGTCAATGGCCCTCTGGTTGCGAGGCAGCGCTGGGCGCGGCAAAGCCGCGCCCTCGTCGGACGAGGTCAGCGCGCAGGTGCGCTTGCTGCGTTATCGCGGAGCCATCCGGATTGCCCCGTCGATCCGCACATCCTCGCCGTTGAAATAGCTGTTCCGGCACATCTCAAGCGCCAGCGACGCATACTCCGCCGGATTGCCGAGGCGCTTGGGGAACGGCACCGAGGCGGCGAGCGCATCCTTCACATTCTGCGGGGCGCCGTTCATCAGCGGCGTGTTGAAAATGCCGGGCAGGATGCAGTTGACGCGGATGCCCTCGCTCATCAGGTCGCGCGCGATCGGCAGGGTCATGCCGACGACGCCGCCCTTGGAGGCGCTATAGGCCGCCTGCCCCATCTGGCCGTCCTCGGCCGCCACGCTGGCGGTATTGACGATCGCACCGCGCTCGCCATCCTCCATCGGCGGCAGCGTGAGCATGCCCGCAGCCGACTTGGCGATGCAGCGGAAGGTGCCGATCAGGTTGATCTGGATGAGCATGGTGAAGGCATCAAGCGGGAAGTGGCGGATCTCGCCTGTCTCCTTGGCGCGGCTGGCGGTCTTGATCGCATTGCCGGTGCCGGCACAGTTGATGAGAATGCGCTCCTGGCCGTTGGCCGCGCGCGCCTTGGCAAAGCCGGCATCAACCGAATCGTCCGAGGTTACGTTCACATGGCAGAACACGCCGCCGATGTCCGCGGCGACCGCCTCGCCCTTTTCGGCGTTCATGTCGAAGATCGCGACCTTGACGCCTTCGGCCGCAAGTGCCCGCGCCGTCGCTTCACCCAGCCCCGAAGCGCCGCCCGTGACCACAGCACTCAATCCATCAAGCTTCATCGTGTCTCTCCCAAATCCGGTTCGCCAGCCTTGCCCCGCCGGGAGCGGCCTCGCAACCGGGCAAGATGGAGAGGCTCAGCTGTCCCGCACCGGCAGGCTGGCGGCGCGGGCATCGCGCGCGACCTTGGCTTCTCGCAGCGCCAGATAGATGGTGCTGGCGAGGATGATGGCGCCGCCACCCAGCGTGAGCAGATCGTAACGTTCCCCGAACAGCATCACGCCGGCGAGGGTGACAAGCGCGAAGCGGACGAAATCGAAGGGCAGCACGGCGGAGGCTTCGGCGAGCGAGAAGGCCTTGCTGACGCTGAGCTGGCCGATTGCGGCCATGACGCCGATGCCGGCGAGGAGCGGCCAGACCTCGCGCGGCGGCCATACCCAGACGAACGCCGCGACGATGAGGCTCGGGATGACGAGCAGGATGAACGACCAGGCCGCCACCGCGCGGCTGTCATCCTTGCCGACGAGCTGGCGGATCGCCACCACCGAAAAGGCGGTGCTGATCGCCGAAATGACCGCGGCCACCACGCCGGCCGAGAGCGGCACGGCACCCGGCCGCACGACGATGAGCATGCCGCAGAAGCCGGCCGCAAGCGCTGCCACCCGGCGGATCCGGATGCGCTCGCCGAGGAACAGCACCGCCCCGATGGTGGCGAACAGCGGTGCGGTGTAATTGATGCTGAGTGCTGTCGCGAGCGGCGCATTGGCCACGGCATAGAAAGTGCCCATGGTGGCGATGAAGCCCGAGGTGGCGCGGCGGACGTGCACGCGCCAGCGGGTGAGCTGGAGCAGCCCCGGGGTGCGCAACAGCATCGGCAGCAGTACGATGAGGCCGAGCGCATTGCGGAAGAACACGATCTCGAACGCATGCAGCGACGCCGACGCATAGCGGATCATCACCCACATCGATGCGAAGGCCACGCAGGAGGTGACCATCCATACCGCTGCCTGGGTGCCTGCGGGGCGGGATGCGATGCTTGCCATGCGCCGGAGGTAGCGGGCGGCGCCGGACGTGGGAAGGGCCGCTCGCTCAGAAGGTCCTGGTGATGCGGATGCGGCCGCGGCGGGCGGGGCCGGGAAAGCCGATGGCATCGGCGAAATCGGCATCGAGGGCATTATCGAGGGTGAGGATGATGCGCGTGCCGATGTGCGGCTGCCATTCGGCGGAAAGGGCGAGCAGGCCATAGGCATCGAGCGCCTGCACCCCGGTGGGAACCGAGGCATCGAAGCGCGTGTCGGTCACGTCGTAGCGCGCGCTCAGCGCCAGCGTGGCATGGGGCCGCCAGGAGAAAGCGCCGCCGAAGCGCCAGGCGGGACGGTTGAGCAGCGGTGTGCCACCGGCGGCATCGCGGGTGTCGGCATATTGCACGCTGAGCGACAGATCGGCGGTGCGGCCGAGCGGCTGGGCGAGGCTGGCGACGGCGCCGGTGGTGAGCACGCGGGCGCGGTTGACCAGCCGGGGTGCGGGGTCGGCGACGAAATCGATAAGATCGGTGTAGCGATTGTGGAAAACGCTGAGCGCAAGTCGCTGGCGGTTCGACGGTGACCAGACGAGGCCGGCTTCGGCGCTGCGGCCCGATTCAGCGCGCAGCGCCGGATTGCCGACGAAAGGATTACCGAGCGCGTAGAAGCTCGGCGCCTTGAAGCTGGTGCCGGCACCGACGCTCAGGGCAAGGTCGGATTCAGCCGGCTGCAGCTGCGCGCCGAGCCGGCCAGTGAGGCGGGGGGCAAAGCCATCGATGGCATCCAGCCTGGCGGCGGCGCCAACGGAAAACGGCCCGCGGGACCGGGCGGCCTCGGCAAAGGCCGCATAGCTGGTGCGCGCGGCGCGAAAGCTGGTGGGAACGGGAAAACCGAAATCGAGGCTACCATCGCTGCTGCCGCGCTCATGGCCGATCTCGGTGCCCAGCACGAGCCGGGCGGCGGGACCGCCGACGCCGAGGACGAGCTGGCCGAGGGCGCGCCGATAGCGCGACACATCCTCGCCCGCCGGCACGCCGAACGGATCGAGTGCCGAGCCGGCGACGCCGGGGCTGTTGCTGGTGTCCCGCCGATCGAGCCAGGAGGCGGAGGCGTCGAGGCTGAGGGCATCGGCCTCGACGAGGCGGAGCGTGCCGCCGGCCAGCCATTCGCGGGCAGTGCGGCGCTCGGTCGAGCGGCGGGTGGCGAAGGCGGGGCCGCCGCTGTTGTCGGGAAATTGCCGCGACACGACGTCGTTGAAGCGGAGCAGCAGCCTGTCGGGCCGGGCGGGATCGCGCGATGCCACCTTGGCGGTGAGGGTGACCATCTCGAAAGCAGCGCCGGGCGAGGCCTCGCCATCATCGGCGTATTCGGCGGTGATGGCGGCGCCGGCGCCGGTGGAAATGGGGCCGCGCCAGCCCAGCACGCCGCCCAGATCGCCGCGCGTGCCGGCACCGGCGGTGGCGGTGAGGCGGGGCACATCGGTGCCGCCGGCGACGACGAGATTGACCGCACCGGCGAGCGAGCCCGAGCCGAGGACGCTCGACAACGGCCCGGCAGCGATCTCGACCCGGGCAATTCCGGCGGTGCCGAGTTCGGAGAGGTTGACCGCACCGCCGCGCGAGCTGGTGGCGTTGTTGAGCGGGATGCCGTCGAGGAGAACGGTGGTGAAGTTGGGATCGGCACCGCGCAGGAACAGCGCGCCGAAGCCGCTGCGGCCGCCGGGCTGCTGGACATAGACTTCGGGAAGCCGGGCGAGCGCGTCGGCGAGGCTGTCGCTTGTGGCGAGATCGGCGGGGGTGAGTGTCGTGATGGCGATAGATGCAGCATCGAGCCGGCTGGCGGTGACGATGATCGGCAGCTGTGCGGCGGCCTGGGCGAAAGCCGGCCCCGCTGAAAGCACGAGCCCAGCCGCGGCGCCGAGCGCGAATATGAGCGGATGCGCAGGACTCACTCGGGGCGGCGTGCGAAACGCGTCCAGAAGGCCCAGGCCAGCGCTGGAATGGCGACAAGGCCGGTGAAGACCATGACGAAGGAGCCGCTGCCGGCAGCAGCCGCGCCGAGGCCGGCATAGGCAAGTGCGACGATGACATTGGCAGCGGCGGTGGCGAGCAGGAACAGCCGCAGATCGAGCCGGGCGGCGCCGGCGGCGATGACACTCGCTTCGGCCAGTACCGGCACGCCGCGCGCAAGGACCAGCGCCAGCGGGCCGAACCGGCCGAACGCCCGTTGCAAGGCAGCGACCTGCGCTCCTCCGACGACACGGCCGGCGAGGCGGCGCCCGGGGCGGGCGCCGAGCCAATAGCCGAGGAGGCAGCCCGCCATAAGCCCGGCCCAGAGCACCACAGCTCCGCGTGCGAAGCCGAGCACGCCGCCGGCGAAGACGCCGACGATGCTCGATGGCACCGGCAGCACGATATCGGCCGCGAGCAGTGCGATGATGGCGGCAGCGGCGGTGGCGGGGCGAGCGCGGACCGATTCCAGCCACGCGGCGCCCGAGGTGGTGACAAGGCCTTCCAACGCGAGGTATGGCAAGAGGATCGCCGCGACGAGGCCGGCGGCGAGCAGCAGCCAACCGCGCCGGGGGGACAGGCGGGGAGAAGGCCGGGGGGCGGGAGCGGACTGGCCGGGCATCATTGGTTCGGGGAGGTCACTCTGCTCATGGTCGTTATCACGCGTCATCGGATGCCGCCTGCTTGGCTTGCGCCACGTTACGCGGCTGCGGCACGATAGGCCATACTATATACAGAATACAGTTGCTATAAGGCGGGTGGAGCGCAAAGGATTGCGCCTTGGGGTTGGAGAGCTGGGCATGCGTTCGGGTGTGAAGATTGTCGGAGGTTTGCTGGCCGGGACGTTGCTGCTGCCATGGGTGATGGCGGAAGCCAACATCGTTCCTGGCCCGCTGACCAGCCAGTCCAACAAGCCCTGGCCGGCCTTTTATGCCGATGAGCCCGAGGCCCCCCCGGTGCTGGCACCGGCGGATGCGCTGGCGAGCTTCACCATGGCGCCGGGGTATCATCTCGAGCTGGTGGCATCCGAACCGCTGGTGAAGGACCCGATCCTGATGGAGTTCGACCCCGATGGCCGGCTGTGGGTGATCGAGCTGCCGGGCTGGGCGCACAACGACAAGATGGAGAACACCCTCGAGCCGGTGAACCGGCTCGTGGTGCTGGAGGATACCGACGCCGATGGCGTGTATGACAAGCGCACGGTGTTCATGGACAAGCTGGTGCTGCCACGCGCCTTCAAGATCCTCGACAAGGGCTGTGCGCTGGTGGGCGAGCCGCCGAACCTCTGGAAGGCGTGCGACACCGATGGTGATCTTGTCGCCGACACGAAGGAAGTGGTGGCGGATACGTTTGGCCGGCTGGGCATCCTCGAACACGGCGCCAACGGCCTTTATTGGGGCATGGACAACACGCTGGTGGTGTCGGAACACGACTGGAACCTGGCCTATGAGGCCGGCAAATTCCTGACCGTGCCGGGCATCCGCCGCGGTCAATGGGGTGTGACGCAGGACGATGGCGGGCGCATCTACCGCAACGTCAACACCGATCCGCTGTTCGTGGACTATGTGCCGCCGGGCTATTTCGTCCGCAATCCCAATCTTGTGCGCACCAGCGGGCTGTATGAATCGCTGGTGGACCAGGAGACGACCAACATCTGGCCGGCGCACCCGACCTTCGGGCTCAACCGCGGCTACCGGCGCGAAGTTTTTCGCGAGGACGGCACAGCCTCCTATTATGGCGGCGTGTCGTCGCCGATGATCTACCGCGGCGCGCAGCTGCCCAAGGATGTGCAGGGCCAGGCGTTCGTGGCGGACGGCGCCACCAACATCGTGCATTTGCTGCGGCTGACCGACGACAATGGCAAGCTGACGGCGCGGGACTTCTACCCCAAGGGCGAATTCCTGGCTTCCACCGATGTGCGTTTCCGCCCCACCGCGCTTGCGCCGGGCTGGGACGGCAGCTTCTACATCGTCGACATGTATCGCGGCGTGTCGCAGGACGGGCCGCTGCAGACCGATTATCTGCGCGACTGGATCGGCAAGCGCCAGCTGGCGCGCGACACCGGGCGCGGCCGCATCTACCGTGTGGTGGCCGATGGCATGGGCCGCGATGCCCGGCCGCAGCTTTCCAAGGCGACGACGTCGGAGCTGATCGGGCATCTGTCGCACGCCAACGGCTGGTGGCGGGACATGGCGCAGCAGCTGCTGGTGCAGCGCGCCGACAAGGCCGGCATTCCGGCGCTGAAGCGGCTGGCCGCATCGAAGGGCGAGGATGCGCGCCCGCGCCTGCACGCGCTGTGGACACTGAACGGCCTTGGCGCGATGGAGGCAGAGCTGGCGACACGGGCGCTGACCGACCCATCCGCCGATGTGCGCGCCGCCGGGCTGCGGCTGGCCGAGCCGTGGCTGAAGACCGGCAAGGGGCCGGTAGTCGCGGCCGTTCTGGGGCGGCTCGACGACGACAACTGGTTCGTGCGCCGGCAGCTTGCCGCAACGCTCGGTGAACTGCCCGAGGCGATGCGGATGGCGCCGCTGCTGACGCTGCTCAAGCGCTACGGCGACGACAAGATCACCGTCGATGCCGCAGCATCGAGCCTCGGCGGGCAGGAGGCGCAGGCGCTGGCAGCATTGCTCGACGATCCCGCACCGCCCGCCGATGCGCTGATGATGCTCGCGGCGGCCACCGGCAAGCGGCGTGACCCGGCGCTGGCGCAACAGCTGATCGGCCATGCCGGCGATACAGGGCGCGCTGCCCCGGTGCGCGAGGCGATCCTCTCTGGGTTGGCGCTGGGCCTGACCGGAAGCGTGGGACAGGCCGGGAATGCCGTGGCCGGTGGCCGGGCCGGGGGCGCGATCCCGGGTGTGGGGCCGCAGCGGGCCGGGCCGCAGCGCTTTGCCATGCCGGCCGAGCCGCAGGGCTTGACGACCCTCGCTGGCAGCAATGGGCCGCTGGCGGGCAAGGCGCGCGAAGTGCTCGGTCTGATCACCTGGCCCGGTCGGCCGGCACCGCCGGCGCTTGCGGCCCGCAGCGAGCAGGAGGAGCGGCTCTATCTTGCCGGCAAGGCGCTTTATGCCGAACAATGCGCTGGCTGCCACCAGATGCAGGGCCAGGGCGCGCCCAATGTGGCAGTGGCGCTTGCCGGATCGAAGCGCGTGGTGGATGCAGGCCATATTCCGGTGCGCATCCTCACCAACGGCTATGAGGGCAAGATCGGGCTGATGCCGCCGCTGGGTGCCGCGATGAGCGACGAGGAGCTGGCAGCGCTGCTGACCTACACAAGGCAATCCTGGGGCAACACCGGGTCGCCGATCCCGCCGGCGGCGGTGAAGGAGTGGCGGCTGGCCTTTGCGCACCGCGAAATGCCCTGGACGGCCGAAGAGCTTGCCCAGCCGATCCGGTAGCATGGCGCGCCTTGCCGACTCCGGGGCGCCGCTGCTGGCGGTGGCGGGGCTGGTGAAGCGCCATGGCACGACCGCGGCGGTGGCCGGCGTGGACCTGATGGTGGCGCCGGGCGAGATCGTGGGGCTGCTGGGGGCAAACGGCGCCGGCAAGACCAGCCTGATCGAATGCATCGCCGGGCTGGCGACGCCCGATGCGGGGACGATCCGCATCGCCGGAGTCGATGCTGGAGCCGACCCGCGGGGAGCGCGGCGGCTGTGCGGGGTGGCGTTGCAATCGACGGGGTTGCCGCCGCGGTTGACGGTGGCCGAGACGGTGGCGCTGTTTGCAGTGCTGCATGGCGGCGCCGACACCGATGGCCTGATCGATCGGTTCGGGCTGGCCGGCAAGGCGGGAGCGCGCTGCGAGACGCTTTCGGGCGGGCAGCGCCAGCGGCTGGCGCTGGCACTGGCGCTGATCGGCGATCCGCCGCTGCTGATCCTCGACGAGCCAGGGGCCGGGCTCGATCCGGCAATCCGCGACGACTTCCATGGCCTTATCGAAACGTTGCGCAGCAGCGGGCGCGGCCTGCTCATCGCCACCCACGATCTCGCCGAGGCGGCGCGGCTGTGTGACCGGGTGGTGGTGATGGCGGCGGGACGCGTGGTTGCGGCAGGATCGCCGGGGGCGCTGATCGAAGACGCTGGCGGGCTGGTGCGGCTGCGCGTGCGCACGCGCCCGGCGGTGCCCGACACCGTTGCAGCGGAGATTGCCGGCGACGCACGACTGGCGCAGGACGGCGAGTTGATGGTGTTTTCCGGCGGCGATCTGCGCGCCGTGCTTGCACGGCTGGGGGCGGCGCTGGCGACCGCTGACATCGCGATTGTCGATATCGCCACCGAAACCGCCAGCCTCGAGGCACTGATCGTGGCAATGGTACGGCGTGCCGATGGCTGAGCTTGGCGCCCTGTCGCTGGCGATGGTGCGGATGAACCTGCGCAACCGGATCGCGCTCGTCTATGGCTTCGTGTTTCCGCTGCTGTTCCTGGTGGCGTTCTGGGCGCTGTATCGCAATGATCCGGTGCCGCTGGCGCTGCATGCGGGGCAGTTTCTGACGGTGACGATCCTGGGGGCAGCGTGCTTCGGGCTGCCGACGCAGATGGTGAGCGAGCGAGAGGCCGGCATCTGGCGTCGCTTCCGGCTGACGCCGACGCCCACGCCGGTGTTCGTGGGAGCGACGCTGCTGGTGCGGCTGGCGCTGCTGCTGGCGGCCGTGGCGCTGCAACTGCTGCTGGCGCGCGCGCTCGGGATGCCGTGGCCGGTCCACCCCATCGGCCTCGCGGTGGCGCTGCTGGCGGCGAGCTTTGCTTTTCTGGGGCTGGGTGCCGTCATCGCCATGCTGGTGCCCAATGTGCCGGCGGTGCAGGCGCTCGGCCAGTGCCTGTTCCTGCCGATGCTGATCGTCGGCGGTGTGGCGGTGCCGCTCACCAGCCTTCCCGATTGGGCGCTGACGCTGTCCGTGTTCCTCCCCGGCCGCCATGCAGTGACGGCGCTGCAGGCCAATGTGACCGGGCTCGGCATAAGTGCGGTCCGGTTCGAGCTGGGGGCGCTGGTGGTGATCGGCGGGGCGGCCTTTGCTGCGGCATCGGCCCTGTTCCGCTGGCAGCCGGTGGCGCCGGCGCGCAGCGGCAGGACGACCGGCTGGCTGCTTGTGGCGCTCGCCGCCTGGGGTGCTGTGGGGTTGGCGGCGATCGGCACCGGCCGCGTGGCCCCTGCCGGCCGCGACATCGCCCGGATCGGGCCGGTGACGGATTTTCTGGCCGCGCCGCCGGTCCCCGCGCGGGAGCAGGCTGCCGACACGCCGGCCGAACCGCCCGTCGCCACCGAACCCGAGAAGGTGCCCGAGCCTGCCCCCGAGCCCGTAATCGCGCCGCTGCCCCCGCCGCGCCCGCCGGGCTGGCAAGCCGTGGGACCGGCAGACTATGCGCGGATCGCCTTTGAAGCGCTGCCGCCCGATGGCGGGCTGGTGTCGCCCATCGCGTCGGCCGGCGAAGCGATGGACCCGGTGGTGGCCGAGCAGATCGCACTGCTGAGCGTGCGGCTGCCATCGTGGCCGCCCGCCAAGGTGGCGGATCCGGTGCAGCGGGTGCGCAACCTGCTGACGGTGGCGGCGGTGCCCGACCTTCTGCAAATGGACGGCTTCGAGCGCCATGTGCCGCTGCTGGTGCTGGAGCGGCTGGAGGCGGAGGTGCCGGCGGCGGACCTTCCGAAGCTGCTCTATTGGGTGGCGATGCACCCCGACGAAGGCGACGACAGCGCGATTGCCGCACTGGAGCGGTTGCGGTTGCCGGCGACGAGCGAGCCGACCAAGCCGGTGCGCGAGCGGATCATGCTCTATGCGATGAAGCTGCTCGGCCGGCTGACCGATCAGCCACCGCCGGCAGCGGCGCGGCGCGAGTAGCGGGTCGTCACGCCGGTGCGCGGATTGGCAATGGCAATGGCGCCGGTGTCCGAAACCGTGACGACAAGATTATGGTCGGTCGCCGCATCGGTGTTGGCGATCCGTTCGGGCGCGGTGTTGGCCTCCGGACTGCGATTGGCAAAATGGAGCTGCCACAGCGCCATGTCTGGCATGGCGCCCAGCCGCGTGAGCACCGAGCCGTCCCCGCCCTTGGTGGGGCCGTTGGAGACGATCACGACACGCGGCCGAAGCGTTCGGTAAAGCGGCTCGCTGCCGGCATTCTCGCTGCCATGGTTGCTGGCAAACATGAGATCGACCCGGCCCACGCGGTCGCGGGGGCAGACCAGGCGATTTTCGAGGCGCAGCGTCGCGTCCCCCAGCGCCAGCAGCCGCGCCTTGCCCCAGCGCAGCAAGACGCCGAGCGACCGCCAGTTCTCTTCACCGCCGTCGCGCTCCTCGGTGACGGCGGCCTCGCAGGTCGTGCCCGCCCTGCCCTCGCGCGGCAGCACATCGCCGTCGCTGGCGACGGCGGTCATCTCGAGTCCGTCGATCATCAGGCGGTCGCCGGCTTTCATGATCCGGCGCGGCTTGCCGGCGATGGCGGCTTCGTAGCGCGGATAGCTGTTGACCGGTGCGAAGGGGCCGGGAGTGGTGCCGGGGGGCGGCATTTCGCGGTTGGGGCCGTGATCGATGAACTCGCCGATCTCGATCAGCGGAATGAGATCGAAGACGCCGCCGACATGATCGGCGTGATAATGGGTGACGAGGACGTGATCGATGCGCGACAGCCCCGCGGCGCGCGCCGCCGCGACGATCCGCTGGGCGCTGCTGGTGCCGGGCGGCGGGCGCGCCTGTCCCGGTGCCGGGCGCGGGCCGCCCATGCCGGTCGGAAAGCCGGTATCGATCAGCAGCGATTTGCCACCGGGCGTGATGTAGAGATTGGCGGCACCGCCTTCGACATCGATGGCGATGAGCCGCATGTCCCTGGCCGCGGCGGGCGCGCACGCGAGGCCCGCCGCCAGCGCAAGAGCGATCATGGGGGGTGCGATGCGGGTCATTGCTTCTTCCAGAACGGCGTGCGGTCGGTGGAGAAAACGAACTCGGTGGCCGACTGGAAGGTTTCGCCCGGGCGCAGGACGGTGGAAGGGAAATTCGGCCGGTTGGGGCTGTCGGGGAAGTGCTGGGTTTCGAACGCCACGCCGTCCGACTGGCGCAGCACGCGGCCGCCGGCGCCGATCTGCGCGCCGCTGAGCTGGTTGCCGGTGTAGATCTGCACCCCGGGCTCGGTGGTGCGAACCTCCATCTGGCGACCGCTGACCGGATCGTGCAGCCGCACTGCCGTCGCCAGCACGCCGGGGGCTGCGTCGAGGACGAAATTATGGTCGATGCCCTTGGCCAGCTGCAATTGCGGATGCACGGCGTAGAGCGCCGAACCGAGCGTTGCCGGGCGGGCGAAATCGAACGGCGTGCCGGCGACGGGGGCAAGCTCGCCGGTGGGGATCTGCTTTTCGTCGGTGGGGGTGTAGCGCCGCGCCAGCACCTGCATGACATGGCCATAGACCGGGCCCGACGCGGCACCGCCGAGATTGAAGTAGCTGTGGTTGGTGAGGTTGATGATGGTCGGCTTGTCGGTGGTGGCGACATAGTCGATACGCAGCGCGCCGGCGTCGGTGAGCGTGTAGGTCATCGTCAGCTTGAGCGTGCCGGGATAGCCATTGTCGCCATCGGGGCTGGTGAAGCGCATGATGGCGCCGGCGGTGGTGGCCGTCTCGAAGGTTTCCACATCCCAGAGTTTGGACGCCAACCCGCCGGGGCCGCCATGGATGGCAACGCCGGTGTTGGGGTTGGAGGGCAGCTTGTGGAAGGTGCCATCGAGCGTGAAGCCACCGCCGGCGATGCGGTTGGCATAGCGGCCGACGACGCTGTTGAACGACCCGGCCTTTTCCCAGGCGGCGAAATCGGGCTTGCCCAGCACGATGTTGGCCAGCTTGCCGGCGCGGTCGGGTGCCAGGATCTCGGTGATGGTGCCGCCGCGCGCCGAAAAGCGGACGATATGTCCGGCCTTGTTGGTCAGGGTGACGAGTCGCACGGTCTCGCCGGCTTGCGACGTGCCGAAGACGCTGGTCTGCGCCGTGCCGGCATAGACGGGGCTTGCCAGCAACAGCGAGGCGAGGATGAGCTTCATGGCAGCGGCTCCAGTCGCACGACGAGGCCCGGAGAGGCCTCGGACAGGCCATAGGGCGTGCCGGCGCCGGTCGGGTTTTGCAGCAGCACGTAGAGCAGCCCGTCGGGGCCGGTGGTCACGGTCCGCGTCCGCCCGAACTGCTGGAAGACGATCTCCTGATGGGTGATCCGGCGGCCGTCGATTTCCAGTCGGCGAAGCTGCTGGCCGGCCAGCCCGGTGACGAACAGGCTGTTCTTCCAGCCCGGATAGCGATCGCCGGTGTAGAAGTGGATGCCCGACGGCGAGATGCGCGGGGTGTAGGCAGCGATAGGTTGTTCCATGCCCGGCGCCTCGCGGAGCGTGATGCCCGGCTGCAGCCCAGCTGTGATCACGCCCCAGCCATAGTTTTTTCCCGGCTCGACGATGTTGATCTCATCGCCGCCCTGCGGGCCATGCTCGGCCTCCCACAGCAGCCCGGTGCGCTTGTCCCAGGCGAGCCCTTGCGGATTGCGATGCCCCCATGACCAGATCGTGGGCACCGCATCCGCGCGGCCCACCAGCGGATTGTCGGCGGGGACGCTGCCATCGTCGTTGACGCGGTGTATCTTGCCAAGCGGGGTTGCGAGCGACTGGGCGTTGGCGATCTCGCCGCGCTCCCCCAGGGTGAAGTACAGCTTGCCATCGGCGCCGAAGCCGAAGCGCGTGCCATAGTGCGACCCGCTGGTGGTGTAGAGGCTGGAGGGCGCGCGGAAGATTTCCTGCTGCGCCACCCAGCGATTGCGCCGATCGAGCTTGCCGCGGACAATGACTGTCATCGATGGATGATTGGGCGGCTGTGCGCCGGGCGGCACCGGCGGCGGATTGGCGGGCACGGTGTAGCCGGGCTGCAGTTCGGAATAACCGAGGTAGATCCAGCCATTGCGCCGATAATCCGGATGGACGGCGACATCGAGCAGTCCGCCATCCTGTCGCTCCCACACCTTGGGGGTGCCGGCGACCGGCGTCGGCTGCAGCCGGCCGGTGCTGTCGATGATCCGCAACCGGCCCGGCCGCTCGGTGACGAGCAGCCGTCGATCGGGCAGGAAGGCCAGCCCCCATGGCGTGTCGAGCACGCTGGCAACAATATGGATGCGAAATTTCTGCTTTTCCGAGGCAATCTCGACATTGGCGGGATCGGCGACGAAGACCGGTTTTGCCACCGACACGTCGGAGCGGATGCGCATCCATGCGATCAGCTGCCAGATCACCTGGTCCTCGAGCACCTCGTCGAACGCCGGCATTTCGGCGCCGTCCACGCCCTTCTTTATCTTCTGGAAGAGATCGGCATCGGTGCGCGCGGCCAGCAGCTGCGGATTGAAGAGGCTCGGCCCGCGCCCGCCGGCGAGATCGGTGCCGTGGCAGCCCGAGCAGCTTTCCTCATAGGTGGTGGCCATCTGCTGCTGAAGCAGGCGGCCGGGGCTGACCGGCTGCTGCGCGCCTGCGCCATCGGCAACGAAAAGCGATGCTGCCAGTGCTGATATGAGTGCTGCGACCGGCAATCGCCAACTCATCTGACGGTCCAGCCGCCATCGATGATGAAGTCCCCGCCGGTGACGAAGCCGGCGAGATCGGAACACAGATAGCAGGCGAGGCCGCCGATCTCCTCGGGGCGGCCCCAGCGGCCGACCGGCAGGCTGGCGAGAAACTGCGCATTGGCGACGGGATCGTTCATCACCGGCGCGTTGAGCGGGGTGCCGATCGGGCCGGGGCTGATGCCGTTGACGGTTATGCCATCGCCGGCCAGCTCGAGGCTGAGGGCACGGGTGAGGCCGAGGAGCGACGACTTTGCCGAGGAATAGGCAGTGCGTCCCGGCAACGAGATGTGCGCCATGATCGAGGCGAGGTTGATGATCCGGCCGTAGCCGGTGCCGACCATGCCGGGCACGAAGGCGCGGCAAGCGAGAAAGGTGCTGATCAGGCTGGAATCGACGACACTGCGGAACTCGTCGAGGGTGAAATCGACGAGGTTCTTGCGGATGTTGGTGCCCGCACTGTTGATGAGGATCTGCGGAGCGCCGACGCTTTCGGTGATGCTGTCCCTCAGCGTCGCCACGCTGGCCTCGTCGGTCACATCGGCAGCGAAGACATGCGCGGTGACGCCGTGCGCACGGACCGCTGCGGCAACGGTATCGAGCTTGCCGGTGTTGCGGCCGACGAGCACGAGCGATGCGCCGGCTTCCGCGAGCGACACGGCCATCGCCTCGCCGAGGCCGCCCGAGGCGCCGATGATGACCGCGGTGCGGCCGGAGAGATCGATTTTCATTGCTGTTACCTTGTCAGAGGGCCGGAGCGACGACGAGGTCGGGCTCAGGGTCGGGCTCGGGGACCTTGATGAAGAGCCAGCAGAAGGCGCCGAAGAAGGCAACGCCGGCCATGACATAGAGCATGAAGTTCCAGCTCTTGGTGGCGTCTGCGAGGATCATGCCGCCGACGACCGGGGCGAGGAAGCCCGAGAAATTGGCGAACATGTTCATCGAGGCACCCATGGTGGCGGTGTAGCGCTTGCCCATCTCGACACAGGTGTTCCACGAGATCGGCACGCTGAGATCGCCTGAGAAGCTGATCGCGGCGAGCAGCGCGATCGCCACGCCGACATTCGTTGCCTGCGGGATGATCAGCAGCAGCGAGCCGACCGCGATGAACGCGCCGATCGCCACCAGCCGCCGCGGCACGCGCAGCGGGATCATGCCCGAGACGAGCGACCCGGCGCCGCCCATGAACAGCGGCAGCACCGAGAGCCCGGCGGTTTCCGCCGCCGACTGCCCCCAGGCCTCGCCGAGATAGGTGGGCATCCAGGTGACGAAGAAATACCAGACATAGGACCAGCAGAAATACTGGACCATGAGCAGCAGCGCCTGCGGCTTGAGCAGCAGCTGCAGCCAGCCGCCATGCTCCTGGGTGACCAGCGCTTGCGATTCGGCGAGCAGCGCCAGCTCGGCTTCGTTGACCTTGGGATTGTCCTGCGGGCGCTCCTTGAAGCGGCTGAGGAAGAACAGGGCCCAAACGACGCCCATCAGCCCGAAGATGACGAACGCCCAGCGCCAGCCGAACAACGTGATGCCGACGAGCACCAGCGGCGGGGTGACGGCGGCACCCCAGCGTGTGGAGGCCCACATGAGTGCCTGCGCCTTGACGCGCTCACCGCGCGGCAACCATTGGGTGAGCATGCGGGTGAGATTGGGGAAGCAGCCCGCCTCGCCGGCACCGAACAGGAAGCGGATGATCCACATCGAAGTGAGGTTCCACGCAGCACCCGTGAGGGCGGTGAAGAACGACCACAAGATGACGATCTGGGCGAGCACCCGGCGCACGCCGAGCTTGTCCCCCAGCAGCCCCATTGGGATCTCGAACAGCGCATAGGACAGGCCGAAGGCGCCGAAGATCAGCCCCATCTCGACCTTGTCGAGCCCGAGGTCGGCCGAAATCGGGCCGGCGGCCTGGGAAATGGCAACCCGCTGCACATAGGCGAGAATGGCGAGCGAAAGTGCGAAGCCGACAACGCCGTAGCGGACGCGGGTAGGCTTCATCACCACTGGCCGGGTGACCGGATGCCGGTTGACCCCGAGATGCGCTTCCCCATGATAATCCCTTGTTTTTCTGACGACATGCAGCAGCACTTTACTCTGTGCGCCGCCCCCATCGGTCGACAGCTTTCGATGTATACTAAATACCATTTTCTGCTTGTCAACGCTGGGTCAACGGCTCATCAAAGGTCGTGCGATGACACCGGGGGCCGTGTCGCACATGATCCCCGGCGCTGGCGATACAGACCGATGACGGCAGGAAGGTGGGGAGATGCACAATTTGGTCGGGACCACGAAGGGCGACGCCACGCAGCTCGAAGCGCTGGCGGCAGGGCTCGATGGCAGCGTCGCCCTGGTGACCGGATCGGGGCGCGGATTGGGGCGGTGCATCGCGCAGCATCTGGCCGACCTCGGCGCCGCGGTGGCGGTGCACGACATTTCCGAAGAGGCTTCGGCGCAATATGGCGAGGAAGCCAATCTGACAGCGGTTGCGGCGGCGATCGCCAGCCGCGGAGTCGCCACTGTGGGCGTGACTGGCGACATCTGCGACGAGGCGGCGGTGGCGGCAATGGTGGCGCGCGTGTCGGAAACGCTCGGGCCGATCTCTATTCTCGTCAACTGCGCCGGCGGCGATATCGGGGCGGCCAACACCAAGCCAAGTCCCAATGGCGCTCTCGACATCAGCCTCGCCGATGCAATGGCGGTGCTGCAGCGCAACTTCATCGGCACGATGCTGATGTGCCGCGCCGTGGTCCCGGGCATGGCGCTGCGCAACAAGGGCAGCGTGATCAATTTCGGGTCGCTCAATGCCCATCAGGCGGTGTCTCCAGAAGTGGTCTATGGATGTGCGAAGGCGGCTGTGGTGCATTACACCCGTTGCCTGGCGCTCGAGATGCGCGACCTCGGCGTACGGGTGAATGTGGTGTCCCCCGGCCCCGCCACCAGCGCCCGCTTCCTCGCCACCCGCCAGACCGATCCGCGAATGATGGGCGAGGGCCCCTCGCTCGATCGCTATGCGCGGCCCGAAGAAGTGGCGCGGGTCGTTGCCTTCCTCGCCTCGGATCAATCGAGCTTCGTTTCCGGGCAGGTGCTGCGGATCGACGGCGCCGCCAGCCTTTACGCTGCATGAGGATCGTTGCTGCATGACCGACCGGCTTTCAGGAAAGACTGCCCTTGTGACCGGGGCCGCACAGGGCATCGGCCTTGCCATCGTCGAGGCGTTCGTTCGGGAAGGCGCCAGCGTGATCGCCACCGACCTGCAGGAGGACCGGCTGGCGAGCCTGTTCGAGGGATCGGCGGTGCGCTTCCGGCGGATGGACGTGACCGATCCGCAATCGGTCGGGGAGGCGGCTGCGGCATTTCCGGAAGCGGGGGTGCTGGTCAATTGTGCCGGCTGGGTGGCGAATGGCAGCATCCTCGATGGCACACCCGAAGACCTTGCGCGCAGCTTCACCATCAACGTCGTGTCGATGGCGACGACGATCCGGGCGTTCCTGCCGGCGATGCTCGATCGCAACGATGGATCGATCATCAACATCGCCTCGGTCGTCTCGTCGGTGATGGCAGCGCCCAATCGCTTTGCTTATGGCACGTCGAAGGCGGCTGTCATCGGGCTGACGATGTCGGTGGCGCGCGATTTCATCGGGCGCGGCGTGCGTTGCAACGCCATCAGCCCCGGCACGGTCGACAGCCCGTCGCTGGAAGACCGGCTGGCGGCGAGTGGCGACGCCGCAGCCGCGCGTGCGGCCTTTGTGGCACGCCAGCCGATGGGGCGCATCGGCACGCCCAAGGAAATTGCCGAGATTGCCGTGCTGCTGGCATCCGACGAAGCGCGCTTCATGAGCGGCAGCAACATCATCGTCGATGGCGGGATGAGCCTCTGACGCAGGCGGCGCTGCTGCCCACGTCACGCGAGCATCTCAAGCCAGATTGGCGCTGGCCCATGCGAAAACCTGGCGGTTGTTAGCCTCTTCGCGTTCGAGCTGCTGAGCCGGGCTGAGGCCGTCCATCGCATCGAGCCTGGTGGCCTTGGCTTCGACCATTGCGAGCCAGGGCGCCACCCTGCCCTTCTGTGCTTCGGGAAAGCTGGCGAGATAGCCGGGGGTGCGCACCGGCACCTTGAGCGGGTTGCGGGTGATGAGCTCGGTGGTGGGCAGAATCTTCGGGTTGGCCTTGCGCATGATCGCGAACAGCGCCTTCTGGTCGGTCATTCCGGTGCCGAAGGGCACCTCGGCGAGGAGGAAGCCGTCTTCGTAAAGTGCCACACCCATATCCTTGAGCGAGGTCGCCTTGACCCAGGGGGCCAGCGCGGTGACGGTTTCAATGGGGTCTTCCATGAAGCTCATGTTGTTGCCGGGATCGATGAGGCTGCCGAGCCAGGGGCTGCTGAAGCGGCGGAGAAAGCCGACATGCTCTTCGACGGTGCGATCCTTGTGATTTTCCAGCGCGATGGCAACCTTGTACTTCTCGGCGAGCGGCAGGCAGCGCTCGACAATGGCATCGGCTTCGGCCTGCCATGTGCGGTATTCGGCCAATGACTTGAAGCTTTCGTAGCGGCGGCCGGTGCCGCCCTGCGGCGGGCGGCTGACGGCACGAGCGACGGTGGCGCCGAGGGCAGCCGACGCGCGCAACGAATTCTCGAAGGTCGACAGGTCATCGGCAAGGCGCGTGGGCAGCTGGACCTGGCCTTCATAATACATGCCGAGCTCGTCGAGGCGCTTGCGCACGGCTGGGAGATCGGTGGTGATGAGGTGCTGGATGCCGCCCGCACCCAGCGAGCGGCAATATTCGACATAGGCGACCGGATTGTCGCGCAGCGGTGGCACCCCGGCGGCGCGCAGGCGGGTCGAGAGCGCGGTGGTGGCGATGCCCGCCGGGGACTTGGGTGGCAGTGTGCCTTCGGCAAGCGCCTTGGCGAAGCCGGGACCGATTGCGATCATGCTCGCGGCCAGAGCCGAGCCCAGGGCTGCACGACGGGAAATGGCGACCATGGCAAATGCTCCAGATGACTGTGGACTGGCGGGATCAAGCGTCAGAACCGGGTGCGCAGCGTAACTTCGAGTGTGCGCCCGAACGGCGAGGCGAGATTGGAAAAATAGCCGAGCGTGCCATCGTAGAATGGGGGGGAACGATCGAACAGGTTGGACGCGCGGAACTGGATCTGGCTGCCCTTGAGGACCTGCGGCATGTTGTATTGCAGGGTCAGGTCGAAGGTCTCCCAGCTGTCGACCTCCGGGAAGGCGACGGAGCCCGGATTGGTGTAGCTGTCGATGTAGTTCATGAACAGCGAGGCCGTGAAATCCTCGAGCGTCCACGAAAGCTGGCCGCGGGCCCGCCACTTGATGGCTTCCTGCCGGCCGACGAGGTCCTGGAAGCCCGATCCGGGAACGATCTCCTGCCGATAGCCGAGCTGGCGGTTGGCGTTGATATTGAAAAGGAAATTGCCGATGCCGGTGTCGAGCGTGTAGTTGAGATCGAAATCCAGCCCGTCGATGCTGCGGCTGCCGAGATTGACGGCGTAGGAGCGGAAGATGAAATCGATGACGTCGGGCACCGGGCTTTGCGGCGGCGCCTCGGCAATGGCCTGGGCCACCTGCGCGGGTGTGGGATTGCGGGTCAGCGCATAGGCGAAGGCAGGATTGAAGAAGGCATCGGCCTGTGTCGGCTTGTAGACGAGGTTCGAATATTTGACGTTGTAATAGGTGACGCCGAACCTGAGGTTGGGAATGAATGTCGGGCGCAGCTCGGCGCCGAACGAATAGGTGGTGGCGTCCTCCGGGGTGAGAGCCGGGTTGCCGCCGCCCTGGTTGTAGATGTTGACGGTGCCGATGCCGGCAACATTCTGTCCCGGCTGGGGAACGCCGAAGATGGAGGTGATGAGGCCGAGATTGGGAGCGACGAACGAGGTGCCCCAGCTGCCGCGCAGCGTCAGATCCTCGATCGGCTGCCAGACAATGCCGAACTTGGGATTGAAGGTGCCGCCGAGCCCCTGATAGTGATCGTAGCGACCCGAGACGGCGAGATCGAGCCGCTGGAAGAGCGGAATGGCGTTGGCACCGCTGAACAGCGGGATGTTGACTTCGGTGAAGACGGCGGCGACGAAACGCGAGATGTTGTCATCGCGCACCAGCAGCTGATTGGGGCCGGGGACGCCCCCCAGCTGCAGCTGGTTGGCCTGCTCGTCGCGGAAATCGGTGCCGACCGCGACGCGCACATCACCGCCCGGAACAGCAAACAGCGGGCCATCGGCCTTGACCTGGAGCTGGCGCAGATATTGCGATGTATCGTTGATCTGGGTGAACCCGTTGTTGATCTGCGCCAGCACATCGGCGTTGTTGTCGGCTGCCTGACCGAAGGGGTTGAATGCCGTGGCGCGCGTGGTCCCCCGGGCGAGGGCCTGTGCCACCTGGAGATCGACCTCGGGCTGGTCGTTGTAATCATTGGTTTTCGAATAGTGGGTCAGCAGGTTGATCTGCCAGTCTCCGCCGACATCGATGTCGGCGCCCAGCGTGATGCCCATGACTTCGGAACGCTGCAGGTTGCGCGGGTTGTCGAAAAGCCCCTGGGTGTTGCGCACCACGGCGACCTGGCTGGCGGTGACGCCGGGCGGCAGCACGAAATAGGGATTGGTGTTGGGAACGATCAGGTTGAAATTGCGAGGGTTGGCGATGCTGCTGGTTCGCAGGTTGGAATAATTGCCCTCGGCCCAGAGCGTGACGGTGTCGGAGATCTGCTCGCGGATGGTGGCGAGCACCGAGTAGCGCCGGCTTTCGGGAATGATGGTGTTTTCGAGCTGATTCTCGCAACGGTTGCGGTTGGCATTGCCGGTGAGAAACGACGGATAGGCGTAGACGACACCATTGGCGGTGACGTTGGGGAGCGAGCATGAGGTACCGCGTCGGTCGGCGCCGCCGCGGAAGCGCTGGTCGGCGCGGATGAAGTCGTATTCGCCGTTCGTCGGCGGGGTGTTGCCCGAGTATTCGCCGACGATCATGAAATTGCCGGAGCTCCAGCGCTTGCCCCAGCCCAGCGCCAGATTGCGCTTCTCGTAGGACGAGTTTTCGCTGAAGCCATAAGTGCCCTGGGCTTCAAAGCCCTCCATGTCGCGGCGGTAGATGAAGTTGGCGACCCCGGCGACGGCGTCGGAGCCATAGACTGCCGACGAGCCGTCGGCGACGATCTCGACCCGCTGCACGGCAAGGATGGGGACGATGCCGGGATCGGGGAGGACCGCTTCGCCGCCGACGGCGGCCATGCGGTGGCCGTTGAACAGGGTCAACGTGGCGAAGATGCCGATGTTGTGGATGTTGGGCAGGAAGCCGCCGGTGCGGAAGCGACCGACCGTTGCCTGCTCATGGTTCGCGCCGAAGTTGCCGAGCTGGGGCACCTGGCTGAGCAGCTCGGAAGCATTGGCGGGGGCATTGGCCTGGATCGTGTCGCGGGTGACGCCGATCAGCGCCGAGCCAGTGGGTGCGACGCCGCGGATGCTGGTGCCGGTGACGATGATCTCGCTGCCATCCTGCGCCGCCTCGGCGACTGCGGCAGTCTCGGTGGAGGGCGTGGGAGTTTGCGCCTGCGCGGCCTGCGGCAGCGCGAGAAGCGCTGCAAGTGCGGTGGAAGCGAGCAGCACGCGGCCGCTGCGGGCATGTCCAGCCATTTGCGTGTCGATCTTTGCCATTGGTGCATCCCCCCTGGATGATGAGCAGCAATGCGCTACGGCAGCACAGCCGGCGCGGCGTGTTGATGATGAACGATGTGGATCAAGCAACGCGGTACGGCGGGGCGAGGGGCGGGGCGCGCAGCTGCATGTTGGCGCACGCAATGATGCCGACATGCCGAGCTGACATAGCGCCTACCCCCCCTGGAAGCGCGGCGATCTATCGTCGCCTGCGCAGCAACTGACTCATCCCAGCGATGGTCCGTCGATCAAGGTATGTACACTGTATACAGTGCTGTCAATGGTGTAATTTTTCAGGAATCGTCCCGGTTTCCCGATACCGGCAGCGCTGACGGACGCGGTCCTCCAGTGGCCCAATCGAGCAGCTCCACAAGGTGGATTGTGGGGGCTGCCTCGCTCGACAGATGTTCGAGGCAGCCGATGTTGCCGCTGGCGACGAGCGTGGCGCCGGTGCGGGCGATGGCGGCTTGCTTGCGGGCCTTCAGGGCTTGCGACATCTCGGGCTGGAGGATGCTGTAGGTTCCGGCCGAGCCACAGCAGATATGGCCCTCGCCGATCTCCCGGACATCGAAGCCGCTGGCGGCGAGCAACTGGCGTGGCTGCAGACGGACCTGCTGGCCATGCTGGAGCGAACAGGCCGAATGATAGGCAACGGCAAGGCCAGGGGCGATGACGGGGGGCAGCAGATCGAGCGTGGCGACATATTCCGATATGTCGCGGGTGAGGCCGGCGATGCGGGCGGCGCGCGCCGCCCAGGCAGGATCTCTGGCAAACAGCTCGTCGTAATGGCGGACAACGGTGCCACAACCCGAGGCGGTGACGAGGATGGCATCGAGGCCGCCCCCGGCAAGCTCGGCTTCCCAGGCTTCGATATTGGCCATGGCGAGGCGGCGGGCGCGATCCTCCTTGCCCATGTGATGATCGAGCGCCCCGCAGCACAGGCCGGTTGCGGCCACGACCACCTCGACGCCGTGCCGGTTGAGAAGCCGGATGGCCGCGGCGTCGATCTCGGGGCGCAACACCGGCTGGACACAGCCGGCATGGAGCGCAACGCGGGCACCGGCACCGGCACCAATCGGCGAAAACACTCCTGCGCGCGGCGCCGCAGCAGTCGCTGCCTTCGCCGGCACCATCGCCAGCATCGCCTGCAAGGGTGCGGGGAGCAGCCCGGCGAGAGGCCGGACAAGGCGGCCGGCGGAGACGGCGGCGGCGAACAGCGCAGGGCGGGTGAGCACCGTGGACAGCAGCCCGCGCAGCAGGCGCTGGTGCCAGGGCCTTCGGTGATGCTCGGCAATGTGCACGCGGGCGACATCGACGAGCTGGCGATAGTCGACGCTCGACGGGCAGGTGGTGAGGCAGCTGAGGCAGCCGAGGCAGCGGTCGATATGGTGGACGGCGGCCGGGGCGGGCGGCCCGCCGGCTTCGAGCATGTCCTTGATCAGCCATATGCGGCCACGCGGCGAATCGAGCTCGTCGCCGGTGAGCAGATAGGTTGGGCAGGTGGCGGTGCAGAAGCCGCAATGCACGCAATTGCGGATGATGCCTGCTGCCGTCACGATGCCGGGGTCTTCTCGCTGGCGGGCAGTGAAATCGGTCTGCATGGCGTCAGCCTTTCAGCCGGCCGGGGTTGAAAAGACCGGCGGGATCGAAACTCGTGCGCACCCGCGCCTGCAGCGCTTCGAGTGGCGGCGGCAGCGGCGGGAAGACCGGGACCATTGCCTTGATCGCGGCGGGTGCGCGCATCAGCATGGCATGGCCGCTGGTCGCCGCCAGCGCGGCGCGGACGTCGATGACCGCATCGGCGGCGTGCCAGAGCCAGATCAACGCTCCGCCCCAATCGAGCAGATGGCCATCGGCCGCGCCCAGCCGGGCGAGCGCGGCGGGGGCCTGGGTGGCGGGCAGGATGATCCGCCAGAGCATGGCATCGGCATCGGTGACGAAGGGCCCGACAGCGGCGATATCCTGCCAGAGGCGCTGCGATTCCGCATCGTCCAGCCAATCGGCTTCCCATTCGAGGCTGGCGGCAAGCGCGGCGCGCTGCACCGACAACACGCGGGGTGTGCCTTCGAGGCGGAGCAGCGTGCGCGCCAGGTGGCCGGGCAGATGCGCGGCGCCGGTGATCGGCACGGCACCTTGCAGCGCGCGGGTCATCATCATCACCGCCGCAGCCGGATCGAGCCCGGTGATGACCAGCGAGCCGGTCGCCGCCGGCATCGGCAGTGCCTTGAGGCTGATCTCGGTGAGGATGGCGAGCGTGCCCCATGACCCGGCCATGACCTTGGGCAGATCATAGCCGGTGACATTCTTGAGCACCTTGCCGCCGGCGACGAACACCTCGCCGAGGCCGTTGACCGCCTGGACGCCGAGGACATGATCGCGGACTCCGCCGGCCGCGAGCCGGCGCGGCCCGGCGATGCCGGCAGCGACAAGGCCGCCGATGGTGCCGGTGCCGGAAGCACCGCCCCAGAGCGGCGCCAGGTCGGGCGGCTCGAAAGCGAGGCGCTGGCCGCTGGTGGCGAGGTGCGCGATCACATCGGCGGTCCGAGCGCCGGGCTGGACGGTGACCACCAGCTCGGGCGCATCATGATCGACGATCGCCGCCAGTCCTTCGAGCGAGAGCGCATCCTCGGCATGGACGCGATGGCCGATGCCGCGGCGGGTGCCGCTTCCGAGGATCTCCAGCGGGCGTGACGCAGCGCCGGCCGCGCGAACGGCATCGACAACCTCGTTGACGGTCTGGGGACGGAGCAGCGCCATGATCAGAAGCGCGGCAGGTCCGGAAAGCTCAGTCGGCCGCCATGGACATGCTCGGCGCCACCCTCTGCGCAGCGGCTGAGCGCCGGGAAGACCTTTCCGGGGTTGAGCAGTGCGCGCGGATCGAAGGCCGCCTTGACCCGCTGCTGTTGGGCCAGATCGACGGGGGTGAACTGCTTGTGCATCAGATCGCGCTTCTCGATGCCGACGCCATGCTCGCCGGTGAGCACGCCGCCAACCTCGACACAGGTTTCCAGGATGCGGCTGCCAACACGCTCGGCCTTTTCCAGATCGCCGGGGATGCTGGCATCATAGAGGATGAGCGGATGCAGGTTGCCGTCGCCGGCATGGAAGACATTGGCCACGCCGAGCCCCTCGGCAGCGGCAATGGCGGTGATCCGACCGAGCACCGGCCCCAGCATGCGCCGCGGGATGGTGCCATCGACGCAATAATAGTCGGGGGATACCCGGCCGACGGCGGGGAAGGCCGCCTTGCGACCGGCCCAGAACAGCAGCCGCTCGGCCTCGCCTTCCGAAGGGCGGCAAAGCGTGGCACCATGCCGTGCGGCGATGGTGGCGATGACCGCGAGCGCATCGTCGATCTCCTCGATGCCGCCATCGAGCTCGGCGATCATCAGCGCCTCGACATCGAGCGGGTAGCCGGCGTTGACGAAGGCCTCGGCGGCGTGGATGGCCGGGCGGTCCATGATTTCCAGCGCGGCGGGGATGATGCCGCAGCCGATGATGCTGGCGACGCACTCGCCCGCCGCCTCGACCGCGGGAAAGCCGATAAGCATGGCACGCTGGTGCGGCGGCCGCGGCAAGATACGCACCGTGACTTCGGTGACGACGCCGAGCATGCCTTCCGACCCGCAGACGAGGCCGAGCAGATCATAGCCAGGCGCCTCGGGTGCCGTGCCGCCCAGCCGCAGGACCGTGCCGTCGATGAGCACGATTTCGACCCCGAGCAGGTTGTTGGTGGTGGTGCCATATTTGAGGCAGTGCACGCCGCCGGCATTCTCCGCGACATTGCCGCCGATCGAGCAGGCGATCTGGCTGGAGGGATCGGGTGCGTAATAGAAGCCGCGACCGGAAACTGCCTCGCTGATGGCGGCATTGGTGACACCGGGCTGCACCACGGCACAGCGATTGTCGTAATCGATGGCGAGCACCTGGTTGAAGCGGGCCATGCCGAGCACGATGCCGTCGGCGAGCGGCAGCGACCCGCCGGAAAGCGAGGTGCCGGCGCCGCGGGCGACGACCTTGACCCCGGCCTGATGGCACCAGGCGAGCACGGCCGCGACCTCGTCGGTGGTGCGTGGCAGCACCACGGCAAGCGGCAGCTGCCGATAGGCGGTGAGCGCATCGCACGACCAGGGCGCCAGCGCCGCGGGATCGCTGATCACGCCGCTCGGCACGATCTTCGCCAGGGCGCTGGCGATGGCGTCGCGTCCGGCGATCAGGGCCTGGTCGGGGTCGGGCATTTGCATGGGTCGGCAGTTCCGGGTCGTGCGGCTGGCAGGCTTGCAGCGCCAAGCTTGCCGGGGGATGGTGCCTGAACGCAAGCGCGCTGCGGGGTTGCAGACTGTTTGACACAGTCCGAGTGTCTTCTATATGCACTTTTGTGCGCGCGGCAATGATTGCTTGGGGACAGCCGATGAACGACGAGAGCGGCAAACCGGCGACGAGGCGACCGTTGCGCTCGAGCGACTGGTTTTCGAACGAAGCGCGCAGCGACATGACCGCCGTTTATCTCGAGCGTTTCATGAATTACGGGCTGACACCCGAGGAACTCCGCTCCGGCCGGCCGATCATCGGCATCGCCCAGTCGGGCAGCGACCTGTCGCCGTGCAACCGCGTCCATCTCCAGCTTGCCAGCCGCATTCGCGACGGCATCCGCGATGCCGGCGGCATTGCCATGGAGTTTCCCGTCCACCCCATCTTCGAGAATTGCCGGCGACCGACGGCGGCGCTCGATCGCAACCTCGCCTATCTCGGCCTGGTCGAGATCCTGAACGCCTATCCGCTCGACGGGGTGGTGCTGACCACGGGTTGCGACAAGACCACGCCGAGCCAGCTGATGGCGGCCGCGACCGTCGACCTGCCGGCGATCGTGTTGTCGGGCGGTCCCATGCTCGATGGCTGGTTCGAGGGCGAGCGCGTCGGTTCGGGGGCGGTGATCTGGAAGAGCCGCAAGCGGCTGGCTGCGGGCGAGATCAGCGAGGAGGAGTTTCTCGACGCCGCCTGCGCATCGGCGACGTCGGTGGGGCATTGCAACACCATGGGCACGGCGTCGACGATGAACGCGATTGCCGAGGCGCTCGGCATGTCCCTGCCCGGCTGTGCCGCGATCCCGGCGGCGTACAAGGAGCGGGGGCAATTTGCCTATGAAACGGGACGGCGAATCGTCGGCATGGTCGAGACGAACCTGAAACCCTCGGCGATCCTGACGCGCGAGGCGTTTCTCGATGCCATTGCCGTGACGGCGGCGATCGGCGGATCAACCAATGCGCAGCCGCACATCACTGCCATGGCGCGCCATGCCGGGATCAACCTTGTTGTGGACGATTGGCGGAAGGCGCAGGATATCCCGCTGCTCGTCAACATGCAGCCAGCGGGCAAGTATCTCTCCGAACACTTCTATCGCGCCGGCGGGGTTCCGGCGGTGATGGCCGAACTGGCGGCAGCGGGGCGGCTCCACGGCGAGCGGATGAGCGTGACCGGCCGCAGCATTGCCGCAAACATCGCCGGCCGCCACAGCACCATGCCCGATGTCATCCTGCCCTATGCGGAGCCCCTGGCGCACAATGCCGGGCTGGTGCCGATGAGCGGCAATCTGTTCGATTTCGCGCTGATGAAGGTGAGCGTGATAAGCGAGCAGTTTCGCGCCCGATATCTGGCGCGCGAAGGTGCCGAAGGCATTTTCGAAGGGCGCGCGATCGTGTTCGAGGGCGGCGATGATTATCACCACCGCATCAACGATCCGGCACTGGCGATCGACGAGGATTGCATCCTGGTGATGCGCGGTGCCGGGCCGATCGGCTGGCCGGGCTCGGCCGAAGTGGTGAACATGCAGCCGCCCGATGCGTTGCTGAAGCGCGGGATCAACAGCCTGCCCACGCTGGGCGACGGCCGCCAATCGGGCACATCGGATAGCCCGTCGATCGTGCATGCCTCCCCGGAAAGTGCGGCCGGAGGCGGGCTGGCTTGGCTGCGCACCGGCGACCGCCTTCGCATCGATCTCAACACAGGACGCTGCGATGCGCTGTTGAGTGATGACGAGATCGCCGCGCGCAAGGCCGATCTGCCGCCGCCGGTGCCCGGCAGCAACACGCCCTGGGAGGCGCTCTATCGCGCGCATGTGGGGCCGCTTTCGACGGGTGCGGTCTTCGAGTTTGCGGTGAAGTTTCAGCGGATCAGCGACACGCTGCCACGGCACAATCATTGACCGCGCTGGCACCGGCGATGATGGTCAGGCATGGATTGACGCATTGCAGCACTGCTAGCCGAGGAGGGGTTCCATGTGCTATCGGCAGGCTCTTGCGCCGCCCTCGCGGCTTTTTGGACGACCTTGATACCGGTGCCCATGGAATACGAAACCGTCTTGTCATCACGGCCGCAGCCTCAGGCAGCAATCCCTTCGACGTTGCGCAATCATATCCAGCGGAAGGTGCGCGAACGGATTCTAGACGGCACCTTCAAGCCGGGCGATCGGCTCAACGAGAGCCATCTGGCACGCGAGTTCAACACCAGCCGCATTCCGGTGCGCGAGGCGCTTTCGCAGCTGCAGGAGCAGGGGCTTGTGATGAGCCTCGAACGCCGTGGCATGTTCGTGATCAAGCTTTCCGAAACCGAGGTGCAGCAGATCAATTCGATGCGCATCATTCTGGAAGCCGAGGCGATGAAGCTGGCGCGCGCCAACATGACGCCGGAAATCATGCGCGAGCTGCAGGATCTGGTTGCGCAGATGGACGCCTGGGAGGGGCCGCTGGCCGATGCCGCGGCACTCGACCGGCGGTTTCACGCGGTGATCTGGCGGGCGGCGGGCAACCCCTATCTGGAGCGCACGCTCGACTCGCTGACGACATCGCTGTTCGCGCACAAGACGCTGGAGCATGTGACGCGCGAGATCAGGCGCTGGCGGCTCAACCATCATCGCGAGTTGCTCGAAGTGATGGCCGGTGGCTCGACCGATCCGCAGATGGCGCTTCTGACGCATTTGCGGATGGCCTATTCCGAGCCCGAGAAATTTTCGAGCCTCGTCATCCACAAGGACTGACCTCCGCTTCTGCATTTTTGTGCCCTGCCCGGCCTGCCGGTGCGGGGTCGCCCGTGTTTCTCTCCCTGCAATCGAAGGATCTGCGATGAAATTCCTGCGTTATGGCCCACGCGGCCAGGAGAAGCCTGCGGTGCTCGACGCCGAGGGGCAGGTGCGGTGCCTGTCGGCGCATGTCACCGACATCGATGGCAGCTTCCTTGCACAACGCGACGTCATCATGGCGGGGATCGACCTTGCCAGCCTGCCGCATGTGGCCGAGCCGGGGCGGATTGCCGAGCCGGTGGCGCGGGTGGGCAAATTTGTCTGCATCGGTCTCAACTACCGCGACCATGCGATCGAGGCCGGCATGCCGATCCCTTCGGAGCCGATCGTGTTCATGAAAGCGACGTCGGCGATCATCGGACCCGATGATGACGTGCTGCTGCCGCCCACTTCGATGAAGAGCGACTGGGAAGTGGAGCTTGGTGTCGTGATCGGCAAGGATTGCCGCTACGTATCCGAAGCCGATGCCATGGATCATGTGGCGGGGCTGTGCGTGGTCAACGACCTGTCGGAGCGCGAATATCAGCTCGAGCGGGGCGGCCAGTGGGACAAGGGCAAGGGCTGCGATACCTTCGGGCCATTCGGGCCATGGCTGGTGACGCTCGATGAGGTGGCAGATATCGACAATCTCGACATGTGGCTCGATGTGAACGGCGTGCGCATGCAGACCGGCAACACGTCGACGCTGATCTTCAACGTGCCGCATATCGTCCATTATCTGAGCCAGTTCATGTCGCTGCAGGCCGGCGACATCATCAGCACCGGCACGCCGTTCGGCGTCGGCATGGGGCGCAAGCCCCCGGTCTATCTGGCCGAAGGGGATGTGATGACGCTCGGGATCGCGGGGCTGGGCGCGCAGCGGCAGCAGGTGCGGCGCTGGCCGGGCTGACCGGCGTCAGCGGGCTTCGGCGAGGGCCTTCATCGACTGCAGTGCCTGGGCGAACCGGGCCTGCAGCCTGGCCCGCTCGGAAATCCGCAGCGCGTCGGATGCCAGCGCCGCCTGATCGTAGACCAGCGTGTAGCTGAGCCTTGTTTCGCTATCTTTCTTGCCACCGGGCTCGGCGGCCAGCGTGCCGTGCAACCCGGCGGCAGCAAGGTTTCCGACAGTCTGCCAGTAGGTGTAGGAGCGCGCTGTCCTCGCGACCATCGGTTCGACAACGGTGCCGTTGACGAGCTTTCGCACGAGACCGGGCTCACCCGAACCTTCCAGCGTGCATGTTGTCGGCAGCCATTCGGCAATGGCGCAATAGCCGCCGACGCGCGCCCAGACGGCATCGGCGGGCGCGGCGACGATCAGCTCATTGCGGACGACAACATAGTCGGCGGCAGCGGCCGGCGCGGAGAGCAACATGGCGGCGAGCAGAACACGCATCACTTGCCCGCCGCACCGCCGCGCTGCGGGCGCGCGGGGGGCACATAATCAACCAGTGAATCGACCGGCTGCTTGCCGGCCCAGGCGATGCCGCGCAGCAGCATGTCGCGGATCTGCGGCTTGGCGAAATTCTCGTAGGTGTGGCCCTGCATCCAGACAAAGGCGCGGGCCGGCACCCCGTCCTCGAGGCTGTGCTCATAGGTCCACACCTGGGGCACCACCTGGCCGACCCCGCCGCCGCGGCGGGCTGCCGGCGTATCGGGAATCTTCGTGGTGGCGAGGACATGGATCGCTGGCGCCTTGGCCCAGGTCATCTTGTAAAAGGCTTCGTCGAAGAGCGTGATGTCGGTCATGCCCTTCATGATCGGCGAGCTCTTGTCGACGATCGACAGCGGGATGTCGGCGCCGAGGGTATAATTGACCTCGCCATGCTTCTTGGCGCCGCCGACATAGGACGCGAACTCCTCGGGATCGGGGCCGCACAGCGGATCGTGCAGCGTCACCAACCCGCCGCCGCGCTTGATGAAGGCCCGGAGTGCTGCCCGCTCATCGTCGGTCATGTAGCCGGCATCGCCCTTGTACATGACAACGACATCGGTGTTCGCCAGCTCGCTGGCGCTGGGGGCGTGGAACGACCCGTCGACCACCGCGCCGCGCTCGGTGAGAAGCTTGGACCAGTCGGCGAGAAACTGCGGATAGTCATGCTCGCCGGCTGCATGAGTCTTGAGGCCGGCGCGCAGATAGACACGCAAGCCATCAGAGTTCTGGCCGGGAATGCGCGGCGAATCGGCAGCCGGCTGCGCGTACGCGACCTCCGCCGTGGCACCAGCAGCAATCAAGGTGGCACCCCATGTGGCGACCAAAATCATGCGCATCGACGTCACTCCCCGGACGTGTCGGCGGCCCGGCTGACCCGACCTGCTCAAACATCTCTGATGTATGCTAAATACATATGGGACGCTGTCAACGCGCGGCTCAGACCCTCGACGGATGGGCCTCCCGCGGCGGTGCGTGAGCATGGAGGGTGTCTGTACCGATTCCGTCTGACCCTGCAAGCCATGTGGACGATTCCTTACCGAATTGCCGAATTTGCCCAATGCAAATAAGGCGGTTGACGAACCACCGGAATTACACACAATATACAGATGAACGTGGCGGAGAGCAGTTTGCTCTGTCAGATCACGTCAGCAAGGGGAGGGGAATCTCGTGAAAATCAATGCATGGCTCCGTGCCGGATTTCTGCTGGGCACCTGCGGGGCCGCCGTCGGCGCAGCACAGGCGCAGACGGTCGGCATCCCGGCCGGTCCGTCACCCTCGGTCGGGCGATCGACAACCGATCAACCTCTGCAGAACCCGGTGATCACCAGGTCCGACGATCGGGACGCCGAAAGGGTCGGTACCGCAAGTGCGGCGTCGCAGAGTGGCGCCGAACAGGAGATGGTTGTCACAGGATCGCGTATTGTTGCAAATGGCTATAGCGCGCCGACGCCGGTGACGGTGGTGACCACCACCGAACTGTTGAAAAAAGCGCCCGAATCGATCGCCGCCGGCCTCAACCGGCTGCCGCAGTTTGTCGGCACGGCCGGCGCCAATGTCAGGTCCGGGCAAGGCGGCACGCCGTCTGCGGGCAACTACCTCAACCTGCGCAGGCTGGGGGCCATCGAGACGCTGCTGCTGCTCGATGGCCAGCGGCTGCCGCCAACAAGCTTCGATGGCACAACCGATGCCAACATCATCCCGCAGGCGCTCATCCAGCGCGTCGATGTCGTGACCGGCGGCGCGTCGGCTGCCTATGGTTCCGATGCCGTCGCCGGCGTGGTGAACTTCATCCTCGATACCAAGTTCGAGGGCGTCAAGGCATCGGCGCAGACAGGCATTTCGAGCCGCGGCGACGGCGAGCAGCAGCGCTTCGCCATTGCTGGCGGCAAGTTCTTCATGGACAATCGCCTGCACCTCGAAGCCAGCTTCGATTATTTCAACCAGCCCGGTGTCCCCACCAGCGAAGGCCGTCCATTCGGCGGTGACTATCAAGGCGGCTGGGTCAATGTCGGCGCCAATCCGGCCCGGCCCTGTGCGGCCGGCGCCTGTCCCGAAAACCCCTTTACGCCGATGTTCAACGTCCGTTTGGCCCGCGGCACCTATGGCACGTTGATCGGCAATGGCCGCACCAACGCCCAGTCGGAGCTTCGCTCCGGAGGCCGCGCCTTCAGCCTCACCGGTTTCACCTTCGAGCCGACACTGGTCGGCGGGCCGGTCTCCGCCCAGGGTGTCAAGCGCGCCGATCTCGGGACACCGACCGGAACGCCGTTCTACAACGTCGGCGGCGCCGACACCTCGGTGACCTTCGGCGCAAGCCTGACGTCCGACGTCGAGACCAAGCAGGGCTTCGGCCGCGCCGACTATGAATTCAGCGACAATGTTTCGGCCTTCCTTCAGGGCAGCTACAGCGACGCCGACACGCGTTATGTGACCGTCGGCGCGGGAACGCAGTTCGATTCCTTCCAGATATTCTCCGACAACGCATTTCTGCCCACTTTTGTCGCGGATACGATGCGCGCCGAGGGCGTATCCTCCTTTGTCGCCAGCCGCGTCGAGGCCGACCAGGCTCCCAAGTTGGTGCTGACCAACAACAAGGCATGGACCGTGCTCGGCGGCTTCAAGGGCAACTATGACAGCATCAACTGGAGCATCAATTTCAGCCATGGCCAGTCGAAGCTCCAGACCGAGCATTTCGGCAATTTCGACCAGCCGAAATGGTTTGCATCGCTCGACGCCGTCGATGCCGGCCAACTGGCAGGCGGACCGCGCAACGGCAACATTATCTGTCGATCGGACGTGACGCTGCCGGGGCTGTTCCCGGGCTGCAAGCCCTGGAACCCGTTCGGCAACGGCTCGCCATCGGCCGAATCGTACAGCTATTTCCAGGATGAGCCATCGCGCTACGAGGTCGATCAACGGCAGACGGCGTTCGCTGCCAACGTCTCCGGCGGCCTTTTCGAGCTGCCGGCGGGCACTGTAAACTTCGCGGTCGGCGGTGAATATCGCCGGCAACGGCTCGAACAAATCTCCAACGTCGATCCGAGCCGGCCGATCCCACTGTACGAGCCAGGGTTCAGCGAGAGTTCCGCCACCAACCCCGCCAATCTCAATGGCATACCGGAGGGGCTGCGCACTGCGGCGCTGCCGTTCAACCTGCGCTGGAACTCGACCAACGTCGGCAACAGCTTCGGCAAGCAGAACATCGGCGAAGTCTATGGCGAAATCGCGGTGCCGCTGCTCGCCGACCAGCCGTTCTTCGATCGTCTCGATGTCAACGGTGCCGTCCGCTACACCGATTACAGCGTCACCGGTGGCATCTGGGCCTGGAAGATTGGCGGCAGCTGGTCGCCGGTGCAGGAGTTGCGCTTCCGTGGTACCTGGTCGCAGGATATTCGCGCACCCACGTTGTACGAGCTGTTCCAGGGCGTCGGATCGACCCGCGGCAACTTCAACGATGTTCACACCGGCGTGAACACCAACATCATCACCCTCAACGCCGGCAATCCCGATTTGCAGCCGGAAATCGCGCGCACCATTACCGTCGGCGCGATCTGGCAGCCGAGCTTCTTCCGCAACTTCTCGGTGTCGGTGGACTATTTCAAGATCCGGATCCGCGATCAGATTTCGCGGCCCGGCACCGGGCTCATCAACCAGCTGTGCGAGGATTCGAACGGCACCGGCCCCACCTGCGCCTTCATCAACCGGCCGCTGCCCTTCGCAGACCGGTCACCGGCCAACTTCCCGCTCACCATCACCACCGCGCCGTTCAACCAGGCCAGCGTGGTGACCGAAGGCATCGACTATGAGCTGAACTATCGCCTTGGCCTCGGCGAAGGCCGGGTCGATCTTCGCCTCCTCGGTAACTACACGCCGAAATTCACGGCCTCTTCGACCCCGGGAGCGGATCCGCAGATCCTTGCCGGTGCCGCCGCCGGCCTTCCCAAACATCGGTTCACGGCGTCGGTCGATTACTCGCGGGACGGCTTCAACTTCGGGCTCGACGTGCGTTACCTGGGCACACTGTTCTACACGCTGCAGCAGAACGTGTTCGTCACCAACAACCGGATCCCGCCGGTCGCCTATCTCAACGCCAACATTTCGCAGGACGTTTTGATGGGCAACAACAAGGTTACGTTCTTCCTCAACGCGCAGAACCTCTTCGACAAGTTCGTGTTCGTGCCCCAGAACAATGGGCAGCCCACACAATTTCCGGCCTATCTGCAGGCGCAGCATGACGTGATGGGCCGCTATTTCGTCGTCGGTGCGCGCGCCCAGTTCTGACCTAGGTCCCCCGGCCGGGATGGCATGCATCCCGGCCGCCCACTGCGCCAGCGCGTGCCGACACCCGGCATTGCGGCTGGCGTCTTTTTGTGTGCGATGGGGGGATGACCCGGTCCGTTCGAAACTGGCGATACGCCCTTTACGGGGTCTGGGGCCTAAGGCCCCAGCCGCCGGAGGCCAAAGGCTACTCCGCCGGAAACGCCTTCGACAGATACGCCGTGATTGCATCGAAATCGGCATCGGTGCCCTGCGCACCGTTGCCGGCCATCGTATCGACCACCCGCGCCCAGTCCGCCGGCGCCAGCCGCTGCTGCGTCATGATCTCAGGCTCATGACAGCCCGAGCACACCCGCACCGTCGCCTCGCGCCCCTCCCCGGGCGGAAACTGTGCCAGTTGCTCAACGGTCAGCGCAACCGGCGCCTGCGCAGCGGCTGCCACGCCGAATGCGAGGACTGCGCTGAACACTATCAGGTTACGCATGGGGAACACTCCAGCAAAAGACCTCCGGCAACCTGGTATAGCGACGGCACATGAACGGGGTCTGGGGCTCGAAGCCCCAGCCGCCGGAGGCAAAAATCCTCCACGTCAGCGCGGCAGGCTGAACGCCACCAGCTCATCGGTGGTGAGTTCTGCGCCGATCTGGCCGCCGCCGGTGGCCATGACGGCGACATATTGGCGGCCATCGCCGCCCTTGTAGGTGGCCGGCGTGGCGCTGGCCGAGCCGCGCAGCCTGTAGGTCCAGATTTCCTTGCCGGTGGCGGTGTCGAAGGCGCGGAAGCGGGCATCGTCGGTGGCGCCGACGAATGTCAGCCCGCTCGCGGTGGTGATGGCGCCGCCGAGCCCGGGGCGGCCGGTCGCCTGCTTGCCCTGGGGGAGGCTGTCGGTGACCCCGAGCGTCGACCGCCACGCGATCTCGCCGGTGTTGACGTTGACGGCCACAAGCTGGCCCCAGGGTGTGGGCCCGCAGGGAAGGTGATTCTCCGGGTTCCAGAAGCGCCGTGTCCCGGCGAGCGGCCCGGAGTTGGCATAGTTGCCATCGGGCATCTTCACCATGCGCATCGGCTGCGCCAGGTTGCTGACATTGACGACGAAAAGCCCGAGCCGGGGGTCGAACGCGCCGCCATAATAATTCACGCCGCCCTGGGTGCCCGGCAGGTTGACCGTGTATCTCTCGAGCAGGATCGGCTGATAGGGTGTGGCCCCGAGCATCATGTTGTTGTCGTCCACCAGCGCTTCGCACCATGCCTTGTGCTCGGGCGTATCCTTGTAGAGATTGTCGCGTGACAGGCTCGTCTGCGCCAGCGGCTCGGGCTTCACCGGCCAGGGCTGGGTCGGGCTGGTGCGTTCGCCGGGCACGTTCGTGGGCGGTGCCGGGCGCTCCTCGACGCCGAATATCGGCTTGCCGGTGCGCCGATCGAGAATGAACATGAGCGCGTTCTTGTTGACCGTCGCCACCGCCGGAATGGTGCGGCCGGCCTTCTTCACATCGAACAGCACCGGCTGCGAGGCGGCGTCCCAATCCCAGATGTCGTGATGCGTCACCTGGAAATGCCAGACATATTTGCCGGTGGCGGCATTCACCGCCACGACCGAACTGCCGAACAGATTGTCGCCCGGCCGGTCGATTCCCATGCGGTCGTTGTTGGGTGCGCCCACCGGCATGTAGAGCAGCCCACGCGCCTCGTCCGCGGTGAAATAGCCCCAGACATTGGCGCCGGCGCGGTCCTTCCAGCTCTCCCCGCCCCAGGTCTCGTGGCCGATTTCGCCCGGCCGCGGCACGGTGTGGAACTGCCAGACCAGCTTGCCGGTTCGGACATCCCAGGCGCGCACATCGCCGAGCGGACCAAGTGCCGCGGCCTGGTCCGGGCTGCCGCCGCCGGTGATGATCAGGTTCTTGAAGACGAATGGCGTTGCCGCCAGCACATAGGGCTTTTCAATTCCCGTGGGCATGACATCGGGCGTTCGCAGGTTGATGTAGCCGCCGGTTCCGAAGTCCGTTGCCACGGCACCCGTTGTGGCATCGAGCGAGTAGATCCGGCCCGAGCGGGTGCCCACGATCACCGCCGGCTTGCCGCGTCCGCCAGCCTTGTCTCCGGGCCAATAGGCAACGCCGCGCACGGCCGGACGCTCGTTGTCGGGCAGGGTGAAGGTCCATTTTTCGGTGCCCGTCGCCCCGTCGAGTGCCACCACGCGACCATAGGGCGTGGAGACGAACATGGTGCCGCCGATGATGAGGGGCACGGTTTCCGCCGTCACCAGCCGCGTACCCGCCGACCCGTCGGCCGGCTTCATGTGATACACCCAGGCCTCGCGAAGCTTCGTCACATTGCCGGCATCGATTTCGGCAAGTCCCGAATGGCGCTGCCCGGCGAGGCCCTGGTTGGATGTGGGCCAGTCGGTCGGCCCGGCCGATGCGGGTGCCGCACTCGCCAATACCGCCATCGCAATGATCTTCACTGGCTGCATGATCTGTCCCCCAAGGTCTTTTGCAAGACAATAGGAGACGGATCGCCCGGCGCAAAGCATAAACTGTATACTATCGACAACCGCCATGGCGGTCGTGCGGTCAGCCGTCGAGAAGCCGCGTCAGCATCATCACATCGCCGTCGAGCTCGCGGTCCACCGCGCGCAGTTCCTCGATGCGCTTCACGGCGTGCATCACCGTGGTGTGATCGCGCCCGCCGAAGCGGCGGCCGATTTCGGGAAGCGAGCGCGGGGTAAGCTTCTTGGCGAGGTACATCGCAACCTGCCGCGGCCGGGCGACTTCGCGGGCGCGGCGTGCCGAGAGCAGGTCGGCCATCTTGAGCTTGTAGTGCTCGGCGACCTTGCGCTGGATATCGTCGATGGTGAGCTTGCGTTCGTGCGCACGCAGCAGGTCGGCGAGGCGTTCGCGGGCGAACTCCTGGGTGACGGGTGCGTTGACGAGTGCCGCATAGGCGACGACGCGGTTGAGGGCGCCTTCGAGCTCGCGGACGTTGGCGGTGATCTTGCGCGCCAGGAACTCGATCACGTCATCGGGCACCGCAACCTGTTGCGGCATCGCCTCGACCTTGGCGTGGAGGATGTTGAGGCGGAGCTCGTAATCGGCGGGGTTGATGTCGGCAACAAGGCCCCAGGCCATGCGGCTGAGGATGCGTTGCTCGATGCCTTCGAGATTCTGGGGCGAGCGGTCGGCGGTGATGACGAGGCGCTTACCGGCGCTGATGATCTCGTTCATCGTGTGGAAGAACTCTTCCTGCGTCGATTCCTTGCCGGCGATGAACTGCACGTCGTCGATCATCAGCAGGTCGACCGAGCGCAGCTTCTGCTTGAAGCTGATCGCTTCCTTGGCACGAAGGGCTGCGAGGAACTCGACCATGAACTTCTCGGCCGACATGTAGACGACGCGCGCATCGGGCTGGCGCGCCAGATAGGCGTTGCCGATGGCGTGCATGAGGTGGGTCTTGCCCAGACCGGTGGTGCCGTGGAGGAAGAGCGGGTTGAAGCCCGGGGCGCCCGGCTCGGCAACGGCCTGGGCGGCATTGTAGGCGAGTTCGTTGGACTTGCCGACGACGAAGCTCTGGAAGGTGTAGCGGCTTTCGATAGGCAGGCTGAGGCCGGGGACGGCCATGGCCGGTGCAGGGACGGCCGCGAGCGGGCGGGGGGCTGCCACGGGCGTGCCGGAGGGCGCTGCATGGGCAGGATCGGACCGCACCGACACCGTCACTTGCCGCACACCGGCGCGGCGCTGCGCCCAATGGTGACGCAGCCGCTCGGCGAAATGATTGGCGACCCAGTCGGCCAGGAACGCGGACGGGGCCGCGACATGCACCTCGCCCTCGTCGCAGCCGAGAAAGGCGAGCGGCGCCAGCCAGGTCTCGAAGTTGCGCTCGCCCGATTCGGCGCGAAGGGCGGCGCGCACCTGCTCCCAGATCGCGAGATCGCCGCCGGTGGCATGGGCAGAGGGCAGAGCACGCGCCAGGGGATTGGCGACTTTAACCGAAGATGTTGCTGCCGAACTCGCCACGCCTGTTTTCCCTCCCCTCACGGGTCCCCTCACGGGTCGTTGAATGCCCGCCTTCACCCGCCGCAGCCTCCCGAAGCAGGCTGGATTGCCACCCGCGCACAAGGCGCCGTTCGCAGGCCGCAGCCTTCCGGCGAGGCCAGAGGCCCCGTCAGGGATCGAACGTTCGGGCGATCAGTCCAGGCCGGCCATGTAGGGCAGCAAGGGGTCCGTCTCGGGCTGTGAATTAAGCCGCTGCGGGGCCGCCCGGCAAGCGGCAGAATTGCATCGGGACCGAATAAACCGCCTTGACACGAACTTTGGTGAATTCGCTTCGAGGCTTCGCCAAGCCGCTGTTTTTTCGTGACGCTGCCGTTACGCTTCAATGACATCGACTAACGACTGATACGGCAAGCGGCTGTTTTTGTTCGACATTGCAACTGTCACATCGTTAAGCGATTCGGACGGTCCCGTGTCACCCGCCGCGCATCCCCGGCGCGCGCATAGAAGCAACATTAAGCATTTTGGTTCCATCTCAGCGATTGAAGCTCCCGGAACGGGAGCCGAATCGCAGGCTCCATCGGTCGACTCGAAGGCATGGCTGCGCCCCGCCCGGGCGCACGAAAAAGCGGCGGCAAACCTGTGGTTCACCGCCGCTCGAAATGCGTTTGCGCTGATCGGGGCTCAGGCCTGGGCGAGCGCCTTGACCTTCTTGGCCATGCGCGAAATCTTCCGCGCCACGGTGTTCTTGTGCATCACACCCTTGGCCACGCCGCGCATCATCTCGGGCTGGGCAGCAGCAAAGGCAGCAGCGGCGGCATCGGCATCGCCGGCGACGATCGTGGCTTCGGCCTTCTTGACGAAGGTGCGGATGCGGCTGACGCGCGCCTTGTTGATCTCGGCACGGCGGCCGTTGCGGCGGATGCGCTTTTCAGCCTGGGGCGTATTGGCCATCTGATATCCTGTGTGGAGCAAAATCGGTTGCAGCGCGGCCAAGAAGCCCGCACCGGAAGGCGCGCTCCTTACGCCGGGTGCGGCGAAGGGTCAAGCCATTTGCCCGAAGCGCCCTGGTCGGAGACGGGGCTATTTCTGGCAGGCTTCGCAGAAAAACGTCGAGCGGCCCGACTGGACGATTCGGGCCACGGGGCGCGCGCACGCCGGGCAGGGTTGGCCCACCCGGCCATAGACCTTGAAGCCGGTCTGGAAATAGCCGAGCGTGCCATCGGGGGCGGCATGATCCCGGAGCGAAGACCCGCCCGCCGCGATTGCCTCGACAAGCACCGCGGGGATGGCATCGGCGAGCGCCGCAAGCCGCGCCTTGCCGATGCAGCCGCCGGCGCGGCGCGGATCGATGCCGGCGCGAAACAGCGCTTCGCAGACATAGATGTTGCCCAGGCCCGCGACGATCCGCTGGTCGAGCAGCAAAGCTTTTGCCGGCGCGGCACGCCCGGCAAAAGCTCTGGCGAGCACGGCTGCGTTGAAATCGGGTGTGAGAGGCTCGGGGCCGATTCCGGCGATGAGCGGATGCTCGGCGAGCCGGTCGGTGGCAACCAGGTCGAGCGCGCCGAAGCGGCGGGGATCGTTGAACGCCACCATGCGGCCGGCCTCGGTTTCGAACACCACATGATCGTGCTTGAGCGGCTCCGACGGATCGAGCCGCATCCGCCCCGACATGCCGAGGTGGATGATGAGCGTCTCGCCGCGATCGGTATCGACGAGGCCGTATTTGGCGCGGCGGCGCAGCCCGAGCACGCGGGCGCCTGTGAGCCGCTGGCCGAGGCCATCGGGGAAGGGCCAGCGCAGATCGGCGCGGTTGAGGACGACGCGGGCGAAGCGCTGGCCCTCCCAGGCGGGCGCCAGGCCGCGCATCACGGTCTCTACTTCGGGGAGCTCGGGCATGGGGCAGGCTTTATGCCGCGTTTGCGCATCCGCCAAGGCCGGGCTAAGTCGCAGGCACTTCCGGGAGACGTGTGTGACAGGCGATACGGTCAGCTTCGGCTATGAGGATGTGGCGCCCGCCGAGAAGACCCGGCGGGTGGGCGAGGTCTTTGCCTCGGTGGCCAGGCGCTACGACATCATGAACGACCTGATGTCGGCGGGCGCCCACCGGCTGTGGAAGGATGATTTCGTCCGCCAGATCAATCCGCGCGAAGGCGAGGATGTGCTCGACATGGCGGGCGGCACCGGCGACATCGCGTTTCGCATGGCGGCGCGCGGCGCCAATGTGACCGTGGCGGACATCAACCCCGACATGCTGCAGGTGGGCATCGACCGCGCCGCGGCGCGTGGGCTGACCTCGCTCGTGTGGCGCGAGCAGAATGCGGAAACGCTGAGCTTCCCCGATCGCAGCTATGACGCCTATTCGATCGCCTTCGGCATCCGCAACGTGACCGACATTCCGGCGGCCCTGCGCGAGGCGCACCGGGTGCTGCGCTTCGGCGGGCGCTTTTTCTGCCTCGAGTTCAGCACCACCACCTGGCCGGGCTTCGGAGAGGTGTATGACCTGTATTCGGAGAAGCTGGTGCCGCGGATCGGCGAGTTCGTGGCGAAAGACGGGGCTTCGTACAAATATCTGATCGAATCGATCCGACGCTTCCCGCCGATGCCGGAGTTTGCGCGCATGATCGAGGCGGCCGGCTTTGCGCGGGTGAAGTACCGGCCGATCCTCGGCGGGGCAGTGGCGATCCACAGCGGCTGGAAGATCTGACTGCAGCCATGATGGCAATCATTCACCTCTGGCGGATGCTGGTCTGGGGCCGGCGTCTCGCTCGCCACGGCGCGCTGCGGCCGTTCGAAGGCCCGCGCATGCCGATGGCGGTGCGGATCATCGCCTGGGTGGCGCGCTTCGGCGCCGGGGCGCCGCAGAAACCCGATTTCGCCGCCGGGCTGGCAGCGGTGGGCCCCGCGGCGATCAAGCTCGGCCAGGCGCTCGCCACCCGGCCCGACCTCATCGGCTCGGAAGCCGCGACCGACCTGATGCGGCTGCAGGATCAGGTGCCGCCGCTGCCCTTCGCGGCGGTGGAAGCCAGCCTCAACGATGCGCTGGGGATGCCGTGGCAAGCGAAATTCCAGTCGATCGACCCGGTGGCGGTGGGCGCTGCCTCGATGGCGCAGGTACACCGCGGCGTGACGGCCGAGGGGCGGCAGGTGGCCATCAAGATCCTGCGGCCGGGGATCGAGGCCGATCTGGCGCGCGCCATCGCCACCTATGAATGGAGTGCGGGGCATATCGAGCGGCTGGGCGGCGAGTTTGCGCGGCTGCGGCCGCGCGCCGTCATCGCCACCTTCAAGGGCTGGACCGAGACCGAGCTCGACCTGCGCCGCGAGGCGGCGAGTGCGTCGGAGCTGGCCGAGACACTGCTGGGCACGCCCGACTTCATCGTGCCAGGGATCGACTGGACGCTTTCGAGCCGGCGGGTGCTGGTGATCGACTGGATCGACGGGATCAAGCTTTCCGACACCGCGAGGCTGGCGACGCTCGATTTCGACCGGCGGCGGCTGGCGTCGGTGCTGGTCGAGGGGTTCCTGTCGCAGTCGATCGGCCAGGGCTTCTTCCATGCCGATCTCCACCAGGGCAATCTGTTCGTGCTTCCACCCGAGGGTGCACAGGGCGCACGGCTGGCGGTGATCGATTTCGGCATCATGGGCCGGATGAACCGCCGGGCGCGGATGTATCTGGCAGAGATCCTGTTCGGCCTCATCACCGGCAATTATGCGCGGGTGGCGGAGATCCATTTCGAAGCCGGCTATGTGCCGGCGCATCACAATGTGGGTGCCTTTGCCACAGCTCTCCGCTCGGTCGGCGAGCCGATTCGCGGGCGGCGTGCGAGCGAAATCGCCATCACCGACCTGCTCGAAGGGCTGTTCGCGATCACCCGCAGCTTCGACATGCCGGTGCAGCCGCACCTGCTGCTGCTGCAGAAGACGATGGTGATGGTCGAGGGCGTGGCGCTGACGATCGACCCTTCGGTCAACATGTGGGAGATGGCCGAGCCCTATGTGCGGCGCTGGGTGCGCGACGAGCTGGGCCCCGAGGCGATCCTTGCCGACCGGCTTGCCGAGACGGTGCATGCGCTGGGGCAGCTGCCGCGCATCTTCCGGCAATGGGTGGCCGAGCACCCGGTGCCGGGGGCAGCCCCGCCGACCCAGGCCCTGCCGCCGCTGCGCACCGGCGGCGCAAGCGGCTGGCGCTGGCCATGGCTGATCCTTGCAGCCGGATCAGGGCTTGCTGCAGGCCATTGGTGGCTCTGACCCATACAAAAGACATTTATTTAGAATTGGTGAATTTGAAGCTATCGACAGTGGTTGGTGGCGGCCTTATCGATCCATTATGAATGTTCGTTTACTTTCTGGTGGGAGCGATGCTTACCTGCTTCCATCGCTTGCCGACCTGTTGATGAACGCTGTTGAGGACGGTGCATCGATCAGCTTCATGGCAGGCCTTTCCCGTGAGGAGGCACTTGCCTTCTGGACATCGGAGCTGGCGGCGGCCGAGGCCGGGGCGCATCTGGTGATTGCGGCAGTCCAGGGCCAGAGCGTGGTCGGCGTTGTGGTGCTCGATATCGACATGCCGCCCAACCAGCCGCACCGGGCGGATGTTCGCAAGCTGATCGTGGCGGAAGACCAGCAGCGTGCCGGACTGGGCACCGCGCTTCTGGCGCGAGCCGAGGCCGAGGCGCGGTCACGCGAGCGCTGGCTGCTGGTGCTCGACACCATCTCGGGTGGTGGAGCGGCGCGGCTGTATGCGCGGTCCGGCTGGCAGAAGGTGGGGGACATTCCCGCTTATGCGATGCTGCCGCACGGCGGCTATGCGCCGACGACCATCTACTTCAAGCGCCTCTAGAGCTTGGCCGCATGTGCCGCTAAGGGTGGCGTGTGAACGGTCGCACCATCCTGCTCATCGTCGGCGGCGGCATTGCGGCCTACAAGACGCTCGACCTGCTGCGCGAGCTGCGCCGCGCCGGTGCGCGGGTGCTGCCGGTGCTGACCGAAGGCGGGGCGCGCTTCGTGACGCCGCTCAGCCTGTCTGCGCTTGCCGAGGAACGCGTGCGCACCTCGCTGTGGGACCTCGAGGACGAGGCCACGATGGGGCATATCGCACTCAGCCGAGCGGCCAACCTGATCCTCGTCTGCCCTGCCACCGCCGATCTGATGGCGCGGGCCGCTGCAGGCATGGCGGATGATCTTGCCACCACGCTGCTGCTCGCCACCGACACGCCGGTGATGATGGCGCCTGCGATGAACGTCCGGATGTGGCAGCACGCCGCCACATCCGCCAATGTGGCGACGTTGCGCGCGCGCGGGATGCATGTGATCGAGCCCGCGACCGGTGCCATGGCGTGCGGCGAGACCGGGCCGGGCCGGCTGCCGGACGTGCCCGACCTGATGCGCGCCGTGGCCGCGCATTTCGCGCATGGTCCGCTCGCCGGCAGGCATGTGCTGGTGACGGCCGGGCCGACGCATGAACCGATCGACCCGGTGCGCTTCATTGCCAACCGCTCCTCGGGCAAGCAGGGCTTTGCCATTGCCGCCGCCCTGGCTGCTGCCGGGGCAAGGGTGAGCCTGGTGGCGGGGCCGGTGGCGCTGCCCACGCCGCGCGGCGTGGACCGGATCGATGTGGAAACGGCGGCCGAGATGGCGGCGGCGGTGGCGCGCACCCTGCCCGCCGACGCCGCGGTGATGGTCGCGGCGGTGGCTGATTGGCGGGTCGATGCCGCGACGGCGAAGATCAAGAAGGGCGCTGCCCCCCCTGCCCTGTCGCTGGTCGAGAACGCCGATATCCTGGCCGGGCTTGCGGTACATCCGCAGCGACCGCAGCTGCTGATCGGCTTTGCCGCCGAAACCGGAGACCTTCTGGAGAAGGCCAAGGCCAAGCGCGCACGCAAGGGCGTCGACTGGCTGGTGGCGAACGACGTGGCGCAAGGGGTGTTCGGCACCGAGTCCAACCATGTGCATCTGCTCACCGCTGCTGGGACCGAGGATTGGGGGCCGGCGAGCAAGGCGGCGATCGCCGATCGGCTGGTGGCGCGAATCGTGGAGACGCTTGCCGAATGATCATCGACATCGCCATCACCGTGCTTCCGCATGGCGAGGGGCTGCCCTTGCCCGCCTATGCCACCGAGGGGGCGGCCGGCATGGATGTGGTGGCCGCGCTTGATGCCCCGCTCGAGCTGGCGCCTGGCGCGAGGGCTGCGGTGCCGACCGGGCTGACCATGGCGATTCCGCCGGGCTTCGAGGTGCAGGTGCGGCCACGCTCGGGGTTGGCGCACAAGCATGGCCTGACCGTTGCCAACGCGCCGGGGACGATCGACAGCGACTATCGCGGCGAAGTGAAGGTGCTGCTCGTCAACCTCGGCGCCGATCCGATCAGCATCGAGCGCGGCATGCGCATTGCCCAGCTGGTGCCGGCCCCGGTCACCCGCGCCGCGCTGCGGGTGGTGGCGGCGCTCGACGATACCGCACGCGGGTCCGGCGGGTTCGGCTCGACGGGTGCCTGATACCGGTGGCTGACCTCTCCGACGCCGAGCTCGACCGCTATGCCCGCCAGCTGATCCTGAAGGAGCTCGGCGGTGCGGGCCAGCAGCGGCTGAAGGCGGCGCGGGTGGCGCTGGTGGGCATGGGTGGGCTTGGGTGCCCGGCAGCCCTTTATCTGGCCGCCGCCGGCGTGGGCGCGCTGACGCTGATCGACGATGATGTGGTGAGCCTCGACAATCTGCAGCGGCAGATCCTCTACACGGTGGACGACATCGGCCGACCGAAGGTGGAAGCCGCGGCTGCGCGGCTGGCGGCGCTCAATCCGCATGTGGCGCTGCACCCGGTGGCGGCACGGCTCGATACCGACAATGCGCCTTCGCTGCTGGAGGGGCATGACTTGATCCTCGATGGATCGGACAGTTTCGCGACGCGCCTGCGAGTCAATGCGGCGGCGGTGGCGCTGGGCATCCCGCTGGTATCGGGGGCCATCGGGGCGTTCGACGGGCAGGTGGCGGTGTTTGCGGGGCATCTGCCGCAAGCCCCCTGCTACCAGTGCTTCACCGGTCCCGCCATCGACCGGCCTGGGGTGAGCTGTGCCGACCAGGGGGTGCTGGGGCCGACCGCCGGCATCATCGGCGCCTTCATGGCGCAGGAGGCCCTGCGTGCGCTCACCGGCTTTGGCGCCGGACAAACGGGCCAGTTGATGATTCATGACGGGCTATCCGGTCGCATGCGGCGGGCGGCTTGCCCCAAGGACCCCGGATGTTCAGTGTGCGGGGCCGCATGCGGACTTTCGGGCGCCGCAATTTCCCGCTAGGGGGCCCACGTGTCGCGTCCCCCTTCCCGCCGGTCCCCCGCTCCGCAGCGCAGCTTTCCGGCGCGGCTGTTGACGGGCGTTTTGCAAGCCGGGCTGGTGGTCGGGCTGATGGGGCTGATCGCGCTCGTGATCGGCGTGGCCATCAGCTATGCGGGGCTGCCCGATTACGACACGCTCCAGCGCTCGCCCAATGGCCAGTCGATCGAGGTGCGCGCCGCCGACAATTCGGTGCTGGTGAGCCTGGGACCGAGCTATGGCGAGTGGATGCCGCATGAGGCGATTCCGGATTCGATGAAGAATGCGATCGTGGCGATCGAGGACAAGCGCTTTCGCATGCACCCCGGCGTCGATCCGATCGGCATGTCGCGGTCGTTCGTTGCCAACATGCAATCGGGACGCAAGGGCCAGGGCGGCTCGACGATCACCCAGCAGCTGGCGCGCAACCTGTTCCTCACATCGACCAAGACCTTTGCGCGCAAGGGCCGCGAGATCATCCTCGCGCTGGCGCTCGAACGGAAGTTCTCGAAGGACGCGATTCTCGAGCTTTATCTCAATCGCGCCTATTTCGGCGGCGGCGCCTATGGAATCGATGCGGCCAGCCGGAAATTCTTCGGGCATCCGGCCACGCGCCTTTCCACCGCCGAAGCGGCGATCATCGCCGGGCTGGTGCAGGCGCCGTCACGCTATGCGCCCTCCGCCAACGCCGATGCCGCGCGCCGGCGGGCGCGCACGGTGCTGGCGGTGATGGTGAACACCGGTGCGCTGAGTGCTGCCGAGGCCGAAGCCGCCGATCCGCTGTCGGTGCCGTTTGTGGGGCAATCGCGCCAGGCCGGCGCGCGCTGGTTCACCGACTGGGTGATCGGCCAGCTCGACGAATTGATCGACGAGCCATTTGCGCCCTTGCAGGTGCGCACCACGCTCGATCCGCGGCTCCAGGCGGCCGCCGAAGCGGCGATCGCGGCCGAAGCACCCAAGGGCTCGGAAGGCGCGCTGCTGGCGGTAGCGCGCGACGGATCGGTGAAGGCGATGGTGGGCGGGCGCGATTATGTGCGCTCAAACTACAACCGCGCCGTGACCGCACGGCGGCAACCGGGATCGGCGTTCAAGCTGTTCGTCTATGCCGCCGCCTTCGAGGCCGGGCTGACGCCCGAGGATGTGGTGGAGGACAAGCCGATCACCATCGGCACCTGGAGCCCGCGCAACTTCAACCGCCGCTTCCTGGGGCCGCTGACGCTGCGCCAGGCGTTTGCGCAATCCACCAACACCGTTGCGGTGGCGCTGGCGGCACAGGTCGGATTCGACGCGGTGGCGGACATGGCGCGCCGTTTCGGCATCACCACGCCGATCGACCGTCGGCCGGCGATGGCGCTGGGGGCCTCCGACGTGACGCTGATGGAGCTCACACAGAGCTATGCGACGGTCGCCAACAACGGCACCGAGGCACGGCCGTTCGGCATTACCCGGGTGAGCACCGGCGATGGGGCCATCCTGTATGAGCGCGACAACGAGAGCGGTCGGGTGGTGGTGGCGCCGGTGATCGCCGCGCGGCTGACGCAGGTGATGCAGGCGGCCGTGGAGAGCGGCACCGGGCGCGCCGCCCAGATCGGCCGGCCGCTGGCGGGCAAGACCGGCACCACATCATCGAGCAAGGACGGCTGGTTTCTGGGTTTCACCACATCGCTCACCACCGGCGTGTGGATGGGGCGCGACGATGCGCGCGCCGTGCCGGGGCTGGGCGGCGGGCTGGCACCGGCGCGCGCCTTTGCGCAGTTCATGGCGCGCGCGGTGGGCGGCACCCCGCCCGAGGCGCTCAACACCGAGATCATCGGCTCGGATGACCCCTATCTGATCGAGCCCGATGCCGAGGTCTATGGTCTGAGCCCCGAGGACGCGCCCTATCAGACCGAGCCCTATGAAGTGGCGCCCGATCCGGCGCTCGACAACCCGCGGCTCGATTCGGAATGGCTGGAGCGCGCGGTCAACCAGTGAGCATCAACCAACAAGCTGTGCCAAGCCCCAGGCCGCGGCTTCGGCAACGACGGGATCTTCATCGGCGAGCAGCGCTGCCAGTGATGGACGCAGCGCTGCATCGCCGGAATTGCCGGCGGCGATGGCGGCGTTGCGGACCATCCGGCCACGACCGATGCGCTTGATGGGCGAGCCGGCGAAGACGGCGCGGAAACCGGCATCGTCGAGCGCCAGCAGATCGGCGAGTGCGGGGGCGAGCAGCTCGGCGCGGGGCTGGAACGGTGCGTCCACCCCTTTGAAATCATTGGCGGCCTGCGCGAAGCGGTTCCAGGGGCAGACGCTCAGGCAATCGTCGCAGCCATAGATGCGGTTGCCGATGGCTTCGCGGAATTCGAACGGGATCGGGCCCTTGTGCTCGATGGTGAGGTAGGAGATGCATCGCCGCGCATCGAGCTGATAGGGAGCCGGGAAGGCATTTGTCGGGCAGGCTGCCATGCAGCGCGCGCAACTGCCGCAGCGGCCGGCATGGCCCGGATCGGCGTGCAGATCGAGCGTGGTGTAGAGCGCACCGAGGAACAGCCAGCTGCCATGGCTGCGGCTGACGAGGTTGGTGTGCTTGCCCTGCCAGCCGAGGCCGGCGGCTTCGGCGAGCGGCTTTTCCATCACCGGGGCGGTGTCGACGAAGACCTTGAGGTCGGTGTCGGGATTCGCTGCGACGAGCCAGCGTGCCAGCGCCTTGAGCCGCCGCTTGATGACATCATGATAATCCGACCCCAGCGCATAGACCGACACGACGCCAGTATCACCGTGTGCTGCGTGGCGCAGCGGATCGACGCTGGGCGCATAGCTGGTGCCGAGCATCACCACCGAGCGCACTTCGGGCCACAGGCCTTTGGGCGAGGCGCGGCGATCGGCGGTCTCGGCCATCCACGGCATGTCGCCATGGCGACCCTCGGCGAGCCAGGCGCGCAGTCGTTCGCCGGCCTTGGGGGCGGCATCGGCGGCCGCCACCCCGAAAGCGATGAAACCCAGCTCGGCTGCTTCGGCAGCGAGCCTTGTCCGCAGGTCTTCGTTCAAGTCTGCCGCGCCAGCCATTCGCCGATCAGCGTCTTCGTCCGGCTGTGCGGCTCGCCCCAGAACAGCCAGTGACCGGTGCCGGGAAGCTCGTGATAATCGACCGGGCCGCCGAGCTTGCGCGCGACCGCGCGGGATACCGACGCAAGCGTGATCCGGTCATCGGTGCCGACGATGACGAGCGCGGGCGCCTTGAGCCTGGCGAGATCGACGGTGTTGGCGCGGGTTTTCGACAGCGACGGCAGCATGATCTCGGCGAGCACGCGCCCCGAATCCCAGACCAGCGCCTTGATCTCGGCGGCGGCGACATCATCGGGCACGCCGTTGTAGATGCCCCACATCGCCGGCTCGGGGCTGATGCGCGTGGCATCCTCCCACCAGCCCCAGCGGGTGATGACCCCGCCCATGGTGCGCAGCGGCGCCACCGCCACCCCCGGGGTGGCGGCCGTGCCGGCAGTGGCGAGAAGGATCATCCCGGCGATCTCGACGCGGGCCGCCACGCACTGCACCAGCATCCCGCCCATCGAATGGCCGATGAGCACCGGCGGCCGGTCGAGCCGACGGATGATGTCGACCATGAATGCCACATAATCCTCGATGCCCAGCCGCCCCAGCCCATCGGGCGGTGGCAGCGACGGGTCCCGATCGTGGAACGGCAAGGCGGGGGCGAGCGTCTCCCAGCCATCCGCCTCCAGATAGGCACGGATGCCGGCGAACACCGCCGGCGTGGACCACATGCCGTGAATGAAGAGCAGTGGTGGCCTGAGGGAGGGTGGCCTCACCGGCAGCGCCTCACTTTACCACACCGGTCGACGCGAGGACTGCCATGGTCACCAGATCCCCGGCACTTGCCGTCATCGGGGCGATCTGCACCGGGCTCGCCATGTTGACGAGGAAGGGGCCGAGCACCCGGGCGCCCGCCAGCTCCTTCAACAGCTTGGCCGAGATGTTGGCGGCATGCAGGCCGGGCATGATGAGGACATTGGCGGGGCCCGACAGGCGGCTGAACGGATAGAGCGCCTTCAGCGCCGGGTTGAGCGCCACATCGGCGGACACCTCGCCCTCATATTCGAACGCCGCGCCGCGCTCGTCGAGCAGCGCCACCGCCTCGCGGATGTTGCCGACGATCTCGCCCGGCGGGTTGCCGAAGTTGGAATAGCTGAGGAAGGCCACGCGCGGCTCCTGCCCCAGCCGGCGCACCACGGCCGCCGTCTCCTCGGCGATGGTGGCGAGCTGGCCGGCATCGGGGCGCTCGGTGACGACGGTATCGGCGATGAAGATCGTCTCCGACTTGCCGATGACCATGTGCACGCCGAACGGCCGCCGCCCGGAAAGCGGATCGAGCACATGGCGCACCTGGCGATAGGTGGTGGCGAAATTGCGGGTGACGCCGGTGATCATCACATCGCCGACGCCCATCTCCATGAGCAGGCTGCCGAAGACGTTGCGCTCATGGTTGACCATGCGCTGGACGTCGCGGCGGAGGTATCCGCGCCGTTGCAACCGGGCATAAAGCCGCTCGACCATTTCGGGCACAAGCGGGCTGACGCTCGAATTGTGAATTTCATAGGCGCTGACATCGGTGACGGCGAGCCGCGCCAGGCCTTCGAGGATCGGCGCCTCGCGGCCGACCAGCACCGGGGTGCCATAGCCCGAAGTCTGCCAGCTGACCGCGGCACGCAGCACCACCTCCTGCTCGCCCTCGGCAAAGATCACGCGGCGCGGGTGCGATTGCGCGGCCTCCACAGCGCCGGCCAGCACCGATTGGGTGGGGTTGAGGCGCATCCTGAGTTCGCGGCGATAGGCGGCTTCGTCGGTGAAGGGCTTGCGCGCCACTCCCGAGGCGATCGCCGCCTTGGCGACGGCCACCGGCACCTGCTCGATGAGGCGCGGATCGAAGGGGGTGGGGATGATGTAATCGCGGCCGAAGGTGCGTGCCTTGCCGCCATAGGCTGCAGCGACTTCGTCGGGCACCTGCTGGCGGGCCAGATCGGCGAGGGCGTTGGCGGCTGCCAGCTTCATGTCCTCGTTGATCGAGGTGGCGCGGACATCGAGCGCGCCCCTGAACAGGTAAGGGAAGCACAGAACGTTGTTGACCTGGTTGGGATAATCCGACCGGCCGGTGGCGACGATGGCATCCGAACGCACCCGTGCCACTTCCTCGGGCGTGATCTCGGGATCGGGGTTGGCCATGGCGAAGATGATCGGCTGCGGCGCCATGCTCGCCACCATCTCGGCGGTGACCGCACCTTTCTGCGACAGGCCGAGGAAAATATCCGCGCCGCGCATCGCCTCTTCGAGGGTGCGATCGTCGGTGATCGCAGCATGCGCCGATTTCCACTGGTTCATGCCCTTGGTGCGGCCCTGGTAGATGACACCGTTGGTGTCGCACATCAGCACGGTCTTGACGCCATAGGCCTTGATCAGCTCGGTGCAGGCGATGGCGGCGGCGCCTGCCCCATTGACCACCAGCTTCGCATCCTCGGGACGGCGCCCGGTCAGATGCAGCGCGTTGATGACGCCGGCGGCGGCGACGATGGCGGTGCCATGCTGGTCATCGTGGAAGACCGGGATGTTCATCCGCTCCTTGAGCGTGGTCTCGATGATGAAGCACTCGGGCGCCTTGATATCCTCGAGGTTGATGCCGCCGAAGCTCGGCTCCATGATCTCGACGGCGGCGATGAACTTGTCGACATCCTCGGTCGCGAGCTCCAGATCGATCGAATCGACATCGGCGAAGCGCTTGAAAAGCACCGCCTTGCCCTCCATCACCGGCTTCGACGCCAATGCGCCGAGGTTGCCGAGGCCGAGGATTGCGGTGCCGTTGGAGATGACCGCGACGAGGTTGCCCTTGATCGTGTAATCATAGGCGGCATCAGGATCGGCAGCGATGGCGCGCACCGGGGCGGCGACGCCGGGGGAATAGGCCAGGCTCAGATCGCGCTGGGTGGCCATCGGCTTGGAGGCGATGATCTCGATCTTGCCGGGCCGGCCGCGGATATGGAAGTTGAGCGCCTCGCGATCGCCGAAATCGTTGCTCTCGCTGCCGCCGCGTTCTTCCATTGCCATGTGATCGTGCTCCCGGGGAATTCGTTTACGATACGAGCCTGACTCGGCATCGCCAAGGAGAGATGCAGCCTCTCCACAGCCCCCCACTTGCCTGCTACCCAAGGCCCGTGTCCACCGCTTCCCCGATGATCGCCCAATATCTGGCGCTGAAAGCGCAAAGTGAGGGCTGCCTGCTGTTCTTCCGCATGGGAGACTTCTACGAGCTGTTCTTCGAGGATGCACAAGCCGCGGCGCGCACGCTCGACATCACGCTGACCTCGCGCGGCGAGCATGCCGGAGCACCCATCCCGATGTGCGGGGTGCCGATCCATGCCGCCGATGGCTATCTGGCGCGGCTTATCAAGGGCGGCCACCGGGTGGCGATCGCCGAGCAGATCGAGAGCCCGGCGGAGGCGAGGAAGCGACCGGGCAAGAGCCTGGTGGCGCGCGCCATCACCCGGATCGTCACCCCGGGGACGTTGACCGAGGATGTGCTGCTGGAGGCGCGCCGCGCCAACTGGCTGGCGGCAGTGACCGACGGGGCCATCGCCTGGCTCGATCTTTCGACGGGCAGTTTTCACACGCGCGCCGATACGCCGGCCGCACTCGCTGCCGAGCTCGCACGGCTGGCGGCGGCCGAGACGCTGCATGCCGAGGGCAGTCCGGCGCCGGCGGCGGGTGCCACGGCGCGGCCGGCGAGCGACTTCGGCGCAGCGCGCGGCGAGGCGGCGTTGAAGGGGCATTTCGGGGTGACGACGCTCGATGGCTTCGGCGCGTTCACGCCGCCCGAGCTGGCGGCGGCGGGCGCGCTGCTCGCTTATGTGAAGGCGACGGCGCTTGCAGCAGTGCCGCTGCTCTGCCCGCCGCGCCGCGAACTGCCGGGGAGCACGATGGCGATCGACGCGGCGACGCGCGCCAGCCTCGAACTGGCGCGTTCAAGCCGGGGCAGCCGCAGCGGCAGCCTCGAGGCGGTGGTGGATGCGACGGTGACGGCGGCCGGTGCGCGGGCGCTGGGCGAGGATCTGGCAGCCCCGCTCACCGACCCGGCGGCGATCAATGCACGGCTCGATCTGGTGGAGTGGTTCGCCAGCCACCCGACCGCGCGGCCGCGCACGAGGCAACGGCTGGCGGCTGCGCCCGATATCGCGCGGGCACTCGGACGGCTGGCGATCGGCCGCTGGACGCCGCGTGATCTCGCCGCCGTGCGCGACGGGGTTTCCGCAGCACTTGCGCTGAAGGCGCAGCTCGCTGCCGAGCCACTGGCGCCGGCGCTGCTGGGCGAGGTGCTGGCGGCAATCGGCGCGCATGGGGCGCTGCTGGCCGAACTTTCAGCGGCACTTGTGCCGCAGCCGCCGGTGGAGGCTGCGGGGAGCATTGCTTCGGGCTTCGACGCAGCGCTCGATGCTCTGAAGGCCAGCGCGCGCGATGGCCGGTCGGCGGTGGCGGCGCTCGAAAGCCGGCTGCGCGCCGAGACGGGCGTCGCGAGCCTGAAAGTGCGTCACAACGGCGTCCTCGGCTACCATATCGAAGTGCCGGCGCGCGCCGCCGACCCGCTGATGGTGCCGACCTCGGGGTTCATCCATCGCCAGACGCTGGCGGGGCAGGTGCGTTTCGGCAGCGTCGAGCTTGCCGGGCTCGCCGCCAGCATTGCCAGCGCCGCCGACCATGCCGCGGCGGCCGAGGCGGCGCATCTGGAGGCGCTGCGTGAGGCGGTTCTGGCGGAGAGTGCCGGCCTTGGCGGCACGGCGCAGGCGCTGGCGCGGCTCGATGTGGCGAGTGCGCTGGCGGAGCGGGCGGCGGCTGAAGGCTGGGTGCGGCCGCTGGTCGATGGGAGCACCGCTTTTGCCGTGCGCGGCGGGCGGCACCCGGTGGTGGAGGCGGCGGTGCAGGCGGCACGGGGTCGGTTCGTGGCCAATGACTGCGATCTTTCTGCCGATGCGCGGCTCTGGCTCGTCACCGGTCCCAATATGGCGGGAAAATCGACCTTTTTGCGGCAGAATGCGCTGATCGCGGTGATGGCGCAGGCGGGGAGCTTCGTGCCTGCGGCGGCAGCGCATATCGGCATTGTCGACCGGCTGTTCAGCCGGGTGGGGGCTTCGGACGATCTCGCGCAGGGGCGCTCGACCTTCATGGTCGAGATGGTCGAGACCGCCGCCATCCTGTCGGGAGCGACGGCGCGGAGCCTGGTGATCCTCGACGAGGTGGGGCGCGGCACCAGCACCTATGACGGCCTTGCCATCGCCTGGGCGGTGCTGGAGGCGGTGCACGACGACCTGCAGGCGCGATGCCTGTTCGCCACGCATTATCGTGAGCTTACGGCCCTTGCAGCGCGGCTGAAGTGCCTGGCCTGCGTGCATGTGCGGGCGCGTGAGTGGAAGGGCGAGCTGGTATTTCTGCATGAGGTGGTGCCGGGGGCGGCGGACCGCAGCTATGGGCTGGCGGTGGCGCGGTTGGCCGGGGTCCCTGCCCCGGTGCTGGCGCGGGCGCGGAGCGTGCTGGCACGGCTGGAGGCCAACCGTGACAAGACCGGCGGACTGGCGGCGGGACTGGCGGAGCTGCCGCTTTTTGCTGCTGCAGCGCCGGTGGCCGGTGATGCGCTGCGCGAGCGGCTGGCGGGACTCGACGTCGACGAGATTTCGCCGCGCGAAGCCCTTGATCTGCTTGCCGAATTGAAGGCGATGGGGTGAGCGGCTGGCACTTCTGGATTGATCGCGGCGGCACCTTCACCGACATCGTGGCGCGCTCCCCGGCGGGGCGGTTGGCGACGGCGAAGTTGCTCAGCCATGCGCCCGAGCTTTATGCCGATGCAGCGCTCGAAGGCATTGCCCGGCTGCGCGCCACCGAGGCAGGGCCGATTGCCGATGTGCGGATGGGCACGACCGTGGCGACCAATGCGCTGCTCGAAGGCAAGGGGGCACCGACCTTGCTGGCGATCACACGGGGCCATGGTGATGCGCTGACGATCGGCCATCAGGCGCGGCCGGCGATCTTTGCCCTTGATATTGTTCGGCCTTTGCCGCTGCAGGCGATGACGGTGGAGATCGACGAGCGTCTCGCGGCGGATGGGGCGGTGGTGGTGCCGCTCGATGCGGCGGCAGCGCGGGCGGCGTTGCAGCGGGGCTTCGATGCGGGGCTGCGCAGCGTCGCGATCGTGCTGATGCATGCATGGGTGAACCCGGCGCACGAGCTGCAACTGGCGGACATTGCGCGGGAAATCGGCTTCAGCTATGTGACGGCCAGCCATCAGGTCGGGCGGCTGATCAAGCTGGTGCCGCGCGGGCAATCGGCGGTGGTCGATGCCTATCTCTCGCCACCGCTTGGCGCCCATGTGGGGGTGGTGGCGGATGCGCTGTCGGGGGTGCCGCTCGGCTTCATGCAATCGAGCGGCGGATTGGCTGCACCAGGCCATTTTCATGGGCGAAACGCGGTGCTTTCGGGGCCGGCGGGGGGCATTGTGGGTATGTCCGCGGTATGTCGAGGGGCAGAGAAGGCGCTGCTCGGGTTCGACATGGGCGGCACCAGCACCGATGTTTCGATGTTTGCCGGCCGTTTCGACCGCGCCGAGGAGACGGTGGTGGCGGGCTACCGGATCGCGAGCCCGAGTCTCAGGATCGACACGGTGGCGGCCGGCGGCGGCAGCATCGTGCGCGCCGAGGGCAGCCGGCTGCGGGTGGGCCCGGCATCGGCGGGGGCGCGGCCGGGGCCGGCGAGCTATGGGCATGGCGGACCGCTGACGATCACCGACTGCAATGTGGCGCTGGGGCGGTTGCAGCCCGAGCATTTTCCGGCGCTGTTCGGGCCGGAGGGGGATGCGGCGCTGGATGGCGGGGCGGTGGCGGATCGGCTGGCGGGGCTGGCGGCAGAGCTGGACGCTGATCCGCTCGATCTGGCGGAGGGCGCCATCGCGATTGCGGTCGAGACGATGGCGGCGGCGATTCGGGCGATCAGCACGCTGCGGGGGCATGATCCAGCGGCGGCGACTTTGGTGGGCTTTGGCGGGGCGGCGGGGCAGCATGTGTGTGCGGTGGCCGATGCGCTGGGGATGGACCGTATCTTGCTGCATCCGCTGGCCGGGGTTTTCTCGGCCTGGGGGATCGGCATGGCGGATGTGCGGACGCTGGCGCAGGCGACACTGGCGCTGCCGCTCTCGACGGCGGATGCGGCGATTGCGGACGCGGCGGGGCGATTGGCGGCCGAGGCCGAGGCGGCACTGGCGGCGCAGGGGCATGGGTGCACGCGCACGCTGCTGACGGCGCGGATCCGCCACAAGGGGTCGGACACAACCACCGAGTTTCCTCTCGCATCTGCTGCGGCGTTGGCGGCGGCGTTCCTGGCCGACCAGGCGGCGCGGTTCGGCTTTGCGCATGATGGGGCAGACCTGATTGTGGAAAGCATCGCAGCCGAAGCGGTGAGCGAAACCGACAAGGCTGATGCGGTGCCGCAGGCGGGGGCTGCGGGGCCGACGACGGTTCACCCGGTGCGGTTTGGCGGGGAATGGCATGACACGCCATTTCGCAGCCGTGACGGGCTGGCGCCCGGCACCATGGTTGCCGGGCCGGCAGTGCTTCTCGATGCCAGCAGCACGACGCTCGTTGCACCCGGCTGGCAGGGGGTGATCGATGCGGCGCACAATCTGGTACTGACGCAAACGGCAGCAGTGGCGCGGCCACGGCCGGGCACGGACCGTGATCCGGTGTGGCTCGAGCTGTTTGCCAACCGCTTCATGGCGATTGCCGAGGCGATGGGGGCGGCACTTCAGGCGACCGCATGGTCGGTCAACATCAAGGAGCGGCTCGATTTTTCCTGCGCGGTGTTCGACGGTGAGGGCGTGTTGATTGCCAATGCGCCGCACATGCCGGTGCATCTGGGCTCGATGGGGGTTTCGGTGCGCGCGATCATTGGTGCGCGTGCCGGCCAGGTGCGGCCGGGTGATGCCTATATGCTCAATGACCCCTGGGCGGGGGGCACGCATCTGCCCGATGTGACCGTGGTGATGCCGGTGTTTCTGGCCGAAAGCGATGCCCCGGCCTTCTGGGTTGCGGCGCGGGGGCACCAGGCCGATATCGGTGGCACCTCGCCGGGATCGATGCCTGCCGACAGCCGGACGATTGCCGATGAGGGCGTGCTCATCACCAACTGGCTGCTGGTCGAGGCCGGGCGGCTGCGCGAGGCGGAGACGCTGGCATTGCTCGCACCGGCGCGGGACCCGGCGCGGTGCATGGGCGATTTGCAGGCGCAGCTGGCAGCGTGCGCGCGGGGTGCGGATGACCTGAAGGCGCTGGTGAGCGAGATGGGGGCGGACACGGTGCGCGCCTATATGGGGCATGTGCAGGACGATGCCGAAGCGGCGGTGCGGCGTGCGATCGCCGGGCTGCATGATGGCGAGTTTTCGTGCCTGATGGACAATGGCGCGGCGATCCGGCTGGCGGTGCGGATCGACCAAGCGACCAACAGCGCCACGCTCGATTTCAGCGGCACCAGCGCGCAGACGGGGGACAATTTCAACGCGCCCGAGGCGGTGACGCGCGCCGCCGCCCTTTATGCGTTTCGTGTGCTGGCAGGCGGCGACCTGCCGATGAACGATGGCGTGCTGCGGCCGCTGACGCTCATCATTCCAGAAGGTTCGATCCTGAGCCCTGCCCCCGGTGCGGCGGTGGTGGCGGGGAATGTCGAGACGAGCCAGATCCTGACCGACACGATCTTCGGGGCGCTGGGCCGGCTGGCGGCGAGCCAGGGCACGATGAACAACCTGACCTTCGGCAATGCTGCCCACCAATATTACGAGACTATCGCCGGGGGAGCCGGGGCAAGTGCGGGTGCGGCCGGGGCGAGTGCGGTGCAGACGCACATGACCAACAGCCGGCTGACCGACCCCGAGGTGCTCGAATTGCGCTACCCGGTGCGGGTGGAGCGCTTCGCGGTGCGAAGCGGATCGGGCGGGGCGGGGGCGCGGCGCGGCGGCGACGGGGTGGAGCGGACGATTCGCTTTCTGGAGCCGATGACGGTTTCGCTGCTCGCCGGGCGGCGCGCGACGGCGCCCTTCGGGCTGGCGGGCGGCGGTGCTGCACAGGCGGGGGCAGGCTTTGTGACGCGCAGCGACGGCAGCGTGGAGACGCTCGGTGCCTGTGCGCGCGCTGAACTCGCGGCCGGCGATGCCATCACGATCCTGACGCCTGGCGGCGGCGGGTTCGGCACGCCATGACGCCGCTTCTCGGCCTGCTCGTGCTGGTGGTGGGGTTCATCCTGCGCATCAACCCGCTGGCGGTGGTGCTGGCGGCGGCGCTCACCGCCGGGCTGGCGGCGGGGCTCGAGCCGGTGGCGGTGCTCGCCGCACTCGGCAAGGCGTTCAACACCAACCGCTATGTGAGCGCGCTTTGGATCATCCTGCCGGTCGTCGGGCTGCTCGAACGCGCCGGGCTGCGCGAGCGAGCGGCGGACCTAATCACCCGCAGTGCGCGGCTGACGAGCGGGCGGCTTTTGGTGCTTTACCTCGCCTTCCGGCAGGTCACCGCCTCGATCGGGCTGATTTCGATCGCCGGCCACGCACAGACGGTGCGGCCGCTGATTGCGCCGATGGCGGAAGCCGCCGCCCTGCGGGCGCGGCCCGACCTCGATGCCGCCGGGCTGGCGCGCATCCGCGCGATGGCGGCGGCGACCGACAATGTGGGGGTGTTCTTCGGCGAGGACATCTTTCTCGCGGTCGCGTCGATCCTGCTCATCAAGGGGGTGCTCGAGACGCAGGGGATCATCGTGCAACCGTTCGAGCTGGCGGTGTGGGCGATCCCGAGTGCGATTGCGGCGTTTCTGCTCCACGGCGGACGGCTGCTGGCGCTCGACCGCTGGATTGCCCGCACATGATCGGCTTGCCTGCACTTTATACGCTTGCCGGGCTGTTGTTTGCGGGCTGGGGGCTGATGGTGGTGTTCGACCGCAGCCACCCCGGGCGCATCGGCTCGACGCTGTTCTGGGGGCTTATCGCTTTGAGCTTCCTCGCCGGCGATCTGCTGGGGGATGTGGCGAATGGCGTGCTGGTGGTGGCGCTGGTGGTGTTGGCGGCGATGGGCTTTCCAAAGCGCGGACTGGCGGGCGAGGTGCCGCTGGCCGAGCGGCGGGCGAGTGCGGCCCGGCTTGGCAACCGGCTGATCGGCGCCGCCCTCATCGTGCCGGCGACGGCGCTGATCGGCACGCTGCTGCTGCCGCAGCTGGCGTTTGTCGACCCCAAGCAGGTGACCCTGCTCAGCCTCGGGCTGGGGGTGGTGATCGCCACTGTGGTGCTGCTGCGCTGGCTGCGGCTGGCGCCGGTGCATGCGCTCGGCGAGGGCAAGCGGCTGGTCGATGGCATCGGCTGGGCGCTGCTGCTGCCGCAGCTGCTGGCAAGCCTGGGGGCGGTGTTCGCGCTGGCGGGGATCGGCGAGATCATCGGCGACGGCGTGGCGGGGGCGATTCCGCAGGGCGCGCGGCTGCCGGCGGTGCTGGCGTTCACGCTCGGGATGGCGGGGTTCACGATCATCATGGGCAATGCCTTTGCCGCCTTTCCGGTGATGATGGCGGCGGTCGGGCTGCCGATCCTGATCCTCGGGCTGGGGGCGAGCCCGGTGGTGGTGGGGGCGGTGGGGATGCTCTCGGGGTTTTGCGGCACGCTGCTTTCGCCGATGGCGGCGAACTTCAACATCGTGCCGGCGGTGCTGCTCGACCTCGACCGCAGTGCCGTCATCCGCGCGCAGATGCTGACGGCGCTGCCGCTGTTCGTGTTCAACACGGCGATCATCTGGGGGTTTGGTTTTCCATGAGACTCGGTCCCGATATTGCGCAGCACATGGCGGAAACAGCGCTGGGACACGTGCAACGCGAATACCCTCATGCTGCGCAGCAAGTGCTTGAATCAGATGAAGACCTGCTGCCGCCGCGCGCGCTGCACCCGATGTTTTTCGGCAGCTTCGACTGGCATAGCTGCGTGCACGGATGGTGGCTGCTTTTGCGGCTGGCGCGGCTCTATCCGGACCTTGCAACATCGGCGGCAACGCGGGAACTGGCGGCTTCGACCTTCAGTGCCGACAAGGTGGCGACCGAAGTGGCGTGGTTCCTGCGGCCTTCGGCGCGGGGGTTCGAGCGGCCCTATGGCTGGGCATGGCTGCTCGCGCTCCACCATGAGGCGCGGCACCATGGGTTCGGCGCGGTGCTGGACCCGCTGGCGGCGATCATCGCGCGGGGCTTCCATGGCTATTTGCCGGCGTTGACCTACCCCATTCGCACCGGGGCGCATGCCAACACCGGCTTTGCGCTGTGCCTGATCGCGCCCTGGGCGCGGGCCAATGATCCGGCGCTGCTGGCGCTGATGGCGGCGCGGGCGGAGGCCTGGTTCGGCGGCGACAAGGACGCGCAGGCGTGGGAGCCCGATGGCGATGCCTTTCTGTCGCCGACCCTGGTCGAGGCGCTGGCGATGGCGCGGCTGCACGGGCAAGGGTTTGCCGACTGGTTTGCAGCCTTCCTTCCCGAGGCGGGCGGGCGCCGCCCGGCGAGCCTGTTCACGCCGGCGGAGGTTTCGGATCGGACCGATGGCAAGATCGCGCATCTCGATGGGTTGAACCTCAGCCGGGCGTGGTGCTGGCGGGGGATTTCGGCGGCGCTGGCTGGCGGCGAAGCGGCGATGGCGGACGTGGCTGAAGCGCATCTTGCGGCGAGCCTGCCGCATATCGCCGGAGATTATGCCGGGGCGCACTGGCTGGCGAGCTTTGCACTGCTGGCATTGGCAGGGGATGACGAAAGCTGAACGGAACGATAAGCTCCGGGGTAATGCGCTCCATTGCCTTTGCCCTGCTTCTGCTTGTCGCTGCGTGCAGCCGCGATTCGGGCAATCCGGCGCCGCCGCGGGTCGACACGCCGCTGCCGATCCCGACGCTCACCAGCACCATCGCCGTGCCTGTGACCGGCAGCCTCGATGACCTGCAGGCGGCGATCAACCGTGACACCCCCGAGACGCTGTGGAGCATCGACGAGCGGGTGGCGAAGTGCATCCCGGGGGCGCGGGTTTCGATCAAGGTGCTGGGCGTCGACAGGGCCAGGGTGACGCCCGACATCCCGTGCCATGTGACCGGCAATGCCGTGCGCGGGCCGGTGACCGTGGGGGGGAGCGGCGATGTGCTCACCCTGTCGATGCCGGTCACCGCCAGCGTGACGGCGCGCGATGCCGGGCAGAAGATCATCAGGAAGACCGCCACCGCCGAGGCGCTGGTGACAGCGAAGGTGCGGCTGGGGCTGACGCCCGACTGGCAGCCCCAGGCCAGGGTCGACCTCGACTATCGCTGGCTGCGCGAGCCGGGTGTCGACCTTCTGGGGCAGCGGCTCAACCTCACCGGCAGGGCCGACCCGAAGCTGCAGAGGGTGATCGCAAAGCTGGAGGCCGATATTCCGCGCCAGCTGGCGCGCGCGCATACCCGCGAGACGCTTGCCGAGAATTGGGCGCAGGCCTTCACCACGATCGAGCTCAACCGCCGCAACCCGGAGGTGTGGCTGCGGGTGGCGCCCGAGGCGGTGCATGTCGACCCGTGGCGGATCGAGGGGCGCGAGGTGGTGCTGCCGCTTTCGGTGCGCGCCACGGCGGAGACGTTCGTGGGGCATCGGCCGGACGATCCGGCGCCGACGCCGCTGCCGGCACCATCGCCGGCGATGGGGGGCGAGGGCGTGCTGCTGCACCTGCCGGTGATTGCCGATTACGATGCGCTCGAGCCGGTGCTGGCGCGGGCGCTGGAAAGGCTTTCGAGGAAGGGCATCAAGGTTGCTGATTATGGGGTCGTGGATGTGAAATTCGGCAAGGTGACGCTCTACCCGACGTCGCGCGGGCGGGTGGCGGTCGGGCTGCAGATCGATGCCAAATCACCGCGGCAGTTGGTCCATGCCAAGGGGACGCTGTGGCTGGCGGGGACGCCCTATAATGCTGCCGGGAGCCAGCGCGTGGCGTTCAAGGACCTGGAGGTGGCGAGCAGCACCGACAGCCCCGGTTTCGACCTGCTGGTGGCGATCACCGAGGAGCCGTTGGTGAAGGCATCGATTGCCGATGCGCTGACGCAGGATTTTTCGAAGGATCTGGCCAAGCTGATGGCGAAGATCGAGCCCAAGCTGGCGGCACTTCCGATCGGCAGGGCGTTCACGCTGCGCGCCACGATCACCGATTTCCGCAATGGCCAGGTGTCGGCGCTGGGCCAGGGGCTGTTCATGCCGGTGGATGCGCAGGCGACGGCGGCGGTCAGCTACCGCCCGCCTGGTTCTGGGCGCGAACGAGGAGCAGATCGAGCGCCTGCAGGAAGCGCGAGCGATCGGCCTTCGAAAAGGCCGGCGGCCCGCCCGTGATGCCGACCATGCCGGCGCGCAGATCGGCCATCAGCGCGCGCTGCGCCACCGCCGAGCCGATCATGGCGCTGGTGAAGATGCGGCCATCATGTGCCACCGCGCTGGCACCGGCCTTGAGGACGCGCTCGGCGAGGAGGATGTCGCCGGTGACGACGACATCGCCGGGGGTGATGGCTTCGGTGATCCAGTCATCGGCGGCATCGAACGCAGGGCCGACCATGTGCTGGCTGACCAGCGGGTGGGCGGGCATGCGGTGGCCCGAGTTGGAGACGACGACCACCGCGATGCCGTGGCGGATGGCGACGCGATAGACCTCGTCCTTGACCGGACAGGCATCGGCATCGACGTAGATTTTCATGGCTGCGGCCTTTCGTGCGGGCGTTGAGGCATCGGACAGAACCGCTATACTGGCTGCGCTGGCTTCGCAGGGGTGAATCCATGGAAAGCGTGGCAACTGAAGACATCGATCGGGATCTGGCCGACCTATTCACGCTGCTGGACGGGCCGCGCCCGCTTGTCGACTGGTTCGAATATCGGGCGTGGCTGGAGTTCACGCGCTTCCTGCGCGCGAATTACGAGCTGGCCGATGAGCTGGAAGCCGCAGAGGAGGGTTGGCCGGAGAGCGAGGCCGATTTTGTGGCACTGCTCGCGCGGTCCCGCGGAGAGCTGGCGGCGATGGGCAGCTACAGGACCGAGACCGAGCGGCTGTTCCTGCTGTTGCGCGACCAGGGATCGCCATTGTTCGAGCGGATCTGCGAGCTTTATTGCCGCTACCGGGCGCAGATCGACTTTGTCAACGAGGCTGCCGCGGCGGTGGCGATTGCCAAGGGGATTGTGCAGGACCTGTGGATGGGCCTGCCGATCACCACCTTCATCGCGCTGCTCATCAAGTCGAGGCTGCTCGACAAGACGTGCGACTGCGGCAATCGCGGTTAGCGCGGCGGGCGCTTGCCGACGGGCCGGACGGTGGCGCCGGGGTGGGGGCGAGGGCCGCCGGGACCACGCGATTCGAGGCGGGGGCGTGACGGGCGGGGTGGCGGCGGACCATCAGCGGGGATGATGCGGATGCCGCCTTCGGGCGAGCGATCGGCGCCCTCGGTGCGGTGGAGCGCATCGAGGAACTTCGACGCGATGGCGCGCGGGATTTCGAAGCGGGTTTCGTGGCTGCCAATCTGGATGGTGCCGACATCGCCCTTCGTCACATGGCCGCGGCGACAGAGCAGCGGCAGGATCCAGCGCGGATCGGCGTTCTGCTGGCGGCCGACGTCCATCTTGAACCAGACGACATCGACGTCGCCGCCGCCCGAGCGGGGGCCTTCGTCGTTGCCGCGCCTTGCGGGACGCTGGGCGGGGCCGCCATCGAGAAGCTCTTCGGCGGCGGGCATTTTCGCGCGGTGGGTGCGCACGAGCATCGCGGCAATGTCTTCAGGGCTGCGCTCGGCGATGAGGCGGGCAGCGAGTGCGCGGTCCTCGTCGTCGAATTCGGCCGGGGTTTCCATCAGCGTGGCGATGAGGCGCTCACGGTCCTGCGCTCGGATTTCCTCAGGACCAGGGACCTTCATCCATTCGGCCTGGATGCGGGCACCGCGGAGCATGCCTTCCACACGGCGGCGGGCGGGATAGGGCACCACGAGGATGGCGGTGCCCTTCTTGCCGGCGCGTCCGGTGCGGCCCGAGCGGTGCTGGAGGGTTTCGGCGTCGCGTGGCAGCTCGACATGGACGACGAGCGAAAGCGTGGGCAGATCGATCCCGCGTGCCGCCACATCGGTGGCGACGCAGACGCGGGCGCGGCGGTCGCGAAGCGCTTGCAGGGCGGAGTTGCGCTCGGCCTGGGTGTGCTCGCCGGACAGGGCGACGGCATCGAAGCCGCGCTCGATGAGGCTGGCGTGGAGGCGGCGCACATTGTCCCGCGTTGCGCAGAACAGCATCGCGGTGGGGGCCTCGTGGAGGCGGAGCAGATTGACGACGGCGTTCTCGATGTCTGCCGGCGCCACGACGACGGCCTGATAGGCGATGTCGCCATGGCCACGGTCCTCGCCGACGGTCGAGATGCGGAAGGCATCCTTCTGGTAGCGCTTGGCGAGCGCCACGATCGGCTTGGGAAGGGTGGCCGAGAACATGAAGGTGCGGCGGTCGGCAGCGGTAGCGTCGAGAATTTCCTCGAGATCCTCGCGGAAGCCCATGTCGAGCATCTCGTCGGCCTCGTCGAGAATCGCGACCTTGAGGCTGCCCAGTTGCAGCGCGCCGCGCTCGAGATGATCGCGGAGCCGGCCAGGCGTGCCGACGACGATATGGGCACCGGCGGCGAGCGAGCGCCGCTCCTTGCTGGCATCCATGCCGCCGACACAGGTGGCGATGCGCGCACCGGTCTTGGCATAAAGCCACGCCAGTTCCTTGCTGACCTGAAGTGCGAGTTCGCGGGTGGGGGCGATGGCCAGTGCGAGCGGCGCGCCGGGGCGGGCGGTGCGGCCATCTTCGCCGAGCATCTGCGGCGCCATGGCGAGGCCGAAGGCGACGGTCTTGCCCGAGCCGGTCTGCGCGGACACGAGCAGATCGCGGCCTTCCGCCTCGGGGGCGACGACCGAAGCCTGCACGGGGGTCAAAGTTTCATAGCCCTTGGCCTTGATGGCCTCGGCCAGCAATGCGGGTAGGTTTTCAATGTTCATCGCGGGCCTATGACGCATCTGCGAACAAAAAGCCACTCACGGCACTGAAAGGGCAGCCATGTCGTGGTCGTGTGGGGCGGCTGGAGGGCTGACCTCCAGCCGCCACACGCTCAATAGACTTCGAAAAGCCCAGCTGCCCCCATGCCGCCACCGACGCACATGGTGACGACGACATATTTGGCACCGCGGCGCTTGCCTTCGATGAGCGCATGGCCGGTGCAGCGCGCCCCGGTCATGCCATAGGGGTGGCCGACCGAGATGGCGCCGCCGTTGACGTTGAGTTTTTCGGGATCGATGCCGAGCACATCGGCGCAGTGGATGACCTGGACGGCAAAGGCTTCGTTCAGCTCCCAAAGGCCGATATCGTCCATCGTCAGGCCATTGGCCTTGAGCAGCTTCGGCACGGCATAGATAGGGCCGATGCCCATTTCATCGGGTTCGAGGCCGGCGACGGCCATGCCGCGATAGGCGCCGAGCGGGGTGAGGCCACGGCGGCTGGCTTCGCCGGCTTCCATCAGCACGCTCGCCGAAGCGCCGTCCGAAAGCTGGCTGGCGTTGCCGGCGGTGATGGTGCCGCCTTCGATGACGGTCTTCAGGCCCTTCAGGCTTTCGAGCGTGGTTTCGGCGCGGTTGCCTTCGTCCTTGGCGAGAGTGACTTCGTGATAGGTGACCTCCTTGGTCTCCTTGTTGACTAGTCCCATGCGGCTGGTCATCGGCACGATCTCGTCATCGAACTTGCCGGCGGCCTGCGCGGCGGCGGTGCGCTGCTGCGACTGGAAGCCATATTCGTCCATCCGGTCGCGGCTGATGTTGTAGCGCTTCGCCACGACTTCGGCGGTCTGCAGCATCGGCATGTAGATGCTGGGGTGCATCTTCACCAGTTCGGGATCGGCGCCGACGCGCATTTCGGCGGTCTGCACCATCGAGATCGAATCGACGCCGGCGCCGATGGTGATCTGCATGCCATCGACGATGATCTGCTTGGCGGCGGTGGCGATCGACATCACCCCCGACGAGCATTGGCGGTCGATCGACTGGCCCGACACCGTGACCGGCAGCCCGGCACGCAGCAATGCGGTGCGGGCGATGTTGCCGCCCTGCACACCCTGCTGAAGGGCGGCACCCATCACCACATCATCGACTTCGGCACCCTCGATGCCGGCGCGCTTGACGGCATGGGCGATGGCATGGCCCGCCAGCGTGGGCGATGGGGTGGCGTTGAAGGCGCCCCGATAGGCCTTGCCGATCGGCGTGCGCGCCGTCGATACAATCACTGCTTCCCGCATGGTCCGTCTCCCGAAGTGCTTGTTTTCAAAGATATTGCAGGCTCACCCATTCGGCGGCGAGTGCAGGCTTGCTCTCGCCCTCGATCTCGACCGAGACGGCGAGGGTCGATTGCCAGGCGCCGTCGGGGCGCTGGGTCACATCGGCGAGGGTGAACTTGCCCCGGATCCGCTTGCCGCTCTTGACCGGCGCCATGAAGCGCAATTTGTTGAGGCCATAGTTGACCCCCATCTTGACGCCCTTGACCGAAGGCAGCGCCTGATAGGCGAAGCTGGAGCAGAGCGAGAGGGTGAGGAAGCCATGCGCGATGGTGGTGCCGAACGGCGTCTGCGCGGCCAGTTCGGGGTTCACATGGATGAACTGGTGATCGCCGGTGACTTCGGCAAACTGGTCGATCCTCACCTGATCGACGAGCACCCAATCGGACATGCCGACCTCGGTGCCGACCATTGCCTGATAGTCCTCAAGGCTCACTGCCGGCCGTGTCATGTCCGTCCCCAATCTTGCTGTTCGTTCGGTCTGTTCGTTTGGCGGACCCTAGGCCCGGCTTCACGCGTGCGTCAACCTGTCGGAGTCATCTGTTCCGAGCCCTCCAAACCGGCTAGGGCGAGCCCATGACATCTCCGACAATGATTGAAGCCCGCGCCCGTATGCGCGCCCTCCACCGTGCGCCCGAGCCCGAGGTGCTGGCCGCCCTGTTGCCCGCCGCATTGCTGGGGGAGGAGCAGCGGCATTCGGTGGTGGCGCGCGCCCGGCCCTTGATCGCCGGGCTGAAGGCGGCGGCGAGCAGCGGCTGGGTCAACCGCTTCCTCCAGCATTACCAGCTTGGCTCCGACGAGGGCACCGCGCTGCTGAGCCTGGCCGAGGCGTTTCTGCGCGTGCCCGACCCGGTGACCGCCGACCTGCTGATCCGTGACAAGCTGGGACAGGCCGACTGGAAGGCGAAGCTGGGAGACAGCGATTCGCTGCTCGTCAATTCCGCCACCTGGGGGCTGGTGATGGGCAAGGCGATGCTCGCCGACCCGCAGGCCGGCGTGCTCAAGCGTCTGCTTTCCCGCACCGGCGAGCCGTTCATTCGCCAGGCGGTGGCGGCCGCAATGCGGCTGATGGGCGAAGTGTTCGTGATGGGGCGCACCATTGACGAGGCGCTGGGCTTTGCCGACCGGCAGAAGGGTTTTACCGCCAGCTTCGACATGCTCGGCGAAGCGGCGCACACGTTTCCCGATGCGATGGGCTATTTCGATGCCTATCTGGGCGCCATCGAGGCGATCGGCCGCAAGCGCGGCGGCCGGCGTGGAGGCGGCGGCGGGAACGACAATATTTCCGGACGGCACTCGATCTCGGTGAAACTTTCCGCGCTGCACCCGCGCTACGAGACGGCGCATGCGAGTGCTGCCGTGCCCACGCTCACCGAACTGGCGATGACGCTGGCGCAGGCGGCGGCCTCGGCGGGAATCGGCCTGACCATCGATGCCGAAGAATCCGAGCGGCTCGACATGAGCCTCGACATCATCGGTGCGGTGGCGGCGCACCCCGGCCTCAAGGGCTGGGACGGGCTGGGCATGGCGGTGCAGGCCTATGGCAAGCGCGCGCCGGCCGTCATCGACTGGGCTGAGGCGCTGGGTGCTGCCACCGGGCGGTGCATTGCGGTGCGGCTGGTGAAGGGCGCCTATTGGGACAGCGAGATCAAGCGCACCCAGGCGCTGGGGCTTGCCGATTATCCGCTGTTCACGCGCAAGCCTGCCACCGATGTGAGCTGGCTGGCGTGCGCGCGGGCGATGCTCGATTCGCCGCATATCTATCCGGCGTTTGCGACGCACAATGCGCTGACGGTGGCGACGGTGCTCGAATGGGCGGGGGAGAGCCGCGACTTCGAGTTCCAGCGGCTGCACGGCATGGGCGAAGGGCTGTACGAGGATCTGGTGCGGAACCAGGGGCATCATTGCCGCATCTATGCGCCGGTGGGTGGCCACCGCGACCTGCTCGCCTATCTGGTGCGACGCCTGCTGGAAAACGGCGCCAACACCAGCTTCGTTCATCAGATAGCCGATGACGACATGCCCGAGGAAGAGCTGCTTGCCGACCCGGCGGCGCGGGTGGCGCGCTCGGGCGGGCTGCCGCACCCCGCCATCCCCAAGCCCTCGGCGATGTATGCGCATGAGGCGGCGACCGGTGGCCGGCCGAACAGCCCGGGCATCGACCTGGCCGATGCGCCGACGCTGGACGCGCTGGCTGCCGCGGCGGCGACGCTGGTGCTGCCGGCAGCGCCGGCGGCGGTCGATGTTGCCGCCGCCGTGGCGCGCGCCGAAGCGGCGGCACCCGGCTGGGCGGCGACGCCGGTGGAGGACCGTGCGGCGCGGGTCGAGGCGCTCGGCGATGCGCTTGAGGCCGACACCCCTGCCCTCATCGGGCTGCTGGTGCAGGAGGCGCGCAAGACGCTGCCGGATGCGGTGGCGGAAGTGCGCGAGGCGATCGACTTCTGTCGTTATTATGCAGCGCAGGCGCGGCACCTGATGCAGCCGATGCCGCTGCCGGGGCCGACGGGCGAGAGCAACTGCCTTATGCTGGCGCCGCGCGGGCCGTTCGCGACGATCGCGCCGTGGAATTTTCCGCTGGCGATCTTCCTTGGCCAATGCGCGGCAGCCCTGGTGACGGGCAATCCGGTGCTCGCCAAGCCGGCACCGCAGACGCCGCGGATTGCGGCGCGCGCGGTGGCGCTGGCGCATGCGGCGGGGATTCCGGCCGATGTGCTGCAGCTGATTCCCGGTGGCGGGGCCGAGGGCGATGCGCTGGTGCGCGACGGACGCGTGCAGGGTGTGGCCTTCACCGGCAGCACCGCCACGGCGCGGGCGATTGCACGGGCGCTGCTCGATGACGATGCGCGGCCGCTGATCCCGTTCATTGCCGAGACCGGCGGCATCAATGCGATGATCGCCGATTCGACGGCGCTGCCCGAGCAGGTGGTGGCCGATGTGATCGCTTCGGCGTTCCAGTCGGCGGGGCAGCGCTGCTCGGCGCTGCGCCTGCTGCTGGTGCAGCGCGAGGTGGCCGATTCGGTGATCACCATGCTGAAGGGGGCGATGGATGCGCTGGTGGTGGGGCCGGCGGGCAACCCGATGACCGATGTGCCCCCGGTGATCGATGCTGCGGCCGCTGCGAAGCTGGAAGCCTATCGGCAATCGGTGAAGGCGCGCTGGCTGCACAGCATCGCGGCACCCGAGGGCGACTATGTGGCGCCGACGCTGATCGCGATCGACCGGGTCGGCGACCTCAAGGAGGAGTGGTTCGGGCCGCTGCTGCATGTGACGACCTGGGAAGCAGGCACGCTCGCCGAGACGGTGCAGGCGGTGAATGCGCTGGGCTATGGGCTGACGATGGGGCTGCATAGCCGCATCGCTGGCGCGTCGGATACGGTGCAGGCGCTGGCGCAGGTGGGCAACCTCTATGTCAACCGCAGCATCATCGGGGCGGTGGTGGGCACCCAGCCGTTCGGCGGCGAGGCGCGGTCGGGGACCGGCTTCAAGGCCGGCGGGCCGCATTACCTGCTGCGCTTCTGCACCGAGCGGACGGTGACGATTGACACGACAAGTGCCGGCGGGAATGCTTCGCTGCTGAGCCTTGAGGAAGATGCGTAATCGCTTGATCGGATGGTGTGGCCCATGATGCGTTTGGTGTTTGTCGGGTTGGCAATTGGCCTTGGCGGCTGTGCGACGGAAGGTGCGAGGATCAACGAAGGTCCGATCACCAGCCTTGAATGCACGCGCACAGCCGGTTGTGCGTCGAGCTTCGTTGGTCGCCCGCGAGGCCCCAATCATGCGCAGGTTATCGATCCCAGTGTGTCGAGCGCCAATTTGCCGCGAAACTGACGCAAACTGAGCGGCACTCTATTTACCGGGATGGGAAATGCGGATAGAAGCTCCGCATGACCGCCCAGACCCCCTTTATTCCGGCTTCGCAGCCGCAAGCGCTGCCGATCCCGAAGCGCGAGTGGGGCACGGCGCTGGCCGCTCTGCGCAAGCTGCTTGCCGACAAGGATGATACCGGCGAGGTCTTCGAGATCATGCGCGCGCTCAACGGGGCGAGCACGCGAGATGGCTATTTGCGGCTGCTCGGCACCGCCGAGGGCGGGCGCATTGCCTATGAGCGTGCCGAGGTGGCGCCGATCCTTTCCGACCGCGCCTGGCTGGCGACGCTGCCCGAGAACAGCCTGGGTGCTGCCTATGCGCGCTTCACTGCGGCCGCGAGCATCACGCCCGAGGGGCTGGTGGAAGTTTCAAGCCGGGTGATGATGGACATGCACCATCCGGTGGCGTGGTTTGGCCGCCGCACGCGCGATGCGCATGACCTTTGGCATGTGCTGACCGGCTATGGCACCGATTCGCTCGGCGAGGCGTGCCTGGTGGCGTTTTCCTATGCGCAGACGCGGTCGCTCGGCTGGGCGTTCATTGCGGTGGGCGCAGCGTTGAAGAGCCGGCAGGCGCCCGAGCGCCATCCCTATGCCCAGGCGATCTGGGAAGGCTTTCGGCGCGGCCGGCAGGCGGCATGGTTTGCCGGGCATGATTACCGGGCGCTGCTGCCGTTGCCGCTCGAGGATGCGCGCGCGCGGCTCGGGCTGACGCCGGCACCGGTCTATGCGAGCATCCCGGCTGCGGCGCGCGGCAATGCGGTGCCCAAGGGCTAATCCTGCCGGTCCATGGCAAGGCGTTCGCGCGGATCGATCATCGTGCCGTCGGGGAGTGCGGTGAAGCTCGTCTGGCTCGGGTAGGCGAATTCGACACCGAGCTCGGCGAACAGGCGAACGAGGCCGACGCCGATGGCGTGGCGGGCGACGAGCATGTCGGTCAGCTCGGGGGTGTCGACATAGAAGACGAGCTCGAAATCGATCGACGAGGCGCCGAAGCTGGTGAAGACGCAGCGGTCGAAGCGGGCGTTGGCGACGGGGTCGATCATCGCCTTCACATGATCGGGAAGCGCCATCAGCATGTCGGGCCTGGTCTGGTAGATGACGCCGAACAGCAGCACGACGCGGCGGATCTCGATGCGCTTGAAATTGCTCACCTGCTGTTCGAGAAGCTGGGTGTTGCCGACCACCATCTGCTCGCCCGAGAGCAGGCGGATGCGCACGGTCTTCATGCCGATCGCCTCGACGGTGCCGATGTTGGGGCCGAACTGGATGGCATCGCCGACGCGGAACGGGCGATCGAGCAGGATGGCGAGCGCGGCGAACAGATCGGAGAAAATGCCCTGGGCGGCGAGCGCGATGGCGATACCACCGACACCGAGTCCGGCGACAAGGGCGGTGACGTTGACGCCCAGATTGTCGAGCACGAGGATGACCGCGAGGATCCAGACGGCGGCGTTGACGAGAATCCGGATGACGCCCATGGCGCTGATGAAATCGGCGGGATCGGCGCTGGCTTCAGCGCGGCGCTCGACCATGGTGAGCACGATCTCGCGCAGCCAGAGGGCACCCTGGATGGCGAAGGCGACGACGAAGAAGAAATCGATCGCGGCGCGCAGCGCGCCCGGCGGTGCCACGATATGGGCGACGATATAGGCGGCGAGCGAGCCCATGAACACCGAATTGGTGCGGCACACGATGCGCGCGGCAAACCCCTTCCAGTTGGTGATGTCGTCACTGCCGCCAAGCAGGCGCGCCGCACCCCAGCGGGCGCCGATGAAGATGAAATAGAGCGCGACGGCGACGCCGGTCATGATGATCGCATCGCGGCTGTCGGTCTGCAGCCAGCGCAGCGTGTCGAAGGTGAGGGCTTCGACCTGCTCGGGGAGCGACTTGATGGCGGTGCCGACGGCCAGCGGCTCTTCGGCGGGCTGCGGGTCTGCCATCAGGCGGCGCCTGCAAAGGCGGGTTGCAGCCAATCGGGGCGCAGCACCGTGACCGGGGTGGGCCCAAGCAGGATGGGGGCATCAACCGCCTCGATGCGCAGATGGGCCAGCGCCAGATTGCCGGCGGCGGTGCCGCGCAGCGAACCGACAACGCGGCCGGCGTCGTCGCGCAGGGTGGTATCGTCCACTGTGCCTGCCAGCTGCACCGGCACGATTCGCCTGCGCACCTTGTCACGGTGGTGCATGCGTGCGGTGTTCTCCTGCCCGACATAGCAGCCCTTGGTGAAGCTGACGCCGTTGAGCAGATCGGCACCGGTCTCCAGCCAGAGCAGTTCGTCGGAGCCCAGCTCGGCGGCTTCGGCGATGCCGAGCTGCAGCCGGTGGCTGTGCCATGCGGCCTGCGAATCGGCAGAATCGGCAGCGGTGTCGATCGTGTCGGTGGCGGCGATCCAGCGGCCGCCGAGTGCTGGGGTACGCGGGTCGGCGGTGTGGCCCGGCACCATGGTGCCGATGGAAGCGAACACCGCCAGCTCGGGTGCGGGAGCGATGTCGACCGCCTTGCGCAGCTTGTACATCGACAGGCGCTTCAGCAGGCCCTCGGCCTCGTCGGCGGCCACGTCGATAAGGACCGCGCCATCATCGCCGGCGAAGAGCAGCACGGCGAACAGCAGCTTGCCCTGGGGCGAAAGCAGCCCGGCATAGAGTGGCGTGCTGGCTGCCAGCAGCGCAACATCGTTGGAAAGCAGGCCCTGCAGAAAGGCCATTGTGTCGGCGCCCTGCATTCTCAGCACGGCGCGATCCTGCAACATCAAAATCGTCATTCGCGGTTCAATAGCCCAGCCTGCCGCCGGTTGCCAAATCATGTGCCAGGGCGGCAGCAGCCTTGACTTTGCGGCGGCACTTGCCCATAGGCCGCGCTTCGCAGCGCCCGGCTTGCCGGGGATGCTCTCACAGTTTTGCCCGGAAGCGTTCTCATGGCCAAGCCGACAACCATCAAGATCAAGCTCGTCTCGACAGCCGAAACCGGCTATTATTATGTGACGAAGAAGAACCCGCGCACGCAGACCGAGAAGCTGCTGTTCCGCAAATATGATCCGGTTGTCCGCAAGCACGTGGACTTCAAGGAAGCCAAGATCAAGTAAGGCGCGCAGCGCTGGAAGATGAAGCGGTCGGTGCAGCCTGCGCCGGCCGTTTTGCCGTGTGTGGTGTCTTGAGGGTTCAGGCGGCGGCGTTGGCGCGGTTGCGGCCCTGGCGCTTGGCTTCGTAGAGCGCCTGATCTGCACGGGCGAGCAGGCTGTCGGCATTGCAGCCGGGCCCGCGCAAGGTCGCCATGCCGACGCTGAGGGTGAGCGGCGCGCGCTCTGCTTCCGGGCCGTAGCAGCCCAGGCCCAGCGATGCCACCACCGCGACCAGCCGGGCGGCGATGGCGGCGGCGACAGCGCGATCGGCATCGGGCATGATCACCGCCATCTCGTCCCCGCCGTAACGGGCCACGGTGTCGGCGGGGCGCAGATTGTCTTCGATTGCTTCGGCGACACGGCGCAGCGCCACATCGCCGGCCAGATGGCCGCGCAGGTCGTTGAACCGCTTCAGCCCGTCGATGTCGGTCATCAGAACCGACAGGATGCGGTTCTCGCGATGGGCGGTATGGATCGCCTGCGGCAGCACCCTTTCCAGATGGTGGCGGTTGAACAGCCCGGTGACGGCATCGCGCGTGGCGACGCGCCAGGCCTTGCGCACCTCGGCCGCACGCGTGAGCGCCACCCGGCGGCGGCGGACGAGGGCGGCGAGCCTTGCGCGCACTTCCATCGGATCGACCGGGAGCCATGCGCAATCGGCGCAATGCATGTCGAAGGCCTGCACCAGCGCCTGTGGATCGGCGCGCGGCACCAGCGCGAACACGGGGAAGGGATTGGCCTCGGCGATCGCCTGCAGCGGCTGCAACCGCTCCGCCATCGACCGCCACGAGGGGCAATCGGGGGCAACGATGAGCAGTTGCAAGGTGCCTGCCGCAGCGCGCGCGGTGGCATCTTCCACCGTCAACATCACCATGGATGTATCGGGCGGCAACAGCGGCAATAAAGCCTCGCCAATATCGGACGCGCCGACAAAACCAATCTGCATGACCATGACCGCGCTTGTCGACCCCTGTCCAGCGACGGCTGCGTGTAGAATTTACACGCCGCATCCATTGTTTTTCCTGACTAACATAAGTTGGTCAGTTGTGACAGCAAAGCATCGCATGAAGATTTAGTAAATAATGAATTATGGTTTACGGCAGAACTGCGGTCTGCGGCGCGAGGTCGCCGCGCTTGGCAAGCCGGGCAGGGGACCCTAGGGTTCGGCGATGCTCAAGATGCCACCCCAGGCCGTGCCACCTGCCGATGTGCTCGGCCTTCAGGCGCTGGCGCATGTGATCGCCGATGCGGACATGGGACCGCGATTCCTGGCATTGACCGGGCTCGACCCGGCCGCGCTGCGCACGCGCGCCGGGGAGCCGGCGCTGCTCGCCGAAGTGATCGGCTTCCTGGCAGCGCGCGAAAGCGACCTTGTTGCTGCCGCCGAGGCGCTCGGCGTGCCGGCCGCGGCACTGGCTGCCGCGGGCGAGCGATTGCAGCGCTGATGCCCCGTCCCCTCATCATCACCGATTGCGACGGCGTGCTGGTCGAGTTTGTCCGACCGTTCACCGATTATCTGCTTGCCGAGCATGATCTGACCCTCTCGCTCGAGACCTTCGCGCTGGCGGGCAACATTCGCGATGCTGCGGGCAACGTGCTGCCGGTGGCGGATTTTCCGCCGCTGCTGCAGGGCTTCTTCACCACGCACATGCCACGGCAGCGCGCGGTGGCGGGTGCCGCCGATTCGCTGGCGCAGCTGGCGGGCTATTGCGATGTGGTGGTGCTGACCAACATCGCCGATATCCATGCCGATACCCGCACCGGCGTGCTGCGGCAGCTCGGGATGCCCTACCGGGTGATCAGCAACCAGGGCGGCAAGGGGCCTGCCATCAGAGCGCTGCTCGACGAATTCCAGCCGAGCGCATCGGTGTTCATCGACGATCTGCCGCCCAACCACAGCTCGGCCGCGAAGCTGGCACCCGATGTGCACCGGCTGCACATGGTGGCCGAGCATGATCTGCGTCATCTCATCCCGGCCGCGCCCGATGCCCATGCCCGGATCGACGACTGGGCCGATGCGCTGCCGCATATCGAAGCACAAATCACTGCCAATGTTGGAGCTGCTGCATGACCGATACTCCCGAATCCCGCCTCCAGGCGCTGGGCTTTACCCTGCCCGCCGCAGCCGCGCCCGCCGCCAATTATGTGCCTTTCGTCATCTCGGGCTGGCAGCTCCATATCGCCGGGCAGATCCCCTATGCCGCCGATGGCAGCCTGTTGAAGGGGCGGCTCGGCGATGATCTCGATGTCGCCGCCGGCGTGGCGGCTGCGGAGCGCTGTGCCATCGGGCTGATGGCGCAGATGAAGGCAGCACTCGGCGATCTCGCCATGGTGCGTCGCATCGTCAAGCTCAACGTGTTCGTGGCCTCGGCTCCCGGCTTCACCGACCAGCCCGAAGTCGCCAATGGCGCCTCCAACCTGATGGTCAAGGTGTTCGGCGATGCCGGCCGCCATGCGCGCTCGGCGGTGGGCGTGGCCGCGCTGCCGCGGGGCGTGGCGGTGGAGATCGACGGCATCGTCGAGATCAGCGCCTGACCGAGCTGGTCGCCCGCATCCTGCAGTCGGCCGCCGAGGTGCCGGCGGCCGAATGGAACGCCTGCGCCGGCACCGGCAACCCGTTCACGCTCCACGCCTTCATGCTGGCGCTGGAGACGTCGCGCTCGGCGACCGCGCGCACCGGCTGGCAGCCGGCGCATATTGCCGTGGAGACGCAGGACGGCGCCTTGCAGGGGCTGATGCCGGCCTATGCCAAGTCGCACAGCCAGGGCGAATATGTGTTCGACCACAATTGGGCCGATGCGCTGGAGCGTGCCGGCGGGCGCTATTATCCCAAGCTGCAATGCGCGGTGCCCTTCACGCCTGCCACCGGGCCGCGGGTGCTGGCGCGCACGCCGGACGCCGCCGAGGCGCTGATTGCAGCGGCCGAAGGGCTGGCGCGCGCCAACGACCTGTCGTCGGTACATGCGACCTTCCTGACGGCGGAGGATCAGGCGCGTTTTGCCGCCGCCGGCTGGCTGATGCGCTCGAGCGAGCAGTTCCACTGGTTCAACGACGATTATCGCGATTTCGAGGATTTCCTCGGCGCCTTGTCGTCGGCCAAGCGCAAGAACATCCGCAAGGAGCGGACGCGTGCGGTGGAGGGGCTGGAGATCGTGCACCTGACCGGCGCCGACATCACCGAAGCGCACTGGGATGCCTTCTGGGTGTTCTACCAGGATACGGGGGCGCGCAAATGGGGCCGGCCTTATCTCACCCGCAGCTTCTTCAGCGAGATCGGCGCGACGATGGGGGACAGGATCCTGCTGATGCTCGCCTGCCGCGCCGGGCGGCCGATTGCCGGCGCGCTCAACTTCATTGGCGATGACTGTCTTTACGGCCGCTATTGGGGATCGACCGAGGAGGTGCCGTGCCTGCACTTCGAGCTCTGCTATTATCAGGCGATCGAATGGGCGATCGCTAATCGGCGGCCACGCGTGGAGGCGGGGGCGCAGGGCGCGCACAAGCTGGCACGCGGCTATCGGCCGGTGGCGACGATCTCGGCGCATTATATCCCCAACCCGGCATTCCGCAGCGCCATCGCCGATTTCGTGGTGCGCGAGGCGGAGATGGTGGCGGCCGACATCGAGGCGCTCGACATGGCGACACCGTTCCGCGAGAGAAAAGCGTGAACCGGTTGATGCGCTCCCTGGCGGAAGGTCTTTCGCGTGACCGCGTGGTCACGCGGCGCCTGCCCAATGACATCAAGCTGCTTGTGTCTCCCGACAGCCAGTTGAAGTATCTGAAACGCAGCTTCGATGTCGACCTGACCGACCTTGCGCGCGATCATGTCGACGCCTCGATGGCTGTGTGGGACATCGGGGCGAATTGCGGCGTATTCGCCTTTTCGGCCGCGCATGCCCGGCAGGTGGTTGCCGTGGAAGCCGATCCCTTCCTGGCAAACCTGCTGCTGCGCTCGGTGGCGCTCAATGGCAGCAAGGTCGAGGTCGTCGCCGCTGCCGTTGCGGAAGGCACGGGCATTGCCTCGCTGGCGATCGCCAGCCGCGGTCGCGCGTCGAACCACCTCGTCGGGCATGGTCATTCGCAGACCGGCGGCAGCCGGGCGCATGTCACTGTGCCGACCATCAGTCTCGACGCGCTGCTCGACGCCTTCGGGCCTCCCGATCTCGTCAAGCTCGATGTCGAGGGGCTGGAGACGGCCGTCTTGCGCGGTGCCAGCCGGCTGCTCGCGACGGCCCGGCCGACATTCTATCTCGAACTCGGCCCGTCGGTGGCTGCGGACTGTACGGCAATTCTCGAAGCGGCCGGCTACAGGCTTTCGCCGGCTGCCGAAATGAACTGGCTGGCGGTGCCGGGGTGATGTTCATTTTCGGGTCAGCTGTGTCGGACCAAGGTGCGTGATGCGTATTTTCCTTCTGCTCGCCCTTCTGGCATCACCGTCCCTGGCGCAGGAGCAGGTGTATCGGCTGAGCGAGGCCGACAAGCGGGCGGCGATCGACGCTGCCGGTCGCCAGCCGGAAAGCAACACGCGGCTGCCGATCGTCGATGGCCGCGCACCTGGCAGCACCGACAAGCGCGTGCGCAGCGAAGTCGGCATGATGGTCGGCACCGGTGGTACCCGCGCGCTCTATGGCAGCACCGCGGTGCCGCTCGGCGAGAATGGCATGGCGCAGTTCAGCTTCAGCACCGGTCGGTTCAACAATTTCGGTGGCGGGTTCGGGTACAACCAATATGCCGACGGCAGCTTTCCGCTCACGCGCGGCGGATCGCCATTTGCATTGGGCCGCAACCCCTATGGGCTTGGTGGATTGGGTTATGGCGCATTCGGGGGCTCGCCGTTCGGGCTCAGCCCCTTCTAGACCCCGACATTGTCGATCAGCCGCGTTGTTCCCACTACGCCCGCGGCCATCAGCCGGGCGCCGGGCGCCACGGTGTTGAGCGTGGCCAGCGTTTCGCCATCGACCAGCTCGAAATAATCGACGCGGGCGAAGCCGGCGGTGGCCAGCGCCAGCGCGCCTTCGGCCAAAACTTCGGCGACGGCGGCTCCTTCGAGCAGGCGCGCCCGGGCGCGGGTGAGGGCGGCGGGGATGGCGAGCGCGCGGGCACGATCTTCGGGGGCGAGGTAGAGGTTGCGCGACGAGAGGGCCAGGCCATCGCCATCGCGGACGATGGGGGCGCCGATGATGACGGTGCCGAGATCGAGATCGGCGGCCATGCGCTTGACGATGGAGAGCTGCTGCCAGTCCTTTTCGCCGAACACCGCATAATCGGCGCGGGCGGCGGCGAGGAGCTTGGTGACAACGGTGGCGACGCCATCGAAATGGCCGGGGCGCACCGCACCGCAGAGCACATCGGGCAGGCCGCCAACGCGGACGAAGCTGGAGAAGCCGGGCGGATACATGGCGCCCACATCGGGTGCATAGAGCATGGCGCAGCCGGCGGCGGCGAGCTTGGCCGAATCGCCGGCTTCGTCGCGCGGATAGCGCGACAGATCCTCGCCGGGGCCGAACTGGCGCGGATTGACGAAGATCGAGGCGATGACGACATCGGCATGCTTGAGGCCTTCGGCGAGCAGCGCCAGGTGGCCGGCGTGGAGCGCACCCATGGTGGGCACGAAGGCCACGCTGCGGCCGGCGCGCCGGAACGCCTCCACCGCAGCTGTCAGTGCAGTCGGCGTGCGCACCACCTGCATGTTTGTTCCCACCAGGCTCATGCTCTTCATGCGACCTCACTTGTTAAGGCAAGCGCCTCTGTGCGAAAGCGCGAGACCACGCAACCCTTCAGGAATATTGATGCCGCTCCACATCATCGCACTGGGCAACGAAAAGGGCGGCACCGGCAAGTCGACGACGGCGGTGCATATCGGCGTCGCGCTGACGCTGGCGGGGTTTCGCACGGCGATGCTCGACCTCGATTCCCGGCAGCGGACGACGGCGCGCTACCTCGAGAATCGCGTCGCCTTTGCCGCCAGGCGCGGGCTGGCGCTGGCGACGCCCGATCACATCACCATCGCCGATGGCGAAGGCGCGGAGGCGGAGCTGGCGCTGCGGCTGGAGCAGGCGGCGGCGATCGACTTCCTGATCATCGACACGCCGGGGCGCGATTCGGCGCTGGCGCGCGCGGCACTTGCGCGGGCGGACACGATCATCACGCCGATCAACGACAGCTTCATCGACTTCGACCTGATCGGCGAGGTCGACCCCGAGACCTTTGCGGTAAAGAAGCCGGGCTTTTATGCCGCCCTGGTGTTCGAGCAGCGGCAGGCGCGGGCGCGGCACGATGGCGGCAGCATCGACTGGGTGGTGCTGCGCAACCGCCTGTCGACGCTGGAGGCGCGCAATCGCAAGCGCATGGGGGCCGCACTCGACCAGCTTTCGAAGCGGATCGGCTTTCGCCAGCTGCCGGGGCTTTCCGAGAGGGTGATCTACCGCGAGTTCTTTCCGCGCGGGCTGACGCTGCTCGACCGGGGGGCGCTCGAGGATTTCAGCATCAGCCATGTCGGCGCGCGCGCCGAGCTGCGGGCGCTGCTCGCGGCGCTGAACCTGCCGGGCTGGGACCCGGCGCGGCTTCCCGAATGATGGCCGGCTGATGGCGCTGCTGTCTCTGCTCGGCGCGTTTGCGCTGTGGTGGCTGTGGCCGCGCAAGGCGAAGCGGGGCACCGGCGCCCGGGCCGAAGCGCGGCGACTGCTGGGGGTGAGCGAAAACGCGGACCGCGCCGCCATCGAGACGGCATTTCGGATGCAGCTGCAGGCGGCGCATCCGGACCATGGCGGAACGTCGCTGGAAACCCGCCGCCTGACCGCTGCGCGTGATCTGCTGCTTGCCAGCAAACCTCAGGCAGGCCAGTAGAAACCACGCTATTTTTCGCAGGTGCACCATGAGCCATCAGTTCCACCCGACCGCCCTTCGCGAATATGATATCCGCGGGATCATCGGATCGACATTGGGGCCGGACGACGCCCGCGCCATCGGCCGCGGCTTCGGCACGCTCATCGCGCGCTCGGGCGGATCGCGCGTGGCGGTGGGCCGCGATGGCCGGACGACCTCGCCGATGCTCGAAGCCGCTCTTGTCGAGGGGCTGAACGCCGCCGGCATCGAGGCGATTCGCGTCGGCATGGGGCCGACGCCGATGCTGTATTTCAGCGTTTACGACCTCAATTGCGATGGCGGCATCATGGTGACGGGCAGCCATAACCCGCCCGACTGGAACGGCTTCAAGATGATGCTTTCCAGCCGGCCGTTCTTTGGCGCCGACATTCGCGAGCTGGGCACGATGGCGGCGGCGGGCGATTGGGTCGATGGCGATGGGAGCGCGCGCGACGAGCCGATGATGGATCGCTATGTCGACCGGCTGCTCGAGGAATTCGAGGCGCCGAATGCGCCGCTGCCGCCGTTCACCATTGCCTGGGATTGCGGCAACGGCGTTGCCGGGCCGGTGGTGGAGGCGCTCGTCAAGCGGCTGCCCGGCACGCACCATGTGCTGTTTGCGGACGTGGACGGCAGCTTCCCCAACCATCACCCCGATCCGACCGAGGAAAAGAACCTCGCCGATCTGAAGCGGGTGGTGGCGGAAAAGGGCTGCGACTTCGGGCTGGCGTTCGATGGCGATGCCGATCGGCTCGGTGCCATCGACAGCGCCGGCCGGGTGGTGTGGGGCGACCAGCTGCTCGCCATCCTGGCCGAGCCGGTGCTGGCGGCGCTGCCAGGGAGCACGATCATTGCCGATGTGAAGGCGAGCCAGGCGCTGTTCGACCGAATTGCCGAGCTGGGCGGCGAGCCGCTGATGTGGAAGACCGGCCATAGCCTCATCAAGGCGAAGATGAAGGAAGTCGGCAGCCCGCTGGCGGGCGAGATGAGCGGGCACATCTTCTTCGGCCACAAATGGTATGGCTTCGACGACGGGATCTATGCGGCACTTCGGTTGATCGGGGCGGTGGCCGAGCTCGGCGGCTCGCTGACCAATCTGAAATCGGCGATGCCGGTGATGGTCAACACGCCCGAGCTGCGCTTCCAGGCGTCCGAGGAGCGCAAGTTCGCGGTGGTGGAGGAAGTGCTCGAGCGGCTGCGGGCCGAGGGTGCGACCGTGGTGGAGACCGATGGCGCGCGGGTGATCCGCGCCGATGGCTGGTGGTTGCTGCGCGCCTCGAACACCCAGGATGCGCTGGTGGCGCGGGTGGAAGCGCGCGACCAGCCGTCGCTTGACCGGCTGCGTGGCGAGCTCGAATCGGCGCTGACCGAATCGGGCATTGCCACGGTCGTGACGGGGCACTGAAGCGGCGCTCAAGCATCTGAAATTGCTGCACCTGTTCGGTCATGTTGCAGTGCACCATAAATCTGCTTGAAAATGTTTTCGGCTTTGGCTATGTTGCATCGCACAACGAGCCAGATGGGATGTCATACGTGAGCGCCAGGACGACCAAGCCCGCCAGCCCCCGCCGCAAGTCCGCGTCGAGCGAGCGGTCTGCTGTCGTCAAGGCGAACACGAGACCCACCGGTGTTGAAACCCAGGCGACCGATGTGGTGGTTGCCGAAGCTGCGGTTGCCGCGACGCCTGTCGCCAAGGCCGCAACCTCCGAGCGCGTTGCAAAGGCAGTGCCGGCCAAGCCGATCGCCCCCGCAGCCAAGCCCGAGCCCGTGCAGCCGGCATCCCCCCGCCCGCAGCTGCACCTCGTCCCCACCCCCCTGAAGGAATTGACCATGGCCACCGCTTTTGAAACCACCCAGGATACCGTCAAGTCGACCGTCGCGCAGATGAACACCAGCGCCGAAGCCGCTCTCGAGAGCAGCAAGGCCGCGATGGAACAGATGACCGCAAAGTCCAAGGAAGCCATCGAGACCAGCATGAAGACGATGGACGAAATGGCCGACCTCGCCCGCGGCAATGTCGAAGCCGTTATCGCCTCGGCGCGTGCGGCGACCACCGGCCTCGAGCAGGTTGCAGCGCATGTCACCGAATCGTCGCGCAAGAGCTTCGAGGAAATGACTGCAGCCGCCAAGCTGATGGCTTCGGCGAAGACCCCGAACGAGCTGATGCAGCTGCAGACGGAATTCGCCAAGAGCCAGTTCGATGGCGTCGTTGCCGAGTTCTCCAAGATGACCGAGATGATGATGAAGATCTCGGGCGACATCTTCGAGCCGGTGCAGAACCGCATGGCGATCAGCACCGACAAGATGAAGAGCGCGCTCACCACCAAGTAAGCTGGCGAGCATGGATGGGAGGGGTGGTCGCAGCCATGCGGCCACCCCTTTTCGTTGTGCGTGCGACGCCGTATATAGGGCGGATGGGCCAGCCCCCGGCCGAAGCCGCGATCAGGACTGATGATGAGTGAGTTTGGAACCGCGCCTGTTGCAGGCAGCGACGACGGCAACGACGATCGTACCGGAGATGATGGTGCAGGACGCGGCACCGGTGTCGGTGTCGCCACCCGCACCAAGCCGAAGACGCAGAAGCCCAGCCTCTACAAGGTGCTGATGCTCAACGACGATTACACGCCGATGGAATTCGTCGTGCATTGCCTGCAGCGCTTCTTCCGCATGAGCGTGGAGGATGCGACACGGGTGATGTTGCATGTCCACCAACGCGGCGTCGGGGTGTGCGGGGTCTTCACCTATGAAGTCGCCGAAACCAAGGTGAACCAGGTCATCGATTTTGCCCGCGAGCACCAGCACCCGCTTCAGTGCACGATGGAAAAGGATTGAGAGGAGGACTGACGCCGCGCCAAAGCGCCGTCTCGTGCCTGTCGCCGCATCGCCTATAAGGCTGCGATGCTCAGCAGCTTTCCCAATCCCGTCCATGCCGTCATCATCGGTGCCGGCGGCGGCATCGGTGCAGCGCTTGCGGCACGGCTCGAAGCCGATCCGGCCGTTGCGCTCGTCACGCGCTTCACCCGCGAGGCGCTCGACCTGACCGATCCGGCGAGCATTGCCGCGGCTACCGCCGGACTTGCGAGCCCGCCCGATCTCGTCATCTGCGCCACCGGGCTGTTGCAGGGCCAGGGCATTTCGCCCGAGCGGGCGCTGAAGGACCTTGACGCCAAGGCCCTTGTCCACAGCTTCGCCGTCAACGCCATCGGCCCGGCGCTTGTCGCACAGGCGTTTCTGCCGATGATGCCGCGCACCGGAAAGACCGTGTTCGCGGCCCTCAGCGCGCGTGTCGGCTCGATCTCGGACAATCGGCTCGGCGGCTGGCACAGCTACCGTGCCGCCAAGGCCGCACTCAACCAGCTCATCCGAACCATCGCCATCGAGCACGCGCGGCGCTGGCCCGAGGCCGTGGTGTGCGCGCTGCATCCCGGCACGGTGGACACCGGGCTTTCGAAGCCCTTTCAGCGCAGTGCCACGATGCTGATCACGCCGGACGAATCGGCGGCGCACCTGCTGGGCGTGATCGATGGGCTGGCGCCGCCGCAAAGCGGTCGGCTGTTCGACTGGCAGGGGAAGGAAGTGGCGCCCTAGCGGGCCGCAGCATAGGCTTCGAGCGCCCGTGCCCGCGCGGCCTCATGCCTTATGATCGGCGGTGGATAGCCTTTCACCCCGCCGCTCTCCCAGGGCGCGTGGATGCGGCTCTCGGAGACATGGCGAAGCTCGGGCACCCATTCCCGGATATAGGCTGCCGCGTCGAACTTGGCGCTCTGCCCCACCGGCGCGAAGACGCGGTTGAAGGGGGATGAGTCGACGCCCGAGCCCATCACCCATTGCCAGCCGAGCGAATTGGAGGCGAGATCGGCATCGACGAGGCAATCCCAGAACCAGCGTTCGCCGTGGCGCCAGTCGATGAGCAGGTGCTTGCAGAGGAACGACGCCGTGATCATCCGCACGCGGTTGTGCATCCAGCCGATCGCCCAGAGCTGGCGCATGCCGGCATCGACGATGGGGTAGCCGGTGCGGCCCTGTTGCCAGGCGCGCAGGCCCTCGGGATCATCGAGGAATGCCAGTTTGGAGAAGACCTCGCGGCCGGGTACTTCGCCATGGTCGGGGAAGAGATCGAGGATGTTGGCGGCGAAATCGCGCCAGCCGAGCTCGCGCAGATAGGGTTCGGCGGACACGGGCACGGCATCGGCGATGGCGTGCCAGATGGTTGCCACCGAGATGTCGCCCATCGCCAGATGCGGCGAAAGGCGCGATGTGCCTTCGACCGAGGGCATGTTGCGCGCTTCGTCATAGGCGGCGGCGCGGCCGGCGAAATCTTCGAGCCGTGCGGCGGCGCCTGCTTCGCCGGGCTGCCAGACCGTGAAGCCGCCCGACCAATCGGGGTTGGTGGGGAGCAGCTTCAGATCTTCCAGCCGGTCAGAGGTCACATCGGCGACAAAGTCCATTTTTGCGGGCGCCGGCGCGGGGCGGGCGGGGGGCATCTGCTCGCGCATCCGCCGCCACCAGGGGGTGAAGATGCGGTAGCGGCCGCCGGTGCCGGTGCGCACGCTCTCGGGGCGCACCAGCAGCACGCCTTCATGGATTTCGAGCTTCACCCTGGCGGCGACGGCCTCCTCATCGTCGCGCGCCCAGGGCTCGATATGGCCGAGGCAGTGCACCGCCTCCGCGCCGACGTCTGCGGCGATGGCCGGCACGATCTCGGTGCTGCGCCCGCGCCGCAGCACGAGGCGGCCGCCGCGCTTGCGCAGGTCGGCATCGAGGCTGGCGAGGGCATGGTGGAGCCACCAGCGCTGTGCCGCTCCCATCGCCCAGCCCTGCCGCCAGGGCTCGGGCGCACTCGCCACTGCCGGGCGATGATCGTCGAGCACGAACAGCGCCACCACCGGTCCGGCGGCGGCGGCGGCGCGCACGGCGGCCTGATCGGCGAGGCGCAAGTCGTTGCGGAACCAAATAATCCGGGGTGCTGGCATCCCTGCTGACTAGCCGCTACACGCGGCCGAGTCTGCCCCCCAGGAAGAGCGTCCCGATGCCGCAACTCGCCTATGTCGATGGCCAGTATCTGCCGATGGCCGAGGCCATGGTGCCGGTGGAGGACCGGGGGCTGCAGTTTGCCGATTCGATTTATGAAGTGGCTGCCATCTTCGATGGCCGGCTGCTCGACTGGCCCGAGCATCTGGTGCGGATGCGGCGCAATTGTGCGGCACTTTTCATTTCGCTGCCGCAGTCCGACGCGGTGCTGTCGCACATCGCCCGCCGGTTGATCGCGATGGCGCGGGTGCGCGATGCGATCATCTACATCCAGGTGACCCGCGGGACCGCGCGGCGCGACCATGTGTTCGCGCCCGGCCTGCGCCCGCGGCTGATCATGACGGTGCGGCGCTTCGACTTTCGGCAGCGCATTCCGCAGCAGGCGAAGGGGGTGGGGGTGACGACGGTTCCCGACCAGCGCTGGGGGCGGGTCGATATCAAGAGCACCGGGCTGCTCGCCAATGTGCTCGCCAAGCAGGATGCGCGCGCCGCCGGCAGCTTCGAGGCCTGGTTCACCGGGCCCGATGGCACGGTGCGCGAGGGAGGCAGCACCAACGCCTATATCGTGCGCGGCGGGACGCTGATCACGCATCCGCTGTCGGCGCATATCCTGCCGGGGATCGCGCGGCAGTCGCTGCTCTCCCTCGCACGCGGCGCGCAGATTCCGGTGGAGGAGCGGGCGTTTCATCTGGACGAGGCGCTTGGGGCCGACGAGGCGCTTCTCACCAGCACCACGGCACCCATTTTGCCGGTGGTGCGGATCGACGGGTTGGCGGTGGGCAGTGGCAGGCCGGGGCCGATCACGGCGCGGCTTGTCGAGCTGGTGCATGCCGAAATCGCCCGCCAGACGGGCTGGCGGGCGTAGGTTCGGATCAGTTCTGCTGCGGCGGCGCCATGCGGTTGCCGCGGCGCTCGGCCCGATTGCCCCAGCGCTCGCGCATCTTGTCCATGCGCGAGGCCATGCGCTCGCGGCTGGCGCGGGCGCCGGCGACAAAAGCCTTGCGGTCTTCGGTCGAGAGCTTGGTGAGGCCGGCGAGCATTGCGGCCTGGCGGCGATCATGGCTGGCCATGGCGATGTTGCGCTCATCGTCCATCGCGCGCTTGAGCGCGGCGGTATCAAGGCGATCGGCCTCTACGACGGCCATCATCCGGTCACGCGCTGCCTTGACGGCCTCGCGGTTGGCGCGGCGATCCTCGGCGTTGGCGCGCATGGCTTCGCGCATGACGGTGCGGCCGGCTTCGCTCATGCCGGCATAGGGCCCATTGCCGCCGCGACCCATCATCGGGGCTTCGGGGGGCGCTGGGGGGGCGGGCTGGGCCAGCACCGGACTGGCGAGCAGCAGCAGGCCCAGGCCCGCGGCGCGGAACATGGAAACACTCATATCAATTCTTCCTCATCAGCGGTCGGGGTGAAAATCAGCGCAAAGCCGTCGAGCGGCTCGGTGCTGTCGCTGGCCGACCCCAGCGGTAATTCGGGTGAAACATTCGTCGCCGTGCGGGGCTGCGGTTCGGGCGGCATGCCGGGGACGCCGAGCACAAGCACGGTCGCGAAGGCCGCGGCGACCGCACCACCCCCGGCCCAGCGCAGGAACGGCCGGCGGGAGGCAGCGACAGGGACCGTGCGGGCCGGCAGCAGGGCTTGCGCCTCGAACTGCCGCAGCGGCACATCGCCCGCCCAATCGCCGAGCATCGCATCGAGCTCGCGGGCCTCGGCCATCGCAGTGGCGACATCGGCATCCTGTGCGGCAAGAGCCAGCAGCGCTGTCCGCTCGGCAGCGGGCCAGCGCGCGGGATCGGCGCCATAGGCTCCGACGATCTCGAGGGCGCGCTCGCGTGTCACTGTGTTTCTTCCTCCTGCGCCATGATCAGCGCCTTGATTTCCATACGGGCGCGGCCGAGCAATCCCTCGATTGCCTTGGGCGTCGCCTCGAGTGCCGCTGCAATTTCGGCCACGCTCAGGCCTTCGCCGTGGAACATGGCGAGGGCTGCGCGCTGGCGGGGTGCCAGCTGCGCCATGGCGGCCATCAGCCGGCGCTTCTGGTCGTTGTCGATCGCCTCGGCCTCGGGGCTGGCGGCCTGGCTCGGCAGCTCGGTGGCTTCCTCGATCGCCACCATCGGCCGGCGCGCGCGGTGGCGATCGAGACAGAGGTTGACGATCATCCGCCGATACCAGCTCGACACCGAGCCGCGGCCGGCATCGAAGCGATCGGCCATCGTCCAGAGCCGCGACAAGGCTGTCTGCACCACATCCTCGGCGGCGGCACGATCGTGCAGGGTGCGGTCGGCGAGGCGCAGCCCGGGGCCTTCGAGCGCGCGGACGAGCATGGTGAACGCCGCCTGATCACCGCCCTGCACGCGCAGCATCAGCGCCGAAAGCGTATCGGGCACGGCTGGGGGAGGCACAGGCTGCACGGTCATCACCATGACTTTACGCGCCCGGGGTGACTATCCCCCGCTGGCGGCGCCGTTCCAGGCGGCCCAGCCGGCGCGCAGGGCCAGCGCATGGCGCGCGGCGATGGCCTCTATATCGGCGCCATAGCCGCCACCCAGCGTGACGGCCATCGGCACGCCGGCGGCGCGGGCGCGCCCGGCCACCAGCGCATCGCGCGCCGCGAGGCCGGCGTCGGTGAGCGACAGCCGGCCCAGCCGGTCCTCGGTATGGACGTCCACTCCGGCCTGGTAGAGGATGATGTCGGGCCGGTGTGCTTCGAGCAATGCATCGAGTTCGGGGCCAAGAACCGCCAGATAGGCCTCGTCGCCGGTGCCATCGGGGAGCGGCACATCGCGGTGCGAGCGGGCCTTGCGCACCGGGAAGTTGCGGTCCGCGTGCATCGAGAAGGTCATGACATCCGCCCGCCCCGCGAAGATCACCGCAGTGCCATCGCCCTGGTGAACATCGAGATCGACGATCAGAACGCGCCTGACCCGCCCCTCGTCCAGCAGCGCCTGGGTAGCGATGGCGAGATCGTTGGTGACGCAATAGCCCGCCCCCGTATCGGGGAGTGCATGATGGCTTCCGCCTGCACCATTGGCGCACCAGCCGTGCTCCAGGGCATGAAGTGCTGCGGCATGGGTGCCGCCCGCCACCAGCTGCGTTCGCATCGCGACGGCCGGGGTGACGGGGAAGCCGATGCGCCGCTCGATCGGCGGCGGCACCCTCGCCTCCAGCACGGCAGCGACATAATCGGGGCAGTGCACCGCTTCCAGCCATTTGCGCGGTGCCGGCTCGGGGGCAAGCAGCCGCGCGTCGGTGCCGAGCCGGCGCGGCAGGGCGGTGTACTTGTCCATGGGGAAGCCATGGCCGTCGGGCAGCCGCACGGCATAGCCGGGCGCGTGGAAGAGCGGCAATGGGGGCAGCGCGGGCGTCACGCCAGTGCGCGCGACGCCATTTCCAGCACATCCTTGCTCACCCCGGCGGTGCCGACGATGCGCTCGAGCTCGGCGCGCATCAGCGCCTGGCGTGCGGGATCGAAGCGCTTCCAGCGGCCGAGCGGCACGGCAAGGCGGGCGGCGGACTGCGGGTTGATCTTGTCGACCGCCAGCAACTGCCCGGCGAGCAGGCGGTAGCCGGCGCCCGATGCGGCGTGGAAGTGCCGCTGGTTGGCCGCAAACGCGCCGACAAGGGCGCGCAGCCGGTTGGGGTTGGCGGGGTTGAAGTCCGGATGGCCGAGCAGTGCTTCCACCCGGTCGAGCGTGTCGCTGCGGCTGGCGAGCGCCTGGGCGGTGAACCACTTGTCGATCACGTCATTGTTGCCGGCGAAGCGCGCATGGAAATCGGCGAGGGCCGTATCGCGCTCGGGGGTGCTGGTGTTGATGAGCGCCGTCAGCGCGCCCAATCGGTCGGTCATGGTGACGGCATCGGCATATTGCGTGGCGGCGGCGGCCACCGCGTCCGCCGAGCCTGCGGTGACGAGATACGCGAGTGCCACATTGGCCAGCCGCCGGGCGCCCTTCGCCTCGGGGGTGAGCGCGGTGCCGCTCCCCGAATGGCGCCGGTAGGCGGCCCACCACCGGTCTTCGAACACGGTGGCGATAGCGGTGCGCGCCGCTTCCCGGCGGCGGTGGATGGCCTCGACATCGACCATCTTCGCCTGGTCGCCGATGAACGCCTCGGTCGGCAGCAGCACGGCCTCGGCGACGAACGCCGCATCGAGCGACCCCGCCTCGCCTGCGGCGAGCGTGGCGCCGACGGCGGCGACCAGCTCGGCCGGATCATCGTCGGTGGCGAGCACATCGAGGGCGAGGCGCTGCATCGCCTCCCAGCGCGCGAAGGGATCGTCATCGGCGGCGGCGAGGAACGCCAGATCGGCGCGACTGGCCTGGGCGTCCACCACAACGGGGGCGGAAAAGCCACGGTTGAGCGACAGCAGCACCGGCTCGTCGAGGCCTTCGAAGGTGATGCGCGTCTCCGGGCCGGTCAGCTCGACAAGCCGCTCGGCGCCGATGCGCTTGCCGCTGGTGCGGCCGATGACGGCGAGGCGAAAGGGAATGTGCATCAGCGGCTTGACCGACTGGCCGGGCGTGGCCGCCAGCCGCTGGCTCAGCGCCACGGTGAGGATGCGGCCGGCGCGTGCGGCATGCACTTCGATGCGCGGCGTGCCGGCCTGCTCGTACCAGCGGCGGAACTGGCCGAGATCGCGCTTGCTCGCGGATTCCATCGCTGCGAGCCAATCCTCGCAGGTGACGGCCTGGCCATCATGGCGGTCGAAATAAAGGTCCGCACCGCGCCGGTAGCCATCGGCCCCGAGCAGCGTGTGGAGCATGCGGATGACCTCGGCGCCTTTGTTGTAGATGGTCGCGGTGTAGAAATTGGCGATCTCGGCATAGTGATCGGGGCGGATCGGGTGCGCAAGCGGCCCGGCATCCTCCGGAAACTGCACGGCGCGCAGCCCGCGCACATCGTCGATGCGGCGCACTGCCGCCGAGCCCTGGTCGGCGGAGAACTGCTGGTCCCGAAACACCGTCAGCCCCTCCTTGAGGCTGAGCTGGAACCAGTCCCGGCAGGTGACGCGGTTGCCGGTCCAGTTGTGGAAATACTCGTGCGCCACCACCGCCGCCACGGCGTCGAAATCGGCGTCGGTCGCGGTCTCGGCATCGGCGAGCACATATTTGGAGTTGAAGATGTTGAGGCCCTTGTTCTCCATGGCGCCGGCGTTGAAATCCGCGACGGCGACGATGTTGAACTCGCCCAGATCATATTCGCGGCCATAGGCCTGCTCGTCCCACGCCATGCTTGCCTTCAGCGCTGCCATGGCATGGGCGGAGCGCGGCAGATCGGCCTCGGCTGTCCAGATCGCCAGCCTGACCTTGCGGCCCGACATGGTGGTGAAACTGTCCTCCCGCGCCACAAGATCGCCGGCGACCAGCGCGAACAGATAGCAGGGCTTGGGCCATGGGTCGGTCCAGGTGATGGCGTGGCGGCCGTCGCCCAGATCTTCGAGCACGCCGGGATCGCCGTTGGAGAGCAGCACCGGGTAACGCGCCTTGTCCGCCGCCAGCCGCACGGTATAGCTTGAGAGCACATCGGGGCGATCGGGAAACCAGGTGATGGCACGGAAGCCCTCGGCTTCGCATTGGGTGACGAGCCGGCCTTCGCTGGCATAAAGGCCCATCAGCCGGGAGTTGGCTGCCGGCTGGATGCGCACCTCGCTCGTCACGGTGGCGCGGTCCCCGGCGATGGCAAGGGTGAGCGTGTCCCCCTGCGGGGTTGCATTGACGCGCGCGCCATCGATCTCGACCCAGCTCGTCTCGAGACGGCTGCCGTCGAGCACCAGGGGGCGATCGTGAAGACCATTGCGGACCACGGAAAGGGTCGCGCGAACGACGGTGACCGGGCCATCGAGGTCGAAGTCGAGCGCCACGTTCGGCACCAGCCAATCGGGCGGCCGATAATCCTTCAGTCTCACGATATCGAGGGGCGTCGCTGCCCGCGCATCAAGCATTTGCATGCCGGCCATATTGCCGTGCCCCGGCGCCGATGTCCCGCGCAAAAAGACCGCAGCGATATGAAGTCGGGCTGTAACGAAGTCCGGCGACAGCCCGGGGGGGAGGGCTGTCGCCGGTGTCGTCGCCGCCGACGGGAGGGGGAGTGCCATCGGCTCTGGTGGTATTACGGCCATCTCCCCGAAAAGTTTCGGGGTGGAGATCGTCAAACAATGAAAAAGGGGCACGGCAAGCCGCACCCCTTCTCATTCCGTGCCGGCGATCGCCAGCCGGAGATAAAACTACTTGGTTTCTTCGATCGCGTCGGCCTGGATCTCGCCCTTTTCTTCGACAAGATCAGCCTCGGCGCGCATCGTGTCGGCGGCTGCCTCGTTCTGCGCTTCACCAACGGCGGTGCCAGTTGCCTGGTTGTCCATCGCATCGGCCTGCGCTTCCATCGAATCGGCCTGCATTTCGGCATTGTCGCGCACGGCGTCTGCCTGTGCATCTTCGGCCTTCTTCTCGCAGGCTGTGAGGCCGAGCGCCAGAACGCCGGCAGTCAGGATCATAGAAATTCGCATGTCAAACTCTCCACCCACCTTATAGCCACCCAGGTGGATCCGACCGCGCGGGGGCGGCACGGCCGGATCCTGGAAGGCGCCTCTCGAGGTCGAGTGGCGTCCAGCCCGATCAACCGGCCATGTCTCGATGAGTTCCCATCGGTTCTGAAAATAATTCGTCAGACACGATCGATTTTGCGCGTCCGGGAACCAATTGCCCGCCCATGTGTAGGCTTTGCACAGACAAAACAGAGATATGGGAGACTTTCATGACCAGTCACAATCCGCTTATCGCGTCCGATCGCGTCGAGGGTACGAAGGTCATCAATGCGGAACAGGCCGAGATCGGGAACATCCATTCGCTGATGATCGACAAGCAGAGCGGCCGTGTTGCCTTTGCGATCATGTCGTTCGGCGGAATTCTCGGCATCGGGCAAAAATACTATCCGATTCCCTGGGAGTTGCTCGATTATGAGCCATCGATGGGCGGTTATCGGGTCGACATCGACGAAGCTACGCTCGAGGCAGCGCCCGCCTACTCCCCGGAAGATGTCGAAGCGCTGGCCATGACCGAAGGCACCGCCTCGATCGACCAGCATTACGCCGCTTCGATCGAAAAGCGCACGCTTGCCGATTATCGCGGTCCGAAGATCGAGGGTGACCCTTCATCGGTCGGAATTTCGACGCGGCCGGCGCAGACGGGACTCAAGTCCCCCGAAACGACGCGTGCCGAGATGCAGATCGATCAGAGCCGCGGCGTGGGCGTGGGCGAGACGCCCCTCGATATCGATCCCATCGAGCGGGACCGGGCGCGTTGATGATTGGCGCGCCCGAGGACAACCCCGGGTCCGGCCCCAACGCCGGGCCGGGGCCTGACGCAGACAGGACGGCTCCGCCCGTGAAGCGGCAACGGCCGGATGATGCGGCGGAAGCGCAGCCGCACAATGCCGATGTTGTCGAGCGGTCGCGGAAAACCGAGCCACCGGCGCCGATCGAGATTGCCGAAGAGACGAAGGACCGAATTCTTCCCTGATCGGCTCGCCAAGCGATTGCATGGTGCCTATGCTGGGGATCATGCGATTGCTTGTCTTCGGCCCCGGCTACACCGCCGCCCGCTTCTTGGCGGGCCTGCCTGGTTCCGCTGGTGTCGAGGTGACGCTGGTCCGCTCGCGTGCCGTGGAGGGCGCGCTGACGCTGGACAGCGCTGAACTGCCGGCGGCAATTGCTGGCGCTACGCACATCCTGAGCTCGGTGCCGCCGGCCAGCGAGGACGGTGCCGATCCGGTGCTGGCCGCGCATGGCGCCGCCCTTGCCGCAGCACCCGCAGGCTGGATCGGCTATCTCAGCAGCACCGGTGTCTATGGCGATGCCGATGGCGCCTGGGTCGATGAGACGGCGCCGGTGAACGGTCGCCGCGCCGGGCGGCTGGCGGCTGACCAGGCCTGGGCGGCGTTGCACCCGGCAGCACGCGTGTTCCGGCTTCCCGGCATTTATGGGCCCGGCCGGTCGGCGCTCGATCGGCTTCGGCAGGGTTCGGTGGCGCGGATCGACAAGCCCGGCCATGTGTTCAGCCGCATCCATGTCGATGATATCGTGGCGGCAATGGTGGCCAGCCTGACGCGCGGGGCGCCCGGGATCTACAATGTTTCCGATGATTTGCCCGCCCCGGGCGAGGTGGTGACGGCGCATGCGGCACGGCTGCTCGGGCTGCCGGTGCCGCCGCTGCAGAGCCTTGAAAGCGCCAGCATGAGCCCGATGGGGCGCGCCTTTTATGCGGAATGTCGCAGGGTCGCGAATGGCAAGATGACGCGCGAACTGGGGCTCGAATTGCGCTATCCAACCTATGTCGAAGGCCTTGCGGCCTGTCTGTCGGAGATGCAGCCATGAAGTTCGGAGCCGGCCAGTCGGTCAAGCGGGTCGAAGATGCGCGTCTGCTCAAGGGGGAGGGCCGCTACACCGATGATATCCAGCGGCCCGGCCAACTCTATGGCATCACGCTGCGATCGCCCTATGGCCATGCCGAGATCAGGGGCATCGACACCGCGGCAGCGCTGGCGGTGCCGGGCGTTGTGGCGGTCTATACGCATGACGATATTGCCGCTTATGGGCCGATCCCGTGCCTGGTGCCGCTTTCCGGCCCCAAGGTGACGCCGCGCACGCTGCTGGTGAAGGACCGGGTGCGCTTCGTGGGCGATTCGGTGGCATTCGTGGTCGCGGAAAGCCGTGAGGCCGCGCGCGCCGGCACCGAGGCGATCGAGGTCGATTATGCCGATCTGCCCGTGGCGGCCTCGATCGAGGCGGCGCTGGCGCCCGACGCGCCGCTGGTCTGGCCCGAGTGCGGCAGCAACACCTTGTTCGACTGGCAGGCCGGCGATGCCGGGGCCGCGAAGGCGGCGCTGGAGGGATCGGCGCATGTGACGCGGCTGCGGATCATCCAGAACCGGGTGGCCCCGACTTCGATGGAAAATCGCGCAGCGCTGGGCGAATTCGATGCCGAGACCGGCGCGCTGACGCTGACGACGGGCAGCCAGGGCGTGGTGATGATGCGCGGGATCATCGCCACCATTCTCGGGATCGACGCCGGGGGGCTGCGGATCATGACGCATGATGTGGGCGGTGGCTTCGGGATGAAGTCCTTCGTCTATAACGAATATCCGCTGGTGCTGCACGCGGCGCGGGCGCTGGGCCGCCCGGTGAAGTGGACCGGCGAGCGCGGCGATGCCTTTCAGACCGACACCCATGGCCGCGCCATGGCGAGCGAGGCGGCGCTCGGCTTCGACGCCGAGGGGCGGATCACGGCGCTGGCGGTGGAAACCTGGTCCGACCTCGGCGCCTATCAGGCGCAATATGGCCCGGCGATCCAGACGATGGCCGGCGGCACGATCATGGGCGGGGTGTATCGCATCCCGGCCATCCACAACCTTGTGCATGGCGTGGTGACCAACACCGCCCCCGTCGATGCCTATCGTGGGGCGGGGCGGCCCGAGAGTGCCTATGTGATGGAGCGGCTGGTCGAGGCGGCGGCGCGCGAGCTGGGGCTGGGGGTCGATGAGATTCGCCGCCGCAACCTGCTGACGCCGGCCGAGCTGCCGCATGCCAACGGGCTGGGGTTGACGTTCGACATCGGCAATTTCCCGGCAGTGCTGGAAAAGGCCCTCGAGCAGGCCGACTGGACGGGTTTTGCGGCGCGCAAGGCCGAAGCCGCGGCGCGCGGGCAGCGCTATGGCCGTGGCATGGCCTATTATGTCGAGATCGCCGGCGGTGGCGGGTCGGACGAATTTGCCGATGTGCGGGTGGGCGCCAATGGCATGGTCGAGGTGGCGGTGGGCACGCAATCGAACGGCCAGGGGCATGAGACCGCCTATGCGCAGGTGACCGCCGAGCGGCTGGGCATCCCGATGGAGCAGATCCGCATCGTGCAGGGCGATACCGTGAGGCTCGACCAGGGCAATGGCACCGGCGGCTCGCGCTCGATGGCACTCGGCGGTGGCGCCTGCCTGCTGGCGGCCGATGCGCTGGTGGCGCGCGGGATCGAGCTGGCAAAGGCCGATCTGGGCGCGGATGACGTGAGCTATGCCGATGGCGTGTTCAAGGCCGGGGGAAGCAACCTCAGCCTCAGCCTCACCGAGCTGGCGGCGCGGCATCCCGGCGGGCTCGACGGCCGGTCGAAATACACCACCGGCAAGCCTGCCCCGACCTTTCCCAATGGCTGCCATATCGCCGAGATCGAGCTCGATCCCGAGACCGGGCGAGTAAAGGTGGCGCGCTACAGCCTTGTCGATGATTTCGGCAACCTCGTGAACCCGATGCTCGTGCAGGGGCAGATCCATGGCGGGGTGGCGCAGGGCCTCGGCCAGGTGCTGCTCGAGGATGTCGTCTATTCCGATGACGGCCAGCTGATTACCGGCAGCTTCATGGATTATGGCGTGCCGCGTGCCGACGACATGCCGGCGGCGATCGTGTTCGATACCCTCGGCACCCCCAGCCCGACCAATCCGCTCGGGGTGAAGGGTTGCGGCGAGGCCGGCACCATCGGCGCCATGCCGTCGATCATGAACGCGATCGTCAATGCGCTCGATGGCACCCAGATCGAGATGCCCGCCACGCCCGAAAAGCTGTGGCGGGCTGCACGCGCGCTGCAGCTTGCGGTAGCGGCCGAATAGTTCGGGGTCGGCGTCTCCCGTCCCCGGAGAGGTCGGGATACGGGAGACGCCGCCAATCCGGATCAGATGATGGCGAGCACGAACACCGCCCAGGCGAGCATCAGCACCGGCACAGTGAGGATCTGCGCCAGTGCTGCATGGCTGGTGAGGTAGCCGCTCGCCGTGTCCATGCCCCAGGCGCCCTTGCGCTCGAAGGCATCGGCGCCGAGCCCGCCGCTCACCCGCGCCATCACCCATGGCAGGCCGTAAAAGCCCGCGAGCACGATGCCGAACACCGCGAACACCAGCGCCAGCCCCTGCGCATCACCGACAAATGCCAGCCCCATCACCGCGAGATAGCCGGCCGAAAGTGCCACGAGCGTGGTGAGCACGCGCGTCGGCATGTCGAAGCGCAGCGGCGGCGGGGACTGGCTTTGCACCACTGGCGCTTCCACGCGCGGAATGACGGCGCCGTGTTCCTGAAAATCGAGCCGCATCTGCTCTCTCCCCTGTTTCGTCCTTCAACCGGGGAGAAGAATATGAAGACCGCGATGCCGCCGCTTTGATCGGCGTCAAATCCTGCGCAAAAAATTTCAGTCGGGTTGCGCGGCGTCGGGCGGGCGCAGCATCGACCAGAAGTGCGGGCCACCGCCGGGCACGTCCCATTCTGCCACGGTCCGGAACCCGAGGTTCTGGTAAAGGCCGACATTGGCGGGCGTGGCGGTTTCCAGAAACGCCGGCAGCGGCCGGGCCTGCGCGATGCCGTGGCGGATGGCGCGGCCGCCCCAACCACGGCCCTGCTCGGCGGGTGCCACGCCAGCATAATGGAGATAGGCGAAGCGAAGGTTCCTGGGGTGGTGCGCTTCGATGGCCTGGCTCACCTTGAGGCCGCGCAGGATATGGGGACCAAGCGCGCGCACGAAGCCGGGGAGGTTCTGCAGTGTTTCTCCGATCGTGGCGGCCGCGTGCCCCGCGTGGCGCCAGAGCGTCACGACTTCATGCTCCGGACTGCAAAGTGCGCTGCCCTTGCGCAGATCGGCAGCGACGATGGCGGTGAAGAGCAAGGGCAGGCGGGCCCGGCGCTCGGCAGCATCGGGAATGATCCAGCCGAGCGCGGGGTCATCCTGAAAGGCTGCCGCGAGCGTGGCGACCATCGCCACGGCTTCAGATGAGGGTTTGATCGTCAAAGCGTGGTCGCATCGGTGGGCAGGCCGAGGCCGACGCGGCCGGTCAGCTCCCAGGTGGGGGGTGCCACCATGATGTGCTGGGTGCAGACATGCGCATCGCGGAAGCGGCGCTGCAGCGGGTGCTTGCTGTAGACGGCGGTGCCCCCCGCCATGTCATAGGCGGCGCGCACCACATCGGCGGCGGTGCGGGTGAGATGGGTGGCGGCCTGGCGAAGCTTTGCGCGCGCCTCGACACCGATGGGGTTGCCGGTGAGCGCCTCGGCCCAGCCGCGCTCGATGCTCGCATGCGCCAGTGCGCGCGCGGCTTCGAGCCGGGCATCGATCTGCGAAAACTCCGCCTGCACCGTGCCGCGCTCGGCGAGGGTGCGGCTGGAGCCTTGCGCCTTTTTGGCGGTGGCGAGCGATTTCAGATCGTCGAGCGCAGCGCGGGCATTGCCGGCCGCGACTGCGGCAATGCCGAGCGCCAGCAGCCCGAACGGCGGGAAGGCATGGAGCGGGGCGGAACTGCGCGGGGTGTCGGTGAGGAAGGAGACGCTTCGGCTGGCGGGGATGCGCACATCCTGCACCGCCATGTCCCCCGAGCCGGTGCCGCGCAGGCCCGAGGCGTCCCAGGTGTCGATCAGCTCGACATCCTCGCGCCGGAAGAACATCATCCGATGGTCGGGCCCGCCGTTCGGCAGCGTGCGGAGCGTTCCATCGTCGAAGATCATGGCGCCGCCGAGCAGCCATTGGCAGTTGGCCGAGCCCGAGGCCCAGGCCCAGCGGCCCGAGACGACGAAATCATCCCCATCCGCCTGCGCCTTGCCGAGCGGCGCGAAAACGCCGCCTGAAATCCCGGCGGGATCGGAAAACATTTCGGCGGCATGCTCGGCGGGCAGCCACGCGGCGGCAAGGGCTGTCGTGCTGGCGATCATCGTGCACCAGCCGGTGGCGGCATCGGCGGCACCGATCGTCTCCAGCACGTCGAAGAAGGTGCGCGCGGTCGTTTCGCCGCCGCCGAACGCCGCCGGCACGGTCATCCGGAACAGCCCGGCCAGTGCAAGCTGGTTCGCGAGATCGGCAGGCAGGCGACGCGCGGCCTCGGTCTCGGCGGCGCGCGCGGCGATGGTGGGGGTTAGATCGCGGGCGTTGTCGAGCAGCGTCATAGCTTCATCAGGCTCGCGAGATTGTTGCGCTGCATGTCCGACGAGCCGCCGACGATCGGCATACCGAGCAGATCCCGCACATGGCGCTCGACCTCGAAAGCGTCCGACAGGCCATAGGCGCCGAGCACCTGCTGGCAGGTTAGCGCAATCTCGACGCCGGAATCGGCAACGAACAGCTTCGCCATGCTTGTCTCGGTCGAACACGGGCGCCCTTCCTGCGCCAGCCAGGCGGCATGGTAGAGCATGTGGCGCCCCGCCTGCAGTTTGGTGCGGGCCGTTACGAGCTTGTGGCGGACCGACTGGTGCTGGCTGATCGGCTTGCCGAACTGCACGCGGTTCTGGGCATAGTCCCAGGCCTCGTCGAGGGCGGCGCGGGCGATGCCGAGCGCCACTGCGGTGATTTCCAGCTTCTCGACATCGAGCGCACGGCCGGCGAGCAGCTTCCAGCCCTTGTTCCAGTTGGCCTCGCCGCCGACGATCGCGGATTTGGGAAGACGAACATCGTCGAAATACACGTCCATCGAGGCGGTGTAGCGCAGGTTGGCATGGTGGATGGCTTGCATCGACACGCCGGGTGCATCGGTGGGGATGAGGACGAAGCTCAGATTCCTGTAGCGGTCCCCCGGCTCGCCGCTGCGCACCAGCGTGTAGATCTGATGGCACCAGTCGGCCCCCGTGCACCAGCGCTTGGCGCCGGTGATGACGATCTCGTCCCCTTCCATCCGCGCCCGCGTTCCCACACTCGCGAGATCGCCGCCGACATCGGGCTCCGAAAGCCCATAGGCGAAGAAGAGCTCGCCGCGCGCCAGCTTGGGCAGGAACTCCGCCTTCTGCTCGGGCGAGCCATTTTCCGAAAGGTTCATGCCGCCGTAGAAGGCCGTGTGGATGAACGGCCCGGCGAGGCACGGCCCGGCGCGCGCCAGTTCCTCGATCACGGCGATGGCAGCGATGATGTCCTGCCCGGCCCCACCATATTCCTCCGGCACGGTGAGGGCGGTGAGCCCAAGCGTGTTGAGTTCGGCATAGACATCGCGCGGCCAGCGGCTGTCCCGGTCCCATTGCTGGCGGGCTTCGCGCGGCGCGTGCTGGGCGATGAAGCGCTCGATGGTGGCGCGCAGCGCCTGCACATGCTCGGGCTCGTCGGTGAAGGTCTGGAAGCTCATTCGCCGCTCAATTTTGCGGGGCGCCGCTCGCGCATGGCGGCAACCGCCTCGGCGCGGTCGGCGGTGAGGTTGGACATCATCTCATAGGCGATGCTGGCGTCCATCATCTGCGCCACCGCGGCCTTCAAAGGCTGGTTGGTGATCGTCTTGGTCCAGCGCACCGCCCAGCGCGGATTGGCCTGCAGCTTGCCCACGATCTCGGCCACCTTGGCATCGAGCTGGTCGGTGGGGACGGCGTGGTTGATGAGGCCGATGCGCGCCGCTTCGGGAGCTTTCAGCAGATCGCCGGTGAGCAGATACTCCTTGGCACGGGCATAGCCGATGAGCTGCGGCCAGATCACCGCCCCGCCATCGCCCGCCACCAGCCCGACCTTGACATGCGGATCGCCGATCACGGCATTCTCGTCGGCGATGATGATGTCGCACAGCAGGGCGATGGTGGCGCCGAGCCCGGCGGCAGCGCCGTTCAAGCGGCAGATGACCGGCTTTTCGATATCGAGCAGCGAAGTGACGATCCGCTTGGCATCCCAGCCGATATCGCGGAACTTGCGCGGGTCGGCGATCTGCTCGGCGAACCAGTCGAAATCGCCGCCGGCGCAGAAGGCGCGGCCATGGCCGGTGAGGATGATGATGTCCGACTCCGGATCGTGCTGGAGATCGGTGAACACCCGTGCCAGCTCGTCGTGGAGCAGCGCATCGACGCCATTGACCGGGCCGGGGGCGGCGATTGTCGCGGTGAGCACCCTGCCCTCGCGGCTGAAGCGGAAGCGCTCGTAGCTGTCGAATGCCATGCTCTCTCCCCGCGCAGGCCCGGCTGCATTGTCCGGGGCTTGCATCTTCATACTGGGTTGCTGCGACAGCTTCGGCAAGCTGGCAATTTTGCCGCATGATGGACGCGCTTGCCGGCCTGTGCCATTGCGCGAGCGATGCATGGGGCCGATGATCTCGACAGGCAGACGCCGCTGTTGCCGCGGCTGCTGGCGCCCTTGCGGCAGCGCTGGTGGCTGATGCCGCTGGGTGCGTTGCTGGTGACGGCGCTGATGCTCGTCTATCTGCTGCGCGCCCAACCGGTATGGACGGCGGAGATGCAGGTTTATCCCGCACCCGCCACCGCCGGCGTAGCGGCGCGGCGCGGGCTGGCGGGGCTGGCATCACAGGCCGGAGGCGGGCTGGCCGCCCTGACCGGCAGCCTTGGCGGCGGCGATTCCGCCCCGCCGTTCCGCTATTTTCTCGATGGTCTCACCTCGGCCGGCGTTGCCGAGCAACTGGCGAGCGACGAGGCCCTGCTGCGGCAGATGTTTCCGGCCGAATGGGATGCCGCCGGCCGCCGCTGGCGCCAGCCGGAAAGCCTGCGCCGATCGATTCGTGACGGGCTGTTCGGGCTGTTCGGGCTGCCGATTGCCCCCTGGACGCCGCCCGATGCGGCGCGGGTGCGCGAGTTCGTGGCTGCGGCGGTGCTGGTGCGCACCAGTGTGCGGTCGCCGCTTGTATCGATCAGCCTGTCGCACCCCGACAGGGCCTTTGCCACGCTGCTGCTCACCCGCGTCGTGGCGGCGGCGGATGACGAGCTTCGCGCCGCGGCGCGGCTGCGCGCGGAAGGCAATATCCGCTATCTCACCGACCAGCTTCGCAGCGCGCGCAGTGTGGACATGCGCGAGACGATCGTGACTTCGCTTTCCGAGGAAGAGCGCGGTGCCATGCTGAGCATGGTGCCCCTGCCCTTTGCCGCCGAGACCTTCATCGCGCCGCATGTCGGGCGCTGGCCGACAAGCCCCCGGCCGCTGCCGCTGCTGTTGGCGGCGCTGGTGGTGGGGGTGCTGCTTGGAGCAACAACGGCCTTCTGGCTGGGCTGGCGCAGCCGGCACCGGCGGGCGGCCGCAACAGCCTTCTAGCGACCCCGGAGCTGCCGGAACAGCCGCTCGACGGGCGCCGGCAGCAGCCGCCGCACCAGGGTCTTGATGCTGAAATCATCGGCCAGCCGGCTGCGAAAGGCGGTCTGGTTGCGATACTGCCAGTAGCGCTGCTTCATGGGGTGGTGGTCATTGAGCTGCCAAGGCTTTGACGAACCGGTGAAGTGGACGATCAACGGGTCGCGCACCGCTTCGGCGACCGCTTCGGCGCCGAAGGTGGCGATGGCATCGCTCTGGTCGGGCTGCCAGAAATTGCTGATGACATTGTGGCGGGGGTGGAGGCGCAGCCAGTCCCCGTCCAGCACGGCGTTGAGGCCGCACTGATCGGCAAAGCGGATCGCGTGCGGGGCGGCGCGGATGCGCTCGATGACGGTATGGCGCAGCGACCGGGCGCGCCAGGCATCGAGCCCGAGCAGCATCACGCCCGAGTTGAAATAGCCTGAATCCGGCCGCATGCGGAGGCCGGGGTGCGGGGCGGCGCCGGGATTTTCGACCGCACCGATCGCGTGGCTGCCAAGGTCGGTCGCCAGCAGCGGCGCGAGATCGCCAAGCACGATGAGATCGGAATCGAGGTAGAGCGCTTGCGGCGCATCGATCACATCGGCGGCGAACAGCCGGTAATAGGCGCTGCGCGCGAGATGGCCGACGACCGGCAGTGCGGCAAAGGCGCTATCCGGCAAATGATGGCTGGTGACGGGGTGCGGCACGCCGGCAGTGAGCCGCGCCAGTGCCTCGCCGTCGATATCGGTGTGGAGAATGTGGAAGTGGAATGCCAGGCCCGCATTGTTGACCAGCAGCGAGGCCAGCGCGGTGGCCATGTGCGGCAGATAGGCCCTGTCGGCGGCGAAGAGGATGTGGTGGACGGGCGGGCGCATGACGCGCGCTGTGGCACAACCCCGGCGGCGCGGCTATGGCACTGTCCATGGATGACGTGCGACCGGGGGTGCGGAAACGATTGGGCGCCGGGCTGAGCGCTGCGGTGGCGCGGCGTCCGGTGCTGGCCAGCATTGCGCGCAATGCCGGCTGGCAGGTTTCGGACCGGGTGCTGCGCATGGGCGTGGGCGTGTTCGTGAGCGTGTGGATCGCGCGCACCCTTGGCCCTGCGGATTTTGGCGCGCTCGGCTGGATGCAGGCGCTGGCCGGGCTGTTTCTTGCAGTCACTTCGCTGGGGATGGCCGAGATCATGGTGCGCGAGCTGGTGCGTGCGCCCGAGGATGCGCCGGAACTGATGGGCACCGCCCTTGCCATGCAGCTCGCCGGTGGCAGCATCGGCTATGGCCTGCTGATCATTACGGTGATGCTGCTGCGCCCCGGGGACGGCGACACGCTGCTGCTCGCGCTGGTGCTCGGCATCGGGCTGGTGGCGCAGGCGAGCGATGTGGTGCGCTACTGGCATGATGCCCGGCTGGAAAGCCGCTATGCCATTTGGGTCACCAACGGGGTCTTTGCCGTGGTGAGCCTGGTGCGGGTGGCGTTGCTGCTTGCCGGGGCGCCGCTGCTGGCGTTTGCGATCATGATCAGCGTGGAGGCGGTGCTGACGGCAGCGGCGCTGCTCGTGCTGCAGAGCCGGCGGCAAGGCGGGTTGTTCCAGTGGAAGCCGCGGCTGGCGCGGGCACGGAGGCTGCTGGGGGAAAGCTGGCCGCTGCTGTTCGCCAGCATCGCCGTGCTCATCAACATGCGGATCGACCAGGTGATGCTCGGCGAAATGGCCAGCAACACGGCGGTGGGCCTTTATACGGCGGCGGTGCGGCTGAGCGAGATCTGGTACTTCGTGCCGATGGTGATCGTGGCTTCGGCGTTTCCGGCGCTGGTGGCGGTGCATGGCAAGGACGAGCGCGCCGCCAACTGGCAATGGCGGCGGCTCTATGCGTTGATGTTCTGGATGGCGCTGGCGGCCGGCATGGGGGCGAGCGTGCTCGCGCGGCTGGTGGTGACGCTGCTCTATGGTGCCGATTACGCCGGTGCCGGCGCCGTGCTCGAGGTGCACATCTGGTCGGGGCTCGGGGTATGCCTGGGTGCGGTGTGGAGCAAATGGATGCTGCTCGAGGGCAAGCTGCGGCTCACGCTCTTCGTCCATGTCATGTCGGCGGTGACCAACATCGGCTGCAACCTGTGGTTGATCCCCGACTATGGCGCGATGGGCGCGGCGATGGCGACGCTGATCGCTTCGCTGCTGTCGGCCTTCATGAGCTTCTTCCTGCACCGGCCGTCGGTGGTGTTCGGCCATCTGGCAGCGGCGATCATGCCATGGCGGCTCGGAGCCGTTTGAGCGGGCGAGCGAGCCAGGGGCGCTTCCTGATCTGCAGGCGGAGCCAGGTCGCGGCGGTGAGATCGAAGCTGTGGCGCTCGAGCAGGCGGTCGAGCGTGTCGGTGTCCCGGCCTTGCGGGGGCGTGAGCGGAAAGGCCAGCGGCGCCGGGCGCTGCGCGCGCACCGCCGCCGGCGCCTCGCCGATGGTGTGCGTCGCCTCGGCATCGAAGCCGATGTTCTCCACGAGCGACACCGAGGGCAGGACGCAGCTCATCCCCGCCAGGCGGCATGCTAGCACCCATTGATAATCCCAGGTGTCGAGGCTGCCGCTGGCCACCTGCCCGAGCCTGTCGATGAACATGTCGGCGGCAAGCTGCCGGCGGCCGAACCCGGCGCGGAAGGCGGGGAGCACCGCCGGCCAGTTCGACAGCGCGACATCGAAATGCGCCCAGGCCCGCCGCCAGCTCGCCCAGCCCCAGATCTGCGGATAGCCGGTGTAGCCCCAGCTCGCCCCATCGGCGGGAAGATGGCTGGCGACGAGGTTGATGCCGCCGATCATCCCGACCTGCGGATCGTCGCGGTGGCGTTCGAGCTGATCGTCGCAGAAGGCGAAAAAATCGGGCGTGGGCAGGATATCGTCTTCGAGGATGATGCCCTCGGGCTCGTGCGCGAAGAACCAGTCGATGGCGCCCGCCACGCCATGCTTGCAGCCGAGATTGGCATCGCGGAACAGCGTGTGCACGTCGCACGGCCAATCGACGCCGGTGGCGATGCTGCGCACTGCCGCACAGCGCTCGGCTTCGCCGGCGCGCGATGGGCGGGGGCCATCGGCAGCGACATAGAGCTTCGGCGGGCGCGCGGCGCGGAGGCGCTCCATGACGGCAGCGGTCTTCTCCGGCCGGTTGAAAACGATGAGGAGGACCGGTGAGCGCATCGATGGGGCGCGAACGCCGCTCAGCCGCCGAGGCGCGTGCGGAAATAGGCGATGGTGCGTGCGAGCCCGTCGTCAAGCGGCACGCGCGGTGCCCAGCCGAGCTTCGCGGCAGCCAGGGTGATGTCCGGCTGGCGCTGGCGCGGATCATCCTGCGGCAGCGGCATGAAGCGGAGCTTCGACGGGCCGCCGACCTGGCGCAGCACGGCTTCGGCGAGTGCCAGCATGGTGAACTCGCCGGGGTTGCCGATGTTGACCGGGCCGGTGAAGCCCTTTTCCGTTTCCATCAGCGCCACCATGCCGGTGATGAGATCGTCGACATAGCAGAAGCTGCGGGTCTGTTGGCCGTCGCCGTAGATGGTGATGTCCTCGCCCTTCAGCGCCTGGACGATGAAGTTGGAAACGACGCGGCCATCACCCGGGTGCATGCGCGGGCCATAGGTGTTGAAGATGCGCATCACCTTGATGTCGAGGCCGTGCTGGCGGTGATAATCGAAGAAGAGCGTCTCGGCGCAGCGCTTGCCCTCGTCGTAGCAGCTGCGCGGGCCGATCGGATTGACGCGCCCCCAATAGCTCTCGGGCTGGGGGTGGATTTCCGGATCGCCATAGACCTCGCTGGTGGAGGCCTGCAGGATGCGGGCACGCAACCGCTTGGCGAGGCCGAGCATGTTGATGGCACCGTGCACGCTGGTCTTGGTCGTCTGCACCGGGTCATGCTGATAATGCACCGGGCTTGCCGGGCAGGCGAGATTGTAGATGGCATCGACCTCGACATAGAGCGGAAAGGTCACATCATGGCGCATCAGCTCGAAGCGCGGATGGCCGAGGAGATGCGCCACATTGGCCTTGGCGCCGGTGAAGAAATTGTCGAGGCAGATGACATCATGGCCGGCGCCGATCAGGACGTCGCACAGGTGCGAACCGAGGAAGCCGGCGCCGCCGGTGACAAGAATGCGTTTGGACATGGCGACCCTTTAGGGGCAAGTGCCGCTTCGGGATAGATGTGTCAGCAGAGCAGCTGACGCGCCTCGTTGGCGAGATGCGCCAGCATCGCCGGTGTGGGGACGCCGCTGCCACGGGCGCGGGCGATGCTCGCGGCGAGGCGTGCCACCGGCGCTTCATGGCTGGCGAGCCAGTCGGTGAGCGCGCTGTCCGGATCGGCACCGGGGAGGGCGGCCAGATGGCTGAGGCGGATGCTCTCGAAGCCCTGGGCGAGGCTCGATTGCAGCAGCTGCTCCCAGGGGTCGCCGGGCTGCAGCGTGAGGGCTGCCCCATGCGCCCAATCGAGCCCGGTCATCGCTCCCAGTCGCGTGTAGGCGCGCGCCAGCGCTGCATCGTCAAGGCCATGGCGGCTGGCAGTGAGGCCGATGCCGATGGCGCCGTCGACAGCCTCCAGCCGCACCAGCGTGTCTGCCAGCTCGGCGGGTGCGCCCAATGCTTCCAGCCGCGCGGCGGTGGCGGCGGCACGCCGCCGCGGCTCGGCGCCGAGCAGCGAATCAAGGCCTGCCGAAAGCCGTTCGACCGCCGGCGTCAGGGTGGCGACGAGCGCGGCCGGCGCCTCCCCTGCCGCATAACGGAGCACATCGCCCATGTGCGTGCCGAGGACGATCTGCCCCTCCAGGTGGAGCGCCAGCTGGCTGGCGGCCGGCAGGCCGGGAGCATCGAGCGCGTCCCACAGGCCGCGGAACCCGAACAGATCGCGCGTGACGACAAAGGCCGTCGCCACCTCGACCAGCGTGGCATTGCGCGCTTCGGCGAGTTCGAACGCCACCGCGAGCCCGCCCCTGTTGACCAGCTCATTGGCCAACTTGGTCGCCACCAGCTCGCGCCGCAGCCGGTGGCTGCGGATGGCGCCGGCAAAGCGCTCGGGCATCGGCGCCGGGAAGGCAGCGAGCAGATCGGGCTCGAGTGCCGGATCATCGAGAAGCGGCCAGGCCTCGGGGGCGGAGAGCGCTGCGGTGAGCCGCATCTTCGCATAGGCCATGAGGATGGCGAACTCGGGCCGGGTGAAGCTCTGGCCGGCAGCCGCACGGCGCTGGATGGTGGCATCATCAGGAAGCCCTTCAACCCGGCGATCGAGCCCGGCGGTGGCTTCCAGCGTCTGCAGCAACCGATGAAAGCGCGTGACGGCGGCAACGCCCTGCGTTTCCGCAAGGCTGAGCGCCTGGGCCTGCAGCCGGTTGTCGGCAAGCACGAGTGCGGCCACGGCGTCGGTCATGCTGGCGAGCAGCACGTCGCGATCGGCCGGGGCAAGCCGCGCGGCGGCGACTTCGGCACCCAGCGCGATCTTGATGTTGACCTCGTGATCCGAACAATCGACGCCGGCCGAATTGTCGATGAAATCGGTGTTGATCCGCCCGCCCGCCTGCGCGAATTCGATGCGGGCCGCCTGGGTGAGGCCGAGATTGGCGCCCTCCCCTATCACGCGTGCGCCGAGCTGGCGGGCATCCACGCGCACGGCATCGCTGGCGCGGTCCCCGGCGTCGGCGTGGCTTTCGGTGCTCGCCTTCACATAGGTGCCGATGCCGCCGAACCAGAGCAGGTCGACGCGCGCCTTGAGCAGCGCATTGATGAGCTCATTCGGTGCCATCGCCTGCACGCCGGTGCCGAGCATCGCCTGGACCTGCGGCGACAGCGTGATGGACTTCAGGCTGCGCGGGAAGATGCCGCCGCCCGCCGAAAGCAGTCCGCGATCATAATCATCCCAGCTCGACCGCGGCAGCGCGAACAGCCGCTGGCGCTCGGCAAAGCCGGCAGCGGCATCGGGGGCCGGATCGAGGAAGATGTGGCGATGATCGAACGCCGCCACCAGATGGATGGCGCTGCTGAGCAGCATGCCGTTGCCGAACACATCGCCCGACATGTCGCCCACGCCGATGGTGCGAACGGGATCGATGGCGGCATCGAGGCCGAGTTCGCGGAAATGCCGTTCGACCGATATCCAGGCGCCGCGGGCGGTGATGCCCATGGCCTTGTGATCATAGCCCTTGCCGCCGCCCGAGGCGAAGGCATCACCGAGCCAGAAGCCATGATCCTCGGCGATGGCGTTGGCGATGTCGGAGAAGGTGGCGGTGCCCTTGTCGGCCGCGACCACCAGATAGGGGTCGGGCGCATCATGGCAGACGACATGGGTCGGTGGCAGCGGGTTGCCGGCCGGATCGAGATTGTCGGTGAGCGACAGCAGTGCGCGGATGAAGATCCGATAGGCGGCGGTGCCTTCCGCCAGCCACGCCTCGCGGTCGGTCGGGCTCGGGAGCTGCTTGGCATAGAAGCCGCCCTTGGCGCCGGTGGGCACGATGACGGCGTTCTTGACCATCTGCGCCTTGACCAGCCCGAGCACCTCGGTGCGGAAATCATCGCGCCGGTCGGACCAGCGCAGGCCGCCGCGGGCGATGGGGCCACCGCGCAGGTGGATGCCCTCCACGCGCGGGCTGTGCACCCAGATCTCGCGATAGGGGACGGGGGGCGGCAAGCCGGGCACCTTGGCCGAATCGAACTTCATGGCAAGCGCTTCGGGCCCGCCGGGCACGAAGGCGTTGGTGCGCAAACACGCGCTGATGATGGCGATGAAGCCGCGCAGGATGCGATCATCGTCGATCGACGTGACATCGGCGAGATCGGCCAGCAATGCCTCGTGCAGCGTCGCCTCGGCCGCCGCACGGTCGTCGACGCCCAGAGCGAAGCGGGTTCGGAACAGCGCGATGATCCGCCGGGTGATCGCCGGGGCACGGCGCAACGCCTCGACGATGGTGGCGATGCCATAGGTGACACCGGTCTGCCGCAGATAGCGGAACCAGGCGCGCAGCCACCCGGCCTCTTCGAGTGTCAGGCTGCATTCGAGCACCGGCAGGTTGAACAGGTCGTTCTCGGCGCCCCCCCTGAGCACTTCGGTGAGCGCCGGCACCAGCCGGGTTTCGAGCGCCGCCCAATCGACAAGCATGTCCGGGCTTTGCACTTCGAGCAGGAAATCATGGATCCAGCCCAGCCGCCCGCCGGCCAGATCGAAGGGAAATTCCTCGATGACCTTGAGGCCGAAATTCTCGAGCACCGGCACGGCTTCCGACAGCGGGATGATCCGGCCGAGCCGATAGACCTTGAGGCGCAGCTGCTGGGGCTGGTCGCCTGCGGTGCGCACCAGCCGGACACCACGGTCGTTTTCGTCGTGCAGCAGGGCGAGCGCCATGATGTCCGCCGCCGCTTCCTCGGGCGTGTGCTGGGCGCGGTAACTGGGCGAAAAGTTGAGGCCATGGCTGAGGCTGAGGCGCGCCGCGCGGGTGGCGCCGGCGGCTTCGATCAGCGCGGCTTCCAGCCCTTCGTCCCAGCCGCGCACGAGGCGGCGCAGCGCTTCGTCGAGCCGGGCTTCCGCCGCCACATCATGCACCCCGGCGCCGGGCGGCAGGGTGAGGACCTGGTGGATCCGCGCCAGCCCCTGCGAGCGCAACTCGACTTCGAAGCGACTTGGCGTGCCACCGGTCTCGGCGGCGAGCATCGCGGTGATGCGCTCGCGCAAGCCCGCCGTGTAGCTCTCGCGCGGGATGTACACGAGGAGGGACAGCGCGCGGCCGAATGGGTCAGACCGCGCGAACAGCCGCGGGCGCGGCCGATCGAGCAACGAGAGCAGCCCCAGCGCCATCGCCTTCAACTGGGCCGACGTGGCCTCGAACAGCTCTTCGCGGGGGAAGTTCTCCAGCACGTGCAACAGCGCCTTGGCGCTGTGGCTGCCGGGCGCAAATCCCAACGTCTCGACGATCTCGGCCACCTTGCGGCGCAGCAGCGGCACATGGCGCGGCGAGGCGCCCAGGGCGGCCGAGGTGAACAGGCCGAGGAAGCGCGTTTCCGAAACCACCCGGCCTTCCGCGTCATAGCCCTTGACCGAGATGAGATCGGCATGGGTGCGGCGATGGACGGTGCTGATGGCGCCGGCCTTGGTGATGAGCACCGGCTCGGGGCTGGCGATGAGCGCCGGCCAACCGGGCGCCTCGCCCTCCCCCCATAGCGGGAAGCCAGCATCGCGGAGCAAACCCAGGCTGCTGTCCGCTTCGCGTGCCGGGGTGAAGCCGGGGTCGGTCACATCGCCCGCGAGGCTCCAGTGCTCGACACCGAGCAGGGTGTAGTTGTCGGCGGCAAGCCATTCGAGAAACGCCACCGCCTCGTGGACGCGGTGGGGTGCGACGGGCGGCGGGTTCTCGGTCAGCGCGCGTGCCGTCTGCCGCAGCCGGCCGAGCATCGCCTGCCAGTCGGACACCGCGGCCGCGATGTCGGCCAGCACGCCCTGCAGCGTTGTCACCAGCTCGGCACGGTGGCGCGCATTGGCGCGTGCCAGCTCGAAATAGATCACCGATTCGCGCACCGATCCCGGGGCGAGCGCGCCGGCGGCAAGGCCGGTGATGTCGATCAGGCTGCCGTCTTCCGATCGCCGAACGTCCACGACCGGGTGCAGCAGCCGCAGGCTTTCGAGCCCGGCGGCAGCGATTGCCGCAGCGACCGAATCGACAAGGAAAGGCCGGTCGTCCGAAACGATGATCAGCGCCATCCGCCGCCGGTGCGCCGGTACCCCCGCCTCGGCTGCGAGCGGCTCGAGCACGACCACCGGCTCGCCGGCGCGGCGTTGACCAAGGGCATCGGCCACCTGGTTCGCGATGCTGTGCCGGGCTGGTGGATCGAGCCCCTCGAGTTCGCCGGGCAGCGCATCGTCGAACAGGATGGCGGCCAGCGACGTATCGGGGCTGGCTGGACGGGGGTGACGGGAAGCTGGCACGAACACGCGCTCCGGAAGGCGGACGGGGCAAGGCGGGCTTATGCGCCGGCCTCCGGCCGTGGGCAAGGCCCGTTGTGAGCAAGGTAGCGAACTTGAAAAAAATGTTCGATCGGTAACAATCAGGCGTCCAGGTTCGTGAAGGGGTCGGCCACGGTGTGGCGCGAGCGGGACAGGGACTGCAGTGCTGCGCCGAGCTCGCGTTTCAGCCGGCTGCTGGCACTGCGGCTGAGCAGCTCGCGCCAGTTGACGATGATCTGCACCAGATCGAGCGAAGGCGGGGTGTCGGCGGCCGGCGCCAGCGGCAGTGCTATGCCACGCACGATGATGAGCGCCCGGCCCGACGGGGCAAGGCTGATTTCCAGCGGGATGGGCTGGCCGCCGAGCGCCACCAGATCACAGGCATCGCGCAATTCGTTGCCCAGGCAGGGTGTGCCCGGACCGATGTCGCACAACCGCTGGCCGGCGTGGATGTCGAAGGCGGTGGCGATCTCGGGGGCCAGTCGCTCGATCCGCGCTTCACCGCCGGGGTCGGCGATGAGCATGGCATTGGCTTCGAAGCCCGAAACCTCGGTGCGCTGGCCGTCGCGCCAGGCAAGCAGCGCTCGCCCGGACATGCGCTGCTCCATGCTCATGAACTCCTTCGGCAGACCGGACGGATAACTGGTGAGAGGACGCATGCAAGACTCCGGCATTGTCCCACCGTTCAACGGCCGGCGGCGTGGAACCTTGAGTCCCAGACGCTACGTGCAAACGGGCTTTGGCTTGCCGTCCCTGCCGGTGGCTGTTATGGCGCGCGGCGCTGCCGGCCCTGCCGGTGGCCGCGCCGCAGTAGCTCAGTGGTAGAGCATCCGCTTCGTAAGCGGGGGGTCGGGGGTTCAAATCCCTCCTGCGGCACCATCTTCCGGCGCCATTCCGGGGCCCGCGCTGCAGCCATGGGGCAATACGGCTGGACCCTGTGCGCTGCGGCGGTTAACCCCTTTCGTGTGCGATGATGGCTTTCATTCTTCTGTTCGGACTGGTTGTCCTCCCCTTCGTGGCCAGCCAATTGGTGGGGCTTGCCAGTGGTGTGAGCCGGCGGGCGGCGGCGCTTTCGGCGGGTGCCGCAATGCTCGGCGGGCTGCTGATCCTGGCCGGCCTCGCACCCACGGTGTTTGCCGGCGAGGTGCTGGTGGTCACGCTGCCATGGCTGCCGGAATGGGGGCTCGACCTTTCACTCAGGCTCGATGGGCTGGGGTTGCTGTTCGTGCTGCTGATCGACGGCATCGGCCTGCTGATCGTGCTCTATGCCTATTACTACATGGAGGACGACGACCAGCTGGGGCGTTTCTATCTCTATCTGCTGGCCTTTGCCGGCGGCATGCTGGGGTTGGTGCTCGCCGAGAACCTGCTGCTGATGCTGCTGTTCTGGGAGATCACCAGCCTCACCTCCTTCCTGCTCGTGGCCTACAAGTTCAAGGACAAGGAGGCGCGGATCGCGGCGCGGATGGCGCTGGGGGTGACCGGTGCCGGCGGTCTGGCGCTGATGGCGGGGCTGATCCTGCTCGGCCAGATGGCCGGCAGCTACGCGCTCTCGGACGTGCTGCTGGCGGGCGACACGATCCGCGCCGATCCGCGCTATCCGCTGATGCTGGTGCTGGTGCTGCTCGGCGCCTTCACCAAATCGGCGCAGTTTCCGTTCCACTCCTGGTTGCCGGGTGCGATGGCGGCGCCCACGCCGGCAAGCGCCTATCTGCATTCGGCGACGATGGTGAAGGCGGGTGTCTTCCTGCTGGCGCGGCTCTACCCTGCGCTGTCGGGCACCGACCTGTGGTTCTATATCGTCACGGGCGTCGGCGCGGTGACTTTCCTGTTCGGGGCCTTCTTCGCGCTGCTGCGGCATGATTTCAAGGGACTGCTGGCCTATTCCACCATCAGCCACCTCGGGCTGATCGTGCTGCTGCTCGGGCTGTCGACACCGATGGCGCCGGTGGCGGCGGTGTTCCACATCATCAACCATGCCGTGTTCAAGGCCAGCCTGTTCATGGTGGCGGGCATTGTCGACCATGAGGCCGGCACGCGGGACATGCGCCGGCTTTCCGGGCTGCGGCGCACCATGCCGCGCACCACCACGCTCGCCGTGCTGGCGGCGGGAGCAATGGCGGGGGTGCCGTTTCTCAACGGCTTCCTGTCGAAGGAGATGTTCTTTGCCGAATCGATCGGCCTGCCCGGCGCGCTGGCCTGGGCGATGCCGGCGATCGCCACCATCGGCGGGGTGCTGGCGGTGGGCTATTCGGCGCGTTTCATCGCCGATGTCTTCCTCGGGCCACCGCCGACGACGCTCGACCGGATCCCTCACGAGCCGCCGCGCTTCATGCGCGTGCCGGTGGAAATCCTTGTCGGCATCGTCGTGGTGGTGGGGCTGCTGCCGCAGCTTGCCGTCAAGCCGCTCCTCGCCATCGCCTCGACCGCGGTGCTCGGCGCCCCGGTGCCGCCGCTCGACCTGGCGATCTGGCATGGCTTCAACCTGCCGCTCATCATGAGCATCGTGGCGCTGGGTGGCGGGCTCTATTATTTCTCGCGGCGCGAGATCGTTTTCAGCATCGCCGATCGTTTCGGAGACGGAATCAGCAGCCGGGTGGCGTTCGAGCGCTTCTACAATGGTCTGGCAATCGGCTCGCGCGCAGTGCTGGCGGCGATCGATGGCTTCAGCCTGCGGCAGAATCTGGCGCTGTTCCTGTTGTTCACACTGGTTCTGGGCCTGAGTGCCTGGTGGGGCGCCGGCAATGCGCTGCTGGGACCGTTGGGAGTGGGCGACATGGATGTGGCGACGATGTTCGCTGCGGCCACCATGCTGGCGGCGGTGGCGGGGGTCGTGGTGCTGCACCGGCAGCGGCTTGTGGCGCTGGTGGCACTCAGCCTTGCCGGGGTGGTGGTGGCGCTGCTGTTCGTCTGGGCCGCAGCACCCGATCTGGCGCTCACCCAGCTTTCAGTCGAAGTGGCATCGATCATCCTGCTGCTGTTGATGATGCGCTTCCTGCCCATCGACGCCACGCCGGAAACGGGTGCTGCGGCAACGCGCGAAGCGGCACGGCGCTTGCCCGATGCAGCAATCGCGCTGGCGGCCGGTGCGGGCGCCGGGGCGCTGGTGCTGGCGATGCTCAGCCGGCCGTTCGACACGATTTCGGCCTGGCACATCGCCAACAGCGTGGACGGCGGCGGCGGGACCAACATCGTCAATGTGATCCTTGTCGATTTCCGCGGCTTCGACACCATGGGCGAGGTCGCGGTGCTCGGCATGGCGGCGCTCGGCATCCAGGCGATGCTCGGCGGCATTGCGCTGCCGGGGCGGGTGGCACGCGGTGCCGATGGTCGCTCGCTGGCGCCGCCCGTGATGCTCAAGATGCTCGTGCAGCCGTTGCTGCCGCTGCTGCTGGCGGCGGCGGTGTTCATCTTCCTGCGCGGCCACAACATGCCGGGCGGCGGCTTCGTGGCCGGGCTGATCGTGGCGGTGGCGCTGGTGATGCAGTTTGTGGCGCGCGGGATTGCCTTTGCCGAGGCGCGGTTGCGGCAGGACATGACGCGCGTGCTTGGCGTGGGGCTGGCCATCTGCCTCATCACCGGGCTGGTGCCGCTGGCGTTCGGGCGCAATTTCCTCACCTCCACACACGGCTATCTGGCCGGGCTGCACCTCGCCTCGGCGGCGCTGTTCGATCTCGGCATCATGATCGTGGTGGTGGCGAGCCTGGTGCTGGCACTCGTCAGCCTCGGCCGGCTTTCGCAGGCGAGCGAGCGCTGATGGCGATCGCGCTGGCCCTGATCGTGGCGATGCTGGTGACCGGCGGCGTGTGGCTGCTGCTGCGGCCGCGCAGCTGGTCGGTCGTGCTCGGGCTCACGATGCTCGGCTATGCAGTCAACTTCTTCATCCTGCTGGCAGGCCGCATCGGCAGCCGCCAGCCGCCACTGGCGCTCGAAGGGGCGGGTGCCCTCGCCGATCCGCTGCCGCAGGCGCTGGTGCTGACCGCGATCGTCATCGGCCTCGGCATGACGGCGTTCCTGGTGGCGCTGGCGCTGCGGGGGGTGGCGGCGCGCGGGGCGGACACCGACGATGCCGACCGTATTGGCGAGGGTCCGGTCGATGATGACGACGCGGACATGGCGGCATGAGCTTGCTCCCCGTCCTTCCCATCCTGCTGCCCTTTGGCGCGGCGACGATCATGCTGCTGCTGGGGCCGGGGCGGTTGGCAACGCAGCGCGTGCTGGCACTCGGCGCCGGGCTCGGCGGGCTGATGGTGGCGGCTGCACTGCTTGCCGGTGCCGATGCCGGCGTGATTTCAGCCTATCGGCTGGGTGACTGGCCCGCCCCCTATGGCATTGTGATGGTGGTCGATCGGCTGGCGGCGATGATGCTGATGCTGGTGGCGGTGCTGGCGCTCGGGGCGCTGCTGATGGCGATGGGCGGCAGCGACGCCGAGCGGCCGGACGGGCGGGGTCGCCACTTCCATGCGCTGTTCCAGCTGCAGCTTGCGGGGCTGGCGGGGGCATTTCTCACCGGCGATCTGTTCAACCTGTTCGTGTTCTTCGAGATTTTGCTGCTCGCCTCCTATGCACTGATGATGCATGGGCCAGCACCCGCCGAGGCGGCGCGCGTGCGCGCGGGGCTGATCTATGTGGTGCTCAATCTCGTCGGCTCCAGCCTGTTCCTGCTGGCACTGGCGCTCACCTATGCCAGCCTTGGCACGCTCAACCTTGCCGATGTGGCGCGGCTGCTGGCAGTGCTGCCGGCGGACGATGTCGCCATGGCGCGCACCGCGATGGCGCTGATGGCCGCGGTGTTCCTGCTCAAGGCCGCGGTGCTGCCGATGTCGCTCTGGCTGCCGCAGGTCTATGCCCGGGCGCCGGCGGCGGCGGCGGCGCTGTTCGTGATTCTCACCAAGGTCGGGATCATCATGCTGCTGCGGCTTGCCGTGACGGGGTGGGGCGACTCGATTGCCACGGCGGGGCTGCTGCAGCCCTGGCTCCCGGTACTGGCGCTGGGCACGATCACGCTCGGCACGATCGGTGCCTTTGCCGCGCGCCGCCTTGCGGAAGTGGCGGCCTGGCTGGTGCTGGTCTCGAGCGGCACCTTACTGTTTGCGCTGGGCTTCCTCACGCCGCGCGGCACTGCGGCGCTCCTCTATTATCTGCCGCAATCGACGCTGTTCTGTGCAGCGCTTTTCCTGCTGGCCGGGCATGTGGCGGCGCGGCGCGGCGCACTCGGAGACCGGTTGGGGCGCGGCCCTGCCGCATCCGGCCGGCGCTGGCTGTTGCCCGCCTGGGGCGTCGCTGCGGTCGGACTGGCGGGGCTGCCGCCGCTGGCCGGCTTCCTCGGCAAGCTGATGATGCTGCAGGCGGTGGGCACCGGTGGCTGGCAGGGGCCCTGGTGGGGGGTGCTGCTGCTCTCCAGCCTCGGCGTGCTGCTGGTGCTCTCGCGCGCCACCGGCCCGCTGTTCTGGCAGGCGAATGAAGTGCCCCTCGACAATCGCGCCGCGCTGGCCGGGGTCGCGGGCGTCGCGCCGCAGATGGGGCTCTGGCTGCTGCTGGCCGCCGGTGTCGCGATGACCGTCTGGGCGGCGCCGATGAGCGGCTTTGCGGGTCGCACCGCCGAGCAATTGTTCGAGCGCCGGGCCTATCAGGCTGCGGTCCTGGGCGATGTGCCGGTGCAGCGGGAGCGGCGGCCATGAGCCGGGTCTTTCCGCAGCCTGTCACCACAACGCTGATCTTCGTGCTGTGGCTGGCGCTGGCCTCGAGTGTCGATGCCGGCACGCTGGTGCTGGCGGCGGTGCTGGCGGTGGTGCTGCCGCTGCTCACCCAGGGATTCTGGCCGTCCCCGCCGCGGCTGCGCCGGCCACTCGTCGCCGCACGGCTGGCGGGGCGGGTGCTCATCGACATCATCACTGCCAATTGGGTGGTGGCGCGGCAGGTGCTGGGGCCGGTGCGCAAGCTGCGGCCGGCGTTCTTCGAGGTGCCGGTGGCGCTCGACGATCCGTTCGTGGCCACGTTGCTCGGCGGCATCATCTCCCTCACGCCGGGCACGGTGACGATCAACATCGAGCTGGTCGATGGCAAGCCGGTGCGGCTGTTCGTGCACGGCCTCGACGTGCCGGACGAAGCCGCGACGGTGGCGGAGATCAAGGCTCGCTACGAGGCGCCGCTGAAGGAGATGTTCGGATGCTGACCATCGCCACCTGGGCAGCCATCGTGATGGTGGGCGGGGCGATTGCCCTGACGCTGTGGCGGCTGTGGAAGGGCCCCGGCATCGCCGACCGCATCCTGGCGCTCGACACGCTGACGATCAACGCGATCGCGCTGGTGCTGCTCGCCGATGTGGCGCTCGATACCAGCGTCTATTTCGAGGCGGCGCTGCTGATGGCGATGATGGGCTTTGTCGGCACCGTGGCACTGGCGGTGTTCGTGCGGCGCGGGACGATCATCGAATGAGCGAGATCATCATCTCGCTGCTGCTGTTGCTGGGCGCTGCATTCCTGCTGATCGGCGCCATCGGCATTGCCCGGCTGCCGGACCTGTTCATGCGGCTGCACGGGCCAACCAAGGCAACGACGCTCGGCATCGGCGCGCTGGTGGTGGCGAGCGTCGTCCATGGCCGCACGCTGGCGCCGCTGGTGGTGATGCTGTTCCTGTTCATCACCGCTCCCGTGGTGGCGCATATGGTGGCGCTGTGCGCGCAGCGACCGCCACGGGAGGATGAGGAGTAGGTCAGGCTGCGAGCTTGGCTGCAGTGCGCGCCACAAGGGCGCCCTGGTGGCGAGCGCCGTCCAGCTCGGTTTCCGACGGCATGCGGCTGCCGTCGCCGCCGGTGATGGTGGTGGCGCCATAGGGGCTGCCGCCGACCACTTCATCGATGCGCATCTGGCCCTGGAAGCTGTAGGGAAGGCCGACGATCACCAGCCCGAAGTGGAGCATGTTGGTGATGAGGCTGAACAATGTCGTCTCGTTGCCGCCATGCTGGCTTGCCGAGCTGGTGAAGGCACTGCCGACCTTGCCATTGAGGGCGCCCGACGCCCAGAGGCCGCCGGCGGTATCGAGAAACGCCGCCATCTGGCTCGGCAGCCGGCCGAAGCGGGTCCCGGCACCGATGATGATCGCGTCGTAGTTCGGCAGCTCGTCGATGCTGGCGATGGGGGCGGCCTGGTCCATCTTGTAATGGCTGGCGCGTGCGACATCCTCGGGCACGGTTTCGCGCACGCGGCGGATATCGACCTGGGCGCCGGCGCTGCGGGCACCCTCCGCCATGGCCTCGGCCATCGCCTCGATATGGCCGTAGGTGGAATGATAGAGCACGAGCACGCGGGTCATGGGGCAAACTCCTGGAGGGATTGACCGTTCGCTTCTGGCCCAATCCGGCTTTGTGGAAAACCCGGATAATATCGGCAAGCCTGTTCTAGTAATCCGAACGATCCGAAGGCGTGTCGCTGCGGATCAACCGTGCCAGCAGCCAGGCAGCGGCGGGGCCTGGGGGCGTGTCGGTGCGGTGGATGGCGTGGAAGCCGTAGCGGCCGCCGCGATGATCGGGCAGGTCGAGCCGCACCAGCCGGCCGGCGGCGAGATCGCCGGCGACCAGCGGCTCGGGCATGTTGCCCCAGCCGACCCCCTCGAGGAGCAGCGCGTGCTTGGCGCCGAGATCGGCCAGCCGCCAGCTTTGCGGCGAGCTGACGCCGAAATCGCGGCCACGGGTGATGGGTGAACGGTCGGAAAGCACGAGCTGGATGTGCGCGCGGGCAGCTCCGGGGGGAACCGAAGGGGCATCGAGGGGGTGTCCGGGGGCAGCGACGGGCACCAGAAGGACACTTCCGGCGGCATGACGCGCGAGCGCTTCGGATTCGGACGACAAGGGCCCCGCCACGCCGAGCCCGGCGGTGCCATCCAGCACCAGTGCCGTCACCGCCCCCAGCGCCTCGACGTGAAGCCGCAGCGTGACGGTGGGGAATTGCTGCTGGAAGCCGCGCAGCGATTCCGCGAGGCGGGCGCTGGGGAGCATCACGTCGACGGCGAGGCTGACCTCGGCTTCGAGTCCTGCCGCAAGGCCGCTAACGCGTGCCTTGAGCCCGGCCAGATCATCCGCCAGTCGCCGGGCTTCGGCGAGGACGGCGGTGCCGGCGGCGGTGAGTGTCGGGCGCCGCGTTCCGGCGCGGTCGAACAGCGCCAGCCCGAGCTGTGCTTCGAGATTGGCGATGCCGTAGCTCACCGCCGAGGTGGCGCGGCCCAGCGCGCGGCCGGCGGCAGCGAAACCGCCATGCTCAACGACGGCGAGAAAGAGCTGGAGCTGATCGAGGCTGGGGGTGCCGACCTTTGGCATTTCGGATTTCCTGAACGGTTTAACTGACTTTATCCGGGTTTTCCTGAAAGCCAAGCGATGCGACATGGTGATGGTGAGCGGCGCCACGTGCGCCCCAAGACAGGAGACCGATGATGATCGAACTTCGCCCCTTTGCCAGCCTCGGCGGTGCCGACCATGGCTGGCTCGATGCCAAGCACCATTTCAGCTTTGCCGATTATCGTGACCCAAAGCGCGTCCATTGGGGCGCGCTCAGGGTGTGGAACGACGATGCCATCGATCCGCACACCGGGTTTCCGCCGCATGGCCACCGCGACATGGAGATCATCACCTATGTCCGCTCGGGCGCCATCAGCCATGAGGACAGCCTCGGCAACAAGGGCCGCACCGAGGCCGGCGATGTGCAGGTGATGAGTGCGGGCAGCGGCGTGGCGCACAGCGAATATAATCACGAGGATGTGAAGACGACGCTGTTCCAGATCTGGATCATCCCCGATGCCGCCGGCGGTGCGCCCGGCTGGGGGGCCCGGCAGTTTCCGAAGGACGATCGCGCCGGCAACTTCGTGGTGCTGGCGAGCGGTATCGACGGGGACACCGACGCGCTGCCGATCCGCGCCGATGCGCGCGTGGCCGGTGCCACGATCCGCGCCGGGGAGACGGCGGTGTATGAAACCCGCCCGGGCCGGCACCTGTATCTGGTGCCTGCCATCGGCCGCATCCGGATCGATACTGTTGAGGCCGGCCCGCGCGACGGGGTGGCAATCCGTGACCTGGAGCGGATCACGGTGACGGCGCTCGACGATGCCGAGGTGGTTCTCGTCGATTCCCGATGACGCACGTTCGTCTGGAAATGTGAACTCACCGTATCGGTGGTGGCGCTTCGGCCCGCCATGCCGCACATGAAAGGCATGGCGGGTCGAGTTTCAGCAGCCTTGGTGATTGCCGGTCTGGTCAAGCGCTTCGGAAGCGCTGTGGCGGTCGACCGGCTCGACATGCGGGTCGAGGCCGGCTCGATCTATGCGCTGCTCGGGCCGAACGGGGCCGGCAAGACCACCAGCCTGCGAATGGTGGTGGGGCTGGAGCGCCCCGATTCGGGAAGCATCCACATCTGCGGGATCGATGCGCTGGCACGGCCGCTCGAAGCCAAGGCGCGGGTGGCCTGGCTGCCCGACGAGCCGCTGCTCTATGAAAAGCTGATGCCGCTCGAATATCTGGCGTTTGTCGCCGGGCTGTGGAGCGTGCCTGCTGCGGTTGCGGCGCCGCGCGCGTCGGCGTTGCTGGATGCGCTGGGGCTCGAGGCCAAGCGCAATGCGCGATGCGAAAACCTGTCACGCGGGATGCGGCAGAAGGTGGCGCTGGCAGGCGCCCTGATCCATGATCCCGACCTGCTGATCCTCGACGAGCCGCTGACCGGCCTCGATGCCGCCGCGGCGCGGGTGGTGAAGGACATGCTGCGCGACCGCAGCCGCAGCGGCAAGACGATCATTTTGACAACGCATATCCTCGAAGTGGCGGAGCGGCTGGCGGACCGGATCGGCATCATCCGCGCCGGGCGGCTGGTGGCGGAAGGCACGCCCGCCGAGCTGTCGGGTGCGAGCGGCGAAACGCTCGAGGATGTGTTCCTGGCGCTGGCGCTGGGCTGAGGCGCGGCGTGGCGGCAAGTCTCGGCCATCTGCTTTCCAACGAGGTGCGCATTGCGCTGCGCACCGGCTTCGGCGGCTCGCCGCTGCGCTCGCTGCTGGGCCTCGGGCTTGTGGCCGCAGGCCCGGTGATCGGCGGCTGGATGGCGGCGAAGGCGCTTGCCGATGCGCCCGACTGGCCCGAGCCGGCGATCATGGCGCTGCTGGTGGCCGCCCATGCAGCACTGCTGCCGCTGATGGTGTCGCTCGCCTCGGTGCAGGTGCTGCGCTCCTTCCGCGAACGCGGGGACCTCGACCTGCTGCTGAGTGCGCCGCTGCCGGCCTCCCGCGTGTTCCTCGCCAAGGCGCTGGCGGCGTGCTGGATGGTGGCGATGCCCTTCCTGGCGCTGCTCGGGCCGTTCCTGATCTTCTCGATGGGCTTCGGCCATTGGCGCTGGGGCGGCACGCTGCTGGTGCTGCTCACCAGTGCCGGTATCGCCACCGGCCTCGGCTTCATCGTGGTGGCAGCCCTCATCGACTGGCTGGGTGCGCGGCGCGCGCGGCTGGCGGTGCATCTGGGAAGTGCCGCGCTCGGCCTCGGCATCTTCATCGGCACGCAGATGAGCGGGCTGGCCGGCGGCGCGGTTGCCGGGCGGGCGGCGATGCTGGCGCGGCTCGCCGAGGCCACGCCGCCGCCGCCGTTCGATTGGGGGGCGCGGGCGATGATGGGCGAGCCGATGCCGCTGCTGGCCTTCTCGGGCGCCGCCGGCCTGTCGTTGCTGATGGCGATGGGGCCGGGCGCGCAGCGGTTGGCGGTGAAGGAGAGCGAGGAGCATGCGCGCAGCACCCTGGCGCCGATGCCGGGCTTCCACGGCGCCGCCGCATCGCTCGTCATCAAGGAGCTGCAGCTGCTGTGGCGCGACCCGGAAACGCTGGCGCAGGTGCTGCTGCGCTTCGTCTATCTGGTGCCGCTGCTGTGGCTGGCGACGCGCGACGGCGCCGCGCCCGATGCGATCGCCCGCCAATTGCTCGCCGGCGGCGTGGCGCTGGCGGTGATGGCGGCATCGAGCCTCGCCTGGATCACCGTCTGCGCCGAGGAAGCGCGCGAGCTGGTGGAGGCGGCCCCCGTGCCGGGCTGGCAGCTGAACGGCGCCAAGCTGGCGGTGGCGTGCGGGCTGCCGGTGCTGGCGCTGGTGCCGCTGGCGATCTGGCTGGCAACGCTCGCACCGCTCGCCGGCGCGCTGCTGCTGCCGCTGGCGGCGGTGGCCGGGCTGGGCATGGCGATGGTGCAGGCTTGGCACGGACCACGGATGCCGCGCACCGCGTTTCGCAAGCGCCCTGGCGCCATGCTGCTGATCGGCATCGTCGAGATCGGGCTGGCCGGCTGCTGGGCAGCGCTGGCGAGCCTGATCGTGGGCGGCTCGCCCTGGGCGCTGCTGCTGGCCGCGATCATTGCCATCGTCATCCTGGTGGCACGCGCCATCCGGCGTTGACGGCCCGGCTCAATCTGCACCCCTCAATCTGCGAGCGTGTGTACCAGGTCGTCGATGTAATCGCGGCCCTTCATCAGCACATTGATCCGCATGCGCTCGTTGAGGCCGTGAACGCCATTGCCATCGGGATCGATGAACATGCCGGGGATGCCATAGGTGGGGATGTTGGCCAGCGCCAGATAAGGGGCATCGGTGCCGCCGGTGGACATGGTGATCGTGACCGGAACACCGGGGAAGTGCTTTGCCGCGACCTTGCGGATCGGGTCCATCACCGCCGGGTTGAGGGGCGGGCTGACGGCGATCGGGCGGATGGGGGCTGTCATCGTCACCTTGACCGCCGGATTGCCGATGATCGACACCAGATCGGCCATCACGCTTTCGGACGTGATGCCGGGGAAGATGCGGCAGTTGACGTTCGCGGTGGCGCGCTGCGGCAGCGCGTTGTTGGCATGGCCGGCGCTGATGAGGGTACTCACACACGATGTGCGCGTCGTCGAGTTCATCAGCGGATCGCGGGTGATGAGATCGTTGGCGGCCTTGTTCTCGGGGTCTGCCATCAGCGTGCGGATGGCATCGGCCACCGGCGCCGGGGCGATGCCGGCCAGCGTGGTGAAATAGGCGCGGGTGGTGTCGTTGAACTGCGTCGGGAAGCGGTGGGTGTTGATCTTGACCAGCGCCATCGACAGATCGGTGATGGCATTGTCGGCGCGCGGCACGCTCGAATGGCCACCGGGGTTGGTCGCCTCCACCTGGAAATTCTGCACGGTCTTCTCGCCGACCTGCACCGCCATGCCCTGCGGCTTGCCCTCGGCATCGAGCCGGCCGCCGCCGCCTTCGTTGAGGGCAAACTCGGCGGCAATCAGCTCGGGCTTGTTGCGCGCCAGCCATTCGGCACCGTTGAAGGCATAGGTCGTCTCCTCGCCGCAGGTCAGCGCCAGCTTGAGGGTGCGCTTCGGCACCTTGCCGGCTGCCTTGTAGCGAATGAGCGTGTCGGTGAAGATCGCCACCTGCGGCTTGTCGTCGACCGTGCCGCGCCCATAATAATAGCCGCCCTCGTCGATCATCTTGAACGGATCGCGCGTCCAGTCCTCGCGCTTGGCCTCGACCACATCGAGATGCGCCAGCAGCAGGATGGGCTTGGCCTTGCTGTCCCGGCCCTGCAGAATCGCGACAAGCCCGCCCTCCTTGGGGTTTTCGGGTGTGGCGAACATGGTGACATCGGCATCGGCAAAACCCGCCGCCTTCAGCCGCACCGCGATCTTCTGCGCCGCATCGGTGCAGCCGCCGACCGACAGTGCCGTGTTGGTCTCGATCATCTCGCGGTAGAGATCGCGAAAGGCGACCTGGTCGGGCCGCAGTTCCTGCGCTGCCGCAGGCGCTGCCAGAACGGCCACGGTGGCGAGTGCGATGATCTTGTTCATGTGTTTCCCCTTGCGTGGCCTCTTATGGAAGCCGGACAGGGGCGATGGCAAGGGGGCCTCCGGCGTAGGGTTCCCATCGAAGCAAGCTTCGATGGGGCCCGGCTGGGGCCTCGGGCCCCAGACCCCATGACTCTTGGTTTTCGCTAGGAGTTCGGCCGATCCATTGACGAGTCTGCGCCAGCCGTATTATTGTTGCAGTACAGTGAGAGGTGGGGACATGATAATACGGGCCACGATAGCGGTTCTAGTGGTGGCGGCAGGTTGCACGGAGATGGTCAACGCTCAGAGTTATCAGCCCTCCTTCCGGCCTGATCTGCTGAGGGACCGCCCCGCCGGTCGCCCTAACGAAGTGCTTGTGATTGGTTCCCCGCACTTGTCGACTTTGCCAAACAGCTTCACGCCGGAAATGGTTGAGCCGCTCCTCCAGCGCCTTGCGAAATGGAGCCCAACTGCCGTCGCAAGCGAAAACATCTCCGGCCTGCAATGCGACGCCATGCGTCGCCAGCGCGAGCGGCAGGCGGAGGCGGTCGAAACCTACTGCTATGATCCCGCCGCTGCTGGCCGTGCTGTCGGGCTCGACGTTCCAGCCGCCAATGCCGAGGCTGAGCGAATGCTCGCGAACTGGCCTGCTACGCCGTCGGCAGCGCAGCGGCGCCGTCTCTCGCTCGTTTTCCTGGCCGCCGGAGAACCGGCATCGGCGACTGTGCAATGGTTCCGCCTGCCGATTGCAGAACGCCGGGTCGATCGCGGCCTGACAAAGCCGCTAGTGGCCTATTTGCAAGCCCAGATGACGAGGAAGAGCGAGACGGAATTGGTCGCGGCGCAGCTTGCCGCGAGGTCGGGGCTGGAAAGGGTCTGGAGCGTCGATGACCAGTCGTTCGTGGGCGCACCTGTCGATGAAAAGGCCTATGGTGCTGCGGTGGCGCGGGCGTGGGATAATCCGGCGACCAAGGCCCGCGCTGCCGCAAATGAGGCGCTGTATGCCGGGATCGGACAACCGAATGGTCTGCTCGACCTGTATCGAGCACTCAACGCACCGTCATTGGCGGCCGAGGCATATCAATCCGATTGGGGTGCGGCGCTGACGGAAGCATCCGAACAGGCCTATGGGCGGCGTTATGTTGCATATTGGGAGACACGGAATCTCCGAATGGTGGCCAATATCCGCGAAGTTCTCGGTCGCGCTCCGGGGACAAGATTAGTTGCGATCGTCGGCGCGTCGCACAAGCCCTATTACGAGGCGTACCTAAACCAGATGCGCGACGTCACGTTGGTCGATGTACAGCCCGTGTTGCGCTAGGGTTGATTGCTGTTGGGTTGAACCGGCAGCAGAAGTTCTCTTGCGGCCGCGGCCTCAGGCCTCCGGATCCCATTTGACTGGCCATGCGGCGCGAGCGGTCAGGACAGGGCAATTTAAACGATCGGGGTCTGGGGCCGCCGGCCCCAGCCGCCGGAGGCTCTGCTTATACTTGATTGCAATCGGGTCTAATCCCGCAGCAACTCGTTGATGCCGGTCTTGCTGCGCGTCTGGGCGTCGACGGTCTTGACGATGACGGCGCAGTACAGGTTCGGCCCCGGCGTGCCATCGGGCAGGGGCTTGCCGGGGAGGGTGCCCGAGACGACCACGGCGTAGGGCGGCACCTTGCCGATGTGGATTTCGCCGGTGGCGCGGTCGATGATCTTGGTGGAGGCGCCGAGATAGACGCCCATCGAGAGCACCGCACCTTCGCCGACCTGGACGCCTTCGGCGACTTCGGCGCGGGCGCCGATGAAGGCGCCGTCGCCGATGATGACGGGGGCGGCCTGGACGGGCTCGAGGACGCCGCCGATGCCGGCACCGCCCGAGATATGGACGTTTTCGCCGATCTGCGCGCAGCTGCCGACGGTGGCCCAGGTGTCGACCATGGTGCCCTTGCCGACGCGGGCGCCGATGTTGACGAAGCTCGGCATGAGGACGGCACCGGGGGCGATGTAGGCGCCGCGGCGGACGATGGCGCCGGGGACGGCGCGGAAGCCGGCCTTGCGGAAATCTTCCGGAGTCCAGCTTTCGAACTTGGTCGGCACCTTGTCCCACCACAGGCTGCTGCCGGGGCCGCCATAGATGCCGGCGTTGGGGGTGAGGCGGAAGCTCAGGAGCACCGCCTGCTTGAGCCATTGGTTGACCGTCCAGCCGCCGGCGCCATCGGGCTCGGCGACGCGCAGGCTGCCATCGTCAAGGCCGTCGAGTGCTGCTTGCACGGCATCGCGGAGCAGGCCGCTGTTGGCCTCGGTGAGCGATTCGCGGTTGGCCCAAGCTTCGGTGATGATGGCTTCAATACGGGTCATGCGGACTCCAGAAGGGCAAGCGTGGTGGCAAGGAAGCTGCCGACATCGTGAACACGGTAATCGATATGGTCGAGGGCGACTCCGGGGCCTTGTTCGGACCCGTTGTCGATCCAGACGGTGGTCATGCCGATCGCCTTGGCGGGGACGAGGTTGCGAGCCATGTCCTCGACGAAGAGCGCGCGGGTGGGGTCGATATCGTGCGTTTCGCACAGATGCGCATAGGCGGCGACCTGCGGCTTGGGGACATAGCCGAGCGCATGGATGTCGCAGGTCGCTTCGAAACAGTCGGTCAGCCCCAGCCGCGACAGCACGCGCTCGGCATAGGGTGCATCGGCGTTGGTGAAGACCAGCTTGCGGCCCGGCAGGCGGTTGATCATCTCGGCCAGCAAGGGTGCTGGCAGCACGACATCGACATCGACATCATGGACATAGCCCAGGAAATCATGCGGATCGACGCCATGCTCGGCCATCAGCCCCGGCAGCGTCATGCCATGGCTGTGGTAGAAATCCTTCTGGATGCGGTAGGCTTGCGCCGCATCGATGCCGAGCAGGCGCTGGATATAGCTTCCCATGCGCGCATCGATCTGCGGAAACAGGCTCGACGCCGCCGGATAGAGCGTGTTGTCGAGATCGAAGATCCAGGTGTCGATATGGGCAACCATCGCGCTGGTCCTAACCGCGATGGCGGGTCGTGGGAAGGGGGCGGGATCAGCCCGTGCTGCTGGACCGGCCGCACATGCGCGGGCGATCATAGCCGCGGTAATAGCGCAGCGACGGCCCCTTGCCGACGATCATGTGATCCTCGGTGCGATACCTGAATTCCGAGCCGGAACGCGCGCCTTCGAGGCGAACCTGCTCGCCCCTGCCGGTGTCGAGCACGGCATGATCATCGGCGAAGACGACCGTCATGTTGGGCATCTGCTGGCATCGGTAGAGCACCGAGGGCGATGCGGGCTGCGCCTGTGCGGCGGCGGCACCGAGAATTGCGGCGATGACGATGACCGCAGTGCGCATCAGCCGATCTCCTTGGCCTCGCTGAACTTGTAGAAGATACCCTTCTCGTCCTCGCCGTGCAACGTCAGCACGCCCTCGATGGTGCGGACATCATAGGAGACCTTGACGGGTGCTGCGGCGCGCACTTCGACGAACTGCATCGGCATCGGGTTCAAATGGAAGGGGCAATCGGGCGGATAGGCGAGCAGCACGAAATGCGTCTGGTTGGTGCCGTTCTGCAACGGCAGCATGTAGCCGTTGAGCTTGATGCGCTTGCCGGCCAATGACTTGACCGCGGCGGGGAACACCGGCTTGGAGCGGATGAGGTTCTTCTCGTCATTCCGCGTCACTTCCTTCGTCGATTCGAGCACCGACCAGGCGACGCCGCCGGGCGGGGTGGGTGCCGGCTTCCAGATGCTTTCGGAGGGCTTGAGGCTGCGGTCGGGGGCGCCCTGCGCCATGACGGCGGCGGGGGTTGCGAGAAGGGCCAGGGCAATGAGAAGGCGCATGTCGGCTCCTAGCGGCTGTTGGTCAGCGTGTCGGCGATGTCGGCGCGGAAAACGCGAACTGCCGGCAGCAGTGCCGCAAGGGCACCGATAGCAAGTGCGCCCGCCACAATCCAGACCTCGCCGACTTCGAAGTGCGCGGCATCGAGGCCCAGCTCGGTCAATTGGCGGAAGTTGGCGGCGGCAAGCGCGATGACGCCGTGCCCGAGCAGCACGCCAAGGATGGCGCCGGCGGCAGCAAGCGCGACGCCTTCGAAGATCATCTGGCCGAAGATGCTGGCACGGCTGGCGCCGATGACGCGAAGCATCGCCATGTCCCCCTCGCGCTGGCGCAGCGCCGTGTAGAGGGCCACGAAGATCGACAGGCCGGCGGTGAGCATCAGCAGCACGGCAAGGGCGCGGACGGCATCGAGGCCGAGGCCGACGAGCTGCAGCAGCCGGGTGATCTCGACCGCGGGCACGGCGGCCTGGAGGTTGGTCTGGCGGTTGATGAAGCCGGGGAGCTGCACCGCGGCGAGCGGCGAGCCGTAGGAGACGAGGAGCGCTGTCACTTCCGGATCGAGCTTCTGGCCCCCGGCTTCATGGTCATGGTCTTCGTCGCCGTGATCATGCTCTCCGGCGGCGTGGTCCTGCTTGCCGTCGCTGTCGTGGTCATGGTCTTCGTGGTCATGGTCTTCGTCGCCATGGTCATGCTCGCCGGGGGCATGGTCGGGCTTGCCGTCGCCATCATGGTCATGATCGTCTTCATCGCCGTGCGCGATGCCATGGACGTCCCACACCGATTCGATGCTGGTGAGGATCAGCCGGTCGACGACGCTGCCCGAGGGCTTGAGGATGCCGGTGACGATGAAGGGGGCGTGGTCATGGCCCTGCGCGGCGGCGTCGTCCGACATGCCGTGGCTGCCGACAAAACGTTGGCCGAGTGCCATCCCCAGTGCGTTCGCCACATCGGCGCCGATCACCACCTCGGCGGTCTTCGCCCAGAGCCGGCCTTCGGCAAGCGTCGCGCCATAATGCTCGGGGTAGGCGGGCTCGGTGCCGACGATCCGGTAGCCGCGAAAATTGTCTCCCTGCGCCAGCGGGATGACCTTGGACACCGACGGGTTCTCGCGCAGCACCTCGACCGAGGAGAGCGGGATGTTCCCGGTCGGCACATCGGCCTGGTAGATGCTCGACAGGATGAGCTGCAGCGGCGAGCCCTTGGCGCCGACCACGAGGTCGATGCCCTGGGCGTCGCGATCGAAGCGCGTTTCGAGCTGGCGGGCGAACAGCAGCAGGATGACGAGCGTCGCCACCGCCAGCGCCAGCAGCGCGATGTTGAGCACGGTGTTGAGGCCGCGATCGCGCAGATAGGCGAAGGAAAGCCCGAAGAAGGTCATGCGGCGGCCCTTGCAGGAGACCTGAGGGTGAGCACCGTGGCGAAGCGGCTCTGGATGCGGGTGTCGTGGGTGGCGACCAGCAGCGTGGCGCCGGTGGCGGCGGCGGTCTCGAACAGCAGGTCGATCATCGCCAGGGCGTTGGCATCGTCGAGCGCCGAGGTCGGTTCGTCGGCGACGACCAGCCGGGGGCGAGTGATGAGCGCGCGGGCGATGGCGGCGCGCTGGCCTTCGCCCTGGGAGAGGGTGCGCGGCCGGGCATCGATGCGATGGGCGAGGCCGACCCGGGCGATGAGCGATTCGATGGCGGCGGCGTCGTGCTTGCCATGGGCGATATGCTGGGCGAGCGCCAGGTTCTGCCGCACGCTGAGCGCCGGGATGAGACGCAGCGTCTGGAACACCAGCCCGATGGTGCGGCGGCGCAGTGCATCGCGCGCCGAGGCGGGCAGCGCGCTCATCGGCTCGCCATCGATGTGCACCGATCCGCTGCTGGGGGTGATGAGACCGGTGATGGCGTTGATGAGCGTCGTCTTGCCCGAGCCCGAGGGCCCGAGCACCAGCGCATGGTCACCCGAAGTCTGTTGCCAATCGCCGATCGCCATCACCGGCTTGCCGGCGATGCTGTGGGCCAGCCCTGCAAGCTGGACGAGGGGGGCGGCGGCGCGCGCCGCGCCGGTCAACGCTGTTCGGTGGAAGTGGCTGGAACCGCGGCGACCTGCTCGGCAGAAACCGGTGCGGGCTCGGCATCGGCGAGGCCATATTGCTTGATAAAGGCAGCGCGGGCATTGGCCATCGCCTCTTCCTTGGCGCGGGCAGCCTCTTCGGCGTCCATGCCGACGCGGTAGCTGTGGCCGGCAAAGTCCGGCAGGTAATCGAGATCGCAGGCCGCGGCAGGTGCGGCGGCAACCAGGAACAGGGCGGAAAGAGCTAGGCGCATCGGATATCTCCCTTTGTGCGCATGATACACAGGGTGTTCGCGATTGACCAGACCGAACACGGCCATCAACCGCGACAAATCTGTCACAATCCATCCGCCAATGTGACGATTTTGAAATTTTCTGTTGCAAGCCTTGACGCCAGTGTGAAATCAATGCGGCGGCGACGGGGTATGGTCGCCACGGTCACACGGTCTTCCGCACACTGAAGCGCTCGGACAGGATGGCACAACGCCACCCGGCGCGAGAGCATGCGGAGAGACCTGCACGACGGATGCATTTCCTGGGGAGGAAGTGGTTCTGGCTCAAGTGACGGGGGTTATATCTAAGCGGATTCGTTCGGACGGCCTTGGCAGTGTTCAAAGTCATGGCTTGCTGGCTTCAGCCGGGCTGATGGCGCTCGTGCTCGGTGCACAACCGGCGGCGGCGCAGATCATCACCGCCTCGGCGGTTGCCGCTGCAGCCGATCAGCCGGCGAGCGTGGAACCAGCGCCGGAGGATTCCGCCGAGGCCATCGTCGTCACCGGATCGCGCATCGCCCGCACCGGCTATGATGCGCCCACGCCCGTCAACATCGTGACCGAGGTCGAGCTCAGGGCCGAGCCGCAGGCGAACATCGGCGATTATGTGAACACCCTGCCCGCCGTGCAGCAATCGCAGACCTCCTCCTCCAACTCGGGGTCGCTGTCCAACGGCCAGGCGGGCATCGCCACGGTCAACCTGCGCGCGCTCGGGCCGGCGCGCACGCTCATCCTCATCGATGGCCAGCGTTCGGTCGCCTCCTCCACCGTCGGCCTTGTCGATGTGCAGACGGTGCCGCAGGGGCTGATCAAGGGCGTCGAAGTCGTCACCGGCGGTGCGTCGTCGGTCTATGGGTCGGACGCGGTGTCGGGCGTCGTCAACTTCATCCTCAACCGCGATTACACGGGCTTCAAGGCCGAATACGAATATTCCGAGACGACCTATGGCGATGTGCCCAACCACCTCATCCGGCTGACGGCGGGCATCCCCTTTGCCAGCGGCCGCGGCAAGATCCTGCTCGCCGGCGACTATTTCAAGCAGACCGGAGTCGATACCTATGACCGCGACTGGCAGGAGAGCGGCTTTTTCCAGATCGACAACCCCGCCTTCGTGCAGGGCAATGGCCAGCCCGAGCGCTTTGTCGGGTCGGGCATCGGCACCTACCAGTTCACGCCCGGCGGCATCGTCAACACCGGGCCGCTGACGGGCAGCTATTTCGGCACCATCGGCGCCAATGGGCAGGCCACGGTCAACCAGTTCAACTATGGCCCGCGCCGCGGCCAGTGGATGATCGGCGGCGATTACCTCATCAGCCGCGATGGCCATCTGAACACCAACAGCCTCGCCCCGGCCGAAGAGCGCGGCAACGTGTTCGGCCGCATCAGCTATGAGGTCTCTTCGGCGTTCAAGCCCTTCTTCCAGTTCAGCTGGGCAGGCTACAGCGGCCAGAGCTTCTACCAGCAGACGCCCTCCGTGGGCGTGACGATCCAGCGCGACAACGCCTTCCTGCCCACCGCCTTCGTCAACTCGATGATCGCCGCTAATGTGACCTCGGTGAGCATCGGCACCTCGAACGTCGGGTTGCCGGTGCCGGGCTCCGACAACAAGCGCTATGTCTATCGCTATGTCGCGGGCGCCGATGGCGATTTCGAAATCGGCAAGCAATCGTGGAACTGGTCGGGCTATTATCAGGTCGGCCTTGCCAAGACCAACGAGCTGCTCACCAACACCTTCCTCAACAGCCGCATGACACTGGCGCAGGACGCCGTGCGCGCCCCTGACGGCAATGCCGCCGGCATCGCCGCAGGCACCATCGTCTGCCGTTCCACCCTCACCAACCCGACCAACGGCTGCGTGCCGTTGAACCGGATCGGCGTGGGCGGAGCCACGCCCCAGGGCATCGCCTATGTTCTCAACGATGGCGCCCAGCCGCAGCGCTTCCAGAGCATCCGCCAGGATGTGGCAGCACTCAACTTCACCACCAACGACCTGTTCGACAACTGGGCCGGGCCGGTGAGCTTTGCCTTCGGCGGCGAATATCGCCGCGAACGTGTCGATGGGTCAGTCGATCCGCAGTTCAACAGCGGCTGGCTCTACGGCAATTATCTCGTCACGCGCGGCAAGTTCGACGTCAAGGAAGCCTATGCCGAGGCCGTTTTCCCGGTTTACGATGGGCTCGACCTGAACGGCGCCATCCGCGTGACCGACTATTCGACCTCGGGCACGGTGACGACCTGGAAGCTGGGCGGCACCTGGCAGCCGATCGATGATCTCAAGCTGCGCGTCACGCGCTCGCGCGACATTCGCGCACCCAATCTGGCCGAGCTGTTTACGCCGGGCACGGCGCGCACCAACACCGTCAACGTCGCCCAGCCGGGCGGTGGCCAGCGGTCCGACCAGTTCCTCGAGCAGACCACCGGCAATCTGGCACTCAAGCCCGAAGTGGCGCTGACCTGGGGAGCGGGCGTGGTGGCCACCCCCACCTTCCTCCCCGGCTTCGCCGCCTCGGTCGATTATTTCGACATCAAGCTGTCGGGCGCCATCGGCACCATCTCGGCGCAGACGATCACCACGCTGTGCATCGAACAGAATCGCGCCGACATCTGCGACTTCATCACCTTCAACGGCGCGGTCGGTGCGTCCAGCCCCATCACCTCGATCAGGCTGGTGCCGTTCAACTTCGCGGCACTGCGCACGCGCGGCATCGATTTCGAGGCGAGCTACCGGACCGAGGTCGGCACCGGCAACCTCACGCTGCGCGGCGTGGCTTCGCACTATATCACCGCCCTCACCGACAACGGCATCGACGTGCCGGTCGATCTCGCCGGGCAGAATGCCGGCGGCGGCGTGCCGAGCTGGAACTACCGCCTCAGCGCCAATTACGATCTGGAGAAATGGGGCTTCAACGTCGTCGGCCGTGGTTTCTCGGGCGGCGTCTACGACAACAACTTCTTCGAATGCACCAGCGGTTGCCCGCTCTCCACCCCGGCGTCGCGCACGATCAACGACAACGGCATCGCCGGGCAATGGTATCTCGATGCCTCGATCACCCACCGCTTCACGGTGAAACGCTCGAAGGCCGAGGTGTTCCTCTATGTGCGGAACCTGCTCAACTCCGATCCGGTGCTGGTGGGCAACGGCCCGACCGGCAACAACACCCCGGCCTATCCGCAGACCAACCGCGCGCTCTACGATGTGCTGGGGCGCGTCTTCCGGGTTGGCGTGCGCTTCGAATACTGATTGAACTGTATCATCCGGACCGTGCCAGCTGCCTTGGGGTGAAGCGGTCCGGACGATTATTTGAGGGGAAACACCGATGAAACTGCATCTGACCGGGCTTGCGATCGCACTGCTCGCCACCACTGCCCTGGCACCCGCTCATGCCGCTGCCCCCGCTGCCGCCAAGAACGCCGCGATCGCCGGCGTCGAAGCCCGCACCAAGATGGCGCAGGAGATGGTCGACCAGGTGTTCAGCTATGCCGAGCCGGGCTTTCAGGAGTTCAAGACGAGCGAATATCTGACCGGCGTTCTCGAGAAGAACGGCTTCAAGATCACCCGCGGCGTTGCCGGCATCCCCACCGCCTGGACGGCGACCTGGGGCGATTCGGGGCCCATGATCGCGCTGGGCTCGGATATCGACGGCCTGCTCGGGCTGAGCCAGGTGCCGGGCTCGCCCGCCATCAAGCCGCTGGTCGAGGGCGCCCCCGGCCATGGCGAGGGCCATAACTCGGGCATGCCGATGATGATCATTGCCGCCATCGCCGCCAAGGAGGTGATGGAGAAGAACGGCATCAAGGGCCGGCTGATGCTCTGGCCCGGCGTTGCCGAGGAGCTGCTCGCCACCAAGGCCTATTATGTGCGCGCCGGGCTGTTCAAGGACGTCGATGCCTCGATCTTCGCGCATGTGAGCCGCGATTTCTCGACCGGCTGGGGGGACATGGGCAACAACGGCATGGTCAGCGTCGAATATACCTTCAAGGGCTATACCAGCCATGCCGCCGGCGCGCCGTGGTTCGGCCGCTCGGCGCTCGACGGCGTCGAGATCATGAACACCGCCTGGAACTTCCGCCGCGAGCATCTGCCGCTCACCCAGCGCTCGCACTATGTCATCACCAACGGCGGCGGCCAGCCCAACATCGTGCCGGGCACCGCATCGGTGTGGTATTATTTCCGCGAGACCAATTTCGACACCGTCCGCGCCCTTTACGAGACCGGCAACCGCATTGCCGAAGCCGCCGCGATGGCAACCGACACCAAGGTGACACGCCGCATCCTCGGCTATGCCGCCCCCAACCATGGCAACAAGCCCCTCGCCGAAGCCGCCTATGCCAATATCGTCGCGGTGGGCATGCCGGCCTGGTCGGCGGAAGACCAGGCCTTTGCGAAAGCGATGCAGGAGACCAACAAGGTGAAGGTGGAGCCGCTCTCCACCAAGGTCGCCCCGCTCTCCACTCCCGATGGCCGCGGGCCCTCGATGGGCGGCGGATCGGACGATATCGGCGACATCATGTGGACGGTGCCGACGATCACCATCCGCTACCCCTCCAACATTCCGAGTGCGGTGGGCCACAATGTCCAGTCCGCGATCGCGATGGCGACGCCGATCGCGCACAAGGGCGTGGTTGCGGGTGCCAAGGCGGTGGCGATGACGGTGCTCGACCTGGTGACGACGCCGAAGATCATTGCCGACGCGAAAACCTATTTCACGCAAGTGCAAACCAAGACGCAGAAGTACGACCCGGTGATCGGCCCCGAAGACATGCCGGCGATCGATCTCAACCGGGCGATCATGGCCGAGATGCGGCCGAAGATGGAGCCGTTCTACTATGATCCGGCCAAGTATGGCACCTATCTGGAGCAGCTGGGGGTGAAATATCCCGGTGTGCCGGTGAAGTGAGGGGGTAGGCGGCGGGCCGGAGGGCGGCTGAGGCCGCCGCCGCTCAGCCGACGAGCCGGGGGGCGGCGGTTTCGGCGCCGGGGATGCAGATTTCGGTGCCGGGCAGCTTGTCGACTTCGCGGATCACGTTGTTCCAGGTCGCGGTGCCGCCGCCCTTGGTCTGGTCCGGTACCGAGGACAGCACCTTGCTCACCAGCGTGATGGTGGCGGCAGTGCCGGGGGCGGGGGTGACCGAGATGCCGGTGAGCTTGTGCCAGAAGCTGCCCTGCCCCGGCGTGTCGACGATCTGGTTGGGCTTGCCCGAAACCTGTATGGTGATGCGCGCGGCGATGCTGCTGTCGACGCGGATGATCGGGTGGCCGTCGCTCGACATGAGGTAGCGGTTCACGCCGCCGACATTCTCGCCCATCGTCACCACCGCGGCGCGGTTGGGCTTGGCGGTGGAGAGGTAGCTGAAGGTCTGGCTTGCCGTGCAGGAGGAGCCGCCAAGTGCTGTGGCGGCACTGGAAATGTCGACGGTATCGCGGCCGAGGAAGGGGCCGAACACCAGCGGGAAGGGATTGCCGCCCGCGGCGGTCTCGCCGGCGACGATCCGCACTGCGTTGGCGCCGCTGCCGCCGGAGCTGAAGACCTTGGTGGCGATGTCGTAATGGCCGGTGACGATGGCCCCCGGCGGCACGACCAGTGCGCCGGCGGCGCCGAGGTTGGCCTCGATCACCGACTGCACTGCCTCGATAACCGCCGCGCTGCTCGCCTTGCTGCCATCGGCGGCGGTGCCATAGGCGCTGGCATCGTCCCCCCCGAGCTGCATGCTGCCGGCAAGCGCTGCGCTGTCGGCGACCGCCTGCATGCGCGTGCTTTCGATCGCCATGCGGCCGCCATCGACGGCGAGGCCGAGCGTGCCGAGCAGCACCGGCAGGGTGATTGCGAAGATGGCCGCGACATTGCCGTCGCTGCCGAGCCTCCTGCACCAGTCATCCATCGCCCTTGTCCTGTCCCCGTGGGTCAGCTTTCCTGCAGCATCACGACGTCGGCGCGCAGCGTCTCCGGCATCGGTCCGAAGCGGAGCACCGTGGATGCGCTGGCCGGGATCGTCACATTGACGCGTACCTGGTTGCCGTTGACGACCGAGGAGGTGACCTCGATATCGCCCGGCGCCACCCAGCCGGGCAACAGGCCCTGCACCATCGTGGTGACGGCGGCATTGTTCGCCCCGCCGAGAGCGGCGAAGCGGGCGCCGGCGCGCGCGGCGGTGAGCATCGAATTGTAAGTAAACATCATGAAGCCATATTGTATTGTGCCCGTGAGGAAGAGCATCATCAGCGGCAAGACCATGGCGAATTCTACGGCGGAGACGCCACGGCGATCGCGCGATAGCAGACGACGCAACAACCGGAATGGCAGCATCTTTCGTGCACTGCGTGGTGCAGCGGCTGGAAATGACCGAATCATTGCTTAACGCGCCCCACAATCATTGTTGCGCCATTATATGCTTGGATAGCCAAAAATCCAGCTTTTCCATATTGTTAACAGTTGTTGTGGCGCAGTCGACAAGAAGTTCGAAAAAATCAGCTTCTGCATGGTGTTAACAGTTCAAAGGTGGTTAATTCAATGCCCAAGGCTCATAGTCGAATGTAAGGTCTTGTATGAGAACCTGTCTACAACCCCTTTCAATATTGACGCTTTTTTGAGGCGAGATTACCAAAAAGTGGAGCTGGCGCGGTGGTGGTCAAGCGGTTTCGCCTCCCGAATGGATGCGATGCAGTGGGACGGAAGCGGCGGTTCGGACCTGGCCAACTCCGGCACCGGAGACGGCGTTAACTGACGACCGGCTCCGCCGGCCAAGCAACAAGGGAAACAAATCATGATGAAGCTGCTGAAGAACATCAAGATCAACAAGTCCGGCGCCTCGGCGGCCGAATATGCACTGATGCTCGCCGTGATGGGCGGCATTGTCGTGACCGCCGTCATCGCGCTCGGCGGTGGTGTGTCGACGGCCTTCACGAACACCTCGACCAACCTGGATACGGCTAACGCTGCCGCAGAAGGCAGCTGAGAATAATCCTCGTCAGGCGCTAGTCTGGCTCGGCAATTGGCCCGCCTTCCAGCGATGGGAGTGCGGGCCTTTCGCTGCCTGCTTGATCCGACCGGCGCAGGCGTGGCGCCAACAACATAAATTATTGTCATTGGTTCCCCCTGCGCTCCACCTGGACGAAAGTTTCCTTAACCATTGGTCGATAGACTGATGTCGGAACAGGGAAGTCAGAACAGATGCATTCAGAGACTTGCGGGGCAATCACACGCCGCCTCCCGGCATGAGGAGCCGGGGAAGGCCGCAGATTGTCCTGGCCGATCGGAACGCACGGCGTGAGCACGGCACTCTGCATTTTGGCCGGCTACGGCCGTCAATGGGCGCGACACTGGGTGCGATGACACAGGAATGGATCCATGCGGATGGCGACGTCCGGATGACGAGGCACAAGGGCTGAAATGCGCAAATCCTCGATCTACATGCTCGTTGCCGCCATCGCGCTGGGGCTGTTCGCGGTCTTCCTGGCGCGCACCATGCTCGGCCGCAGCGCACAGGTGGCGAGCGCCCCCGGCGAGGTGGCGACGGTGCAGGTGGTGGTGGCGGCCGCGCCGATCGGCTTCGGCGAAAAGGTGACGCTGGAAAAGCTCAAGCTCGTGCGCTTCCCGTCCGCAAGCCTGCCAGCCGGCACCTACAGCCGGGTGAGCGATGTTGTCGACGAGGGCCAGCGCGTGGCGGTGCGCGCGCTCGATCCGAACGAACTGATCACCGAGCGGACGATCTCGGGCCAGGGCGGGCGGCTTTCGGTGTCGCCACTGTTCGGCGAGACGATGCGCGCCGTGTCGCTGCCGGTGAGCGAAGTGTCGGGCGCCGGCGGGTTCCTGGTGCCGGGGGACCGTGTCGATGTTTTCGTGACGCACAGCGGCAGCGATGACGAGCTGCCGCGTGCCGACCTGCTGGTGCAGGGTGCCCGCGTGCTGGCGATCGGGCAGCGTGCGGATGCCGGCGACACCACGCCACAGATCAGCAAGTCGCTCACCGTGGAAGTGACACCGGTGCAGGCGCAGAAGATCGCGCTTGCCCAGAACGTCGGCACGCTGAGCGTGGCGCTGCGCAACCTCGCCGATGAGAGCCGGGTGCAGCTTGCCACGACACAGCTCTTCGACCTGACCGACGGCATGCCGAGCCGCATCCTGCGCAAGGCGGCGCAGCGCAGTGCCGAGCCCGCCGCCGCGAGCGCTTCACCGGCGCCGCGCGCCGGGCCGATCATCCCGCCGGGCCCGCAGGTCGAGGTGTTCCGCGGTGGCAAGGGCGGCACCAGCACCACCAGTTATGGCGTGCCCAGGGGATGACGATGATGCGTGCCCTCACCGCCTGCCCGTACCGGCTGCCCGAACGCCGGGACAATGCTGCTCAAATGACGGGAAAAAATGTGACCATGCGAGGCATGATGTGGGCGCTGGCGCTGTTGCTGGCGGCACCTTGGGCACCACCTTGGGCACCGGCGGCGGCGCAGGCGGTCGATGCGCGCACCGGGGCCGTGCTGCAGGTGCCGCTCGGCAAGTCCCAGACATTGCGGGTCGGCCAGGCGTTCGCCAAGGCGGTGATCGGCAACGAGGACGTGGCCGATGTGCTGCCGCTAAGCGAGACCAGCGTCTATGTGCTCGGTCGCGGGCTCGGCGCCACCAACCTCAGCCTCTTCGACAGGGGCGGCCGGCTGATCGCGGTGGTGGACATCGTCGTCGGCCCCGATGTGCAGGGCCTTAAGGCGACGCTTGGCGAGCTGCTGCCGGCGGAATTGGTGGCGACAACGGTGTCCAACGGCGCACTGGTGCTCAGCGGCACCGCGACCAGTGCGGCGGCTGCCGAGCGCGTGCTCACGCTGGCGGAAACCTATGCCCCCGGCAAGGTCGTCAACATGATGACGCTCGGATCGGTGCAGCAGGTGCTGCTCGAAGTGAAATTCTCCGAGATGTCGCGGTCGACGGTCCAGCAGCTCGGCATCAATTCCTTCCAGTTCCTCAACAGCAACAGCGGAGCCGGCGTGGTGGTCGGCTCTCCCCCCGACCTGTCGCAGAGCCCCTACCAGATCGCGGTGGGCATCCCCAATGCTGCCAATCTGCTGTTCAGCATCGATGCGCTGGAGCGGCGCGGGCTGGTGAAGACATTGGCCGAGCCGACGCTGGTGGCGCTTTCGGGCGAGACGGCGGCGTTTCTGGCTGGCGGCGAATTTCCCGTGCCGGTCGGCGTCAACCTCAACGGGCAGGTGTCGATCGAGTTCAAGCAGTTCGGCGTCAGCCTCGCCTATACGCCGACCGTGCTCGAGGACGGCCTGATCAACCTGGTGGTGCGGCCCGAAGTCAGCCAGCTCGACGCGGCGGCGGGGATCGAGCTCAACGGCTTTCGCATTCCGGGGCTGAAGACGCGGCGCGCCAGCACCACGGTGGAGCTGCGCGATGGCCAGAGCTTCGCGCTTGCAGGGCTGATCCAGAGCGATTTCTTCGACACGGTGCGCGAGATCCCGCTGCTGGGCCGCATTCCGCTGATCGGCGCGCTGTTCCGCTCGATCGCGGCCAGCAAGGCCGAGACCGAGCTGGTGATGATCGTGACGCCGCGGCTGGTGCGGCCGGTGCCGGCGGGATCGCTCATGGTGCCCACCGACCGGGTGCTCGAACCTTCGGATATCGAGCTGTTCATCGATGGCAAGGCTTCGAAGACCCTGCCGCTTTCCGCGCTGCCGCGCCCCGGCGGGCCGTCGGGTGACTTCGGGCACATCGTTCGATGACGGGGAGACATGCAATGCGGCGCGCCATGCTGACGGTTGCGGTGCTTGCCCTGCTCGGCGGCTGCCAGACCGGCAGCGATCCGGACCTGGGCCATTCGGTGCGCAGCGCGGTCGTGGCGCATGCCGTGGACATGACCCCGCGCCATGCGGGCGTGCCGATCGAAGGCGGTGAAGCCGTGATCGGCGTGGCGGCGCAGCGGCGGTATCTGCAGGGGCGGGTAATCCGCCCGGTGCTGATCATCGGGCAGGGCAACGGCGCGCAGCCGGCGGCCGCCGCCAACCCCGGGAGAACATCGGGTGGCTCATCGGGTGGCTCGTCGGTGCCGGCGCCAAGCGGCCAATGAGGGGCCAGCATCCAGTGGCTTTTGGGGCTGACGCCCGGAGGATGTGGGGATGGGCAATCTGACGCCGGTTTCGTTGCGCGACCTGTCCACCGTGCTGCGGGTGAGCATCGTCCTGCATCCCGATCTGGCGGCGCGGCTGGATGTGACGCAACTGACAATGCCCGACATCGCGCTGCAGCTGCAGGCCGGCACGCTGGCGAGCATTGCCCATGCGGTCGACCTGCTGGCCGGCACCGATGTGATGATCGTCGAGATCGACCCTGCCGATCCCGCCGAGACGGAAGCCTTCGAGCGCTTCTGCGCGCGCCATGCCGGGCAGATGGCGGTGGTGGCCGCGGTGCGCGCGCTTTCGGTCCAGACGACACGCCAGATCCTGCGGTCGGACGCCGTGGATGTGCTGCCGCTGCCCTTCACCCCCGACGAGCTTGTGCAGGCGGTCGATTCGGGCCGCCAGGCGCTGGCGCGCGTGCCGGCGACCCCGGCCATTCCGGCGTTCCAGCCGCCGCGCCGCCGCGGCAAGGTCATCAGCCTGCTCGGGGCGCTCGGCGGCGTGGGCGCCACCAGCCTCGCCACCCAGCTCGGCGTCATCTGGGCGGCGACCGCGCGGGTCTGCCTGATCGACCTCGATGTGCAGTTCGGCAATGCAGCGCTTTATCTCAACCTGCGGCCGCGGCTCACGGTGGCCGATCTCGTCGACGCCGGGGAGCGGATGGATGCCGAGTTCCTGGCTTCGGTGGCCGAGACGCACAACAGCGGCATGGCGGTGGTGGGGGCGCCGATCGACATCGTGCCGCTCGACATGGTGACCCCGGATGCGGTGCAGCGGATGCTGGCGCTCGCCGCCGACACCTATGACGTGGTGCTGGTCGACCTGCCCGATGCCTGGATCAACTGGTCGGCCGCGGCACTGACGCGCTCGGACGTGGTGCTGCTGGTGAGCGAGCTTTCGGTGGCCGGGGTGCACCAGGCCAAGCGCCAGCTGGAGATGATCGATGCCAATGGCCTCTCGGACCGGGTGCTGCTGGTGTTCAATCGCGTGGCGACATCGCTGTTCCGCAAGGTCGACCTCACCCAGACCGAGCAGGCATTGAAGCGCAAGGTCGATGTGGTGGTGAGCAACGACTATGCCGCGATGTCGGCGGCGATCGACGAGGGGCGGCCGGTGTCCACGATCAAGATCAAGTCCCGGATCGAGAAGGACCTGCGGATGCTGGTGGCCACGCTCGATGCGCTGCCGCTGGTGACGCTGTGATCTGGCCATCGCGCAAGGCGGGCCCCGGCGTTGCAGCCGCCGCCGGGGCAGCCGAAAGGCCGGTGCCGCCGCCCCTGCCGGTGGACTCCGCGGCCACCGAGACGGCAGCACCTGTGGTACCGGTTCGCGCGGTACCGGCGACGGCGAGCGAAGCCAGGCGCACCGACAGCTACACCGCGCTCAAGGTGAGCCTGCACCAGAAGCTGATCGAGCGGATCAACCTCTCGGCACTCGACAGCATGTCGCGCGAACAGGTGGGGCGCGACATCGGCGAGCTGGTGCAGGAGATGCTCAAGGAGCTCAACCACGCGCTCAACCTCACCGAGCGGCGGCAGCTGGTGGAGGATATCCTCGACGAGCTGCTGGGGCTGGGGCCGCTGGAGCCGCTGCTCAAGGACCCGACGATCTCCGACATCATGGTCAACTCCGCGTCGATCGTGTTCGTCGAGCGGCGCGGCAAGATCGAGCTGGTGCCCACCCGCTTCGCCGATGACCGGCACCTGATGCGGATCATCGGCAAGATCGTCTCGGCGGTGGGGCGGCGGGTCGATGAAAGCTCGCCGATGGTCGATGCACGGCTTCCCGACGGCAGCCGAATCAACGCGATCATCCCGCCGCTGGCAATCGATGGTCCTGCCCTCTCGATCCGCAAATTCTCCAAGACGCCGATCGATCTCGACAAGCTGGTGGGGTTTGGCGCGCTGACGGCCGATGCCGCCACCGTGCTGCGCGGCGTGGTGGCTTCGCGGCGCAACCTGATCATTTCGGGCGGCACCGGATCGGGCAAGACGACGATGCTCAACGCGCTTTCGGCGTCGATCGACAATGGCGAGCGGATCGTGACGATCGAGGATTCGGCCGAACTGCAGCTCCAGCAGATCCATGTGCTACGGCTGGAAACCCGCCCCTCGAACATCGAGGGCAAGGGCGAGGTGAACCAGCGCGACCTTGTGAAGAATGCGCTGCGGATGCGGCCGGACCGGATCATCCTCGGCGAAATCCGCTCGGGCGAGGCGTTCGACATGCTGCAGGCGATGAACACCGGCCATGATGGCTCGATGACGACGGTGCACGCCAACACGCCGCGCGATGCGCTGAGCCGCATCGAGCAGATGATCGGCATGTCGGGCATCGACATCAGCCCCAAATCGGCCCGCGCGCAGATTGCCTCGGCAATCCAGGTGGTGCTGCAGCTGTCGCGGCTTTCGGATGGTTCGCGGCGGGTGACGTCGATTGCCGAAGTGACGGGGATGGAGGGCGAGATCATCCTGATGCAGGAGATCTTCCGCTTCGAGCGCACCGGGGTCGACGCCAATGGCAAGGTGATCGGCGAGATGAAGCCGATGGGCGTACGCCCGAAGTTTGCCGAGATCCTCCAGTCGCGCGGCATCCAGCTCGCGGGCGACCTGTTCGACCCCTACAAGAAGCGCGCCGGCTGATGGACGCGCTGCTCGACGCCGAATTCGGGATCTACCTCGCCGTCTTCCTGGCGGTGGTGCTGCTCGTGGAAGGCATCTTCCTGTTCTACCGCGACATCGTCGGGCCGCGACAGCGGGTGAGCCGGCGCATGGAGCTGCTGTCGCAGGGGGCAAGCAACGCCGAGATCATGGAATCGCTGCGACGGCAGATGCCCGACAACACCAATGCGCTGCTGCCTTCGCTGATGGAATTCGTGGAAACACGGATGACCCAGGCCGGAATGCGGATGCGGAGTGCCACGATGGCGACGATCATGATGGTGACCACGCTCACGGTGGGCATCATCTTTCCGATCATCGGCGGCATCAGCGGCCAGCTCACTTCGCCGCTGGCGTTCATCCTGGTGATCGTGTTCGCGATCGCCATCGGGGTGGTGCTGCCGATGAGCTACATCAACATCCAGGCGGTGAAGCGCATGCGCCTTTTCGAGAAGCAGTTTCCGATCGGGCTGGACATCTTCGTGCGCGGGCTTCGTGCCGGCTATCCGGTGCCTTCGGCGCTCGAACTGCTGGTGTCCGAAGTGCCCGATCCGCTGAGCTCGGAGTTCGGGCTGGTGCTCGCGGAAATGAACTATGGCTATAATCTGCGCGACGCGCTTTCGAACCTGGCAGACCGGGTGCGGACGCAGGACATGCAGATGTTCGTGGTGTCGGTGGCCATCCAGTCCGAAACCGGTGGCAGCCTTGCCGACATTCTCGAGGGGCTCTCGCGCGTGATCCGCGACCGGGCGCAGATGGTGCTCAAGGTCAATGCGCTGGCGAGCGAAGGCAAGATGACCGGGACGCTGCTGACGGCCCTGCCGCTGCTCACCTTTGCCTTCATGTTCGCCACACAGCCGCGTTTCTACCTCGATGTGATCGACGATCCCTGGTTCCTGCCGGGCGTGGTGGGGATGGCGGTGATGTATTTTCTGGGGGTGTTCATCATGCGCAAGCTGATCACGATCAAGGTCTAGGGGAGGCATCGGCACCATGGACAGCGACAGCCTCGTCAACGGCTTCATCATGCTCACGGTGTTTGCGGCCGTGGTGCTGGTGGTGATGGCGGTGGCGCCGATGCTGCAGCGCCGCGTCGACATCAAGGCGCGGCTGTCCGGTGCGGCTCCCACCAGCGCTGCAGCCCCGGCCGCATCCGCGCAATCGCTGCGGACCGACCAGACCGCCTCCATCTGGGCAAGGCTTGTCGCCGAAGTCGAGCGGCGCGGGCTTTCGCTGTCCGACACCAAGGGCGATCAGCTCACCGAGAAGCTGATGCTGGCCGGGTATGACCAGCCGTTCGCACCACGGGTTTTCGTGCTGACGCGCACCGTGCTCACCCTGGCGCTGCCGATCCTGGCGCTGCTGATCATGGTGCTGTTCGATGCCTTTCCCTCGGCGGCGGTGCTCTATCTGACAATCGTGACGCTTGCCGGGGTCGGGCTGTACTTGCCGAACTTTCTTGTCAATTCGGCTGCCGAGGAGCGCAAGAAAGAGATATTGAACGGCTTTCCCGATACGCTCGATCTGATGCTGGTGTGTGTCGAGGCCGGGCTCGGCATCGATGCCGCGTTCAGCCGGGTGGGCACCGAGATCAGCCGCTCGCATCCGCTCATCGCGCGGCTGTTCGCACTGGTGTCGCTGGAGCTGCGCGCCGGGCGAACGCGCGAAACGGCGCTGCGCACACTGGCCAAGCGCACCGCGGTGCCGGAAATCAGCGCCTTCGTGACGCTTGTCGTCCAGTCCGACCGGCTGGGCGCCAGCATTTCGCAGGCGCTGCGCATCTATGCCGGCGAGATGCGCGAGAGCCGGCGGATGCGCGCCGAGGAAAAGGCCCACCGCATCCCGGTGCTGCTCTCGATCCCGCTGATCTGCTTCCTGCTGCCGACGATGGTCGCGGTGCTGATGTTGCCGGCCTCGATCCAGGTCAAGCAATCGATGCAGAAGCTCGACGCCAATGGCTGACGCAGCCTTTCCCCGGGTGTTGCCCGTGTCGCCCGTGGCGGCCGGCAGCGCCATCACCACCATTCTCCTCGCCTCGGTGTTCGGCGGGGCTGTGGCCGAGGCCGGCAACAGGGGCGGCAAGGCACAGGCCGAAGCGCTGAAACAGGCGATGGCAGCGCGCGGCGCGGTCGAGCAGCCGGACGCGCGGACAAGCGACGACAGCTATGCCGATGCCAGGCTGCTGCTCGCCGTCGGGGATCTGCCGGGCGCGCTCGCCGGCTTCCGCCGCATGCTCGCCGATGATCCGCGCGCCACCGACGCGATGAACGGCCTTGGCGTGGTCTATGACCGGATGGGCCGGCACGATCTGGCGCGCGGCTGGTATGAAGCCGCACTCGCCGTCGTCCCCGACGACGCCGCCCTGCTCGCCAACCTCGGCTATTCGCTCACCTTGCAGCAGCAATGGCAGGCGGCCCTGCCGTTCCTCCGTGCCGCGGCGGCAGGGAGCGACGAGACTGCAGCGGCCTCCGCACGGCAGTTGATGGTGCTCGCCGCAGCCGCGATCATGGCGGAAGCTGCCGCCGCTCCCGCATTTCCACACGCGGCCGAAATCGAGCTTGCGGGGCCGGCCGGCATGCAATGTGCTGCGGGTGAAGCCCTGACTGCGCCGCATCAGGATATCCAGGGCCCGGCGCGGATCGAGATTGCTGCCAATGGCGAGGCGGTGCTGCTGCTCGGCAGCCAGCGCCGCGCGCCGGCCCCCATGCTCGTGGCGGCGCTGGGCGACGCGGCGACGCTGGTGCTCGTGCCGCAACCGCTGGTGGCCCCGGTGGCCGCAACGGCATCGGTCATGGCGTCCGAACCTTCGCAGCCGGTATCGGTCGAGCAGGCGCCGGTGCAGCTGGTGCGCAGTGACGCGCATGCGCAGTGGCTGGCGATGACCAGCCCCTACCGGCCGGTGAGCGCGCCCGCTCGACCGGCGGCGCCGGCGTTGGCAGTGGCCAGTGTTACCCTGATCGCAGCCGAACCTGCGGTGCCGACGTCGACCACGCGCGTGCAGGCCTCGGGCGCCCCGCCGGCCATGTCGAGCCCGCCGCGCGCGCAGGGCGAGCAGGAGGCGCCCGCCCGCCTCGCATGGCTGCTGCCGATACGGCGTGCCGGGACGGGTGGCGGTGGCGGCGGCGGTGCTCCGGTGCCGACCCTGCCTGCAGGCGACCAGCCGTCGAACCAGCAGCTCGACAATGGTGACGGCGACCTCGACCGCCTTGCGGCCGGGGCGCAGGGTCCCGACCCTGCGTCGCCCGAGGCCCGCCGAGCCGCCATTGCGCGGCTGGAAGCCGTGATCGCCCGGCTGCAGCGGGCATGATGCCCCGCCCTTCGGCGCTGGCTGCGCTGCTGCTCCTGTTCGCCGCACCCGTCTTCGGCCAGGCACAAGTGACGGCGCTGTCCCTGCTCGACGCCGCGATCGCCGAAGGCCGGATCACCGATGCCGAGGAGATCATCCGCCGCGCCCCGCTCGAGGCACGCGACCCCGAGCTTCGCCTGCGCCAGGCGGAAGTGGCGCTCGCTGCCGGCCGGATGGCCGAGGCGATCACCGGCTTCGGCCTGCTGGCCGAGGAGCCGGCGGTGGCGGCGCGGGCGAACCAGGGGCTGGGGCTGGCGCGGTTGCGGCGCGACCAGCCCGATTCGGCCGCGACGGCGCTCGACGCGGCGCTGAAGCTCGATCCGCTGCTGCTCCGCGCCTGGCGCGCGCGCGGCGTGGCGGCCGACAAGCTTCGCGACTGGGCGCGCGCCGAGGCAGCCTATGCCGCAGCACTTGCGCTGGCGCCCGGCGATGCAGTGACGCTCTCGAACCGCGGCTGGTCGCGCCTGATCCGTGGGCGAGCCGCCGAGGCCGAGGCCGATCTGCTGGCAGCGCTCGCCGCCGACCCCGGCTCGACGGTGGTGGCGGGCAACCTCCGCCTCGCCCGCGCCATGCAGGGCCACTACGAGGAGGCGTTCACCGGCTCGACCCGCGAAGGGCTGGCGGGGGACCTGAATTCGGTCGGCTTCGCCGCGATGGCGCGGGGTGACCATGACGTGGCGGAGGCCTATTTCAACCGTGCGCTGGCGCTCAACCCGCACTTCGACAGGCTGGCGACCGCCAACCTCAAATGGCTGGCGGCCGCGCGCAGCCGAGCAACCAGGCCGCGCTGATGGGGGGCTTCACCCTGCCCGTGCTGCCGATGCCGGTGCTCGACCTGGGGCCGACGGCGCCGCTGCTGATGGCGCTCGCCGCGCTGCTTTGTGTCGTCGTCGCAGCCGGCTGGGACATGGCGAAGTTCGAGATCCCCGACACGGTGTCGGTGCTGCTGCTCGTGCTCGCGGCCGCCTATGGGCTGCTCACGCCCGGGTTCGGCTGGCTTTCGCACCTGCTCGCACCCCTGGGCTTTTTCGCGCTCGGGCTGCTGCTGTTTGCGCGCGGCTGGCTCGGCGGGGGGGACATCAAGCTGATGACCGCCCTTGCCGCCTGGACGGGCTTGAGCGGGCTGTTGCCGCTGCTGCTGGGCATTTCGATCGCGGGCGGAGTGCTGGCGCTGGTGCTCATCATCGCGCGGCGGGTAAATGCAGGCCGCTCTGGCATGCGGCTGCTCGCCGTCGACGCGCCGCTGCCCTATGCCGTGGCCATCCTGGCGGGCGTGCTCTGGTGGGCGTCGCTCGCCTGGCCGATCCGCTGACACAAGGACACCTTGCCACAGCGCCGCTGCGGGGGTGCGGTTTGCGCGCACCTTGGGCTAATGAGTGGCGATGGCAACATCTTCTCCCCCTGCAGCGCGCACGCCGGTGCTCGCCGTCCATGGCCTCGCCAAGTCGGTCGGCGGCGCGCGGCAGCTGTTTGCCGGGCTCGAGCTGTCAGTCGCACCGGGCGAGACGGTGGCGATCATGGGCGAATCGGGGGCCGGCAAATCGACGCTGCTCAACCTGCTCGCCGGGCTCGACGTGGCCGATGCAGGCGAAGTGCGCGTGGCCGGGCTGGCGCTGACCGGGCTCGATGAAGCGAAGCGCACGGCACTGCGGCGCGACCGGATCGGCTTCGTGTTCCAGGCCTTTCATGTGCTGCCGCACCTGACGCTCGGCCAGAATGTGGCGCTGCCGCTGCTCTTGAAGGGTGCGGCGCCGAAGGAGGGGCTGGCGCGCGCTGCCACGCTCCTCGCCGCCGTGGGGCTGGAGGGCCGCGCAGGCGATTATCCGGCGGTGCTTTCGGGCGGCGAGATGCAGCGCGTCGCCATCGCCCGCGCGCTGGTGCACGCGCCGATGCTGCTGCTCGCCGACGAACCGACCGGAAACCTCGATCCGCAGATTGCCGACAAGGTGCTCGCCCTGCTGCTCGGGCAAGCGCGCGCGCAAGGGGCGGCGCTGGTGATGGTCACCCACTCCGCCCGCGCCGCAGCCCAGACCGACCGGGTGTTGCAGCTTGCGGCGGACGGGCTGCACCCCGTGGTGCTGCATCATGCGAGCGATTGACCTGCCCCCCGCATGCGGCTGGCTCATCGGCGGCGAGTGGCGGGCGCATCCCGGTCGGCTGGTGGTCGCGGTGCTGGCGATTGCCGTCGGCGTGGCGCTGGGCTTTGCCGTGCATCTGGTCAACACCGCTGCCCTCTCCAGCTTCGCGCGCGCGGTGGGCAGCGTCAGCGGCACCGCCGATGTGCAGGCACGCAGCATCTCGCCGCGCGGCGTCGACGAGGCGCTCTACCCCCGGCTGGCACGCATCCCCGGCGTGGCGACGGTAAGCCCTGTCGTCGAGCTGAGCGGGCGGCTGCCGCCCAGGGAAGCCGGCATGGGCGGGCAGCGCATCACCGTGCTCGGCATCGATTCATTGCGCGCCATGGCTGCCACGCCATCGCTGCTCGGCATGCCGGTGGGCAATTCGGGCCGCGATCTTGCACTTACAGACGGCATCTATCTGTCGCGCGCCGCCATGGTCGCCGCCGGGGCATCCCCGGGCAAGACCGTGCGCATCGTCGCCGCCGGCGTGGCGCGCGATCTGCGCGTGGCGGGCGTGCTCGCAGGGGCCGGCGAGGAGGCGATGCTCGGCGTGCTCGATATCGGCGAGGCGCAATGGCGCTTCGGCCAGCTCGGCCGGCTGCAGCGCTTCGACATCAAGCTGGACGAAGGTGCCGACCGCGATACCGTGCTCGCCCGGCTTGAGGCGACACTTCCGGCAGAGGCAGAAATCGTCCGCGCCGAGGATGAGGCGAGCCGCAGCGCCAGCCTGTCGCGCGCCTACCGCGTCAACCTCGGCATGCTGGCGATGGTGGCGCTGCTCACCGGGGGTTTCCTCGTTTTCTCGGCGCAATCGCTGTCGGTGGCGCGGCGCGGGCCGCAGTTCGCGCTGCTGCGCGTGCTCGGCATGCGTCCCGCCTCACTGCGCGCGCTGGTGCTGCTCGAAGGGGCAGCGCTGGGCCTCGTCGGCGCCACACTCGGCGTGGCGGCCGGCTTCGGCATGGCGGCGGGCGTGCTTGCCATCCTCGGTGGCGATCTCGGCGGCGGCTATTTCCGCGGCGGCAGCGTGCCGCTCAATTTCGATCCGCTGGCAGCAGCGGGCTTCGCCGCTCTCGGCCTGGCTGTCGCGGTGGCAAGCAGCTGGTGGCCCGCCGCCACCGCCGCGCGCGCCCAGCCCGCCGTGGCGCTGAAAGCCGGGGTCGAGGCCGGCGATCCGCGCGACCGCTGGCCGGCCTGGCCAGGTGCTGCGCTCCTCGCCGGCGGCGGGCTGGCCGCACTCGCCCCGCCGGTGTTCGGGCTGCCGCTGCTCGGTTATGCGGCGATGGCGCTGCTGCTGGCGGGCGGTGTCGTCATCATGCCCTGGGCAGCGCGAGCACTCTTCGGGCCGCTGCGGCATTTGCGCTGGCCGCTGCCGGTCGAGCTCGCGCTGGCGCGGCTCTGGGGTGCGCCTGCAGCTGCGGCAGTGGCGCTTTCGGGCATCGTCGCCAGCACCTCGCTGATGGTGGCGATGGCGGTGATGGTGACGAGCTTCCGCGGCTCGGTCGACGAATGGCTCGGGCAGTTGCTCCCTGCCGATGTCTATATCCATGTCGAAGGTACGGAGGCCGGCGGCCTGCCGCGCGAATTGCAGGCGCGGCTTGCAGCAATCCCCGGCGTGCGCTCGGTGGCATTCGTCCGCCAGCTGCCGATCAAGCTTTCCCCCGATGCGCCTGCCGTCGTGCTCTCGGGCCAGCCGGTGCGCGCCGACCCGGCGGCGGCACTGCCGCTGATCGGAGCCACCCTGCCAGTCCCGACCGGGGCCGTGCCGGTGTGGGTGAGCGAGCCCATGGCATGGCTGAACGACATCGAGGCGGGGGATCGGATCACCCTGCCGCTTGTCGGCCCGGTGTTCGTGGCGGGCATCTGGCGCGATTATGCCCGGCAGTTCGGCGCCGTAGCGATGGACGAGGCCGATTTCGAACGGCTGACCGGCGACACCGGCAAGACCGAAGCCGCCTTCACGCTCGACCCCGGGCAGGACGCGGCGCCGGTGATGCGCGCGGTGCGTGCCGCCCTGCCCGAAGGCGTGCGCGAGCAGACGATCATCGCCGAGCCGCGCGTGATGCGCGTGCAGGCGCTCGCCATTTTCGACCAGAGCTTCATGGTCACCTATGCGCTCGAGGTTATCGCCATCCTCATCGGGCTGGTGGGCGTGGCGACCGCCTTTTCGGCGCAGACGCTGGCCCGCGTCCGCGAGTTCGGCGTTATGCGGCACCTCGGCGTGCAGCGCGCGCAGATCGGCTGGCAGCTGGCGAGCGAAGGTGCCGCCCTCGGCCTGCTCGGCGCGCTGGCGGGGCTGTCGCTCGGGCTGGTGATGGCGCAGGTGCTCATCCAGGTCATCAACCCGCAGAGCTTCCACTGGACGATGGAAACCCGTCTCCCCTGGGGCCTTCTCACCGGACTGGTGACCGCATTGGTGGTCGCCGCCGCCGGCACCGCAGTGCTCGCGGGTCGGCGCGCACTTTCGGGCGAGGCTGTGCTGGCGGTGAGGGACGATTGGTGATGCGGCTCCTCCTCCTGCTGGCGCTGCTGCTGGGAACTCCGCTTGCGGCACAGGATTTCACCCCGGTGCAGCCGGGGCGGGTGATGGCTTTCCCAGCCGATCATGGCGCGCACCCCGATTTCCGCACCGAATGGTGGTACGCGACCGGCTGGCTCACCACCGCCGGCGGCGAAAAGCTCGGCTTCCAGGTGACGTTCTTCCGCTCGCGCGTCGGCGACGCCGCCGGCAACCCGAGCAAGTTCGCGCTGAAGCAGGTGCTGTTCGCCCATGCTGCGCTCTCCGACCCGAAGCTCGGGCGGCTGCAGCACGCCCAGCGCATCGCCCGCGCCGGCTTCGGGCTGGCGGAGGCGCGGACGGGCGACATGGCGCTGGTGCTCGATGACTGGTCGCTGCGGCGGGGTGCCGATGGCGTGATGCGCACGCAGGTAAAGGGTGATGGCTTCGCGCTCGATCTGGCGCTCGCCCCCAGCCAGCCGGTGTTGCTGCAAGGCCGTGGCGGCTACAGCCAGAAAGGCCCCGACCCGGCGGAAGCCAGCCATTATTACACCATGCCGCAGCTGAAGGTGTCGGGCCGCATCGTCCGCGCCGGCAAGGCGGAAGCCGTCACCGGCACGGCCTGGCTCGACCGCGAATGGTCCTCGACGCTCCTCAACCCGGCGGCGACCGGCTGGGACTGGCTCGGCCTCAACATGGACGATGGCGGCGCGCTCACGCTGTTCCGCGTGCGCCGCAAGGACGGCAGCGCACTCTGGGCCGGCGGCTCCTACCGCTCGGCCAAGGGCGAATTGACCGTTTTGGCACCCGCCGATGTGCGCTTCGTGGCGGCGCGGCGCTGGAAGAGCTCCCGCACCGGCGCCACCTATCCCGTCGCCCCGGTGGTCGAGGTGCGGCTTCCCGGCGGCGTGCGGCGCGTGCCCGTCACACCGCTGATGGACGATCAGGAGCTCGACAGCCGCGGCGGCGGCGGCCCGGTCTATTGGGAAGGTGCCGTCACCGTTCCCGGCGGCCGTGGCTATCTGGAGATGACAGGCTATCTGACCCCGCTCAAGATGTGAGTGCGCTGGCGGAGATCCATGGCTAGGGTGGTCGCATGATCGGGGAAAGCAACAGGCGACATGTGCTGGCGGGGGGGCTGGCGCTGCTGGCCACACCCGCGCGCGCGCAATCGGTGGTGCCGCGCAGCTGGTTCGGCCCGGCGCGGCCCGATGCCGGCTGGGCGGAGGCGGTGGTGGTGGTCCGCTCGCTGGAACGCACCGCCGCATGGCTCGCCGAGGTTGCCGGCTGGGCGCCGCGCCGGCCGGAGGGCGCGACGCCGACCTCGGTGCTGCGGCTCTGGCAGCTTCCCGCCGCCGCCACCGGCCGCGAGCTGCTGCTCGGCAACCCCGGCGACGAAAGCGGCTTCGTGCGGCTGGTGCAGCTTGAAAATGCCGGCCCGCAAATGGAAATCCGGTCGAGCGCGATGACCTGGGATACCGGCGGCGTCTTCAGCCTAATGACCCGCGCGCGCGACCTCGATTCCGCCTTTGCGCGCCACCAGGCGATGGGCTTTTCGGCGTTCAACGACCCCACCGACTTCGATTTCGGCGGCGTGATCCTGCGCAACATCGTGCTGCGCGGGCCGGACGGGGTGAACATCGCCATCTATGAGCGCAAGAAGCCGCTGCTCGTCGGCTGGGAGACGATCTCGAAGCTTTCAGCGCCCTTCAACGCGATGCAGATGGTGCGTGACGTGGGGGCAGCGCGGCGCTTCTACGAAACGCTGTTCGGCTATGCCCCGGTGGCCGCCGGCAGCTTCATCGACCCCGCCGAGAGCCCGAACAATTTCGCGCTGCCGCAGAACATCGCCACCGAGCGCCCGCGCGACTATGCGATCATGGCGGTGGGCGGCAGCGAGATCGGCCGTGTCGAGCCAATGCACTTCAAGGGGCTGACCGGGCGCGATCTTTCGGCGCGCGCCGTCTTCCCCAATCTCGGAGTGGCCGCGCTGCGCATGCCGACGACGCGCATGACGCTCTTGCTCGGCCGGGCGCGCGGCCTGGGGCTGACCCCGAGCCCGGTGGTCGAGGCCGAGCTTGCCCCCTGGGGCCGGGTGCGGCTGGCGCAGCTGCGCAGCCCCGATGGCGTGATCATCGAACTGATGGAGCGGATGGGGGCACAATGAGGGTTACCGAAGGGGTCGAGGCGCCGCCGCTGCGCGCAGCCGCCCCGCGCGGGCTTTGCACCGATTGCGGCGTGTCGCGCATGGCCGATGCCAGCGCCTGCGGCACCGCCTGCCAGTTCATCAAGCCCGATTATGCGGCTTCGGAAACCCGCGTCCATGGCCGCGCGCGCGATCCGGACACCAACCCCGACGAGCTGTTCTTCGGCCCGTTCAAGGCGATGCTCCGCGCAAAGCTGAAGACGCCGCTCGAAGGCGCGCAATGGACCGGCATCACTTCGCGCCTCGCGCAGAAGCTGCTCGAAACGGGTGCGGTCGATGCCGTGCTCACCATGGCGCCCGATCCCGAAGACCGCTGGAAGCCGATGCCGGTCATCGTCACGAAAGCCGAAGGCATGGCGGCGGTGCGCGGCATGCGGATGGGCTATGCGCCGCTGCTCGCCCTGCTCGAACCCGCCGCGGCCCAGGGCCACAAGCGCATCGCCGTCATCGGCATCCCCTGCCAGGTGCATGCGCTGCGCGCCATCGAGGCCTCGCTCGGCTTCGAGCGCATCTATGTCATCGGCACGCCGTGTTCGGACAACACGACCACCGCCAATTTCCACGAGTTCCTGGCGCTGCTTTCCGACAAGCCCGAGACGATCAGCTATCTCGAGTTCCGTGCCGACTACAAGGTCGAGCTGCGCTTCGACGATGGGCGCCACAAGCTGGTACCCTTCCTGATGCTCCCGCTCTCGAACCTGCGCTCGGATTTCTGGCCGCTCACCTGCCGCACCTGCGTCGACTACACCAATGCACTCGCCGACATCACCGTGGGCTACATGGGCGGCGAAGGCGAGCAATGGCTGCTCGTCCGCAACGACCGCGGCGCCGAGCTGCTGGCCCTGCTCGGCGACGAAGTGGAAACCTCGGCCCCCGGCTCCAAAGGCAATCGCGCCGGTCCGGTCAAGGGCTTCATGGCCAACACCATCCTCGCCGCCGGCGGCCTGCCGCTGCGCCGCATGCCGAACTGGCTGCGCCCCATCGTCGGCCGCATCATGCCCCTCGTCGGCCCCAAGGGCACCGAATTCGGCCGCGCGCGCGTGGAGATGAAAGCCATCGAAACGATACTCTTCCTTCGCCGCATGCGCCCCGCGATGATGAAGAACATGATCCCGCCGCATGTGTGGGCACTGGCAAGCAGATATGGGCTGGTGCCGGAGAAGGGCGAGACGAAGGAGTGAGAGGGCCTCCGGCGGCTGGGGCCGCAGGCCCCTGTATATTGGCTGGACGATCTGGGTTAGCCTTGGTCGCGGCAGCAGCAGCTTGTCAGGCCCCTGGTTCTTGAGATCGTGGTTTGGCTCAGGCGCTGCTGCCGGTTTG
>NZ_JACIIV010000005.1 GCF_014205635.1 Polymorphobacter multimanifer
CAAACCGGCAGCAGCGCCTGAGCCAAACCACGATCTCAAGAACCAGGGGCCTGACAAGCTGCTGCTGCCGCGACCAAGGCTAACCCAGATCGTCCGGCCAATATACAGGGCCTGCGGCCCCAGCCGCCGGAGGCTTTGTTTCTTTTCCTTGGGCGCTCGGTCCCCGGCGGGGCCATGGATGCCGGCGTGCGCCGGCATGACAGGTGGTGGGCTGGCTGGGCCTAGAGCCCGCGGGTGACGGCCTGGGCGGCGATCATCAGTTGGGGGAGGATGTGTTTTTGCATGTCTTCGGTGGTCATGCGGGCGGAGGGGCAGCAGACGTTTAGGGCGGCGAGGACGCGGCCTTCTCCGTTGCGGATGGGGACCGAGATTGAGCCGAGGCCGATTTCGAGTTCCTGGTCGACGATCGAGAAGCCGTCGATGCGGGCGGAATCGATGGCGGCGCGGAGCTTGACCTTGGAGGTGATGGTGTTGGGAGTGAGCTTTTCGAGCGAGACGCGGTCGAGATAACGGTGGAGCATCTCGTCGGGCTCGGCGGCGAGGAGGACGCGGCCGGTGGAGACGGCGTGTGCCGGGGTGCGACTGCCGACGGTGATCGAGACATTGACCAGCCGCTCCGAGGTGGCGCGGGCGATATAGGTCACATAGTCGCCGGTGAGGACCGCGACAAAGGCCGATTCCTGCAGATTGCGCGACAGGTCGTTCATGATCGGCTGCACGACATCGAGAATGCCCATCGAGGAGAGGGCGGAGTAGCCCAGTTCGAGAATCTTGGGCTTGAGGCTGAACATCTTCTCGTCTTTTTCGGCATAGCCTTCGCGGACCAGCGTGAGCAGGAAGCGGCGCACGGTGGCGCGGGTCATGCCGGTGGCGCGAGCGATTTCCGAAAGCGTCATTTTCGGGCGCGAGCGGGTGAAGGCGCAGATGACTTCGAGGCCGCGGGCCAGCGAGTTGACGTAATCGCGGTCGCTGCCCTCACCGGCATCGAGATCGGCTAGCTCGGTTTTCATGCGATCGACTGTCCCAACCTGTTCAGCACTGCTTTGTTCTAAACGTTACAACCCTGCAATACACAGATATTTCGTCTCCAGAAACTCGGTGATGCCTTCGTGCCCGCCTTCACGGCCGAGGCCCGACGCCTTCCAGCCGCCGAAGGGAGCGCCTTCATAGCTGGTGGCGCCGGTGTTGACGCCGACGATGCCATATTCGAGCGCCTCGCCGAACCGCCAGATGCGGGCGGCATCGCGGGTGAAGAAATAGGCGGCGAGGCCGAATTCGGTGTCGTTGGCGGCTGCCAGCGCCTCGGCCTCGGTTTCGAAGCGGAACACGGGCGCCACCGGCCCGAAGGTCTCTTCATGGGCGATGAGCATGTCCGCCGTGGCGCCGGTGAGGACGGTGGGGTCGAAGAAACTGCCGCCGAGCGCGTGGCGGCCGCCGCCGGTGGCGACATGCGCGCCGTGCTCCAGCGCATCGGCGATATGGGCCTCGCATTTGGCGACGGCAGCCATGTCGATGAGCGGGCCCTGCTGGATGCCATCGGCCATGCCATCGCCAAGCGGCATGGCTTCGACCGCCTTGACCAGGGCGGCGACGAAGCGATCATGGATGCCGGCCTGCACATAGATGCGGTTGGCGCACACGCAGGTCTGGCCCATGTTGCGAAATTTCGTGGCGATGGTGCCGGCGACGGCGGCTTCGAGGTCGGCATCGTCGAAGACGACGACAGGAGCGTTTCCACCCAGCTCGAGGCTGAGCTTCTTGATGGTGTCCGCCGCGCGCGCCATCAGCTTGCGGCCGACTTCGGTAGAGCCGGTGAAGGTGAGCTTGCGGACGAGCGGATGGGTGGCGAGACGATCCCCGACGGCACCGGCGGCACCGGGGACGACGTTGAAGACGCCGGCGGGGACGCCGGCGCGCGCACCCAGCTCGGCAAGGGCGAGCGCCGAAAGCGGCGTGGCCGACGCGGGCTTGAGCACCATGGTGCAGCCCGCGGCGAGGGCCGGGGCGGCCTTGCGCGGGATCATCGCCATCGGGAAATTCCACGGCGTGATGGCGGCGACGACGCCGATCGGCTGGCGCAGCGCGAACAGCCGGCGATCGGGGGCGTTGCTGGGGATGATATCGCCATAGATGCGCTTGGCTTCATCGGCGTACCAATCGAAGAAGGCGGCGCCATAGGCGATCTCGCCGCGGGCTTCGGCGATGGGCTTGCCCTGCTCGGCGGTGAGCAGCTGGGCGAGCTCCTCCTGATTCTCCATGATGAGATCGTGCCAGCGGCGCAAGATCGTGGCGCGTGCCTTGGCGGTGAGCGCCGACCAGGCAGGGAGAGCGGCATTGGCGGCGTGGATGGCGGCATCGGCTTCGGCCTCGCCGCCCTTGGGGACTTCGGCGAGCAGGGCGCCGGTGCTGGGGTTGCGGACTTCGATCGTGCCCAGGCCCTCGGGGCGAACCCATTCGCCGGCAATGAACAGGTCGGTTTTCATCAGGCTTGTCACGGTAGCTCCCAAGGCGGTTTGGGGCAGCATAGCGCACAGAAAGACGCAATGCGAACAAAATGCCCTGCTTGTCGGCAGCTTTTCCGCCGCTTATTGTCGGCCACATAGCGCACAAACGTTCGTAAAAAGGCTTGAACCATGACCTTGCAGCCGCCGACGCACAATTTCGAGAACGACTATGCCGAGCTCGACCGGCGCTATGCGTTTCATCCGTTCACGGCACTTGCCGACCATGAGAAAAATGGCCCGGCGTTCGTGCTGAGCCATGGCGAGGGCAGCACGCTGACCGACACGCAAGGGCGGCGCTATATCGATGCGCTGGCGGGGCTGTGGTGCGTGAACATCGGCTATGGGCGTGCCGAGATGGGTGAGGCGATGGCCGAGCAGGCGCGAACGCTTTCCTATGCGCATGCGTTTTCGTCGATGGCGGCGGACAAGCCGGCGATGCTCTCGGCGCGGCTGATCAACATGGCGCCGGTGCCGATGTCGAAAGTGTTCTTCGGCAATTCGGGCTCGGATGCCAATGACACGCAGGTCAAGCTGGCCTGGCTCTACAACAATGCGCTGGGGCGGGTGCACAAGAAGAAGATCATCGCGCGGCAGCGGGGTTATCATGGCGTGACGCTGATGACCGCGGGTATGACCGGGCTGCCGGGGCTGCATGCCGGGTTCGACCTGCCGCTGCCGATGATCCGCCACACGACCGCACCGCGGCGGCTGTGGGAAGGCCATGGGCTGAGCGATGCCGAGTTTGCAGCGTCGCTGGCAGCCGACCTGGAAGCGCTGATCGAAGCGGAAGGGGCAGACACGATTGCGGCGATGATCATGGAGCCGCTGATGGGGGCGGGGGGCGTGATTGCGCCGCCCGAAGGCTATTATGCGGCGATCCAGCCGATCTTGCGGCGGCATGACATTCTGCTGATTGCCGATGAGGTGATCTGCGGGTTCGGCCGGCTGGGGCAGAATTTCGGCAGCAGCGTGTTCGGGATGGAGCCTGATCTCATCACCATCGCCAAGGGGCTGACCTCGGCGTATTTTCCGCTCTCGGCGTGCCTGGTGTCGGACAAGGTGTGGCAGGTGCTGGCGGGGCCGGCGCATGCGAAATTCGGCGCCTTTGGCCATGGCTATACCTATTCGAGCCACCCGATCGGCGCGGCGGCCGCACTTGCGAACCTCGATATCATCGAGCGCGAGGGGCTGGTGGCGATGGCTGGGGACACCGGGGCGTACATGCAGGCAAAGTTGCGTGCGGCGTTTGGCGACCATCCGCTGGTGGGCGAGGTGCGCGGCCAGGCGCTGATTGCGGCGGTGGAGTTCGTGAAGGACAAGGCGGCACCGCTGGCGTTCGACCCGGGGTTGAAGGTGGCACCACGAGTGATTGCGGCGGCACGGGCGCGCGGGGTGATCGGGCGGGCGCTGCCCAATGCCGATACTGTGGCGTTCTCGCCGCCGTTCGTGATCAGCCGCGAGGAGATCGACACGGTGGTGGCGGCGTTCCGCGATGCGGTCGATGAGGTGATGGGGGAGCTGCGGGCTTCGGGGGATTTTTGAGGCTTCGCTTCAGAAGTCCTTGCTGATCGTCACTTCGATCAGGGTGGGCGCCTTTGCTTCAAGGGCCTTGGTGAAAAGGGCCGTGACTTCGGCATGGGTTTCGGCGCGTTCGGCGTGGACTCCGTGGGCGGCGGCGAGGGCCTGGAAGTCGATGGCGGGGGCAGCAATGTCCATGGCGACATAGGTGCCGCTGGCCGCACTATGGCCGCCGATGGCGCGGGTGCGCGCCTTGAGGATGCTGTAGCCGGCGTTGTTGAAGACCAGGATGACGCAGGGGAGCTTGTAATGCGCCAGCGTCCAGAGGGCGGCGGCGGAGTAGAGCAGGCTGCCATCGCCGGAGAGGACGATGAGGGGGCGGCCGGGTTTGGCGAGCGCCATGCCGGCGGCCCATGGCAGCGCCACGCCGATGCCGCCGCCGCGCATGCCGAACCAGCTGTCCAACTGGGTGGCAGGAAGCAGGTGGCGGACGGTGTTCATGCCCGAGGACAAGAGCTCCTCGATGATGATGGCCTGCGCGGGGATGAGCGGGCGCAGCGTTTCGAGGACGGCGAGCGGGTGGAGCGGGGACGCGCTGGCGAGGCTTTGGGCGCGGGCCTGGAGTGCTGCGCGGGCGGTGGCGATCTTGGCTTCGGTGGCATTGCGGGCTTGCGGGCGGGCAGGGCCGAGCAGGGCGGTGAGATGGGGCAGGGTGGCTGACAGATCGCCGAGAATGGCGGCCTGGGCGGGGAAATTCTTGCCGATTTCGTGGGGGTTGTCGTCGATGTGGACGAGGGGGATGCCGGGGGGCAGTGCTTCGATGCCGGCGGCCTGGCTCTGGGTGAGGAGGTCGGCGCCGAGCGAGATGATGAGATCATGGCCTTCGAGCAAGGTGCGGAAGGCGGGGGCCATGCGGGGCACGCTGCCGGCATAGAGCGGATGATCGGAGGGGAAGGCGGCGGTGTTGGCCATGCCTTCGAGATGGACGGGCGCGCCGAGAAGCTCGGCGAGGGCGGCAACTTGCGGGTGCGCGGTGCGGGCGGCGTCGCCGGCGAGGATGAGGGGGGTTTGCGAGGCGGCGATGAGGCGGGCGGCTTGCGCCAGGCTGGCGTGATCGCCGGTGATGCGGGGGCCGATGCGGGTGGGGGCGCCTTCGTCGAGGCCTTCGGGCACGGGGGCTTCGAGGATATCGCCGGGGATGGAGAGGAAGACCGGGCCCATGGGCGGGGTGAGGGCGATCTTGACGGCGCGGCGGACGGCGCGGGGGAGTTCGTGGATGCTGCTGATTTCGTATGACCATTTGACGAGCGGGCGCGCCATGGTGGCGAGATCGTCCCACAGCAGGGGCTCGGTGAGGCGGATGCTGGTATCCTGCTGGCCGGCAGTGACGAGGATGGGGGCACCGGCGCGGGCGGCGTTGTAGAGCATGCCACAAGCATTGCCGAGGCCCGGCGCTGCGTGGAGGTTGCAGACGGCGATCTGCTGGCTCGCCTGGGCGAAGCCATCGGCCATGCCCATCACCACGACCTCGTTGAGGCCGAGGATGTATTGCAGCGCCTGCTCTTCGGCGAGGGCATCGAGCAGCGGCAGCTCGGTGGTGCCGGGATTGCCGAAGATGTGCGCGACGCCCTCCGAGCGGAGGATGTCGAGCAGGAGATGCTTGCCTCTCCTCATCAGGGGATGCGCTCGGATTCGGTGACGGGGGGGAGGCGGAAGCTGCCGTCGAGCAGCTCGGCCTTGGGGAGATAGGCGCGGAAGACGAGCACGAAGGGCCCGGTGGGGGAGGGGAGCCAGTTGACGACGCGCTCGCCCTCGGGGCGGTTCGCCTGGATGAAGATATCGGTGCTGCCGTCGCGCTCGGCGCGGAGGTGCTTCGAGCGATCGCCGACGGCGAAGCGGCTGAGCGCGTTGCCGACGAAGAACAGCCGGCCGTCGCTTTCCTGGGTGTACATGGTGAGCGACCAGAAGCCGCCGATCGGCATGTTGTAGGGCAGGCGCAGCGTATAGGCCTTGGCGCCGCTCAGGGGTGCGCCGGCGGCGTCGGTGCGGGCGGAGAGATACATCGCCTCGACACGGGGCAGGGCGCCGAGGCCGCCGAGCGCGATCTGCGATCGGAGCAGGTGATCGTCTTCGTACGTGCCGATGCCGAACTTGGGGTAGGACCAGCCGTTCACGAGATCACCGGCGTCGGCGAGGCCGCTGCGCAGCTCGAGGGTGAGGGGGACGAGGGCTTTCGACCATTCGGCAGGGTCGGCCTCCAGGGCTGTGAAGCTGGCGGCTTGCTGGGCGAGCGTCGAGCTTGGGCCGGCGCGGGCGATGACCTCCTTGACTGCGGCGAGGAAGGCGGCGCCATCGGGGCGGGCCGGGGTGGGGCTGGCGAAGGCGGTGAGCTCGGTAGCGGGGGCTTCGATGGTGATGCCCTTGAGGGCTTCGCTGGCGGGGCCCAGGTCTTCGGCGCCATTGACGATGACGCGGGCCAGCAGCCAGCAGTCGCGGCAGGCGAGGCGGAGCGGGATGGTGTCGGCGGGCACGGGGCCGGTGTAGTCGGTGCTCATCAGCGCATAGCGGCCGCCCTGGCTGCCGGTGCGGGTGCCGAGGATGGCGAGATTGTCGGTCGCCATGCTCATGACGGCGACCGAGTGATAGCGGCCGGGGAGGGCTGGCAGGGTGAGGATGACCGGGCCGGCGGCGAGATCGAGAAAGCCCGAGGCGTAGAGCGTATCGTTGTTGGGGGTGGTGACATCCCGGCTTTTTTCGTCGGCGAGGGCGGTGCGATAGGTGAGGGTGTTGATGGCGGGCATCAGGCTGCGGGTGCGCGCCATGGTGTAAAGCGGGAAGGCGAAGTGATAGGCGTTGAGAAGCGCTGCAGCTTCGGGGCTTTCGGCGGCGGCTTCGGTGGCGGGCGTCTGGCCGGCGCTGATCGGGCTGGCGGTGGCCAGCAGGGCTGCGGCGGCGATGGCGTAGCGTATCATTCACGATCCTCCCGGGCGTTCGCCCCGTGGCATATCCTGTCACTTGTCGGCGTTAGTGGCGTGTGCGGGCTTTGGCGTAAAGTGCGATTGAAATGCGACAGGAGTTTGCGATGACCGGGTTCACACAGATTGCGCTGGAGATGGACGGGCCGGTGGCGACGATCACGCTCGATCGCGAGGCGAAGCTCAATGCCTTTACCGCGACGATGATGGGCGAGCTGATCGAGGCGTTCGACCGGACCGATGCCGATGATGCGGTGCGCGCGGTGATCGTGACCGGGCGGGGGCGGGCCTTTTGTGCCGGCGCCGACCTGAGCGCCGGGGCTGCGACCTTCGATTACGACAACCGCGCCGATGCGCCGCGCGGGGGGGAATCGCCGGTGCGCGCGGACGGATCGGTCGATTATGGCCATGACGCGGTGCGCGATGGCGGCGGGCGGGTGACCTTGCGGATCTTCGAATCGTTGAAGCCGGTGATTGCGGCAGTCAATGGCCCGGCGGTGGGGATTGGCGCCACGATGCAGCTGGCGATGGATGTGCGGATGGCGAGCGAGACGGCGCGGTTCGGCTTCGTGTTCGCGCGGCGGGGGATTGTGCCCGAGGCGGCATCGAGCTGGTTCCTGCCGCGGCTGGTGGGGATTTCGCAGGCGCTGGAATGGTGTTTTTCGGGACGGGTGTTCGGCGCCGATGAGGCGCTGAAGGGCGGGCTGGTGCGATCGGTGCATGCAGCCGCCGATCTGCTGCCGGCGGCGCGGGCGCTGGCGCAGGAGATTGCCGAGAATACCGCGCCGGTGTCGGTGGCGCTGACGCGGCAGATGCTGTGGCGGATGCTGGGGGCGGCGAGCCCCTGGGACGCGCACCGGCTCGACAGCCGGGCGATCTGGGCGCGCGGGCGCTCGGGGGATGCCAAGGAGGGGGTGGTGTCGTTCCTCGAGAAGCGCGTGCCGAGCTATCCGGACCGGGTGAGCGAGAACATGCCGGACTTCTTTCCGTGGTGGGAGGAAGAGCAGTATAAATAACCTATATGGATAATTATGATTGACAAGCGTCACGCTTTAGGATAGAGATTCGGCATGCTTCAGAAATCCGCCGAAAGGGGCCGCCGGGATCGACCGGCGGCCACGGCGGTCGGGAGGTGCCATGGTAAAACGACAGTCGGACTGGCGGTTGGTGGACCGCCGGCGGTTTCTGGCCGCGCTCGCTGAACATGGGGATGCGCTGAAGGGGGTGCAGGCGATCGGGCGGCCGTTGCAGGAGGCGTATGACCTGCGCGCTGCCGACAAGAGTTTTGCCGGCAGCTGGACGCGGGCCGTGGCGATGGCCTGGGACCGGGTGGAGGCGCGGCTGCTGGAACGGCTGCTCGCCACGCCCGAGCCCGATGCGAAGGATGCGCCGGGGCTGGCGCGCTTGCTCGACACCAAGTTGGTGATGGCCTTGGTGCAGCAGCGGCTGGAGCCGGTGCGGACGTCGGGCCGGGCGGCCAGGGTGCAGCGGCCTGCCAATGCCGAGGTGACCAGGCTCCGCGCCGAGATCCGCGCGCTGGGCGGATCGCTGCCCGACGACTGGCAGCCGGAATGACTCTTGTGATGCGAGGTGCCGATGACGTCAGCGGGGGGCGATCTGCGGGCGCAGGCTTCGGTGCGGCAGCTGTTTTCGGCGCTTGGGGAAGCACAGCGGATCGAATTGCTCGACCGCTTCGGTGCGGACGCGGTGATTTCGGCACTGAGCGGCACTGGCACGTTGCGGATGGCGCAGTTGCCGCCGCCGGGCGCGTGGACGATCTGGACGATTCTCGCCGGGCGCGGCTTCGGCAAGACGCGTGCCGGGGCGGAGTGGGTGCATGGGCTGGCGGCGGAGAGGCCACGGCGGTTCGCGTTGGTGGGGGCCAGCCTCGAAGCAGCGCGCACGGTGATGGTGGAAGGCGAATCCGGCCTCTTGGCGCGGGCACCCGAGGGGCTGGGCGTCGAATTTTTGCCGAGCCTGCACCAGTTGAACTGGGAGAATGGCAGCCAGGCGCGGTTGTTTTCGGGGGGTGACCCCGATGGCCTGCGCGGCGGGCAGTTTGATTTTGCCTGGGGAGACGAGTTTGCGCACTGGCCGCGCGCCGAGGCGGCACTGACCAATCTGCGGCTGGCGACGCGGCTGGGCGAGCATCCGCAACTGCTGCTGACGACGACGCCGCTGCCGCTGCCCTGGCTGCGGGCCTTGCTGAGCGAGCCGGGGGTGGTGGTGACGCGGGGGCGGATGCGCGACAACCGCGCCAATTTGCCCGAGGGTTTTCTGGCGGCGCTGCAGGCGCGGTACGGCGGCACTGCGGTGGGGCGGCAGGAAATCGATGGCGAGATCATCGACTCGCTCGAAGGGGCGCTGTGGAGCCGGGGGCTGCTCGAACGCCAGCGGCGGCAGGTGGGTGACCTGCCACCGCTGGTGCGGGTGGTGGTGGCGGTCGATCCGCCGGCGGGCGGCGTGGCGGCGGTGTGCGGGATCGTGGTGGCGGGGCTCGATGGCGAGGGCCGCGGCTGGGTGCTGGAAGATGCCAGTCTGGCGGGTGCTCGGCCGGAGCTCTGGGCGCAGGCGGTGGTGGAGGCGGCCGAGCGGCATGGCGCCGACCGGGTGATTGCCGAGATCAACAATGGCGGCGACATGGTGACGTCGGTGCTGCGCGCGGTGGATGCGGTGCTGCCGATCCAGACGGTGCGGGCAGCGCGTGGCAAGGTGGCGCGGGCCGAGCCGGTGGCGAGCCTTTATGCGCAGGGGCGGGTGTTCCACATGGGTTCGTTTCCGGACCTTGAGGACCAGCTCTGCGGGCTGATGGCGAATGGTATTTACGGTGGTCCGGGCGCCTCGCCCGACCGGGCCGATGCACTGGTGTGGGCGCTGACGGCGCTGCTGCTGGGGCCGCGGCGCGAGAGGCCGGGCATCCGCTCGCTCTGACAACAGGAGACAGGCATGAATCTGGCGTTCTGGCGGACGAAGAGCCGCTTTGGCAGCCGCTCCGGGCAAACGCGTCTTGTGGGGGCGCCCAGCTGGGCGACCCCCTGGGCGGGGGGCGAGAGTTCGGCGAGCCCGCCGCGGAGCTATGAAGCGCAGGTGCGCGCGGCCTATCTGGCCAATCCGGTCGCGGCGCGCGCAGTGAAGATGGTAAGCGAGAGCGTGGGCGGGGCGCCGGTGGTGTCCGACCCCGGAGGGCACCCAGCGTTGCGGCTGCGGGTGCTTGGGCTCGCGGCTTCGGCCACTCGATCCGCGGCTTGCGTGGCTGGCGATGTGGCTGCAGGCGGGAGGCAGGTGATGGATGCAGGCCTGGCGATGCAGCGGCTGATGGTGGCGGCGCTGGTGGGAATCGACGGCCTTTCGGGGGTGTTCGATGCGCCGCCCGCCGATGCCGCGCCGCCCTATCTGGTGATCGGCCCCGAGCTGATCATCGACTGGAGCACCAAGACCGAGACCGGCCATGAGCACCGCGTGCAGCTGCGGCTGTGGGATGAGGGGCGCTCGGCGGCGCGGATCAAGCCGCTGCTGGGGCGGGTGGAGGCAGCGCTCGCGGGGCTTTCCGGCAGCGCCGATGGGCATCGGATAGTGTCGAGCCGGCTGGTGCGGACGCTGGTGCTGACCGGCGACGATGGCTGGACGCAGGGGCTGATCGAATTCCGGTTGCGGAGCGTCGCAACGGGCTGAGCGAAGGGATCGGACGACATGGCGATGGAAAAGGGCAGTGCCTTTTTGCTGAAGGTGGGCAATGGCGCGGAGCCGCCGGGCTTTGCCACGGTGGCGGGGCTGCGGACGACGCAGCTGACGGTGAATGCCGAGACGGTGGTGGTGACCAACCAGGGCTCGGGCGGGTGGCGCGAGCTGCTGTCGGGGGCGGGGGTGCGCTCGGTGTCGTTGAGCGGGGCGGGGGTGTTCACCGGCTCGGGTGCGGAAGTGCGGGTGAAGGGCAATGCGCTCGCCGGGGTGATCGACGATTACCAGGTGGTTTTCGAGAGCGGCGAGACGGTGACGGGGCGGTTCCTGATCACCCGGCTCGACTATGCCGGCGATTACAATGGCGAGCGCACCTACACCATGGCGCTGGAAAGCTCCGGGCCAGTGGTGACCGCGTGAGGCCGGCGAATTCGGTGCGCGGCGAAGTGGCGCTGGCGCTTGGGGAACGGTCGCTGGTGCTGCGGCCGAGCTTCGAGGCGCTGGTGGCGGCCGAGGCTGAGCTGGGGCCGCTGTTTGCGCTGGTCGAGCGCGCGGCGGCGGGCGGGCTGACGCTGGCGGAGATGGCGGGGCTGTTCTGGCATTGCCTCGCTGAACGCGGCGAGGACCGCGCGCATTTCGGCGAGGCGTTGGTGGCGGGTGGGCTGGCGAAGGCGACGCCGGCGCTGCGGGCGCTGCTCGAACAGATCCTTGCCGGGCGCTGATGGGCGTTACCTTTGCCGATGCAGCGCGGCGCGCTGCGACGTTTGCCGATGCAGCGCGGCGCGCTGCGGGGCTGGCAGCAGCGCAGCTCGGCTGGCGACCTGTGGAGTTCTGGGCGGCGACGCCGGCGGAGCTGGTGGTGGCGCTAGGGCTTGAGACCGACGACCCGGCGACAGCGCTGGATGGCGACCGGCTGGCGCGATTGATGGAGGCATTTCCCGATGGACGGTGATCTCGAAGACCTGGTGATCCGCGTGCGCGCCGACACCAGCGGCTTTCTGGCCGGGGTGGCGGGGATGCGGCGCGAGCTCGATGGCCCGCTGGCTTCGGGCGTGGAACGGGCAGGGGGCTCGATCGAGCGGTCGCTTTCGCGCGCGGTGGCGAGCGGGCGATTGGGGTTCGAGGATTTGCGGCGGGTGGCGCTGCGATCTTTGAGCGATATTGCCGAGGGGGCGCTGCGATCCGACTTTGCCGGGCTGCTGGGCGGCGGCGGTGGCGCGGGACTGCTGGGGCAGCTCGGCAGCCTGCTGGGAGGCGCGCCGGGGCGGGCGACGGGGGGACCGGTGACGGCGGGGCGGGCCTACAGGGTGGGCGAACGTGGACCGGAGCTGTTCGTGCCGCAGGCGGCGGGGCGGATCGAGGCGGGTGCGCCTGCTGCAAGAGGCCCGGTGCAGGTGACGGTGAACGTGGCGGCTCCGCCCGATGCCGGGCCGGCGGTGATGGCGCAGACGGGAGCGCAGGTGGCGCGCGCGGTGCGCCGGGCGCTGATGAGGGCCGAGGCATGATGCAGCATTGGCTGGCGGGCAAGGCCGACCAGGTGCGGCAGCAATGGGTGAAGCGCTTCGACCCGCGCTTCTGGACGGTGGATTTTCCGCGCCCGATGATGGCTGCGGTGATGACCGCGGGAAGCGACGGCCTGGTGGTGGAGGCGGAGTTTTTGCGGCGCGCCGACCTGGCGGGGCTGATCTGGGAGGCGGAGGACCGGTGGAGCCATCCGCTGCTTGCGCTGGCGACATCGCGGGATTTCAGGGGGCTGCGGCTGGCGTTTCATTGGCGGCAGACGGGTGGTGCGCTTCCGCTCGATGCCGTGAACGGTCCGGTGCTGACGATCGAGGGGCGTGATGCGGCCGGGGCGGCGCGCAGCTGGTATGTGCGGCTGTGGAACTATGCGCAGGGCAGCGGCAACGATGCGGCGATTGCGCTCGATTTCGATGCGCTCGATGCCGGCTTCAACCTGGCCGATGGCGCCGAGCGGGTTTGGACGGGGGACATCGACCGGATGTTCATCTCGCTGGTCGCCGAGGGTTTCGATGGCAGCGATGCGCCATTGCCGGCACCGGTGGCGGCGCGGCTGGAGCTGAGCGGGATTCGCGCTGAAGGGCCGGGCTCGATGGTGCGGATGGGCGATGCCTTTGTGCCGCCGCATGGCCTGCGGATGTGCGGTGGCTATGACGACAGCTACAACCAGACGCCCGAGCGGCTGATCGAGGCGATGCTGGCGCTCGGCTACCGCGGTACGCTGGTGCATTATGTCGGGATGAGCCATTTTCCCGCGTTGCGCTGGGATGAAGCGGCGGGGGCGTATCTGGCGCAGCCGGATGTGCCGTTGTGCGCGCCGGCGCGGGCCTGGCACGCGGATTTTCTGGCGCGCGCGGTGGCGTTGGGGTTCTCGACGATCCTGTCGCTGTCGTTCGAACTGCTTGACCAGAACTGCCCGGCGGATTGGGCGCAGCGCAATGCCGGGGGCGGGCGCGGGCTGACGGGCTATGTGCCGCCTTCGGCCTTGCTTTCACCGGCACATCCGGTGGCGATGGCGTGGCTGCAGGCGGTGGCGATGGATTTCGTGGCGCTCGCACAGGCTGCAGGGGATAGGCCGCGATTCCAGATCGGCGAGCCCTGGTGGTGGGTGGGGCCGGACCTGGCGCCCTGCCTTTATGATGCGGCGACGCTGGCGCTGCACGAAGCCGAGACGGGGCTGGTGGCGCCGCGGATCGACAATGTGCGGGCGGTGACGCTGGCGGAAGAGCGCGAATGGCTCGACTGGTGCGGGGCGCTGCTCGGACGGGCGACGCTGGCGCTGCGCGATGCGGTGCGCGCGGTGGCAGCGGATGCCGAGGTGTCGCTGCTCTTCTATGCGCCGCAGGTGCTCGATGCAGCGGCGCCCGAGCTGGTGCGGGCGAATGTGCCGCTCGGCTGGGCGTGGCCGGCGTTCGATGTGCTGCAGCTCGAGGATTATGAGTTCGTGACCCGGCAGGATGCGGCGGGGCAGCGGAGGGCGCGGGCGGTGGTGAGCGAGCGGCTCGGTTATCCGCTGGCGGCGCAGCATTACTTTGCGGGCTTTGCAACGCGCGACGCCGATTGGCTGCCGATCCTGGAAGCCGCCGATGCGGCGATGGCGCGTGGTGTGGCGGAGACGTTCGTCTGGGCCTGGCCGCAGGTGGCGCGGGACGGGTTCGTGGCGTTTGCGAGCGGTGAGGAGGATGATTCGATGCCGGCGTTTCATGATGTGCTGTTTCCGCTGCAGCTTGGCTATGGAGCGCTCGGCGGCCCCAGCTTTTCGACGCAGGTGGTGGTCACGGGATCGGGGCATGAGCAGCGCAACAGCCAATGGGCGGATGCGCGGCAGAGCTATGATGCCGGGTTGGGGGTGCGCTCCGAGGCCGACCTGGCGCTGCTGCTCGGGTTCTTTCGGGCGCGGCGGGGGCAGGCGCATGGCTTTCGGTTCAGCGATCCGCTCGACAATGGCTCGGCCGCGCATGGGGCGGCGCTGACGCCGTTCGACCAGCCGCAGGGCATGGGCGATGGTGTGCAGACGCATTTCCGGTTGGTGAAGACCTATGGCGACGAGCCCGAGGCGCAGGTGCGGCGGATCAGCCGGCCGCTCGTGGAGTCGGTGCGGGTGGCGGTCGATGGCAGCGAGGTGACGCAGGGGTGGAACGTCTCGGCCGATGGCTGGCTCGATTTCGATGCCGCACCGGTGGCGGGAGCGGAGGTGCGCGCGGGCTATCGCTTCGATGTGCCGGTGCGCTTTGCCGCCGACCGGATCGATGTGTCGATTGCAGGATGGCGGGCGGGCGAGCTGCCTTCGGTGCCGCTTGTCGAGATCCGGGAGGATTGAGCGATGGATTCCGAACGGCTGGCAGGCGAGGTGACGACGCTGGCGCTGTGCTGGCGGATCGTGCGCGCCGATGGCGTGGCGCTGGGGTTCACCAGCCACGACGAGCCGCTGATGGTGGCGGGGCTGCGCCATGCCAGTGCGCCGGGGATGAGCCCTTCGGCGGTTGTGCAGGGGGACACCACCGAGGTCGATACACTCGATGTCGCGGGGGCGCTGTCGGCGACGGCGATCACCGCCGATGATCTGCTGGCGGGGCGGTATGACGGCGCTGCGGTGTCGTTGTTTCTCGTTGACTGGACGGCGCCGGATGCGGGGCGTCATGTGCTGGCGCGGGGGCATCTGGGTGCGGTCGAGGCCGGGGACGGGCCGGACGCGGGCTTTGTGGCGACGCTGCTGGGGCCGACGGCGGCACTGCAGGCGACGCTGGTCGAACGCTATTCGTCGGAATGCCGCGCCACCTTGGGGGATGCGCGGTGCCGGGTGGATATGCGCGGGCGGCGCCATCTGGCGACGGCGATGGTGACGGCGAGCGACGGGACGATGCTGGCGCTGGCGGGGGTGGAGGCGGGCGTGCCGCTGGCCGCGCTTGTGGAAGGGCGATTGCGGGTTCTCGATGGTGGTGCTGCCGGACTGGAGCGGCGGATCATGGGGGTTGTGGGGGACGAGCTGGTGCTGGCCGAGCCGCTGGCGATCGACCCCGGCGCGCGGCTGTGGCTGTGGGAGGGATGCGACCGCCGGTTTGCCACCTGTTCGGGCCGCTTCGGCAATGGACGCTTGTTTCGGGGTGAGCCGCATGTGCCGGGCAATGACATGCTGATGCAGGTCGCGGGGCTGTGACGCTGGCAGCGGATGCGGTGGTGGCCGCGGCGCGCCTCTGCCTGGGCACCGCCTTCCGGCCGCAGGGACGGGTGCCGGGGCTCGGCCTCGACTGCGTCGGTGTGGTTCTGGCTGCGGCGGCGGCGCTGGGGCTTCGGCCCGAGGTGCCGGCGTATCGGTTGGGGGGCGACCATGCGGGGCTGGCTGAAACGGTGATTGCGGCGGCGGGCGCTCGGCGAATCCGGACGGCACATCCTGGCGACATCGTGCTGATGGCGCCGAGGGTGCGCTTGCGGCACCTTGGCATTCTTGTGGCGGGCGGGCTGGTGCATGCGCATGCCGGGGTGGGGCGGGTGATCGAGGGGCCGGTCGATCCGGCATGGCAATGGCTGGGCGCCTGGCGCCTGCCGGGAGTGGATTGAGCAATGGCGACCCTGGTTCTTGGCACGGTGGGCCGCGCCATCGGCGGACCGATCGGCGGCATCGTCGGATCGCTCGCCGGCAGCGTGATCGACCGCGGGTTGTTCGGCGGTGCCCGCGGCAGGGCCGAGGTGCCGCTGGTGCAGAGTGCGGCCTATGGCGAGCCGGTCCCGCGTGTTTTCGGGCGCATGCGGGTAGCTGGCAATCTGATCTGGAGCAGCGAGATTGCCGAGCAGGCGAGTGCTGGGGGCAAGGGGGGCGGCTACAGCTATTCGGCATCGTTTGCCGTGGGGCTGTCGGCGCGCCGGCTGACGGGCGTGGGGCGCATCTGGGCGGATGGCCGTTTGCTGCGCGACGGTGAGGGGCGGTGGTTGTTGCCGGTGGTGATGCGCTTGCACCTCGGCGATGAAGACCAGCCGATCGATGTGCTGATGGCAGCGGCGGAGGGCGATTGCCCGGCCTATGCGGGGCTTGCCTATGCCGTGTTCGAGGACCTGCCGCTTGCCGACTTTGGCAACCGAATTCCGGGTCTCAACTTCGAGGTGATTGCCGACACCGGTTTGCTGCTCGATCTCGGCGGGGCTGCGCGGGAACTTTGCGAAGGCCGAATATCCGTGGAAGGCGACTTTGCCGGGGTTGACGGGATGGTGGCTGCACAGCCGGGCAGAATTGCCGATACGCTCGACCTGCTGCTCGATTCGACCGACGCCGCGCTGGTGGATGACCAGGGCCGGCTGGTGATGCGCATTCCGGCTGGCACCCCCGAGATCTTGCGGCTGGCCGACTGTCGCTCGTCCGATGCGGCGGGGCGCTCGGCGCCGACACGCCGGCGACTGGCCGCTTCCACGGCGGTGGACAGCATCGAGATCGGCTTTGTCGACCCTGAGCGGGACTTTCAGCCGGGGTTGCAACGCGTACAGCGCAGCGCTGGTCACCGGATCGAAACGCTGTCTCTCCCAGTGGCGATGACGCCGATGGCGGCGAAGGCTTTGGCTGCTTCGCGGCTCGCGCAGCGCCATGCGGCGCGGCTTACCCGGTCGGTTCGGCTGCCCTGGCGCCACCTTGGCATCATGCCGGGCGCGGTGGTGCGAACCGAGGATTCGGACGCCGTCTGGCGTGTGCGCGAGCGCCTTTTCGAGGGCTTTCTGCTGACGCTGTCGCTTGAGCGGATGGCGGCGCCAGTGGGCGTTGCGGTTGCGAGCGATGGAGGACGCGCACCGGCCGGGCGCGCGGAGCCGATGGGCCCGACCGTGCTGCATCTCCTCGATCTGCCGTCGCTGGGGCCAGTTGCCGATATGGCGCCCCGGCTGCTCGTGGCAGGCGCGGGTGCCGGTCCGGGGTGGCGCCGCGCGCCGGTGCTGGTCAGCGACAATGGTGGACTGGACTATGCGGCTGCGGGCACGATCGCGCAGGCTTCCATGATGGGTATTGCCATCAACGCGCTGCCAGCAGGCCATGCCACGATCTGGAATCGCAGCACATGCCTCGAGGTCGAGCTGATTGCCGATGGCATGTGGCTGCAGGGGCTGCCCGAGGCGGCAGTTCTGCAGGGTGGCAATCTGGCGCTGGTGGGTGATGAGCTGGTGCAATTTGCACAGGCCGAGGCGATTGCGCCGCGCCGTTTCCGGTTGCGGGGGCTGCTCCGTGGTCGTCGCGGGACCGAGGCGGCGATTGGGGGGCACCGCGCAGGTGAGCGGTTCATTATGCTGGAGAGCGCAGCCTTGTTGCCGCTCGATCATGCGCTCGATCGCATCGGGCAGTCGCTGCTGGTTCGCCCGGCTGGTGGCGATGATGCCGATGCGGCTGCGATGGCGGCCGTGGTGGGCGGGCGAGGGCTTCGCCCGCTTGCACCGGTTCATCTGCGGGCCCGGCCCATGGGCGATGGCTGGCAGCTGACATGGGTCCGCCGCAGCCGGGCAGGTTTTGGCTGGGCGGACTTTGTCGATGTGCCGCTGGCCGAAGCCTTTGAGGCGTGGACAATCGAGGTGTGGAGTGGTGACAGGCTGTGCCGGACATCGATGAGCGAGACCTCCGGCTTCGACTATGGCGCCGCCGAGCAGATTGCCGATGGCTGCGGTGAGACGCTGATCTTCCGCGTGGCACAGCTGAGCGAGGCTGTCGGGCCGGGTGAATTTGCCGAACTGGCCGTCACCCGCCGGCCTTGATGATCATCGGGAAGGGGCAAGAGCATGCATGAGACGATCCGGCACCGGCTGCCGCTGATGGCGGCCGCACAGGCGCAGAAGGAGATCACCCACAATGAGGCGTTGATGCTGGTCGACCGGCTGCTGCACCCGGTCGTTGAATCGCGCGCGCTGGCAGTGCCACCGGCCATGGCATCACCTGGCGCGGCCTGGATTGTGGCGGCTGGCGCAGCGGACGCCTGGGCGGGTGCCGAAGGGCGACTTGCCGTCCATGATGGCGAAGCGTGGCACTTTGCGGAGCCGTTCGCGGGCCTTGCAACATGGGTGCGCGATGAACACTGCTTCGTCGCATGGGACGATGGCTGGAGCGACACATGGCCCGTCGGCGGACTTTCGATCCGCGGTCGGCGGGTGCTTGACGCGGCCCCGGCAGCCATGGCGCCTGCCGTCGGCGGGACTGTTGTGGATGCAGAATTGCGGGCCGTGACAGCAACGCTGATCGAGGCTCTGCGCGCGCAGGGAATCGTTACCTAGTGTGAACATAATCTGGCGTTTTCCTGCCACTTATGAGCAAGGTGCACCCTGATCTATGCATTCGGATTCCGATTGTGTCTTGCATGCAACAACCTGCGTCATTCCGTGCTTGCTTTGCAAACGGAGGCTGCGGTAGAGCAGCCGGGCAGTCTGAACATGCGCAATGACCATAAAGGGGAACACTATGCGGAAAATGATTGTTGGGGTGGCGCTTTGCTCGACCATCCTGGCTGGACCCGCCCTTGCAAAGGACCAGTCCTGGTACATCGGCCTGGAAGCTGGTGCCATTCTTGCCCAGCAGCAGCAGTTTGATATCCGCAATGCCGCGGGTACGACTGTTACGACCGAGGCTTTCAAGACCAAGTATGAAATCGGCTATGATGTCGGTGGCAACATCGGCTATGATTTCGGTCCGTTCCGGGCTGAATTCGAAGTGGCTTACAAGGACAACAACCTTGACGCCGTGACCTTCGACAAGGTTACGCCGCCGATCCGCCTGTTCTCGGGCTCGCCGCGTTCGCCGCAGATCGGTGTGAACCCGAATGCTGACGGCAACACCCGCGTGCTGTCGTTCATGGGCAACGGCCTCGTCGACTTCGGCGGCGAAGACAACAACGTCGGCGGTTTCGTCGGTGGTGGTGTCGGTATCGCCCGCGTGCAGCACTCGCAGCACCAGGTTGCCAAGTTCGGTCAGGCTTTCATCAATGACAGCGACACCGGCTTTGCGTGGCAGGTGCTGGCTGGCGTTTACAAGCCGCTCAGCAACAATGTCGATCTCGGCCTGAAGTATCGCTACTTCAACGTTCCGAATGTCACGACCTTCACGACCAACGGTCTGGAGACGGAAAGCAAGTATCGCAGCCACAGCCTGATGCTGACGCTGGCATACAACTTCTTCACCGAAGAGCCTGCTGCTCCGCCGCCGCCGCCGCCCCCGCCGCCTGCTCCGGCACCGGCGCCGGTCGAACTGCCGCCTTGCCCGCCCGCCGCTGTGACACCTGGGCCGTTCCTGGTGTTCTTCGACTGGGATCGTTCGGTGGTCACTGCTGAAGCTGCTGCGATCCTCGATCGTGCTGCCGAGCAGTACATGGCGACTGGCCAGACCAGCGTTGCGCTTGCCGGCCACGCCGACAAGTCGGGTGCTGACGACTACAACGTCCGCCTGTCGCAGCGCCGCGCTGACGCCGTGAAGGCTTACCTTGCTGGCAAGGGCGTGCCCGAATCGGCGATGGTGACCGAAGCCTTCGGTGAAAGCCGTCCGCTGGTCGATACTGCCGATGGTGTGCGCGAACCGCAGAACCGTCGTGTGGAAATCACCTTCAGCGGTGCTCCGGCTCCGGCCAACACTGGTCCTTGCCGTCCGATGTAATCGGGCCGCATGGCAAAGGATTGAGGGCCGCCCTTCGGGGCGGCCCTTTTTCTTTGTATGAGGGTCAGGATGTCTGGTCTGCGATGGCCAGGCGTGGGGCAATGACCGCCGAGGCGCCCGCTCGCACACGGCATGTCATCACTGCGCGCGGATGCCGCCGCCGTTATTGGACTGCAGAGAGTGCCAATGTCTATTGAACGCAGCGGTTATCGCCGGCGACGACGGCGTTCTTCGACCTCGGGTTCCATGACCAAAATCGGGACAGCATAGCCGTTGAGGACACTCAGGTCGAACGCAGGCAAAGGGGGAGGCTGGGACAGCGCCGCACGCAGCGCCGGGTTGAGCTCGACAGCAGCGTCCCCGAGCGTGCCGCGCTGCTTGAGCAGCAATTTGCGTCCGGCCGAGCCAACCGCTTCGCAAAAGCTGTACTGGGCATCGAGTGTCGAGAAGCTGTTGTAGGTGCGCGTGGTATACTGATCGAAGCTGTTCAATGCGCGCGCGCCGTCATGGCGACGGAAATGCCCGACCATGGTCGATTGCGCTCGCGCAAGATCACCCGAGTGATGGCGCAACATTTCGTTGTAATTCTTCACAGTGCGCAGGAAGGGCGAATACTGACACTGCAACGCGCCGACGTTGAGCGCCGCTCGCAATGTCCAGATTGCATGGGCGCTCGCCTCTGCGGGAGTGGTCTTCCGCAATATCACCGACTTGGGCACCATGAAGCCGCCCTTCGGCCTTGCAAGCTCTGAACCGGCGGCTGGAACGGTGCCGGACGGTGCGGCCACCGGAACTGGCTGCGCCGCGACGGCGCTGGCAGACGCGAGGAGCACGGCCGTGAGCGCCGTGACTGCACTGCGCGTGGCAGCGGGCTGGGCGACAATGGAAACACCGGGCCGAAGCCCGGTGTGATAACACTGAGTTTGCATGGCGTGTTTGATGATCAGCCGAGGATACTGCCGAGCTGCAGGGCGACGGACATATCGCCATCAACCTTCAGCTTGCCCATCATGAACGCCATCTGGGCGTTCTGCTTGCCGTTGGCGATGTCCATGAAATCCGCCATCGAAACCTTGACGGTGCAATCGACCGGGCCATCCTCGTTCGTAACGATTGCGGGCGAAACCTTGTCGTCAATCCGCACCAGGCCATCATCGCCAAAATCGAACTTCACGGATTTCTTGAAGCTGCCGCCATTGCCGATCCGGCTCTTCATCTGCTCGGTGATCGCATCGAGGCTCATTGCATCATCCTTCCCAAAACATATCTTTAGCTGAACGACAGACCAAAAAAAGGGCCGCCTTTCGGCGGCCCTTTCTACACGGCATTGCGGCCGTGTCGAGCTTACTGAGCCGGAGCGGCGTCAGGAGCCGGAGCAGCCGTGGTGTCGGCCGGAGCGGCTTCCATGGTGCCGTCGGTCGGAGCCATCGGATCAACCGGAGCGGCTTCCATGGTGGCGGCGTCAGCGACAGGAGCTTCGACAGCAGCCGGAGCTTCTTCAGTGGTGGTCACGTCGACGTTGGTGTCGGCAGCCTTTTCGCCGCAAGCGACGACGAACAGTGCGGTGCCGGCAACGAGCGCGGCGGTCTTCAGCTTGGAAACGATGTCAGCCATTTCATGCTCCTTGATTGTGTCCCCGTGCCAGCGTGACCTCACGCCAGTCTCGAAGAGGCGTTGGACCGGTTCGCCCTAATCCCCCAACCTGAGTAGGGTATTAGCACATTCCGTGCCGCACTCAAGCGCAATGCTGGCAGGCTGTTCAGAATTGGCGAGGAACGGAGGCCGAACCCGCCTCCAACTGTGTTCAGGGTGCAATACCGGTCCGCCGAAGCATGTCGCCAAGGCGATTTTGAAGCGCCGAATCAATTTCGTTCATCGTGGTTTCACGTCCAAGTGTGGCCAAACTCGTGACGGGGTCGTGCAGCCCGCACGGCAGGATCCCGGCGAAATGCTCGAGATCGGGTGCAACATTGATAGCCAGACCGTGCAGGCTCACCCATTGTCGCAATCGCACACCGAGTGCCGCAATCTTTGCGGGGCCGGTGTCGCCATCGACCCACACGCCGACCTTGCCGCAAATGATCCGGCTCTCGACTCCAAAGTCCGCCAGCGCGTCGATCACCCAATGCTCGAGCGCAGCCACGAATCGCCGTACGTCGCGGCCGCGTGCTGCGAGATCCAGCATCACATAGACAACACGTTGCCCTGGCCCGTGATAGGTGTAGCGGCCGCCGCGGCCGGTGGTCATCACCGGAAAGCGGTCAGGTTGCAACAGCTCGTCGGCGCGGGCGCTGGTGCCGCCAGTATAGACCGGAGGGTGCTCGACGAGCCAGATCGCCTCGCTCGCATTGCCGGCACGGATATCGAAAGCGCGCTGCTCCATCGCCGCGAGGGTTTCGGCGTAGTCCGCCAACCCGGGCAGCACGCACCATTGCGGCAAGGCCATCGCCGGGCCGGTCAAAGGCCGGCCGCGAAGCCGCGCAGATCGGCCAGGAACAGCTCCGGCTCCTCGAGACTGGCAAAATGGCCGCCGCGCGGCATCGGCGTGTAGCGGACGACATTGTAGCCGCGCTCGACCATCGGCCGTGGCGGAAAGGCAAGAAGATCGTGCGGGAACGCCGCCACACCGGTCGGCACCTCGACCCGCCGGCCCTCGGGCATCGCGAACCCGCCTTCCAGAAACATGCCGCGATAGATCCACGTCGCGGTCAGGAAGCTGCGCGTCGTGAGATACACCATGATGTTCGCGAGCATCCAGTCGAGGCTGTACGGCGGATCGACAACCCCCGCCTTCACATCGGACCAGCCGACAAATTTCTCGGCGAACCAGGCCGCCACGCCCATCGGCGAATCCATCATCGCAAAGCCGAGGCTCTGCGGCTTGGTGCCCTGCAGCTGCAGATACGCCGTCTCGCGCTCGCGCACCGCCATCGCCTTCTGCAGCCAGGCGATGTCTTCGGGCGTCTCGGGGTGCAGGTCGGCGCTGCGCAGGCCATAGCCGTTGAGGTGGATCGCTTCCACCCGGGCGCTGTCGATGCCGATCCAGCCGCCGATCACGCTCCCCCAGTCTCCGCCCTGGTAGAGATAGCGGTCATAGCCCAGCGCCGGCATCAGCCGGTCATACAGCCCGGCCACCGCGCGCGGCCCGAGCATTGTCTTCGGCCGGTCCGACCAGGCGTAGCCGGGCAGGGACGGTGCCACGACATGGAACGCCGGCTGGTCGGGCGATTCGGGCTCGGCGAGCCGGTCGAGAATCGCTTCGAACTCGAGCACCGAACCCGGCCAGCCATGCGCGATCAGCAGCGGCCGGGCATCGGCGCGCGACGAGCGCTTGTGGATGGCGTGCAGCCGGAACCCGTCCCCCACATCCACGCGCACATGGGCGTGGCGGTTCAACCGCGCCACCGCCGCCGGCCAGTCGAAGCCCTCAAGCCAATAGTCGCGCAGCTTTTCCATGTAATCGCGGTTGGCGCCGTGCGCCCAGCCGGCACCTTCGGGCTCCTCGAAGAAGCGGAAGGCGGCCACGCGCTCGCGAATCCACGCCGCCTCCTCGGCGGCTTCGGGAATGGTGAAGGCGTCGATGCTCATGCCGCCAGCCCCAGCTTGCGCTCGAGCTTGATCCGCTCGCCGATCAGGTCGCTCGCCTTTTCGGCGATCATGATCGTCGGCGCATTGGTGTTTCCCGACACCAGATAGGGCATCACCGACGCGTCGATCACGCGCAGCCCTTCGACGCCGTTCACCCGCAGATGCCCATCGACCACGGCATCATCGTCGACTCCCATCCGGCAGGTGCCGACGGGATGGTAGATGGTTTCGCCCCAGGTCCGCATCGCCGCCACCAGCGCTTCGGGATCATCGATCGCATCGCCGGGCCAGGCTTCGCCGGCACGGTAGCGGTCGAACGCCGGCTGCCGGCCGATGGTGCGCGCAATCTCCACGCCGCGCCGAAGCGTTTCCACATCCTCGGGCGCCGAAAGATAACGCGGGTCGATCGCCGGCGCCGCCAGCGGATCGGGCGATGCCAGCCGCACGGTGCCGCGACTTTCCGGGCGCAGCTGGCAGACGTGCATCTGGTAGCCATGCTCGGGGTTCATCTCGCCACGGCCGTGCGGCTCGCCCTTGTACGGCATGAAATGGATCTGCAGGTCGGGCGCCACCTGCCCTTCACGGCTCGGCAGAAAGGCGCCGGTCGGAGTCGGCATATGCGCGCCATTGCCTGTGCGGCCGAACACCCATTGGCCCAGCGCCTTGATCTTGTTGAAAAGCTTCGAATTGGCATTGAGCGTGATCGGCTCCTTGCACGCCCATTGCACGATCACATCGAGGTGATCCTGCAGATTGCCGCCGACATTCGGGCTGTCGTGCACCACCGGAATGCCCATGGCGCGCAGATGCACGGCGGGGCCGATGCCCGAGAGCATGAGCAGCTGCGGCGAGTTGACCGCGCCGCCGCACAGGATGATCTCGCGGCCGCGCAGGGTAATGGTGCGCCCGGCACGCACTGCCGAAACGCCGGTGGCGCGGCGCCCCTCGAACAGCACCCGCTCCACCTGAACCCCGGTCACGATCGACAGATTGGGACGCTTCTGCACCGCATCGGTCAGATAGCCCTTCGACGCCGAGAAGCGCTCGCCATCCTTGATCGTGGCATCGAAGAAGCCCGCCCCTTCGAACTGCGGCCCGTTGAAATCGCGCGTGCGCGGGTATCCGGCTTCGGCGCAGGCGGCGAGAAACGCATCGTTGAGCACGTGCGGCAACGCGCCCTTGCGCGACGTGTGCAGCGGCCCGCCGGCACCGTGGAACTCGTCCTCGCCACGCTCGCTGTCTTCGGCGCGGCGGAAATAGGGCAGCACGTCGGACCAGCCCCAGCCGGTCAGCCCCAGCTGCGCCCATCGGTCATAGTCGCTGGCATGCCCCCGAACATAGACCATGCCGTTGATCGACGAGCAGCCGCCGAGCACGCGGCCGCGCGGCCAGTACATCTTGCGGCCGCCCATCTCGCGTTGCGGCACGGTCCAATAGCCCCAGTCGAACGGGCTGTCCTTCTCGGGCGGGATGATCTGCGCAATGCCGCCGGGCATCTGGATCATCATCGAATTGTCGCGCCCGCCGGCCTCCAGCAGCAGCACCCGCGTGCCCGGATTGGCGGTGAGACGGTTGGCCAGCACGCAGCCCGCCGAGCCCGCGCCGACGATGACGAAGTCCCAGATATCCGATTCCGAACTGGTCACCGGCGCACTCCCCAAATCGCGAGGCTCCTAGCTAGCGGACTGCCGGGCAGGTGGGAATGCCGCAAACTGTCAGGTCGCACGTCGCTGCAAGCTCAGGCGAGGCCGGCCCGCACCAGCGGGTCGGCAACCGGATGGTGCATCTTCAGCGGCACCGTCACATCGGCGAGCATCGCAGGGTCGATCCGGCTTCCGGCTTCCACCAGCGCCTTGCCCTGCACATAGTCGCGCGCTGCATTCACACAATCGAGCGCCACCACCCGGCCGTCCTTCAGATAGACAAGGCTGAACGCCCGTGCCGCAGGGTCGCCGCGCAGCACCGTGGCATCATGGCCGGTGGAAAGCCCCACCGTCTGCAGCCGCAGGTCATACTGGTTGGACCAGAACCAGGGCACTGCATGATAGGGCTTGGGATTGCCGGTGAGCACCCGCGCCACCGTGGTGGCCATGTCATTGGCGTTCTGCACCGATTCGAGCCGGATCAGGGCATCATCGGCAAAGCTGTTGATGTGCGCCGCACAATCCCCGATCGCGAAGATGTGCGGCAGCGAAGTGCGGCACAGTGCGTCCACCTCCACGCCCATTGTGCCCGCCGCCCCCGCGGCGAGCAGCGGCGCCACCGCCGGCACGATGCCTATGCCGACGATCACCAGATCGGCAGCAATCCGCTCGCCGCCCTCCAGCACCACGCCATCCGCCCGGCCATCGGTGCCGCTGACGGCGGTGACGAACACGCCGGTGCGCACCTCGACGCCGTGTGCGCGATGCTCCGCCTCGTAGAAGTGCGAGAGCGGCGGCCCGGCCACGCGCGCCAGCACCCGGTCGAGCGCCTCCAGCACGATCACCTGCTTGCCGCGCTTGGCGAGCACCGCCGCGGCCTCCAGCCCGATATAGCCGCCGCCGACAATCACGACTCGCATCGCGGTGCCGAGCTCAGCCTTCAGCGCCTCGACATCGGCATGGGTGCGGATGGCGTGGATGCCGCCCAGGTCGTGGCCTTCGCACGCCAGCCGGCGTGCCGCTCCGCCGGCCGCCCAGATCAACTCCCCATAGCCGATCCGCTCTCCCGCCGAGGTGGTCGCTACCTGCCCGGCGGCGTCCACGCCATCGATCCGGCAGCTGGTCAGCATCGTCACACTCCGGTCCGCCCAGAAGCTTTCGGGCCGGATCAGCATCCGCTCGAAGCTCTTTTCGCCCGCGAGAAAGTCCTTGGAAAGCGGCGGCCGCTCGTAAGGCAGCTCGGGCTCCTCGCCGGCAATGGCAATGGTGCCGGCAAATCCCTGCTGGCGCAGCGCGATCGCCGCCGCTGCCCCGGCATGGCCCGCACCCACGATCAGCACATCGAAGTGTTGCATTGCAATTGCCTCCTCGCGCCCTGCTAAGCTGCCGCACAAGGGGTCGCAAGCTTCCCAACACCGCTGGCGCCTGTCACAAGGCGCGCATGGACCTTGCAGCCCATCCCGATTCCGCCGCCTGGGGTCATCTCGTGCCGCGCACGCCGCTGGTGCGCCGGCTGCTGGCGCGCAATCCCTCGCCCTTCACCTTCACCGGCACCGGCACCTTTGTCGTGGGCCATGGCACGGTGGCGGTCATCGATCCTGGCCCTGCCGATCCGGCGCACATCGCCGCCCTGCTCGAAGGGCTGGCGGGTGAAACGGTGAGCCATATCCTCGTCACCCACACGCATATGGACCACAGCCCTGCAGCGCCCGCCATCAAGGCCGCCACCGGGGCGCAGATCATCGGCTGCGCGCCGCTGGTGCTCGCCGATGACGGCCCGCGTGCCGATGCCGGCTTCGACCCGAGCTACGCCCCCGATGCGGTGATGGCCGAAGGCGACAGCGTCTCCGGCCCCGGCTGGACGCTCACTGCCGTCGCCACGCCGGGCCACACCAGCAACCACCTCTGCTTCGCGCTGGCGGAAGAATCCGCCCTTTTCACGGGCGATCATGTCATGGGCTGGTCCACCACCGTGGTGGCGCCGCCCGATGGCAACATGACCGCCTATATGGCCAGCCTGCGCAAGCTGCTCGAGCGCGAGGACCGCATCTACCATCCCACGCACGGCGAAGCGGTCACCGATCCGCAGCGCTTCGTTCGCGGCCTCATCACCCACCGCAAGCAGCGCGAGACGCAGATACTGAAGCATCTCGCAGGCGGCCCGCAGGCGATCCCGGTGATGGTCGCAGCCATGTATTCGGGCGTCGACAAGCGCCTTCACCCCGCCGCCGGCCGCTCGGTGCTGGCGCATCTTTTCGATCTGCAGGCGCGCGGCCTTGTCGTGCCTGCAGATGACCATTGGACCCTCGCATGATTCGTGTTCTCCTCGGCCTCGTGGCTGGCCTGGTGCTGGCGTTCGCCGCCGTCACCCTCATCCCCGAATATTTGCCCTCCTGGCTCGGTGGCCGCGCGCCGGTGCTCAGCGTTGCCGACACCACGCTGCAGGCGATCCAGCGCCAGCAGCGGCTGACGGTGATGACCGCGCGGCTCAACAGCACCATCACTTCGCGCCAGCAGCGGCTCGGCGGGCTGCTCTCGGCTTCGAAGACGCTCATCATCCCCGGTACCATCCGCTATGAGGTCGATCTGTCGGCGCTCAAGCTGGAAACGATGCGGTGGAACAAGGAAGAGCAAACGCTGACCATCTTCGCACCGCGCCCGGTCATCGCCGGCCCCGAGGTCGATCTCACCCGCACCACCGAATACAAGGATGGCGCGCTGCTGCTCGCCTTCACCGATGTCGAAAAGGCGTTCGACACCGCCAACCGCGCCGCCGTCGCCGCCAACATGCGCGCGCAGGGTGCAAGCCGGGGATTGGTCGATCTCGCCGACGAGGCCGCGCGGGACACGATCGGCCGGCTTTTCCTGCTGCCGCTCATCACCGCGGGCCATGCCGATGCCAGGGTCAAGGTCACCTTCGTGACCCCGCCCAGGCCCGACCTCACCACCCCGCCACAGGAATAGCCATGGACGCTCGCTTGAACCCGCTTGGGGGTATCCCGCAAAACGCTTCCGGCACCCAGCTCGACCTGAAGGCCGAGATCAGGCGGCTGGCAAAGGAGAAGAACGCCGTCATCCTGGCGCATTATTACCAGGACCCGGAAATCCAGGACCTTGCCGATTTCGTCGGCGACAGCCTCGATCTCAGCCGCAAGGCCGCTGCCACCGATGCCGATGTCATCGCCTTTTGCGGCGTCAAGTTCATGGCCGAAGTGGCGAAGATCCTCAGTCCGCAGAAGATCGTGGTGCTGCCCGACCTCAAGGCCGGTTGCAGCCTCGAAGACAGTTGCCCGCCCGAGGACTTTGCGCGCTTCCGCCGCGCCCACCCCGATCACATCAGCCTCACCTACATCAACTGCTCGGCGGCGGTGAAGGCGGAGAGCGACATCATCGTCACCTCGAGCTCGGCCGAAAAGATCATCAACCAGCTGCCGCGCGACCAGAAGATCCTGTTCGCCCCCGACAAGCACCTCGGCGCCTGGCTCAACCGCAAGACCGGCCGCGACATGCTGCTCTGGGACGGCAGCTGCATCGTCCATGAGCGATTCTCGGTGACCGAGTTGCTCAAGCTCAAGGCGCTGCACCCCGCCGCCCCGGTGCTGGCGCACCCCGAATGCCCCGAAGCGATCCTCGATCTGGCGCATTACGTCGGCGCCACCAGCGGCATCCTCAACTATGCGCTGAATTCGCCCGAGCCGGTCGTCATCGTCGCCACCGAGCCCAACATCATTCACCAGATGCAGCTGAAGGCCCCGCACAAGACCTTCATCGGCGCACCGGGAGCGGACGGCAATTGCGGCTGCAACATGTGCCCGTACATGGCGCTCAACACGCTGCAAAAGCTGCATCTCGCACTCCGTGACCTCAAGCCGGAGATCACCGTGCCCGAAGATGTTCGCGTGAAGGCAAAGATCAGCCTCGACCGGATGCTCGAGATGGCGTCGGCAGTCTCGGACGTGCCCGTTCGTGGTGATTGAGGATTTCGACCTGCCCGGCTTCATCGCCGCCACGCTCGCCGAGGATCTGGGGCAGGGGGGCGACATCACGTCGGCCGCCACCATCCCCGCCGATGCCATGCTCACCGCGGTGATGAACAGCCGCGATGCCGTGACCGTCGCCGGCCTTCCCGTCGCCGCGATGTTTTTCCAGGCGCTCGATCCGGATGCCGAGATCACCACCCATGCCGCGGAGGGCACCGCCGTTCCCCCCGGCACCGTGCTGATGACGATTCGCGGCAACGCCCGAGCCGTGCTGGCGGCGGAACGCAGCGCGCTGAACACCGCCCAGCATCTGACCGGAATCGCCACGCTCACCCGCGCGCATGTCGATGCGATCGCCGGCACCGGCGCCACGCTGCTCGACACGCGCAAGACGCTGCCCGGGATGCGAATGCTCGAGAAATACGCCACACGCATGGGCGGCGCCACCAACCACCGGCTGCGGCTCGATGATGGCGTGCTCATCAAGGACAATCACATCGCCGTCGCCGGTTCGGTCGAAGCTGCCGTCAGCGCCGCCAAGGCCGCCGGGCTGAGCGGCATCGTCGTCGAAGTCGATACGCTCGACCAGATCGAGCCTGCGCTGGCCGCCGGCGCTGACCGGCTGCTGCTCGACAACATGCCGCCGCCGGTGCTGCGCCAGGCGCTCGCGATCATTGCCGGCCGCGTCCCGTCGGAAGCGTCGGGCGGCGTCAACCTGCAGACCATCCGCGCCATCGCCGAAACCGGCGTCACCTATATCAGCGTCGGCCGCATCACCCAGAGCGCGCCCGCCGCCGATATCGGGCTGGACTTCGCCTAAAGGGCGTCGATGACCGCAGTGCCGGGGTGGTGCTTGTCGAGGTGCCGCTTGATCAGCCGCAAATTCTTCGTGTTCGAGCGGAACAGCACATCGAAGGCGTCGCCCACCAGCGGCACCGCACCCACCATCGTGTCGAAGCCGACATTCGCCAGCATTCGCGCGATCGTCCAGCGCGGCAGCCCGAGGTTGCGCGCCTCCCACACGATGTAAAGCCCCATCGCCCCGGCGGCGAGATCGCCGATCACCGGGATAAACCCCATCAATGCATCGAGCCCGACCGGAATGCGCGTGCCCGGGATCACCGTCACCCGCTCGAGCAGCCGCTCGGCCGCCTCGACACGCCGCCGCACTGCCGCAGGCTCACGCCCGGCCCACTCCGCCAGCTGCACGTTCGAAAACATCGCAGTCGCCAACGCCGTCACTCCCGCAGCGCCATGCTGCCACCTGGAAATGTGGCCCTGCCGAGCCGTGATTCAAGTGGCGCCGTGCAGCATCGCCGGCAGCGCCTCGCGGTGTGCCGCCCGCAGCGCCGCCAGCGCGATTCCCGCCACCAGCGCGCCGCCCGTCCGCCCGATCCGCCGCACCGGAACAGCACCCGCCGGCAACTCCGTTCCGGCTGCCACCGTCACGAGATACCGCCCCTGGTCTTCGCCGAACGCAGCACCCGCGTTCATCGCCTCCACCTCCGCACCGATGCCACCAGCCAGCGCCATCTCCGCCAGCGCCACCAGCAGCCCGCCATCCGAAAGGTCATGCACCGCCGTCACAAGATCGTCGGCGATAAGCCCCGCCACATAATCTCCCGCCGCGCGCTCGGCCGCCAGGTCGACCGCCGGCGGCGTCCCCTCCTCGCGGCCATGCAATTCGCGCAGCCACAGGGACTGGCCCAGATGCCCGCCGTCCTCGCCCACCAGCCAGATGTCCTCGCCCTCGGCCTTGAACCCGAGCGTCATCACCCTGGTCCAGTCGGCGATCAGCCCCACCCCGCCGATCGCCGGGGTGGGCATGATCGCCGCCCCGCCGCCGGTTGCACGGCTTTCGTTGTAAAGGCTCACATTGCCCGACACGACCGGATAGTCGAGCGCCCTGCACGCCTCGGCCATCCCCTCGATGCACCCCACCAGCTGCCCCATCACCACCGGGTTCTGCGGGCTGGCGAAGTTGAGGCAGTTGGTGATCGCCAATGGCCTTGCCCCCACCGAAATCAGGTTGCGCCAGCTCTCCGCCACCGCCTGCTTGCCGCCCTCCACAGGGTCGGCAAAGCAGTAGCGCGGCGTGCAATCGGTGGTCAGCGCCAGCGCCTTGGCCGTGCCGTGCACGCGCACCACCGCGGCATCGCCGCCCGGCCGCTGCACCGTGTCGGCGCCGACCATATGGTCATATTGCTCCCAGATCCACGCCCGCGAGCAAAGGTCCGCACTGCCCATCAGCCGCAGCAGGTCCCCCCCCACATCGTCGCCCCCGGGCACATCGCCGAGCAGCGCGCGCGGCGGCGTGCGCACCCAGGGCCGGTCATATTTCGGCGCGGCGTCGGCCAGCGGCTCGAGCGGAATCCGCCCCACTTCCTCGCCGTGGAAGGTCATCGTCAGGTCGCCACCGGCCACCACTTCGCCGATCACCGCGAAATCCAGCCCCCATTTGGCGAAAATGGCTTCGGCAAAATCCTCGCGCCCGGGCTTCAGCACCATCAGCATCCGCTCCTGGCTCTCCGAAAGCATCATCTCATAGGGCGTCATCCTCGCCTCGCGGCACGGCACGCGGTCGAGATCGAGCCGGAGGCCCACCCCGCCCTTCGACGCCATCTCCACGCTCGACGAGGTCAGCCCCGCTGCCCCCATGTCCTGAATCGCCACGATCGCATCCGATGCCATCAGTTCGAGGCACGCCTCGATCAGCAGCTTCTCGGTAAACGGGTCGCCCACCTGCACGGTGGGGCGCTTCTCGTCGCTGTTCTCGTCGAACTCGGCCGAGGCCATTGTCGCGCCATGGATGCCGTCGCGGCCGGTCCTGGAGCCGACATAGATGACCGGATTGCCGATGCCCGCTGCCGCCGAGTAGAAAATCTTGTCGGCCTTCGCGATCCCCACGGTCATCGCGTTGACGATGATGTTGCCATTGTAGCTCGGGTGGAAGATCGTTTCTCCCCCCACCGTCGGCACACCGACGCAATTGCCATAGCCGCCGATGCCGGCCACCACGCCCTTCACCAGATGCCGCATCCGCGGCGCATCGATGGCGCCGAAGCGCAGCGCGTTCATGTTGGCGATCGGCCGCGCCCCCATGGTGAACACATCGCGCAAGATGCCGCCCACGCCGGTCGCCGCCCCCTGATAGGGCTCGATGAAGCTCGGATGGTTGTGGCTTTCCATCTTGAAGATGGCAGCATCACCATCGCCGATGTCGATCACGCCGGCATTCTCGCCCGGCCCGCAGATCACCCAGGGTGCTTGCGTGGGCAGCTTCGCCAGATGCATCCGCGAAGACTTGTAGCTGCAATGTTCGGACCACATCACCGAAAAGATGCCCAGCTCGAGCATGTTGGGCTCGCGGCCCATCGCGGCGAGCACCCGCTCGTATTCCTCGGGCGTGAAGCCATGGTCGGCGACGATCTGCGGGGTGATGGCGGGTTCGGCTGGGCTCATGCGGCGCGGATAGCGGCTCGCCCGCCGCTTGTCATGTGGTGATGCCCGCCACCCCTACCGCAGCACCGCCGGCAACCAGCAACACCACCAGCCCGATGAGCAACGGCTTGTTCCGCTCGGCATGGACGAAGCGGCTGATGACGGAATCATTCTTCTTGCCACCCACCGCCCAGACCAGCAGCGCCGCCCAGAGCAGCAACGACAGCAGCGAAAGGATGTTGAGCCGCGCCAGCATCCGCCGATCGGGATGCCGCCGCGCAAAGGCAATGACAGAAGGAATGAAGTTGAAGATCAATACCCCGAGCGTCACCCAGGCAATCAACGTCCAATCGAGCGTCCCCATTCTCGCCTCCCGACATGCCGTATTGCCGATATAATACACAATCGCGTCTTGGCAATTCCCCATCGGGCGCTATGGGTTAGGATCCCAGCTGAACAAGGTGCACGCATGCCCCGCACCCGGCCCGACGGCCGCAAGACCCAGATCGTGATCGTCGGCGGCGGTGCCGGCGGCCTCGAACTCGTGCGCAAGCTCGCCAGCCACTATGATGCGCAGGATTTCGACATCATCCTCGTCGATCGCAACACCAGCCATATCTGGAAGCCGCTGCTCCACGAGGTCGCCGCCGGCTCGCTCGATGCCAATCTCGACGAGGTGGGCTATCGCGCCCATGCCTTCCGCTGGGGCTATCGCTATTTCGACGGCGCGCTGGAAAGCATCGATCGCGATGCCCAGCAGATCGTCATCGCCCCGATCATGGACGAGGATGGCTCGGAAGTGATCGGCCGCCACCGCATCCGCTATGATTATCTGGTGCTGGCGGTCGGCTCGGTGTCCAATGATTTCGGCACGCCGGGCGTCAAGGAACATTGCCTCAGCCTCGAAAGCCGCAAGGACGCCGATCGCTTTCGCCGCAAGCTGCTCAACCAGTGCCTGCGCGTGTCCCGGCAGATGACGCTCGATCCGGCGTCGGATGCCTTTGCCCGTGTCGCCATCGTCGGCGGCGGCGCCACCGGCGTGGAGCTTGCCGCCGAGCTTTATTCCGCCGCCACCGCACTCGGCTATTACGGCCTCGAAGTCTTCGACGAGAAGCGCCTGCAGGTCACCCTCATCGAAGCCGGCCCGCGAATCCTGCCAGCCCTTCCTGACAAGCTGGCCGCGTCCGCCACTGCCGAACTCGAAGCGCTGGGCGTCCGCGTGCTCGCCGGCACCAAGGTCACCGCCGCCACCGAAGCCGGGATCGAGACCGCCGGCGGCGAGATGATCCCCGCCGACATCAAGGTCTGGGCCGCCGGGGTGAAGGGGGCGGACTTCCTCGCGCACATCGGCGGGCTGGAGACAACGCGAAACAACCAGCTCGTCGTCCACCCAACGCTGCAGACCAGCCGCGACGACCGTGTGTTCGCGATCGGCGATTGCGCCCATTTCGTTCCCGAAGAAGGCGGCAAGCCGATCCCGCCGCGTGCCCAGGCCGCGCACCAGATGGCCACCACCGCCTATCGCAACATCCGCGCGATGATCGAGGGCCGCGATCTCAAGCCTTTCATCTACAAGGACAATGGCTCACTCGTCAGCCTCGCGCGCTACACCACCGTTGGCAGCCTGATGGGCAATCTCGTCGGCGGTCGCATGGCGATCGAGGGCCGGCTGGCGCGCTTCGTCTATGTCAGCCTCTACCGGATGCACCTCTTCGCCATCCATGGCTGGATCAAGGGCATGAGCCTGCTCGTCATCGGCCATGTCAACCAGGTGGTGCGGCCCAAGCTGAAGCTGCACTGACGTCGGTTATCAGTCCCAACTGAAGCGATAGCCGTAGCTCATCCCCACCGCAGTTTGCCCGCGCTGGCCACGCTGCCGGATGAGCGACGAATCGGCGACCGTATCGGCGAGCCAATCCTGGCTTGCGAACAGTGTCAACGCGCCGTCACGACCCCGCGGGCCGAGGATGCGCGTCACCGAGCCGTTCAGCCCCGCCGAAACCAGCCCGCTGCCGGTGCGAAAGCGCGGCAGGCCGGTGGCTGCCGCCTGGCGGGCATTGACGCCGAAATACGTGTTGGTGAACGCCGAATCGCCCCAGGCGGCACGGGTACCAAGGCCGTAGCGCCACCCCGAACGCTGCCCGCCGATGGCGTCGGACCAGGCAAACAGCGTGTCGGCGACCAGACCATCGTGCCCGCCGAATCCCTGCCGAACCTCGGCGCGCAACCTTGCACGACCCTTGGCGAAGCCGAGCTGCGCAAAGCCCCCGGCCTCGCCCGCCACGCCGATATCGCCCATGCCGCGCAGCGCCGTGCTGCCGCCGCTCACGAGAAACGGCGAGCCGCCGTTGCTCTCCTGCCGCCCGAAGCGGAGCTTCACCAGCGGGCCGAGCTTCCACCCGCCTCCCTGACCGTCGCGAACATTCACGGCGTTCCAGCCCAGACCATCGGGCACCGACAGAAAAACATCATCCCGGTAGTTCAACCGCAGATCGGGAAAGACCGACAGCGCCTGATCGCGGCTGCCCTGCCAGGCCGGGCCGTAAAGGGGTGCGACGCCAATCCCAAGCACCCAGTCCGGCTGCCGCGGCGGTGCAGAAGCGCTGCGCTGGGCGGTGGCGGGCACGCCGGGCGCCGGCTGCGCCATGGCAGCAGTAGATGTACCGAGGAGGAGCAGTACGAGAAAACCATAGGCCATGAAACTGTCCTTGCAGAAACTTGGCGCGCCTCATGGAACAATATCGCGTCTCCGACAAGTGGAGAGAGGTTCACTCCCTGAATTCGGCAAGTTCGGGAATGCGGGTGAACGCAATCCGCGGCCCTGATGACTTTACCGCTCCCATGCGGTCGTGGCCCATCGTCACCGCATCGCGGCCGAAGCGGGCGTTGACCTTGTCCATCGCCTGGCTCAACGCCAGCGCCCGGCGTTCGTCGCGCACCGCCCCGGCGTCGAAGAGCCCCGGCTGCACGGCATCGGCGGCAGTCAGGTCCGCGAGCACCACGCCCACCTGGAGCAGCCGCCGGGCCGCGAGTTCACCCGTCATGCGGTTCCACAACCCTTCGAGCGCATGGAGCAGGGCAGGGGTGTCCATCACCGGCGGCAGCCGAACCTCCGCGCTCCATTTCAACGGCTTCTCGCCGCGCGCCGCCTCCAGCTTCACGCTCAGCCCCAGCCGGCTGCAGCGCTTCTCCGCGCGCCGCAGACGTGTCGCCGCCTTGGCGAGCAGCCGCCGCGTCACCAGCCGCGCGGCAGCCAGGGGTCGCTTGTCCGGCCCAAGCACATGGCTGTGGCCGATCGAGCGGTTGACCGTCTCCAGCTCGGGCAGCTCCTGGCCCTGCAGCAACCAGAACATCCGCTCGCCCCACACGCTGCCCCAGGCCTGCCGCGCCTGGCGGGCATCAAGCTGCAACAGCCGCTCCATCGTCACCACGCCGGCGGCCGCCAGCCGAGCTTCCATGTTGCGTCCCACGCCGGGAATATCGTTCAGCTTGAGCGCCTTCAGCCGGCCGTCGATGGCCTCGGCGGGGACGATCGTCAGCCCGTCGGGTTTCTGCATGTCGGCAGCCATCTTCGCCAGCAGCCGGTTGGGCGCCACGCCGATCGACGAGGTGAGGCATTCGCCGACATTGGCGCGGATGCCGGCCTTGATCGCTGCCGCGATGCGCCGCACCGCCGCCTCGCTGTTCTCATTGTCGAGCAGCCGGCACGCCACCTCGTCGATCGAGCAGACGGCATAGACGGGCACATGCCGCCCCACTTCCTCGATGATCCGGTGGTGGAAGCGCACATAGTGCTCATGCTGTCCCGGCACCACGATGAGATCACGGCACTTTGCCTTGGCCTCCCAGATCTTGGTGCCGGTGCGGATGCCATAGGCCTTGGCTTCATAGCTTGCCGCGATCGCCGAGGTGCTGTCGGTGTCCACCGGCGCCACCACCACGGGGCGGCCGCGCAGCCGCGGGTCGAGCTGCTGCTCCACGCTGGCGAAATAGCTGTTGAGATCGAGATACAACCAGCGAAGAGGCCGCGAATCGTCCATGGGTCGAGTATATCAGAAGCGGAACATAAAAAGAACGTGGAACCGATGCCGGCACGCCCGGTTGGGCGATCATGGCATTCGCCACACCCCCGTCCGATAACGCCGCCGCGGCGCGCGAGGCCGGCCTGCATTATTCGACCGACGAAGAGCCGGGCATAGCCCGAATCGGGAAACCCGGCCGCTTTCGTTACACCAATCCCGATGGCAGCAAGCTTGCCGACACGTCGACGCTGGCGCGCATCACCGCCCTCGTCCTGCCGCCTGCCTGGCAGCAGGTCTGGATATGCCCCGATCCGCGCGGCCACATCCAGGCGACCGGGCGCGATGCGCGCGGCCGCAAGCAGTATCGCTACCATGCTGACTGGCATGCGCATCAGACGGTCGCCAAATTTGCGCAGATGGCCGCCTTCGGCCGTGCGCTGCCGGCAATCCGCGCTGCGGTCGATCATGATCTGGCGCGGCGCAACCTTTCGCGCGAACTGGTGCTCGCGACCATCGTGCGGCTGCTCGAAACCACGCTCATTCGTATCGGCAACGAGGATTATGCCCGCACCAACAAGAGCTTCGGCCTTACCACGCTGCGCTCCCGCCATCTGAAGAAGGATGGTGCCGCACTATTGTTCGATTTTCGCGGCAAGAGCGGCGTGCGCCACCGCACGCGAATCACCGATCGCCGCGCCCGCACCGTCATCAAGCGGCTGCGCGAACTGCCCGGCCAGCGGTTGTTCCGCTATGAGGACGAGGATGGCACCCCGCACGCCATCGGCTCGGGCGATGTGAACGACTATCTGCGCCAGATTTCCGGCGCGGACATCACTGCCAAGGATTTCCGCACCTGGGCCGCCACCCTGGCCGCGGCGCGCACCCTCGCCGTGGCCGATCCACCACTGAGCGACACGGCAGCCAAGCGCGCGATCGCGGCCTGCGTGAAGACCACCGCCACGGCGCTCGGCAACACGCCGGCGGTCTGCCGCGCCGCCTATATCCACCCGCAGGTCTTCGAAGGCTGGCGTGCCGGCGCCTTGCACGGCAGCTTCGAAGGCGCGCTCGAAGCCGATGAGAAGGCGCTCATCGACTTTCTCGACTCGGTGGCCTGATCCGGCCGGCTGCGGCGTTTGCGCCGCCCTCTTGCGCAGCGCCCAAGGCAGCGCGACAAGAGGCAACATGAACAAAGAAACCGCCATCACGCCGATCGATGCCGAAGCGCTGCACGGTCGGCCGCTGCGTTACTATGATTTCGCCATGGCAGCCTTCGCGGTCATCCTCATCTGCTCCAACCTCATCGGCGCCGCCAAGCCCGCGCAAGTCGAGCTGCCCTTCTACGGCCCGCTGGTCTTCGGAGCGGGCATCCTGTTCTTCCCGCTGAGCTATGTGCTGGGAGACGTGCTCACCGAAGTCTATGGCTTCGCCCGCGCCCGCCGCGTCGTCTGGGTCGGCTTCGGCGCCTCGATCTTCGCCGCCGCGATGAGCTGGTTCGTCGTCACCCTGCCTCCCGCTCCCGGCTATGAGGGCCAGGCCGCGCTGGCAACGGTGTTCGGCCAGGTGCCGCGCATCTTCTTCGCCTCCATCCTCGCCTTCTGGGCCGGCGAAATGGCCAACGCCTTCGTCATGGCGCGGATGAAGCTGCTCACCGGCGGCAAGCACCTCTGGACCCGCACCATCGGCAGCACCGTGGTGGGGCAGGGGGTGGACAGCCTGATCTTCTATCCGCTGGCCTTCTGGGGTGTGTGGGAGAACAGCCTCGTCTTCCAGGTCCTGCTCACCAACTATGCGCTGAAGGTGGCGTGGGAAGCTGCGCTCACACCGGTCACCTACCGCGTGGTCGGCTGGTTCAAGCGCGCCGAAGGGCTGGACGTTTTCGATACGCGAACTGACTTCACGCCCTTCAAGACCAGAATCTGATACCGAAAAGACCCTTTGATGCGCCTATTCTGGCCGTCGAGCACCCTCAACCGACCCGCCTTGCCCCTCAGGCCGCCGCCAGCGCCCCGACGAGTCCTTCGAACAGCCGGCGCCCATCGGTCCCGCCATGTGCTGCTTCGACCACGCGCTCGGGATGCGGCATCAGCCCCAGAACATTGCCGCGATCGTTGATGATGCCGGCAATGTCGCGCGCCGAGCCGTTGACGTTCTCGCCGTAGCGGAACACCACCCGGCCTTCGCCTTCCAGCCGGTCGAGCGTGGTGGCATCGGCGAAGTAATTGCCGTCATGGTGTGCGACGGGAATGCTGATCCGCTCGCCCGCACCGTAAAGGCTGGTAAACGCCGTCTGGCTGTTGACGACATCGAGCGCCACGTCGCGGCAGACGAAATCCAGCCCGGCGTTGCGCATCAGCGCGCCGGGCAGCAACCCCGCCTCGGTAAGCACTTGAAAACCATTGCAAACGCCGAGCACCATCCGCCCTTCGTCTGCTGCATCCGCAACTGCACGCATGATCGCCGAGCGCGCACTCATCGCACCCGAGCGCAGATAATCCCCGAACGAGAAGCCGCCCGGCAGCGCCACAAGGTCAGTGCCATTCGGAAGCTCGGTCTCGGCATGCCAGACCATCGCCGGCTTGACGCCGGTCACCAGCTCGATCGCCACCGCCAGATCGCGGTCGCAGTTGGAACCGGGAAAGACGATGACGGCGCTCTTCACAGCAGCTCCACCCGGTAATTCTCCATCACCGTGTTGGCGAGCAGCTGCCGGCACATGGCATCGATAGTTTCTGGCGGTGTTCCCTCTGCGAGCTCGAGCTCGATCACCTTGCCGGCACGCACATCCCCCACGCCGTCAAACCCCAGCCCACCAAGGGCTGCCTGGATGGCGCGCCCCTGCGGATCGAGAACGCCGGATTTGAGGGTGATGGTGAGACGGGCTTTCATGGCATGCGCCTTAATCCCCTGCTGCTGTCCCCGCAAGCAATTGACGCGCGCCGCCGCTCCGCCCAATCTCGCATCATGGGGGCCACACGACCGATCGCACCGAGCCGCAGCCTCATCTGGCTGATCGGCCTGTCGATCGCGCTCAACTATATCGATCGCGGCGCCGTTTCTGTGGCCGCCCCTCTCATCCAGTCCGAGCTCAAGCTCTCTGCCACCGGCTATGGCGTCATCGTCTCGGCCTTCTACTGGACCTATGTGCCGTGCCTCGCACTCGCCGGCTGGCTTGCCGATCGCGGCTCGGTGCACCGGCTGATGGCGGCCGGGGTCGCAGTCTGGGCGCTCGCCACCGCCGCCATCGGTCTGGCGGGGTCGGTCACGGTGCTCATCATCCTGCGGCTGATGATGGGGTTGGGCGAGGGCGTGGCCTTCCCCTGCGGCTCGAAGATCATCGCCCGCACGCCCGAGGCGGGGCGCGGCCGTGCCAATATCTCGCTCGGGCTGGGCATCGCACTCGGCCCGTTCATCGGCACCCTCGCCGGCGGCTTCATCCTCGCGCGCTATGGCTGGCGGCCGATGTTCATCGTCTTCGGCCTTGCCACGCTGCTGTGGCTGGTGCCCTGGGCCGGGCGCCGTTCCGAGGTCGACCAACCGGGCGCCGCACAACCGCTGCCCACCATGTCGTGGCTGCGGCTGGTGCAACTCCCGCAGCTCTGGGCGATGACGGTGCTCCACATCTGCGCCAGCCACGGCATTTATTTCCTCATCGCGTGGCTGCCGCTGTGGCTGGTGCGCGTGCGCGGGTTCGACATCACCGACATGGCGCTGATCACCGGGCTTTTCTACCTGGTGCAGGCAGTCAGCGGCTGGGTTGCGGCAGTCGTGTCCGACCGGATGATCACACAGGGTCGCGATGCCTCGACCATCCGCAAGACGCTACTTTTGCTCTGCATGGCAATCGCCACCACCGCCGTGCTGGCGCTGCCCGGCACTGCCAGCACGCCGCTGCTTATCATCTGGCTGGTAGTGGCGAGCATCGGCTTCGGGCCGCTGCCCAACCTGCTCTTCACCGCCGGCCAGACCCTCGCCGGCCCCGAATCCGCCGGGCGCTGGGTAGGGCTGCAAGCGGGTGTGGGCAACCTCTCGGGCGTCATCGGCCCGGTAATGGTTGGCATGATCGTCGACGCCGCCGGCTATGCGCCTGCCTTTTGGGCCACCGCCGCCATCATGGTGACGGGCGCCATCGCCTTTGCCGCGGGGGTCCCGCGCTTGAAGCCGATCGCGGCCTGAACCGCGTTACTTGCCGCGCGACTTGCGATGCTCGTCGAGGTCGAGCACCGAAGCGTCGTCCTCGGGCATCAGCCCCAGCCGCCGCGCCACTTCCTGATAGGCCTCGGCCTCACCGCCCATGTCCCGGCGGAACCGGTCCTTGTCCAGCTTCTCGTTGGTCTTCAGGTCCCACAGCCGGCAGCCGTCGGGGCTAATCTCGTCGGCCAGGATCACCCGCGCATATTCGCCGTCAAAAAGCCGGCCGAACTCAAGCTTGAAATCGACCAGCCGGATACCGACGCCGGCGAACAGCCCCGCCATGAAGTCGTTCACCCGGATCGCCATGTCGGCGATATCGTGCATCTCCTCCTGGCTCGCCCAGCCGAAAGCGGCGATGTGCTCCTCGGTGACCATCGGGTCATTGAGCGCATCGTCCTTGTAATAATATTCGATGATCGTGCGGGGCAGGGTAGTGCCCTCCTCGATCCCGAAGCGCTTGGCGAGGCTGCCGGCGGCCACATTGCGGATCACCACCTCGATCGGGATGATCTCGACCTGCCGCACCAGCTGTTCGCGCATGTTGAGGCGGCGGATGAAGTGGGTGGGAATACCGATCGTGGCCAGCAGCGTGAACAGATGCTCGGAAATGCGGTTGTTGAGCACCCCCTTGCCCGAGATGGTGCCCTTCTTCTGGGCGTTGAAAGCAGTAGCATCATCCTTGAAATACTGGATGATCGTGCCGGGCTCCGGCCCTTCGTAAAGGATCTTGGCCTTGCCCTCGTAAATCTGGCGACGCCGGGTCATGGCCATCCTCCTGATGGTCCGCATGCGGGCGGGCGGACCTTGGTTGAAACTTGGCCCCGAAACCGCAGGGCAGAAACGTTGCGGAAAACTCAAAGCCCCGGAGCTGGCCGAAATGGCGCACCCCGGGGCAACACCTCTCTCATAGCGCGGCGCTTGCAGCGCTGCAATGCCGGCCCTATCTGGAGTACCATATCAGGAGTGCTTCATGACCAGCTTCGACGACCGCAAGGACGCCTACGAAAACAAGTTCGCCCATGATGCCGAAACGCTGTTTCGCGTCCTGGCGCGGCGCGACCGGCTGGTGGGCGAATGGGCCGCCGGCTTTCTCGGCCTCGATGCGACCGAAACCGAAGCCTATGCCAAATCGGTGGTGATTGCCGATCTGGAAGAAGCCGGTGACGAAGACGTCGTCCGCAAGCTGGTCGCCGATCTGGCGCCGGCTGGCGTCGATGAGACGACGATCCGTGCCAAGCTGCTGGAGACGGCCGAGGTTGCCCGCCAGCAGATCACGAACGGCTGATCGATGCCGATGGCCGCCCATGAAATCGACGCAGCGATTCGCGATGCCTTGCCGGGAGCCGATGTGGCGCTCACCGATCTTGCCGGCGATGGCGATCATTGGGCGGCGGTCGTCACCGCCCCGCAGTTCCAGGGGCTGAGTCGCGTAAGGCAGCACCAGCTCGTGTACAATGCGCTGGGCGGGCGCATGGGCGGCGTGCTCCACGCGCTCAAACTCACCACCATTCCCGCTTGAGGAGCCAGTTGATGACCGATCCTGTTCACGCCCGTATATCCGAAATCGTCACTGCCAATCCGGTGGTGCTTTTCATGAAGGGCACCCCCTTCTTCCCGCAGTGCGGCTTTTCGAGCACTGCCATCGCCATCCTCGAGCGGCTCGGCGTCGCTTTTGAGACGGTCGATGTGCTCGCCGACATGGAGATTCGCCAGGGCATCAAGAGCTATTCGGAGTGGCCGACCATCCCGCAGCTCTACATCGGCGGCGAATTTGTCGGCGGGTCGGACATCATGATGGAAATGTACCAGGCGGGCGAACTGACCGACCTGCTAAAGGAAGCTGGCGCGCAACCGTCAGCCAGCTGAATTTTTCGTGAGCACGGTCCGCTTCGGCGGCATCTGGCAGGGGATGACGGCGCCGCTCGGCGGTCGCATGTCCGAACTGTTTGCGGTGGCGGCGCCGTTCACGCTGCTTGTCGACATAGCCCTTCGCACCTTCGGCCCCACCCCGCCTGCGGATGCCGATGGTATCACAACAACAACGCTGTTCTGGCTGGTCCTGGTGCCGACGATCATTGCCAGCCTTGGCCAGCTGGCGGTGGTTCACCTGCTGCTCCGGCCCGGCGCCCCGCCCCGCGCGGCGCTGGCCGGCGCCTTCGCCGCCTGGCCGGTCTATCTGGCAGCGCTTGCGCTCGCGGCCATCCCGACCGGCGTCGCCATGCTGCTGCTTGTGCTCCCCGGCCTGTACGTGGCATCACGGTTGCTGTTGGTGATGCCGCTCGCCATTGTCAGCCCGCGCGGCAGCCCGGTGGCAATGGTCCGGCGCAGCTGGGAGCTCACGCGTCCGGCGGGTTGGGCGATCTTCGGCTTTTTCCTGGTGGCGATCCTGGGCATCTTCGGCCTCAGCCTCATTGCCGGCGGCGTCGGCAGTGCCGTGGGCTCGGTGCTCACATTGTTCGGATTGGCCGCGTTGGGCAAGTTCGCCGCCGGGCTGGTGGCAGCCGTTGCGTCGACCTTTGTCAGCATCGGCAATGCAGCCCTTGCTGCCTATCTCTACCGCAGCCTCGCCACCGCCCAGGATTGAGGTTGAGGAAGCGTCAGTCCCAACGGGCCAGCGGCGGCAGGCTCATCAGGATCGCCTCGATATTGCCGCCCGTCTTGAGCCCGAAAACCGTGCCGCGATCGTGCACGAGGTTGAACTCGGCATAGAGTCCGCGGTAGCGCAGCTGCTCGGCGCGCTGCTCCTCGGTGAACGGCAGGGCCATCTTCTCGCGAACCAGTCGCGGGTAGAGCTCGGCAAAGGTCCGCCCAACATCCTGCGTATAGGCGAAGTCGCGCTCCCAGTCGCCGCTGTCGAGATGATCGTAGAAAATGCCGCCCACGCCGCGATGGCGGCCACGGTGCGGCACCCAGAAATACTCCTCGGCCCATTTGCTATGCGCCGGATAATAGCTCGCGTCATGGCGGTCGCACATCACCTTCAGCGCGGCGTGGAAGTCACTGGTCTGCGCATCGTCGGCAATGGCGGGGTTGAGATCCATGCCGCCGCCGAACCAGCGCTTGGTGGTGACGAGGTAGCGCGTGTTGAGGTGCACCGCCGGCACCAGCGGGTTGCGCGGGTGGATGACAAGGCTGATCCCGGTTGCGAAGAAGCGCGGGTCCTCGGCGGCGCCGTTGATCTGCTTGGCAAATTCGGGTGCGAAGACGCCGTGGACCGTGGAGATGTTGACGCCGGCCTTTTCGAAGACCCGCCCCTTCATCACGCTCATCACGCCGCCGCCGCCTTCGCCGTCTCCTCCGAAGCCTGAAGTATCCTCGTTCGACGCAGGGTTGCGGTTCCAGGCGACGCGCTCGAAGCGGCCGGCGGGGCCTTCGCCCCGGCCATCGTCTTCCACCGATTCAAGTGCTGCGCAGATGCGGTCGCGCGCCTCCCGGAACCAGGTCTGGGCAGCGGTCTGTCGATCATCGAGCGTGTACATGATCCGGTCCCTAGCGCCAAAAGCAGCCACTGCAAAAGGCCAATTCGGCAGCCACGCCGTCGAAGTTCAAGCCGCGACAGGCGGAACCACCGCGCCAAAATGTCCACAAAAAGGCCGTTGCCATCAGGGGAGTGTCATGGCTATTGGACACAGAGTTGAATGGCGGGGCCTCGCGGTGCTGCCGGCTCGCAATTTCTGTTCATGCAGCTTCGAAAGGTGGCTTGATGGCAAGCGGTACCCAGGCTCCCGTCGCAGACAATCCTGCACCGCAGGGTGAGACGCGTCGCGATTTTCTCTACATCGCCACCGGCGCCACCGCCGCTGTCGGTGTCGGTGCAGTGGTGTGGCCGCTGGTCAACCAGATGAACCCGTCGGCCGACGTGCTGGCACTCGCCTCGATCGAGCTGGATTTGGCGTCGATCGAGGAAGGCATGGCGATCAAGACCAGCTGGCGCGGCAAGCCGGTGTTTGCCCGGCACCTGACCGCTGCGGAAATCGCGACGGCCAATCAGGTGGATGTCAGCGGTCTTCGCGACCCGCAGTCGCTGGCCGATCGCACCAAGGAGGGCAATGCCAAGTGGCTGATCACGCTCGGCGTCTGCACCCATCTCGGCTGCGTGCCGCTGGGTGCCGGCCAGGGCGAAAGCCGCGGTGATTTTGGCGGCTACTTCTGCCCGTGCCATGGTTCGCACTATGATACGGCGGGTCGCATCCGCAAGGGACCGGCGCCGCTCAATCTTGAAGTTCCGCCATATGTCTTCAAGTCCGCGACCGCGGTCACCATCGGCTAACGGAGGATTCCATGAGCTTTCCCTGGGCCAAGCAGTATCAGCCGACGACCGAGATCGGCAAATTCATGGACAGCCGGCTGCCCTTGCCGCGCTTCGTCTACGGCGCTCTCGGTGCGGGGTATCCCACGCCGAAGAACCTCAACTATTTCTACAATTTCGGTGTGCTCGCCGGTGTGGCGCTGGTCATCCAGATCATCACCGGTGTCGTGCTCGGCATGCATTATGCCGCGGACACCAGCGTTGCCTTTGACTCGGTCGAGCACATCATGCGCGACGTCAATGGTGGCTGGATGCTTCGCTACATGCACGCCGTGGGTGCGTCCTTCTTCTTCGCCGTCGTCTACATTCACATCTTCCGTGGCCTTTATTACGGCTCGTACAAGCCGCCGCGTGAGGTGCTCTGGATGCTCGGCCTCGTCATCTTCCTGCTGATGATGGCGACCGCTTTCATGGGTTACGTGCTCGTCTGGGGCCAGATGAGCTTCTGGGGTGCTGCAGTCATCACCGGTCTTTTCTCCGCTCTGCCGCTCGTCGGCGAAGCGATCCAGACCTGGCTGCTCGGCGGCTTCTCGCCGGACAATGCGACCCTCAACCGCTTCTTCTCGCTCCATTATCTGCTGCCGTTCGTGATCTTCGGCGTGATCATTCTTCACGTCTGGTCGCTGCACATTCCGGGCTCCAACAACCCGACCGGCCTCGATGTGAAGAGCGAGCAGGATACCGTGCCCTTCCACCCCTATTACACCTCGAAGGATTTCTTCGGGCTGGGCGTGTACCTGATCATCTTCTCGGCGTTCGTGTTCTTCATGCCGAACTCGCTTGGTGAGCCGGACAATTACATCCCCGCCAACCCGCTCAGCACGCCGGCGCACATCGTTCCAGAATGGTATTTCTGGCCATTCTACGCGATCCTGCGTGCCTTCACGACCGACTTCCTGTTCATTCCCGCCAAGCTCTGGGGCGTGATCGCGATGTTTGCCTCGATCCTGCTGTTGTTCTTCCTGCCCTGGCTGGACACGTCGCCGGTGCGCTCGAACAAGTATCGTCCGCTCAACCGGATCCTGTTCTGGGTGTTCGTGGCGGTCTGCGTCGGGCTGGGCGTGGCAGGCGGCAAGCCGGCCGAGGAGCCGTGGGTCATCATCAGCCAATTGCTGACTGCCTATTACTTCGCCCATTTCCTCATCATCCTGCCGCTGGTCAGCCGCCTGGAAAAGCCGTTGCCGCTGCCCAACTCGATTTCGGAAGCTGTGCTCTCGAAGTTCGGCGGAAGTACGCTTGGTGATGGAAGCAGGCCGGGCGGCGCGGTCGCGCAGCCTGCCGAATAAGGACCCGATCAATGGCTAAATCCGGCATTGTTGCCGCCCTCACTGGCGCTTCCCTCGTGCAGAAGGGTGCGATCGCTGCTGGCGCACTCTTCTGCGTCACCGTGCTCTGGGGCGCCGTGCAGCCTCGCGAAGAGGTGCCTTACGACCCCGTCAAGGCGCACCACGAGCACCCAGAGCAGATTGTCTGGTCGCACAACGGCATCGGCAATATCGGCATCACCGGCACCTTCGACCGTGGCCAGCTCCAGCGCGGCTTCAAGGTCTACAAGGAAGTGTGCGCGGCGTGCCACTCGATCAGCCGCGTCGCGTTCCGCGATCTGCTGGCTCTGGGCTTCAGCGAAGGCCAGGCGAAGGCGATTGCAGCGGAATACACCGTCCCGTCGATCGACGAGAGTGGCGAGCCGACCACGCGGCCGGCAACGCTGGCCGACAAGTTCCCGCCGGTCTATGCCAATGAAGTTGCTGCCCGCGCTGCCCAGAACGGTGCCTATCCGCCCGATCTTTCGCTCATCACCAAGGCTCGGCACGATGGCACCAACTATGTCCGGTCGCTGCTGCTCGGCTACCGCGACGAGGTGCCGACGGATTTCCAGAAGGCCGACACGCTCTGGTACAACCCATGGTTCGCGTCGCTCGCCATTGCCATGCCGCCGCCGCTCGCTTCCGATGAGCAGGTGGAATATACCGACGGCACGGCCCCGACGATCAACAACTACGCGACCGACGTCTCCGCGTTCCTCGCCTGGACTGCGGAGCCCAAGCTCGACAACCGCAAGGAAACCGGAGTGGCGGCGATCGCCTTCCTCCTCATCCTCACCATCCTGGGCTATCTGAGCTACAAGAAGGTGTGGCGGGACGTGAAGAAGCCAAAGTCGGCGTAACGCCTGGACTGGCGGATGCAATCGGGGCAGTGGCCATGGGCCGCTGCCCCTTTTGTTTGGGGCTGGTCTCGCCTAGCGTCTGCGCATGAAGAACGCCGATCTCGCCGCCCTCATCCGGACGATTCCGGACTATCCCAAGCCTGGAATTCAATTCCGCGATATCACGACGCTGCTGCTGGATGGCCCGGGCTTTGCACTGTCGATCGAGCGGATGGCAGCTGAAATCGCATCACCGCCCGATCTCATCGCCGGCATCGAGGCGCGAGGCTTTCTGTTCGGGGCGGCACTTGCACATCGGCTCGGTTGCGGAATTCTGTTGCTGCGTAAGCAGAACAAGCTTCCGGGCCGGGTGACCGGCATCAACTATGCGTTGGAATACGGGCACGACCGCATCGAGATGCACGCCGATGCCGTGCAGCCGGGCCAATCGGTGTTGCTCGTCGATGATCTGATCGCGACAGGTGGGACCGCACTGGCCGGCACCGAATTGCTGCGATCGGCGGGTGCGAAGGTGGCGCACGCCGCGTTCGCCATCGATCTTCCCGATCTCGGTGGAGCTGCCCGTTTGCGCGCAAATGGCGTCGACGTGACCGCACTCATGGCTTTTGAAGGCGACTGAGATGCTCGGCCGCCCAATAAGCCAGCCTATTTGATCTTGGACTTTCGTGCCGCATAGCGCGCATCGCGTGCTGCCTTTTGTGCAGCCTCGCGGGCGATCGATTCAAGCCGCGCCTGTTCGACCTTGACGGCCGACTCGGCCTCCTTGGCAATACGAGCTTCTTCCGCCAACCGGGCCCTTTCGGCCCGCTCGAGCTTGCGCTGTTCCTCGCGCTCGGACCGCTTTTCGGCAGCGCGGGCGCGCGCCGCAAGGCTCTCTTCGGCGGGCGGCGGGGCCGCCTTGAACTTGTCGAGCTTGGCCTTGCGGGCTTCGGCCGCAGCTTTGGCGCGGTCGGTGAAGTCGGGGAGTTTGAATGCCATATTGGCAAGGCCTTTAGCCGCCCCTTCGACGCTTCGCAACCGTCATGCGGTGTGAAATTGCTGCGTCGCACTTCGGCGGCGTTTCGCGGCCTATGCCAAGTGCGGGGTGGGCAGTGCGCGCGGCAGCATGGTAGCTGCCAGCAAACGAAAGGGTTCCATCATGCATCCCCATGTCCATGCTGCTGCCATGCCGGATACACCAGCCGTCATCATGGCGGGGTCGGGTGCCAGCCTGAGCTATGCCGAGCTCGAGGCCCGGTCGAACCGCGTGGCGCACCTCCTGCGAAGCCTTGGGCTGGTGCGGGGGGATACGGTGGCGCTGATGCTCCCCAACAGCCTCGACTTTATGGCCCTGGTCTGGGGTGCCCAGCGAGCCGGGCTGGTGTTCGTCGCGATGAGCACGAAGCTGACCGCCGACGAGGCCGGCTATATCCTTGCCGATTCCGGGGCGCGGGTGCTGTTTGCCGATCCCGGCCTGGCGGCGGTGGCAGCCCCCGCGGCGGCGCATCTGCCGGCCGAGGCCAGGATCGCGGTGGGCGGCGACATCCCCGGCTTCGTGCCGCTCGACGCAGCCCTGGCGCCGCATCCGGTGAGCCGAATTGCCGACGAATCCCCCGGCCGCGACATGCTTTATTCGAGTGGCACCACCGGCCGGCCGAAGGGCGTGCGCGGGCCGCTGCCGGAAGGCGAACTGGCGGCGCCCGACGCGCTGCTCGGGCTGGTGGCCCACCTCTACGGCTTCAGGCCGGGCATGCGTTACCTGTCCCCGGCGCCCCTCTATCACGCCGCCCCCTTGCGCTACTGCATGGCGGTGCACCGCTTCGGCGGCACGGTGATCGTGATGGAGCGCTTCGAGCCCGAAACCTATCTGGAAGCTGTTGCGCGCTACCAGGCGACGCACAGCCAGCTCGTGCCCACCGTGTTCGTGCGGCTTCTCAAGTTGCCGGAAGCAGCGCGGTCGGCGCATGACCTTTCGTCGCTCAAGGTCGCCATCCATGCCGCCGCACCCTGCCCGGTGGACGTCAAGCACGCGATGATCAACTGGTGGGGGCCGATCATCCATGAATATTACAGCGCCACCGAAGGCGCAGGCTTCACCGCGCTCGATTCGGTGGAATGGCTGGCGCACCCCGGCTCGGTCGGCAAGTCGCTGCTCGGCGAGATCCGCGTGCTCGGAGATGGCGACGAGCCGCTGCCGCCGGGCCAGACCGGCCGCATCTATTTCCATGGCGGCCCCGGCTTTTCCTACCACAATGACGAGGCGAAGACCGCCAGCGTGCGGAACGACCATGGCGTCACCTTCGGGGACATCGGCCATGTCGATGCCGATGGCTATCTCTACCTCACCGACCGGGCGGCGTTCATGATCATCTCGGGTGGGGTCAACGTCTATCCGCAGGAAGCGGAGAATGTGCTGACGATGCACCCGGAAGTGGCCGATGTGGCGGTGTTCGGCGTGCCCGATGCCGAAATGGGGGAGGCGGTGAAGGCGGTTGTGCAGCCGCGCGACATGGCGCTCGCCGGCCCGGCACTGGAAGCCGAGCTGCTGGCCTTTGTCCGTTCACGGCTGAGCCATGTCAAATGCCCGAAATCGGTCGACTTCCTGCCCGAGTTGCCGCGCCATGATACCGGCAAACTCTACAAGCGACTGTTGAAGGACAGCTATTGGCCGCCAAAATGATCGAACGGGCATGATCCGATTGCTGCTTGCCTTGCTGCTGCTGCTGGCAGCCCCGATCAGCGCGCAACCTGCCGTCCCGCCACCTGCCAGGGCCCAGCCGCCGGTCTGGGTGATCCGCGATGCCGATACCGAGCTGACGCTGTTCGCCACTGTCCATGCGCTGCCGGCCGGCGTCGACTGGTTTTCGCCCGAGGCCCAGCGGCGCTTCGATGCGGCCGGTCGGCTGATCGTGGAAACCAAGCTTCCCGATGATCGTTTCGCGTTGGCCCCGATCATCGAGCAGCTCGGCATCGATGCCAATCTTCCGCCTCTCAAGGAGCGGCTCGATGCAGCAACCTATGCGACACTGGCAAAGACCGCCGCTGAGCTGCGCATTCCGATGCCTGCGCTCGACCGGATGCGGCCATGGCTGGTGTCGATCACGCTCGGCGAAGCGGTGCTCACCCGCGCCGGCGTTTCAGCCGGAGCCGGTGTGGAAGTGGCGTTGCTGGCGCGGGCGGCGAAACAGGACAAGCCGCTGGTGGCACTCGAATCGGCGCAGGAGCAGCTCGGTTTCTTTGCCGGACTGCCCGAAGCAGACCAGAAGGCTATGTTGACCTCCACGCTCACTGACATTCCCGAGGCGCGCGCCGAAGTGGCTGCGATGGTGGCGCTCTGGCAGAAGGGGGACATGGACGGCATCGCCCGCGATTTCGCCAGCGAAGCCAAGGCCTCGCCGAAGCTCCATGAGGTGCTGCTTGCCGGGCGCAACCGTCGCTGGGCGCATTTCCTGGTGTCCGAGATGGCACGGCCCGGCAAGAGCTTCCTTGCGGTGGGTGCGGGGCATTTCGGTGGGCCCGATGGCCTGCTGGCGCTGCTTGCCGCGCGCGGCTTCCCGGCCCAGCGCTTGCCGCTCCCGACGCCGCCGCCAAAGTCGAGGCGCAGATAGGGGTGCGAGGGCAGCCCATGCTTGCCTTTCGCCCCCCTTTCCCTTAAGGCCGCCGCTTCGTCGCACACCCCGATCTGCATCCCTGGAGGCTGGGGGCGGCGAGCAACAACTGGAGAAGCGAGCATGAGTGAAGTTCTGAAGCTCGCGGCTGAACCTCGGGATCGGGCAGGCAAGGGAGCCTCCCGCGCCATCCGTCGTACAGGCCGCGTGCCCGCCGTCATCTATGGTGCCGGCTCGGCTGCAACCCCCATCCATCTGGAAGAGAAGATCCTGGTCCGCCAGCTCTCGACCGGCCATTTCATGAATTCGGTTGTCGAGATCGAAGTCGATGGCAAGATCACGCGCACGCTGCCGCGCGATGTGCAGTTCCACCCCGTGTCCGATCGGCCGATCCACGTCGATTTCTTCCGGCTGACCGGCAATGAGTCGGTGACGGTCGCTGTGCCGGTGCACTTCGTCGACGAGGAAATGTCGCCCGGCATGAAGCGTGGCGCGGTGCTCAACATCGTCCGCCACGAACTGCAGCTCGATTGCGCGCCTTCGGACATTCCGGATCGGATCGACATCAGCCTCGACGGCCTCGATGTCGGCGATTCGATCCATATCAGTGCCGTCAAGCTGCCCAAGGGCGTCGAGTCGCACATCCATGACCGCGATTTCACCATCGCCACCATGGTTGCGCCGTCCGCGCTCAAGAGCGAGCATGGCGAAGCCGACGCCGAAGCGGCGACCGAAGAAACCGCCGCTTAAGCTCGGACGACCGCCGTGCAACTGCTGGTCGGCCTGGGCAACCCGGGCGCAGCCTATGCCCGGCATCGCCACAACATTGGGTTCATGGCCGTGGACTGCATCGCTGCAGTCCACGGCTTTGGCCCGTGGCGCTCCGCTTTTCAGGCCCTGGTGAGCGAAGGTCGCTGCGGCGACCACAAGCTTGTCCTGCTCAAGCCGATGACCTTCATGAACGAAAGCGGCCGCAGCGTCGGCGAGGCGGTGCGCTTCTGGAAGCTCGATGCTGCCACGCAACTCAGCGTCTTCTATGACGAGCTCGACCTCGATCCGTTCCGCATGAAGGTCAAGTTCGGCGGCGGGGCGGCAGGCCATAACGGCATTCGCTCGATCAGCGCGCATCTCTCTCCCGATTTCCGCCGCGTGCGGCTCGGCATCGGCCATCCCGGCCACAAGGATGCCGTCACCCCGCACGTGCTCGGCAATTTCAGCGGTGCCGAAGTGGCGCCGCGCGATGATCTGCTTGGCGCCGTCGCACGCAGCCTGCCATGGCATCTTGACGGGGACGATGTCCGGTTCATGAGCGAAGTTGCCCGCCTTACCTTGCCCCAACGATAGGATTCACAATGCCCGTCACCTGCGGAATCGTCGGTCTGCCCAATGTCGGCAAGTCCACCCTGTTCAACGCGCTCACCGAGACGGCAGCGGCGGCGGCTGCCAATTACCCCTTCTGCACGATCGAGCCCAATGTGGGCGCGGTGCCGGTGCCCGATCCTCGTTTGCAGCAGCTCGCCACAATTGGCGGCTCGGCCAAGGTGATCGAGACACAGCTCGGCTTCACCGACATTGCCGGGCTGGTGCGCGGCGCCTCGAAGGGGGAGGGGCTCGGCAACCAGTTTCTCGCCAATATCCGTGAGACCGATGCCATCGTGCATGTGCTGCGCTGCTTCATCGATGACGATGTCACCCATGTCGAAGGCCGGGTCGATCCGGTCGCCGATGCGGAGACGGTGGAAACCGAGCTGATGCTCGCCGACCTGGAATCGCTCGAAAAGCGCGTGCCCGCCCTGCTCAAAAAGGCGCAACAGGGGGACAAGGAGGCCAAGGTGCAGGCCGCCGTTCTCGGCCAGGCGCTCGAACTGCTCCGCCAAGGCAAGCCGGCGCGGCTGACCGACCCCAAGGACGAGGAGGAGGCGCGCGCGCTCAAGCTCGCGCAGCTGCTCACCTCAAAGCCGGTGCTCTATGTGTGCAACGTCGAGGAAGCGTCAGCCTCGAGCGGCAACGCGCTGAGCTCTGCAGTCGAGGCGATGGCGGCGAGCGTGGGGGCGGCCTCGGTGGTGGTATCTGCGGCAATCGAAGCCGAGATCGCCACCATACCGCCGACGGACCGCGTGGAGTATCTGGAGAGCCTCGGCCTGCACGAGACCGGCCTCGCCCGGGTGGTGCGCGCGGCCTATGGCCTGCTCGGGCTGCAGACCTTCTTCACCGTCGGCCCCAAGGAAGCGCGCGCCTGGACGATCAAGCGCGGCACCAAGGCCCCGGCGGCGGCCGGCGAAATCCATGGCGATTTCGAAAAGAAGTTCATCCGCGCCGAAACAATCGCGTTCGACGATTTCGTGTCTCACAATGGCGAGGCCGGCGCCAAGGAGCACGGTCGGCTGCGCGCCGAGGGCAAGGATTATGTGGTGAAGGACGGCGATGTTCTGCATTTCCTCACCAACGCCTGACGCCTAGGGTGGCGGCATGATCTCGCGCCGCCACCTGCTTTCAGTCCTCGCCGCGAGCCCGGCGGCGGCGGCGCCCGTCGATCTCGGGCTCGGCATCGCTTCCACGCGGCCGCTGGCCGATCCGTTCGAGGGCAAGCGCGCGATGATCGTGCAGCGCTCGCTGCCGCCGCTGCTCGAAACCCCGCTGGCGGCGTTCGATGCGGACAGCCTCGCAGCCAGCACGCTCACCCCCACCGAGCGCTTTTTCGTGCGCTGGCACTACCCTTTCCCGACCGATATCGACCCTTCGGCGCACCGTATTTCGGTCAGCGGCCATGTCGCGAAGCCCCTCAGCCTGTCCCTCGAAGACCTTGCGCGCCTGCCGCAAACCGAAGTGATCGCCATCAACCAATGTGCCGGCAACGGCCGCGGGCTGTTCGCGCCGCGCGTGCCCGGCGCACAATGGGCCAATGGCGCGATGGGCAACGCACGCTGGCGAGGCCCGCGATTGCGTGACGTGCTGGCACTGGCAAACCCGAACACCGGCGCCCTTGCTGTTCGCGCGTCAGGGCTCGACGCGCCGCCGTTCGAGGGTGCCCCGGCTTTCGCCAAGTCGCTGGCGCTGGATCATGCCATGGACGACGAGGTGATGCTCGCCACCCATATGAACGACGTCGCGCTTCCGCTCATCCATGGCGCACCGATCCGCTTGGTCGTGCCCGGCTGGTACAGCACCTATTGGGTCAAGATGCTGGACAAGCTCGAAATTCTGGCCACGCCCGATGACGGCTATTGGATGGCCAAGGCCTATCGCGCCCCGGCCACGCCGCACGCGTCGGTCATCCCCGGCGCCAGCGGCTTCGCCACGCGCCCGGTCACCGCCATGGTGCCGCGCAGTGTGATCACCAACCTCGCACCCGGCGCCCGCCAGCCCTGGACACAGCGCCTCCCCGTTCGCGGCGTCGCCATGGGCGGGGACACGCATGTGGCCGCAGTCCATATCAGCGCCGACGATGGCCGCAGCTGGCAGCCCGCCACGCTCGGCCCCGACCATGGCCGCCACAGCTTCCGCCGCTTCGAAGCGGCGCTGGAGTTGCCGCGCGGCGCCCATGTGCTGCGCACCCGCGCCACCAACAGCCGTGGCGAGAGCCAGGCGATGGAGGCCAACTGGAACCCCGGCGGCTTCTATCGAGGGGTGAGCGAAGCCGTGCCCATGGAGCTTGTCTGATGCGCGCCCTCTTCATCCTGCCTGCCCTGCTGCTCATCGCCGCCGCCCCGCAATCGCTGGTGCTGTCGGATGAGGATGGCGCGTTCGAGGACATCGCCCGCAACAGCGCCGATGCAATGAACGCCAACTGCCTCGCCTGCCACTCGTCAGCGATGGTCACCCACCAGCCGGCGCTCACACCGATGCAGTGGCGCGAGACGATCACCAAGATGAAAACGGTCTACAAGGCGCCGATCGAAGCCGCCGACGAGCCGGCGCTGATCGCCTGGCTCACTGCGCACAGCGCCCGCCAAAAGCCCGATTGACCGACCTAGCGCATTGACCCTCGCGGCACCCCGCCGCTAGAGGGCATGCACACCGCATCGCAGCAAGGGCCTCAGTTCTGACCGGTCTCGCATTTCAGGATATCATCCTCACGCTCCAGCGTTACTGGGGCGAGCGCGGCTGCGTCATCCTGCAACCGCATGATCTGGAGATGGGCGCCGGCACCTTCCACCCCGCCACGACGCTGCGCGCCCTCGGCCCCGACGCCTGGAACGCTGCTTTCGTGCAGCCCAGCCGCCGCCCGAGCGATGGCCGCTATGGGGAAAACCCCAACCGCCTCCAGCATTATTACCAGTTTCAGGTGATCCTGAAGCCGAGCCCCGATGATCTGATCGACCTGTATCTGGGCAGCCTCGACGCCATCGGCATCGACCGCGCCAGGCACGACATCCGCTTTGTGGAGGATGATTGGGAGAGCCCCACGCTCGGCGCCTGGGGCCTTGGCTGGGAAGTGTGGTGCGACGGCATGGAGGTGACGCAATTCACCTATTTCCAGCAGGTTGCCGGCTATGATTGCACGCCGGTCGCGGGCGAGCTGACCTATGGCCTCGAGCGGCTGGCGATGTATGTGCAGGGCGTCGAGAATGTCTACGATCTCGCTTACAACAGCTCCGGCGTGAGCTATGGCGATGTGTTCAAGAAAAACGAGCAGCAGTTCAGCGCCTATAATTTCGAGCACGCCAACACCGAGCGGCTGTTCCAGCATTTCAAGGATGTGAGCGAGGAATGCCGGGCGCTGGTGGCGGCCGACCTGCCGCTGCCAGCCTATGATCAGGCGATCAAGGCGAGCCATATCTTCAACCTGCTCAACGCCCGCGGCGTCATCTCGGTCGCCGAGCGCCAGGCTTATATCGGCCGGGTGCGCGATCTCGTGAAAGCGGTGGCGGATTGCCAGATGGCCAAGATCATATGAGCCGTTTTCTCCTCGAAATCGGCTCGGAAGAGATCCCTGCGCGCATGCAGGCGGCCGCAGCCGCCCAGCTGGCCAAGCGCTTCACCGAGGCCTGTGCCGCTGCCGGGCTGGCGCACGGCCATGTCAGCGCCGACGCCACCCCGCGCCGGCTATGGTTGATTGCCGACAGCCTGGCCGATGCCAGCGCCGCCACCAGTGAGGAGCGGCGTGGCCCGCGCGCCGATGCCCCCGACGCAGCACTGCAGGGCTTCCTCCGCAGCACCGGCATGGCGCGCGACCAGCTCGAAGAGCGTGACACCGGAAAGGGCGTGTTCCTGTTCGCGGTGATCAAGCGCGAAGGCCGCTCCGCCGCCGACATTCTGGCCGAGATCGTGCCCGCGATCATCACCGCCTTCGATTGGCCCAAGTCGATGCGCTGGGGCAGTGCTTCCGCCAGCACCGCAAGCCCGCGTTGGGTGCGCCCGCTCACCCATATCGTGGCGCTGCTCGGCGATGCCGTGGTGCCCGCCACGGTGCACGGCATCACCACCGGCCGCACCAGCCGCGGCCATCGCATCCACGCGCCCGGCCCGCTGGAGATCATCAGCGCCGATACCTACGCCGCCCAGCTTCGCGCCGCTTATGTCTATGTCAGCAGTTTCGTGCGCCGCACACTCATCGCCAACCGCGCCGCCGCCCTTGCCGAGGCGGCAGGGCTGACGGTCATCCCCGACGAGGGGCTGGAAATCGAGAACGCCGGCCTCACCGAATGGCCGGTGCCGCTGCTCGGCCACTTCGACCCGGCGTTCCTCGCGGTGCCGCGCGAAGTGATCCAGCTGACGATGCGCACCAACCAGAAGTACTTTTCGTTGGCCGATGCGGAGGGCGCACTGGCGCCAGCCTTCATCTGCGTCGCCAACATGGACGCGAATGACGGCGGCACGGCAGTGGTCGCCGGCAATGAGCGGGTGCTGAGCGCGCGGCTGAGCGACGCCAAATTCTTCTGGGATCAGGATTTGGCGGTGGTGAAGGCCGGCGGGCTGGAAGCGTTTCTTCCGAAGCTGAAGGACATCGTTTTCCACGAGAAGCTTGGGACCGTCGCCGACAAGGTCGAGCGCGTTGCCAAGCTTGCTCGCTGGCTGGTCGATAGCGGCGCCGTCCCTTCTTCTTCCCCGCCTCTCATGGAGGGGCCGGGGGAGGTTCCACAGGCCAGCGGCGTAGCTGAGTTAGCAGAGCGCGCCGCGCGCCTCTGCAAGGCTGATCTGGTTAGCGCGACCGTCGGCGAGTTTCCTGAAGTGCAGGGGATTGCAGGACGCTACTTGGCGGTGGCAAACGGCGAGTCCAAGGCCCTCGCGAATGCAATTTCCGAGCATTACAAGCCAACCGGCCAAGGCGACGACGCCCCATTGGCGCCGCTCAGTGTTGCAGTCGCGCTTGCCGACAAGCTGGATACGATCACTGCATTCTTCATGATTGGCGAGCCGCCAACAGGGTCGAAAGACCCTTTCGCGCTTCGACGGGCGGCACTTGGCGTTATTGCGATCATCCTTGCCAATGGTCTTCGCTTCCGGATGGAGCGAGTGCTGCTGGCCGCTGCCGGCGAAGATCTTGCGAAGTTCGAGCGTGTTTTTGAGGGCAATTTGGAAAAAGCAGTCGCGGCCTTCTTTGCGGACCGACTCAAGGTCCAGCAGCGCGAAGCTGGTGTCCGCCCGGACATTATCGATGCCGTGTTCGCGCTTGGCGGCGAAGACGATCTCGTGCGCCTCCTTGCCCGCGTTCGAGCGTTACAAGCCTTCATCATCGGTGAAGACGGCACAAATCTGCTCGCCGGCTACAAGCGCGCCGCAAACATCCTGAAAGCCGAGGATGCAAAGGACGGTCCCCACACCGCCTCAGCCCTCGACGCGGCCACGCTCAGCGCGCCTGCCGAACAAGCCCTCGCCCAAGCGCTCGACGCCGCCCTGCCCACCGCCGCCGCCGCAGTCGCAGCGGAAGACTTCACCGCTGCCATGGCCGCCCTCGCCAGCCTGCGCGGGCCGGTTGACGCCTTCTTCACCGATCTGATGGTCAATGCGCCCGAGCCTGTGGTGCGTGCCAATCGTCTTGCCCTGCTGGCGCGCTTCCGCGATGCCGTTCATACCGTTGCAGACTTTTCGAGGATCGAAGGATGATGAAATCCGTCTATCGTTTCGGCGGCGGCACCGCAGATGGTGCAGCAGACCTGCGCAACCATCTCGGCGGCAAGGGCGCCAACCTCGCCGAAATGGCGAGCATCGGCCTGCCGGTGCCCCCCGGCCTCACCATCGCCACCCCGGTCTGTGCGGCCTTTTACGATGCCGGCGGCAAGCTGCCCGAGAGCGTGAAGACGGAAACGCTCGATGCGCTCAAGCATGTCGAGGCGGTGACGGGCAAGATATTCGGCAACCCGGCCGATCCGCTGCTGGTGTCGGTGCGTTCGGGTGCGCGCGTCTCGATGCCGGGCATGATGGACACCGTTCTCAACCTCGGCCTCAACGATGCCACCGTCGAAGGCCTTGCCACCGCCTCTGGCAACCCCCGATTTGCGTGGGACAGCTACCGCCGCTTCATCCAGATGTTCGCCGATGTCGTGCTCGGGCTCGATCACTACCTGTTCGAGGATGCGCTTGAAATCCTGAAGGAAGACCGCGGCGTCACCCTCGATACCGAGCTTTCGGCCGAAGACCTGCAGGGGCTTGTCGCCCGCTACAAGACGATCGTCGCACAGACCTGGGGCGATGAATTTCCGCAGGATCCGCACGAGCAGCTCTGGGCCTCGATCGGCGCTGTGTTCGGCTCGTGGCGATCGGACCGGGCGCGCACCTATCGCCGCCTCAACGACATTCCTGAAAGCTGGGGCACCGCCGTCACCGTGCAGGCGATGGTGTTCGGCAACCGCGGCATCACTTCGGCGACCGGGGTTGCCTTCACCCGCGATCCCTCGACCGGCGAGCGCGTGACCTATGGCGAATTCCTCATCAACGCCCAGGGCGAAGATGTGGTCGCAGGCATCCGCACCCCGCAATATCTCACCAAGGCAGCCCGCGAGCGGGCCGGGGCGCGCGCCGAATCGATGGAAGAGGCGATGCCGGCGGTTTATTCCGAGCTCGACCGCGTGTTCGCGCTGCTCGAAATCCACTACCGGGATATGCAGGACATCGAGTTCACGGTCGAAGACGGCCGGCTGTGGATGCTGCAGACCCGCTCGGGCAAGCGCACCGCCAAGGCAGCCCTCAAGATCGCCGTGGACATGGCGAATGAAGGGCTGATCACCGAGGCCGAAGCGATCCTGCGTGTGGAAGCAGGCGCGCTCGACCAGCTGCTCCACCCCACGCTTGATCCCAAGGCGCCGCGGCAGGTGATCGCACGCGGGCTGCCTGCATCGCCGGGTGCCGCATCGGGCGTCATCGTGCTCGATTCCGACAGTGCCGAGGCGCGGTCGCGGCTGGGTGAGGCGGTCATCCTCGTACGCACCGAAACCTCGCCCGAGGATATTCACGGCATGCACGCAGCGCGCGGCATTCTTACGGCGCGCGGCGGCATGACCAGCCATGCGGCAGTGGTGGCGCGTGGCATGGGTCGACCCTGTGTTTCCGGCGCGGGCACCCTGTCGATAGACCTGGCGGCGCGCACCGTGCGCGTGCCGGGCCATGTGCTGAAGGAAGGGGATCGGATCACCCTCGATGGCGCCACCGGCGAGGTGATGCTGGGCGAAGTGAGCACGGTCGAGCCCGAGCTGGCCGGCGATTTTGCAACCCTGATGGAATGGGCCGACAAATATCGCCGGATGAAGGTGCGCACCAACGCCGAAACCCCGGCCGATTGCCGCACGGCGCGCGGCTTCGGCGCCGAGGGCATCGGCCTTTGCCGGACCGAGCACATGTTCTTCGAGCCGAGCCGGATCACTTCGGTACGGCGGATGATCCTGGCCGAAGAAGCCTCGACGCGCGCCGAGGCGCTTGCCGAGCTGCTGCCCGAACAGCGCGCGGATTTCGAGGCGATCTTCCGGGTGATGGCGGGCCTGCCGTGCACCATCCGCCTGCTCGACCCGCCGCTGCACGAGTTCTTGCCGCATGACGAGACAGGCTATGACGATGTCGCCGCCGCCACCGGCATCGCGCCCGCTACGGTGCGCCGACGGATTGCCGAGCTGCACGAGTTCAACCCGATGCTCGGCCATCGCGGCTGCCGGCTGGGAATCACCTTCCCCGAAATCTATGCGATGCAGGCGCGCGCCATTTTCGAAGGGGCGATTGCCGTGGCCAAGGACACCGGAGAGGCGGTGGTGCCCGAGGTGATGGTGCCGCTGGTGGCGACGGCGCGCGAGCTGGAGATCACGAAGGCGGTGATCGAGGCCGAGGCCGAAGCGGTGTTCGAGGAGCAGGGGCACCGGCTGGATTATCTGATTGGCACGATGATCGAACTGCCGCGTGCGGCGCTCCGTGCGGCGGACATTGCCCGCCATGCCGAGTTTTTCAGCTTCGGCACCAACGACTTGACGCAGACGACGCTGGGCATCAGCCGTGATGATGCCGCGCGTTTCCTCGGCGTTTATGTCGACCAAGGGATTTATCCACGCGATCCGTTCGTGGGGATCGACGAGGAGGGTGTGGGCGAGCTGGTCGAGCTTGGCGCATCACGCGGCCGTTCGACCCGGCCAGACCTCAAGCTCGGCATCTGCGGCGAACATGGCGGCGATCCGGCGTCGATCGCGTTCGTGGAGAAGCTCGGGCTCGATTATGTCAGCTGCTCGCCCTACCGCGTGCCGATCGCGCGGCTGGCGGCAGCACAGGCGGCGCTGCGGGCGAAAAGCTAGGCGAGCTTGCCGAAGCGCGTCTCATATTCCGTGAGGCGCCCTTCGTGCAGCAGCCGGGCCTGCTCGATGATCTGGTCGCTCGCGATGCGGCCCTTGAATTCGCCCATCTGGCCGTCGATCACCTGGGCATCGACTTCGGTCCAGCCGGCGATCTGATCGATGCGGGTGATTCCGGCGGCGGCGAGCTTGTCGGCAAACTTGGGGCCGATGCCCTTGATCTGCTTGAGATCCTCGGGGTTGACCGGCCGACCCTCGGCCACCGCCTCATTACCGCTGGACCGGGCGAAATCGCGGCGCAGCTTGTCGAGCTCGTCGGAGAGCGGGCGGATCTGGGCATCGCGCGCCTTGACCTCGCCGAGCAGGCGATCGCGGTCGGTGGCGAGGGTGGCGCGTTCGCGCTCCAGCCCGGTGATGCGCTCGCCGAGCACGGCGGCGCGGCGCTTCAGCGGCGCACGGATGGCGAAGCCGATGAAAAGCCCCAGGAACAGGGCTATGATGGCGACGGCGATGAGGGTCGAATCGATTGTCATGACTGTTCCATGGCCCGAGGCGAGGCAGCGTGGCAAGGCCGGATTGGCAAAACCCCGGGCATCCGGCTAAGCCCGTCGCATGGCCGCGGACTCCGAAGCCCTGAAACGGCGGCGCAGCTTGCCGGCCGGAGGCGTGGTGGCGCCGCTGGTGATGGCCGATGGCTGGGTGCTGCGGACTGCGCGCTGGGAAGGTCGGCGGGGGTCGATCCTGTTCATCACCGGACGGGGGGATTTCTTCGAGAAATATTGCGAGTCGCTGCATGACTGGACCGAGGCCGGCTGGGGCGTGGCGACGTTCGACTGGCGAGGGCAGGGCGGATCGGGGCGGCTGGGCAGGACGCCGGGGCATGGGCATCTCGATGACTTTGAGCCGCTTCGGGCTGATCTGGCGGTGGTTTTCGAGTGGTTTCACAAGGTGATGCCGGGGCCGCACTTCGCCGTGGCGCATTCGATGGGTGGGCATCTGCTGCTGCGGCATCTGGCGGAGCAGCCGCAGGCGGTGGCGCGGGCGGTGCTGCTCGCACCCATGATCGGGATCAGCGCGGCCCCGCTCGGGCCGGGGGCGGCGGGGCGGCTGGCGCGGCTGATGGTGCGGTTGGGGCGGGGTGGTGAGTGGGTGATGGGGGCCGGGCCTTATGGGCAGGGGGCGGACAAGCGGCAGCCGCTGCTGACCTCGGATGCGGCGCGATATGCCGATGAGAAATGGTGGGTGGCGCAGCATCCGGAGCTTGCAATCGGCGGCATTACCTGGGGGTGGCTGGCGGCGGCGTTGCGGTCGATTGCAGTTTTGCGGCCGGTCCAGACGCCGCTTCTGGTGTTGATGGCAGAGACCGAGGCGCTGGTGGACAATGCGGCGACGCGGCGGCTTTTTGCCGATGCGCAGATTGTGGCAGGGGCGGCACATGAGTTGCTTCGGGAACGGCATGTGGTGCGGCAGAGAGTGATGAAAATGATCAAGGGCTTTCTTTCAACCCCATGAAACAGTTCGATATTGCCATCATCGGTGCCGGGATTGCCGGGGCAAGCCTGGGCTGGGAATTGCGGCGTCGCGGGCTCAAGGTGGTGCTGCTCGAGGCTGAGTCGCAGCCGGGGTATCATACCACCGGCCGCTCGGCGGCGTTCTGGGTGGAGAGCTATGGCGGGCCTTCGATCGTGCCGCTGAGCAAGGCTTCCCGGGGGTTTTTCATGGACCCGCCGGCGGGATTCGGGACGCTGCTGACCTTGCGGCCGGCGCTGCATCTGGCGCCGCCGGATATGCCGGGGGCTCTGGACGCTGTGGCGGCGGAATTCGATGAAGGGGGCGTTGAATATCAATGGGTTGATGCTGATTGGTTGGCTCGGTACCCGATGCTGCGGGCGGAATGGCGGTCTGCGGGAATTCTCGAGCCGGATTGCCATGATATCGATGTGGCGGCGTTGCATCAGGGGTATTTGCGGGGGGCGGAGGTGATTCCGGACTTCCGGGTGGAAAAAGTGGAGCGTTTCGAAGGGTTTTGGCGGCTGAATGATGCTGTGGAAGCGCCGGTGGTCGTGAATGCGGCGGGGGCCTGGGCGGATGCTGTGGGGGCGGTTTTCGGTTGTGAAACCAAGGGGTTGACGCCGCTTCGGCGGACGATGGCGGTGTTGCGGCTCGATCCGCCGCCGCCGGCGGATCTGCCGGTGGTAATGGATGCTGCCGGGCGGTTCTACTTCAAGCCCGATGGTGACCGGCTGTGGCTCTCCCCGCATGACGAGACGCCCGATGTGGCGCATGACGTGCGGCCCGACGAGCTGGACATTGCGGTCGTGATCGACCGTTTCGAACGCGCCAGCACGTCGAAAGTGCTCAAGCTGGAGACGAGCTGGGCGGGTTTGCGGACGTTTTCGGGTGATCGAAGGCCGGTTTTGGGGCGTGATGGGGTCGTCGAGGGGCTTTTCTGGTGTGCAGGACAGGGTGGTTTCGGCATCCAGACGGCGCCGGCGGTGGCGGCGCTGTGCGCCGATGTGCTGACGGGAGTGCGGGCCGATGCGGGCATCTATGATGCGTCGCGGTTCTTGTAGCGGCCGAGGAAACTGGCTGCGAAGCTGGTGAGGGTGCCGGCGGCGATGGCGGCGCGCAGATTGGCCATCAGCTCCTGGTAAAACCAGATGTTGTGCTCGGTCATCAGGATGGCGCCGAGCATCTCGCCCGATTTGACGAGGTGGTGGAGATAGGCGCGGCTCACTCCGGTGCGGCAGCTCGGGCAGCCGCATTCGGCGTCGAGGGGGGCCTGGTCCTCATTGTGGCGGGCGTTGCGCAGATTGAGGGGGCCTGACCGGGTGAAAGCCTGGCCGTTGCGGCCCGAACGGGTGGGCAACACGCAATCGAACATGTCCACGCCGCGCTGGACCGCACCCACGATGTCGTCGGGCTTGCCAACACCCATCAGATAGCGCGGGGCGGCTTCGGGGAGCTGGCCGGGGGCATGGTCGAGGCAGCCGAACATGGCCTCCTGGCCTTCGCCGACGGCGAGGCCGCCGATGGCATAGCCATCGAAGCCGATCTCCTGGAGGTGGCTTGCGGATTCGGCGCGAAGACGCTCGTCGAGGCCGCCTTGCTGGATGCCGAACAGGGCGGCGGCTTCGGCATGTTCCCCGCCGGCATCGAAAGCGTCGCGGGAACGCCGGGCCCAGCGCATCGAGCGGTGCATGGCGGCCTCCACGGCTTCGCGGGGTGCTGGGAGAGCGACCAGCTCGTCGAAGGCCATGACGATATCGGAGCCGAGCAGACGCTGGATTTCCATGCTGCGCTCGGGCGACATCATGTGGCGGGTGCCATCGAGGTGGCTGGCGAAGCTCACCCCTTCCTCCGAGCGTTTGGTGAGCGCGGAGAGCGACATGACCTGATAGCCGCCGCTGTCGGTAAGGATGGGGCCGTGCCAGCCCATGAAATTGTGGAGGCCGCCCAATCGGGCGATGCGCTCGGCGGAGGGGCGGAGCATGAGGTGATAGGTGTTGCCGAGGATGATGTCCGCCCCCGCGGCGGCAACTTCGGAAGCGCGCAGCGCCTTGACCGTGGCGGCGGTGCCCACGGGCATGAAGGCGGGCGTGCGGATGGTGCCACGGCGCATGGTGATGGCGCCGGTGCGGGCGGGGCCATCGGTGGCGGTGATGTGGAAGACGAAACGGGTCATCCGGGGGCTTTAGCGGGAGGGCGTAGGCGAGTCGAATGTGTCCAGGTCGGGTTGACGAAGTGGACGAAGTTGACACGAAACGCGGTTTTTTGGGGCTCCGCCTGCTCGCACACCCTCACCCTCCCACGCCCTGACGGGCAAGGGCCCCTCCCACACCCCGTGTTGCGGGAGAGGGGTGTTGAGCCGGGCTTCTGCATTCGCCTTGCATAACCCATTTGGTTCAATTTGTCGAGATGGGGGCCTGATAGTCCGGGCGGAGCCAGCGGATTTGGCCAGTGGCTTCTTCGGCGGCGCGGGCGGCGTTGAGGGCGACGAGGTTGACGGTGATTTGTGCCGGGGTGAGATCGGCGGGCCAGCCATAGGCGTTGGCCACGGCGGCATCGAGATCGGTGTGGAGTTTCGCCACGATGCGGGCGCGGGCGCGGGACGCTTCGGCCTCCTGCGCTGCGGGCAGTGTGCCGGCGCGGATGGCTTCGACAAGATTGTAGAGCCCGGTCATGGTGAGGCCGGGGCTTTCGGCGAGGCCGGCGCGGCGGGTGAGGTCGAGCTCCTCGGCGATTGCGGCGATGGTGCTGCGCTGGGCAGGGGTGGCGTCGGGGAACGGGAAGGGGTCGAAGACCTTGGATTTGACGTAGACCGGGTCATTTCCAAAGCCCAACCAGCCGCCTGCGATAAGTGACCATTGCTCGTGAATACGTGATGAAAGCACACCCCAGACGACGGCGTCGTCGGAGGCAACGCAGATGATTTTGTTGTCGGCAAGAACTTCTGCCGAGAGGAAGTGGAAGATGCGGTACTTCGCGGTTTCGACCGTCGCAATATAACGAGAAAGGCCTGCGAGCGCCGGGCGCATTTCCCGGCGGGGTTCGCCGAAAATCCACCAGTTGGTGCGGTAGGTGGCTCGGTTGTTGGCGTCGCGGTCGGGTTTCACGGTCACCAACAGGTGCTGATAGACTTCGGGGAAGCGCTGGCGGACTTGCGCCTCGGACAGGCCAAACAGATCGATGACCATGACGCCGCGCGGATTCTGGAGCAGGTCGCGGCCATTGCGATAGGGGCGGATATGCGCCTCCAGCCCTTCGCGCTGGCCAAGACCGAGGGCGGCGGCTTCGGCGGGGCTGACGATGAAGCCATCTCCGTGCAGCTTGACGCCTGGCGAGCAGAGCCGGTCGTTGGCTTTGAGTGGCACGGCCTTGGTAACATCGGTGCCGGTGGTGAGATCGGCGTTGATGGGGCCGGTGATGCTGCTGGTCTGGATGTGCGGCTCATCGGAATCGAGGCCGGCTTCGGACGTGACGGTGTGGAGGGCGCCGGGGTGGGTTCCGGCTTCGGCCACGGTCATGGCGATGCGGACGGCGGCGGCCTTGTCGCTGGCGCGGGTCCAGGGGTGATCGGGGATGGCGAAGATGAGGGAGAGGGGCTGGGGGGCGGCGGGGGCTGTGGCCCTCACCCTCCCACGCCCTTCGGGAGTGGGCCCCTCCCTCTCCCGCGTTGCGGGAGAGGGGCACAAATGGGCTTCGATGACGCGGCGGCTGAAGGTCTGGGTGATGCTGTTGGTGGTGACGAAGCCGAAGCGGTGGAGGCGAGTGCCGGGGCGGCGCAGTTCGGTGGCGGCACGATCCCACCAGTGCATGACGAGATCGGCGCTGCGGGGGATGCTGGGGGCGGCGGCCCAGATGGCGGCGGTGATGCCGAGCCCGAGCTTGCTGCGCAGATCCTTGCCGCCGATGAAGGGCGGGTTGCCGATGATGTAATCGGCTTGCGGCCATTCCGCAGCGCGCGGGTTGATGAGATCGACGCGATCGACATCGGATGCGGCGAGCAGCGCATCATAGCCACCGTGGCGGCCGAAATTGATGTTGGTGAGGGTGGGGAGGATGGGCTCGGTGATGCTGGCGGGATCGTTGGCGAGGCGGAAGCGGAGCCAGCCGATCCAGAGCACGAGCTCGGCGATGACGGCGGCGCGGGGGTTGAGCTCGAGGCCGAGGAACTGGTTGGGGCCGATGCGCGGTGGAGCAGGCTGGCCGAGCTGATCCAGCAGCACGATGACTTCGGTTTCCAGCCGCAGCAGCAGCTCCATGGCGACACAGAGGAAATTGCCGGTGCCGCAGGCGGGATCGAGAATTTTCAAGCCGGCGAGCTTGTGGTGGAAGGCGTGGATGGCAGCGGGATCGGGGGTTGGGGTTGGTTCGGCGGGGGCGGGACCCCTCACCCTCCCGTGCCCTTCGGGCTCGGGCCCCTCCCTCTCCCGCAAGGGGAGAGGGGCGTTTCGCAGGGCTTCCCATTCGGTGCGGAGGTCGGCCATGAAGGTGGCTTCGACAAGGCGTTCGACATAGGGGCGCGGTGTGTAGTGGGCGCCGAGCTGGGCGCGCTGGGCCGGGGTGAGGGCCTGTTCGAGCAGGGTGCCGAAAATGGCGGGTTCGACCTTGGTCCAATCGGCCTTGGCGGCGGCGTAAAGCTCGCCCTTCTGTTCAGGGGGCAGGTCGTAGATGTCGAGATCGGCAAAGAGGTTGCCATTGAAGTAGCGCACGAAGGTATCGCCATTTGCCCAATAGCGTTCGGGGAGGGCGGCGGTGCCCATGTTGGTCCAGAGATCCTGCAGGCCATCGCGCCAGAAGCGCTGGGTGGCAGTGCGGGCGCGGCCGAGAAACTCCTCGAATTTGCCGGGCGGCAGCAGCGCCACATCTTCGGCGAACATGCAGAAGAGCAGGCGCATGAGGAACATGGAGGTGCGCTCGATGCCGAGCGAATGCTCGTGATCGGCAAGCGGGCGGCTGGCGGCGAGGGCGCGACCGGTGAGTTTTTCCGTGGCGTCCTTTTCCAGATATTTGGAGACGGCGGCGAGGCGGCGGGCGATATCGCGGGTGACATCGGCGGCGCGCAGGCGCGGATCGACCGAGCGCGGATCGGTCCAGATGCCGCGCAGCAATGCCTGGTTGTCGGGGAGGCGAAGGGCTTCGAGCTCGATGCGGTAGCGCTGCTGATCGGGGAAGAAGCCATAGCCTTTGCCGTTGCCGGCCCAATCGAAATAGAGCTCGAAGGCGCGGCCGACATCGCAGATGATGAGGAAGGGCGGCCAGCCATGATCGGCAGGCAGCGCCAGCGCATAGCCCTTGGCCTGCGCGAGGGCGGCTTCCATGAGGGTATCGTAGCGCCGGACGGGGGCTTTGGGCCTGGCGGTTGCGGCGGCAATGGTTTCCTCGCCGAAGAGGGTTTTGACGGTGATGGCGGCTGGCGCTTCCGGCGTGAGCGCGGCGCGGGTGAGATCGGCGAGCGGAGGCTGCTTGGCTTCGAGAATGAAGCAGCGGCGCTTGTAGAGATCGATGCGGCCGGATTTTTTGCTGGAATAGGCGGCATCGGGGCTGGCGGGGGCTTCGAAGCGATAATCGGAGAGGATGCCGCCTTCGGCGGGCTCGGGCTTGGGGAGGCCGAGGGCGGCGCAGAAATCGATGATGAAGGGCTGGAAGTTGGCATGCTCGGCGCCGCCGGCGCGGCCCTGCCATTTCTTGATGAAGTCTTCGATGGTCACGCAGCGTTGGTAACGAACGCGCGTGGTTTAGGGAATCCCATGAATGGGGCGTTGAATGGGGTCTGGGGCCCGAGGCACCAGCCGGGCCGCATCGAAGCTTGCATCGATGGGCACCCTTCGCCGGCGGCATCGCTTTCCTTCTGTTTCGCGCTATGGGCGGGCATGGCGAAAATTCGGATCGATCAATTGCTCGTGGAGCGGGGGCTGGTGGAGAGCCGGGCGCGGGGGCAGGCCTTGATTCTGGCGGGGCTGGTGCTGGTGGGCACAAGGAAGGTGGTGAAGGCCGGCGAGATGGTGGCCGTCGATGCCGAGGTAGTGGTGAAGGGGCGGGATCATCCCTGGGTTTCCAGGGGCGGGGTGAAGCTGGCGCATGGTCTGGCACATTTCGGGCTGGATCCGGCGGGCGTGGTGGCGATGGACGTCGGGTCGAGCACGGGGGGGTTTACCGATGTGCTGCTGAGCGGCGGGGCGGAGCGGGTTTATGCGGTGGACAGCGGCACCAACCAGCTGGCGTGGAAGCTGCGGAGCGACCCTCGGGTGGTGGTGCTCGAGCAGCTTTCGGCGCGGCTGCTGACGGCGGACCATGTGCCCGAGGCGGTGGGGGCGATCGTGTGTGATGCGAGCTTCATTTCTTTGGCCAAGGTGCTCGAGGTGCCGCTGGGGTTTGCGGCGGCCAGAAGTGCTGGGGGATGCTGGCTGGTGGCGCTGGTGAAGCCGCAGTTCGAGGCGGGGCGGGGCGAGGTGGGCAAGGGCGGGGTGGTGCGCGATGCGGCGGTGCAGGCGCGGGTGTGCGCCGATGCGGCGGCGTGGCTGGCGGCGCAGGAGGGCTGGCGGGTGCTGGGGCTGGTGGAGAGCCCGATCACCGGGCCGGAGGGCAACCGCGAGTGGCTGCTGGCGGGGGTGAAGGATAGTTGATGGCTTGGTGCGGGCGGCGGCAGGGGCTAGGAAGGCAAGATGGATCGATCGATGACAGTGCCGCCGCTTGACGCAGGAACGCTGGACCAGGAGCGACTGGACCGGGGGCGACTGGACCGGGGGCGACTGGTGCGGGCGTTGCTGGTGCTGGTGCCGCTGCTGCTGGTGGTGGGGGGGCTGATTGCGCGGGCGAGCGGATCGACCGAGGAGAACCTCTGGTACCAGTCTTTGACGCTGCCGCGGCTGCAGCCGCCGGGGCCGGTGTTCGGGATCGCCTGGTCGATCTTGTACACGATGATCGCGGTGGCGGCAGCGATTGTGTGGGCGAAGGGGCGGGGGGTGCAGCGCAGCCAGGCGCTGGGGCTGTTCGCGATCGGGATGGTGGTGAACTGGAGCTGGTCCCCGGTGTTTTTTCTTGCGCACCAGATCGAGGCGGCGCTGGCGATCATCCTGGTGATGCTGGGGCTGGCGATCTGGACGACGTGGCGATTTGCCGGGGTTTCGAGAGTGGCGGCCGGGCTGATGCTGCCCTATATCGCGTGGCTGATCTTTGCCGGCGGGCTGAACGCGGCGATCTGGCAGCTGAACCCGGTTGCCAGTGCCATGCAGATGGGAGTGTGAACGATGCAGAGCCAGAACAAGCTTTTCGAGGACCTTTCCAAGGTGGCGACCTCGGCGATGGGCACCATTGCCGGCGTGGGGCGCGAAGTGGAAGAGCAGGCACGGCGCCGGGCGCGCGAGTTCGTGGCCGGGGACGAGGCGATTTCGCGCGACGAGTTCGAGGCGGTGAAGGCCAATGCGTCGGCGGCGCGCGAGGCGGTGGAAGTCTTGAAGGCCGAAGTGGCGGGATTGCGGGCGCAGCTGGCGGGGATGAAGCCGCCGGAAGGCACGAACCCGGCGTGATTATCCACAGCTTCATATGCCGGCCTCCGGCGGCTGTGCTTGCCGAATCGGGCGTGGAAGCACAGTCTTTGCGCCAATCGAGGCGGAGGTCACGCGGATGAGCCTGATCGAAATGGACGCGGTGCCCGCTCCTGCAGCGCCGATCGACATGCTGGAGCATGTGTTCGACACCAATGGCTGGGCTTTCGAGCGCTCGGGCGACGAGGAGATCTCGACGTCGGTGGTCGGCAGCTGGGCGGCCTATGAGCTGCGGGCGCTGTGGCGCGAGGAAGACCGGGTGCTGCAGCTGATCGCGCGCGCCGAGCTGCAGGCCCCTGATGAGCTCCGGTCGGCGGCGTATGAGGCCTTGGGGCTGATCAACGAGCAGCTGTGGATGGGGCATTTCGAGCTGTGGTCGGCCGATGGCACGATCATCTTCCGCCATGCGACGTTGCTCGATGCGGCGGAGGGCCAGGCGTCGCCGGACCTGACGCTGGGACAGGCCGAGGTGCTGGTGGATGCGGCGGTGGAGGAGTTCGACCGCTTCTTCCCGGTGTTCCAGCTGGTGCTGTTTGCCGATACCGCACCGGCAGCGGCGATGGTGGCGGCGTTGCTCGAGACCGTTGGCGAAGCCTGACGTGCGAAACGAGGCGCGGCCGGGCACGCACTGGCTGCTGGGCTGTGGCAACATGGGCGGTGCGCTGCTCGGCCGCTGGATTGCGGCGGGAACCGGGCCGTGGCGGGTGATCGACCCGGCGAAGGCGGATGCGCCGGACGGGGCGGTGCGGGGTGCGGGCGATGATGACCCGGCGGTGGTGGTGCTGGCGGTGAAGCCGCAGGTCTGGCGCGAAGTGGTGGCGCCGCTGGCGGGCCGGGTGGCGGGCGCCGTGGTGATTTCGGTGATGGCGGGGGTGACGGCGGCGGCGCTGGCCGAAGCACTTCCGGGGGCGCGGATCGTGCGGGCGATGCCCAACACGCCGGCGGCGATCGGCCAGGGAGTGACGGGGCTGTGGTCGGCGGACGCGGGCGCGCGCGATGTGGCGGGGGCGTTGTTCGAGGCGGCGGGGGCGGTGGTGTGGCTCGAGGACGAGGCCGACTTCGATGCACTGACCGGGGTTTCCGGATCGGGGCCGGCTTATGTGTTCGGCTTCATCGAGGCGCTGGCGGCGGCGGGGTGTGCGGCAGGGCTTTCCGACGATGTTGCGATGGCGCTGGCGCGAGGCACGGTGACGGGGGCGGCCGCGCTTGCGGCGAACGACCCGGCGGCGGCGGATGAATTGCGGCGGCGGGTGACCTCGCCGGGCGGCACGACGGCAGCGGGGCTGGCGGTGCTGATGCCCGGGCTGGGTCCGCTGCTGGTGGATACGGTGGCGGCAGCGGCGGCGCGATCGAAGAGCCTGGGGGGCGAATGATGCGGAAATGGGTGCTGGCGGTGCTGGCGATCGTGGTGCTGGCGGGTGCCGGCTGGTTTGCGAGCCTCGACCGGGAGACGCGGGGCCTGCTGGCGACGCTGCCGACCAATGCCGATGTGCTCTCCTGGTCCCAGCCGCAGCGCGATGCCGGGTTTAGGGCGATGGACCGGATGCCGGTGCTTGCGGCATCGCGGAAGGTGGCGCCCTCCGACCGGCCGCTGGACTTGCCGGCGGGGCGGGAGCTGGTGATCCCGGGGATCGAGGATTATGCGCGCAGCCAGAATCTGGCGGGGCTGGTGATCTTGCAGGACGGCAAGGTTCGGCATGAGCGCTATGGGCTGGACTTCGACGCCGAGGGGCGCTGGACGAGCTTTTCGGTGGCGAAATCCTTCACCTCGACGCTGGTGGGGGCGGCGGTGAAGGATGGGTCGATCAAGAGCCTCGACGATCCGGTGAGCCGCTACATCCCCGATCTGCAAGGCTCGGCCTATGATGATGTGTCGGTGCGCCAGCTGCTGATGATGAGCTCGGGGGTGGCGTGGAACGAGGATTACGAGGACCCGAACGCCGATGTGGCGCGGTTCAATGTCGTCGCACCCGACGCGGGGATGGATGCGACGGTGAGCTACATGCGCAAGCTGAAGCGCGCGCATCCGCCGGGCACGGTGTGGCACTACAACACCGGGGAAACCAACCTGATCGGGGTGCTGGTCTCTTCGGCGACCGGCAAGCCGCTGGCGCGCTATCTGGAGGAGAAAATCTGGCAGCCGGCGGGCATGGCGGCCGAGGCGACCTGGTTGCTGGGCAAGACCGGGCATGAGGTGGCGGGGTGCTGCCTGCAGGCGGCGACGCGCGACTTTGCGCGGATGGGGCAGTTCGTGCTCGCCGGCGGTGCTGGCGTGGTGCCCGATGGCTGGTTTGCCGCCGCGACGACGAAGCAGATCGATATCGGCCGGCCGGGACGCGGTTATGGCTACCAATGGTGGACCTATGACGATGGCACCGTGGCGGCGCGCGGGATCTTCGGCCAGGGGATCTTCATCGATCCGAAGCGGCGGCTGGTGATTGCCAGCAATGCCAATTGGTCGCGGGCGACGCAGGGGCCGGAGAATGAGGCGCGCGAGGCGTTTTATCGGCAGGTGCAGGCGATGATCGACGCCGAGGGATGATGCCGGCTTTTGCCGGGCTATTTCTGCAAGGCGTTGACGAGGGGGCGGTCGGCCGGGGGGATGAGGCCGATGAGGACGTTCCAGAAGCCGGTGACGGCGGATTGGCCGGCCTCGGCATAGGCGGCGGCCATGCTGCGCTGGAGCTGGGCGAACAGGGCGGCTTCGAGCGCCTCGCCCTGGGCGGTGAGGCGGAGCAGGCGCTGGCGGCGATCCTGGGTGCCGATGGCCTGGGCGACGAGGCCGCGCTCCTGCAGCTCGGTGAGGACGCGGCCCAATGATTGCTTGGTGATGGCGAGAAGGCGCAGCAGCTCGCCGACGGCGAGGCCGGGGCGCCGCGCAATGAAGTAGAGCGCGCGGTGGTGGGCGCGGCCGAGCCCCTCGGCATCGAGCAGCGCATCGGGGCCACGGATCATGCTGGCATAGCCGAAGTACAGCAGCTCGATGCCGCGACGGATCTCGTCTTCCCGAAGGAAGAGCGCCGACGCGGCGGGCGGGCTTGGGGCTGGAATTGGGACAGTCATATTGACATATCTTGCATGAAAGCCTAGCGCGGCGCAAGAATATGTCTGGCTTCTGGAGTGGTGCGAATGCTGCCGTTTGATGATCGCGATGGCTTCATCTGGTTCGATGGAGCGCTGCGGCCGTGGCGCGAGGCGAATGTGCATGTGCTGACGCATGGGCTGCACTATGCGAGCGCGGTCTTCGAAGGCGCGCGCTGCTATGACGGCAATGTGTTCGCGCTGTCCGAGCACAGCCAGCGGTTGATCGATTCGGCGGCGATCATGGGCTTTCCGTTGCCGTGGAGCCGCGACGAGATCGATGCGGCGGTGATGGAGACGCTCAAGGCCAACGAACTGACCAACGCCTATGTGCGGCCGGTGGCGTGGCGCGGCTCCGAACAGATGGGGGTGAGCGCGCAGGCGACCAAGCCGCATATGGCGGTGGCGTGCTGGGAATGGGGCGCCTATTTCGGTGCCGACGCGCTGAAGAAGGGGCTGCGGCTGGGCATTGCCAAGTGGCGGCGGCCGGCACCCTATACGGCGCCGATCCACGCCAAGGCGGCGGGCCTCTACATGATCTGCACGATGAGCAAGCACGAGGCCGAGGCGCAGGGATACCAGGACGCGCTGATGCTCGATTGGCGCGGGCAGGTGGCGGAAGCGACCGGCGCCAATGTGTTCTTCCTGAAGGGCGATACGCTGCACACGCCGACGCCCGACTGCTTCCTCGACGGGATCACCCGGCGCAGCGTGATGCGGCTGGCGGAGCGCCGCGGACTGACGGTGGTGGAGCGGGCGATCTGGCCCGAGGAACTCGAAGGCTTCGAGCAGGCGTTCCTGACCGGCAGTGCGGCTGAGGTGACGCCGCTCGCCGAGATCGGGCCGTGGCGCTTCGAGGTTGGCGCGACGACGCTGGGGCTGGCACAGGACTATGCCGACCTGGTGCACAGGCGCCTCAATCATTGAGCCTTTGGCATGGTTTGCGGTGAAGCGAGGCGCCGGGACGGCGGGCTGCGGCCACGGCGCCACTGCTGCCACAAGATGTGCGCGCTTCGAACGTAAAGGATGCAACCTCTCCTGTGTTGCGACGTATTCAATCCAGGGTGGATCCATCCGCCGTTGATCGGGTTGAAAAATTGGGTTGGTTCATGCGTGTTATGAAGAATGATCTGGAACTGAACTCGCGATCCGTCGGTCGCCGGATTGCCGAGGCTGTGGCGCTTGCGGTGTTGACGCTGGGCCTTTGGGTGGCGCCGACGCTGGTTTCGCAGGGGCAGGACCGGGTGGACATGACCCCGGCGGCGCGACATGTCGATGCCGGGCTGGTGGGCGCCGGCGCGGCGTCGGGCATTGCCTTCGAGCGCGCCGATGCGCTGGCGCTGGCACTGGCTGCAGCCCCGGCAGACGATGCGGTGACGTCCCGCACCAGCGGCTGACGCCGACTTCGGCGCACGCGACCGCCAGGAACCACCTCGCTGTGCCGCCGCGTTGACCTTGCATGGGCCTGTCCCTATGGCCAAGAGACTGGCGGGGACCTACCAACGATGATTGCGCAATGATGGAACGCTGGCAGATGGAAACCCGGGCCGGCGATGCGATGCGTGGCCATGCAGGCGCGCCGCGATTGGCGATCGGCCTTGCGCTGCTGGCAGCTGCAACGATGGCGCAGGCGCAGGCGATCAACCCCGATGTGCTGCGCCAGGTGCAGGGGCAGCTCGGCGCCGGCCAGGCACCCGATGCAATCGATGAATCGCGCCGCGAGGGCGGGTCGGCGGGCCAGGGCTTCGGCCAGGCGCTGCCGCAGGGCCGGATCGACACGCGCGAGGAGCAGACGCTGCGGCGCGCCGAGGCCGAGGCACAGCTGGCGCGGCTCTACCGGCCTTCGGCGGTGGAGCGCGACTATCAGCAGCGCCTGTCCGAGCCGCGGCTGCGGCAGTTCGGCTATGAGCTTTTCGCTTCGACGAGTGCGGCTTCGGGGGCGGTGACCGGGGCGGTGGGCGATGATTATGTGCTCGGCGTGGGTGACGAGCTGGTGGTGCAATTCCAGGGGGCGACGAGCGACAGCCGCACGGTGCGGGTGAACCGCGAGGGCTCGCTGGTGGTGGCTTCCCTGCCCCCGGTGCGCGCCGCCGGGCGACCGCTGGGCGCAGTGCGGCGCGATCTCTCCGCGGCGACGTCGCGGACCTTGCTCGGCACCGATGTGTTCGTGTCGCTGGGCACGGTTCGCTCGGCGAGCGTGTTCGTGGGCGGCGAAGTGGAGCGGCCGGGACAGTATAATCTGACGGCGCTGACCGATGTGGCGGTGGCGCTGGCGCAGGCCGGCGGCGTGCGGCGCGGCGGCTCGCTGCGGCGGGTGCGCGTGGTGCGCGGCAGCGGCGGCACGATCGAGGTGGATCTCTACGGGCTGCTCGGGATCGGCGCGCCGCCGAGCGTGCGGCTGCAGGATGGCGACCGGGTGATCGTGCCGGTGCTGGGGCCGACGGTGGCGATTGCCGGCAATGTGACGCGGCCGGGGATCTATGAGCTTCGCGGCACGGCGTCGGTCGGGGCGCTGATCGACTATGCGGGTGGCGCGGTGCGGCCGCGCGGCAACCAGGTGGCGATCAGCCGGATTGGCGCCGATGGCGGCGAGCAGTTCATCCGCGCCGCGACCATGGCGACGGGGCTGATGGCGGGCGATGCGGTGCAGCTGCTGGCGGGGAGCGCCGGTGGGGCTTCGGGCCGCGTGCTGCTGCGCGGGCATGTGGACAATCCGGGGGCGCGGGCGATTGCGCTGGTGCCGACGGTGCGCGACCTGCTCGGCAGCATCGAAGACCTGAAGCGCGACACCTATCTGCCGCTGGCGATGCTGGTGCGGCGCGACGCGGCGACGGCGGCGCGGCGCTTCGTGCCGGTGAACCTGGGCGAGGCGCTCGATGGGCGGCAGCCGGTGGCGCTGCAATCGGAGGACCGGCTGTTCCTGTTCAGCCGCGGCGATGTCGAGTTCATCAACCGCACAGCGGTGCGGCGGGTGGTGCTGGGGCAGCCGAACTTGCTGGTGGGATGCCGGTCGCTCGACCGGCTGGAGACGCTGGTGCGCGACAGCCAGACGCTGCGGTTCAATGTGGTGACACGCTCGGCGTTTCTGGTGGAGCGCGGCGGGCAGACCGATGTGGCGGCGACCGGCGGCCGGCTGAACGTGGCGACCCGATCGACCGAGGCGGGGTTGCGCAGCGGCACCGCGCTGGCGGGAGCGGGGGCAGGGCAGGTGCAGGCGGTCGACGAGGCGCCGCAGCAGGCCGGCTTCGACGAGCGCAGCGACGCGGCGCTGCGGGCGCGGCGCGAGGCAGCGGCCGAGCAATGCCCGCTGGTGTTCGAGGAAGAGCCCGACCTGCTGCCGCTGCTGATCGAGAATGCCGTGGCGGTGGGTGGTGCGGTGCGGCGGCCGGGGGCCTATCCGGTGGCGGGCAGTGTGAGTGCGGCGGTGCTGGCCTCGGTGGCGGAGGGCGTGCTGAGCGGGGCGAGCGACCTGTCGCTCGATGTGTCGCGCGGGGCCGGTGGCAGCGTGGTGTCGGAGCAGGTGCTGCTCGCCGAGCGGCCGGGCGTGCTGGAGCAGACGCTGGTGGGGGCGGGCGATGATCTGCGCTTCAATGCCGCGCAGCCGCAGTTCGAGGCGGGGGCGGTGCTGCTGGCGGGCGAGTTCAACCGGCCGGGGCTCTATTCGATCCGCAAGGGCGAGACGCTTTCGCAGCTGACCGCGCGGGCGGGCGGGCTTTCGCCCCAGGCCTATCCTTATGGGGCGATCTTCACCCGGCGATCGGTGAAGGAGCTGGAGCAGGAGGGGCTGCGGCGGACGAGCCGCGAGCTGACGACCGGGCTGCTGAGCCTGGCGGCACGGCAGCGCGATTCGACGGGCGGCGGCGTGGTGGCGGGGCAGCAGCTCATCCAGCAGCTGGCGACGGTGGAATCGGCGGGGCGCGTGGTGGTGGAAGCCGATCCGCGCGTGCTGGCGCTGCGCAGCGACCTCGACACGGTGCTGGAGAGCGGCGATGCGATCGTGATGCCGAAGCGGCCGAGCTTCGTGCTGGCGCTGGGCGATGTGGCGAACCCCGGGGCGCTGCAATTCGTGGCGGGCAAGACGGCGGACGCCTATCTGCGCGAGGTGGGCGGCACGATCTCGACGGCGGACAGGCGGCGGATCTTCATCGTGCTGCCCGATGGCACGGCGCAGCCGCTGGCGGGCCGTGGCTGGGGCCGCGGCTATGAGGGCGTGGTGCCGCCGGGGAGCACGATCATCGTGCCGAAGAACATCGACCCGCTGTATCGGCTCGAGATTGCGCGGGATATCACGGGGATCATCGGTGGGTTGCTGACGAGTGTGGCGACGGTGGCGCTGCTGGCGACGCGATAGCGCGGCGCGAAAATAGCGGCGCTATTTTCCGACTCGCGCAAGCGCGGCCGGCGGGGCGGCGCGAGCGGAGCGCGCCGAACCCGTCCGACGGCGTGGCTTTGCCACGCTCTTTCTTGCACTTTCTTGCTGCCTTTCGAGTCCTCGCAACCCGCACCGCTGCCTGTCCCGGCGCGGCTTCGCCGCGGCGGCTGCGGGGTCTTCGCGCGTGAACCCTCACCCTCCCACGCGCTATGCGGCGCGCGGGCCCCTCTCTCTCCCGCGTTGCGGGAGAGGGGACTATTGGTTCAACAGCGTGATCGAGATGCGGCGGTTGCGGGGGTCGCGGCGGTCCTTGGGGTTGTAGGGATCGGTGTCCGCTACGCCCTCGATGCGGCGGAAGCGGGCTTCGTCGATGCCGCTGGCGGTGAGGATGCGGCGGGTGGTGTCGGCGCGGATGGTGCTCAGCGTCCAGTTGTTGGCGGGACCGGCGGCGTAGGGGACGCTGTCGGTGTGGCCGCGCACGGTGAGGCGGTTGGGGGTTTCGGCGACGGCGGCGGCGATCTGGCGGATGAGGGCGAGGGCTTGCGGCGTGAAGGCGGCGGTGCCGCTGCCGAACATGCTGAAATCGGCGCGCTCGATGATGTCGATGCGCAGGCCGTCGTGGACGCGGACGAGCCGCACCTGGCCGCGCAGGCCCTTCAAGGTGGGATCCCCGGCGAGGCGGGCGTCGATGATGCGCTGGACCATGCGGAAGCGGGTTTCGTCGGCGGTGCGACGGCGGCCGGGGTTTGCGGCCTTGTCGGGGCTGGTGACCTCGGCGGTCATCGGGCCACCGCCGCCGCCGGGGGTGGCGACCGGCCTGGCGCCGTTGGGAATGGCTGCGGGGGCGTTGCCGTCCTGCGTTTGCAGCGCGCGGCCGCCCATGATGCCGTTGGAGCCGCCGCTGTTCTGCATCTGGATGATGGTGGGGGCGAAATAATCGGCGATGCCCTTGCGCTGGTCCTCGTTGGTGGCGCCGAGGATCCAGAGCAGCATGAAGAAGGCCATCATCGCGGTGACGAAATCGGCATAGGCGATCTTCCAGGCGCCGCCGTGATGGGCATGGGCATGGCCCTTGCGCTTGCGGTAGACGACCTCGGGCTCGATGTGGAGTTCGGGTTTCATTTGGCGGCGCGCAGGCCATCGAAGACTTCAGCGAAGCTCGGCTGGTTGGCGGGATCGATGGCGGTGCGCGCGGCTTCGATGACGAGCGGCTGCGGCTGGCCCTTGAGCGAGGCCACGATGACGCGGCGGATGACGAGGTAGATTTCGGCATCGGCATCGATGATCGAGCGCAGCCGCGCCGAGAGCGGGCCGACGATGCCATAGGAGAGCAGCACGCCGAGGAAGGTACCGACGAGTGCGGAGCCGATCATGCCGCCGAGGATTGCGGGGGGCTTGTCGATGCTCGCCATCGTCTTGATGACGCCGAGCACCGCGGCGACGATGCCCAGCGCAGGCAGCGCATCGGACATGGTGGTGAGGCGATCGCACGGCTTGAGGGCGGCGGCGTGGTGGGTGTCGAGGGCAGTTTCGATGACGTCGTCGACGGCCTGGGGGCTCAGCGTGCCGGTGCTGACCACAAGGAGCCGCATCGAATCGCAGAGCAGGTGGAGGAAGAAGGGATCTTTCAGGAACTGCGGGTATTCGGCGAAGAGGCTGGAGGATTTGGGGTCCTCGATATGCGGCTCGACGGCGACAGCACCTTCGGTGCGGAACATCTTCATCAGGCGGGCGGTGAGGAAGATGGCGGCGCTGTAATCGGCCTTCTTGTATTTGGGACCCTTGACGACGAGGCCGAGGCCGGCACCCATTTGCTTGATGCCGGCGATATCGGTGGCGACGAGGGTGGCGCCGGCGGCGGCACCGCCGATGATGAGCATTTCCAGCGGCAGGGCGGCCATGATGACCAGCAGGTTGCCGCCGGCGAGCGCGAAGCCGCCGAACACCATCACCAGCAGCACGACAAGACCGATCACCGAAATCATGCAGTTTCAATCGGCTCCCTGTGGCGCGTGCGAAGGGAGTTACGGCGGCGGCGGGGTGGGCGTTAACGATGACGGGGTTAACGCAGGTTAGCGAAGCTGGTCCCACAAACTCTGCGACGCGGTGCGGGCGAAGCTGGCCTGGGCGGCTTCGAGGACGGTGAGGAGGCGTTGCAGCTCGGCGATGGCGCTGGCCATGTCGGTGTCTTCGAGGCGGCTGAGATCGGACGCGGTGGCGAGCGACTGGCTTTGCAGGCGGGTCTGCTCGGCTTCGAGGCGGGCGCCGCGGACGCCGAGGCTGGCCTGGGCGTCGGCGAGGCGGGTGGTATGGGCTTCCATCTCGGTGAGGCGCCGGGTGAGGGCGGCGGCGCGGAGGGTCGGGTCGGGTTCGTCAAGGGCTGCGGCGAGGCCGGTGAAGGTCGCGAAGAGATCGGAGGTGCCTTGCGCGCGCTCGGGAGTGGGGTCCGAGGTCAGGCCAAAGGCTTGCGGGCCTGTGACGCCGGTCTCGACGAGCGCGCTGCCGGCGATGAGGGGTGGGGCGGTGCCCTGGCCCTGCCAGCGGACGACGCCGGTGGCATCGGGCGCATAGGCGGGGCCGCGGGCGGCTGCACCGGCGAACAGTGGCACGCCATCGGCATCGCGGGCTTCGGCGAGGCCGGCGAAGCTGGCGGCGAGCTCGCGGACTTCGAGCGCCAGGACGGCGCGATTTTCAGGGCTCATGGTGGCACTGCTGCCCGACAGGCCGAGATCGCGGGCGCGCAGCACGAGCTCGCCGACCGAGCCCAGCGTGATATCGGCGCTGCGCAGGCGGCGGGCGGCGGTGTCGATGGCGCGGGTCGTGGCGGCGTCGGCGGCCTGGGTTCGGCGCAGCGTCGCGGCGCGGGCGAAGGCGATCGGGTCGTCCGAGGGGCCGGCGATGCGCTTCGAGGTGCTGATCTGCGTCTGCACGGCTTCGATGCGTGCCGAGAGGCTGGTCATGCGGCCGACACTTGCGTCGTGCGCGGCGCGGGTGCCGATGGCATTGGGGGGCAGGCTCATCGGGCGGCGCCGAGGATGGCGTCGAACAGGTCGCGCGCCGCGGCGATGACCTGGGCGTTGGCGCGATACGCCATTTGCAGGCGGGTGAGCTCGGCGGCCTCGCGGTCGAGATCGACGCCGGAGACGGCGTCGGCGGCGCGGGCGGTGTCGTCGCGGACGGCAAGGGCGGCGGCGGCGAGGCGTTTCGTATCGGCGAGGCGGGTGCCGAGGCCGGCGGTGCCGGCATCGAAGGCCGCTTCGAGGGTGCCGCCGGGGCCGAGGCGGCTGCGGACGGCTTCCAGCGCGCGGATGTTGCCATTGTCGGCGCTGCCGGGGCCGGTGGCGAGGAGGCGGAAGCGATCTCCCACGGCGGGGGTGCCGGACAGGGTGAAGCTGAAGCCATTGCCTTCGATCGGCGTGCCGGGGGTGAAGGCGAGGGTGGCGATGATGGTGCCGGTGGCGTCGGTCAGGTCGAGCGTGCCGGCGGCGGTGATGGTGGCATCGAGCGGCAGCGGGGCGGCGAAGGCGGCGGCGGCGGGATCGAGGGTCATGGCGAGGCGGCCCTGGCCGGTGTTGAGGGGGCTGGCATCGGACTGGAAGCGGCTGGCGACGGCGACCTGCTCGGGGGCGAGGGTGCGGGGGGCGAGCGCGCGGGCGCCGGTGAGGGGGGTGAGGGTCCAGACGTCTCCGCTGCGCGCGCCCTCTCCGGGGCGGACGGTGAGGCCGTCGAGGGTGAGGGCGCCAGCTCCAGTGATGGTGGCGGAGCCGTCGGTGCGGCTGAGGGTGAAGGTGCCGGCGTCGGCGATGAGGGTGTAGCTGACGGGGGCGGCACCTTCGGCGAGGGTGAAATCGATGGCAGCGGTCCCGGCGTTGGCGCGGCCGGGGGTGAGGTCGAGGCTGTCCGTGGCGAGCAAGGGCAGGCCGGGGTTGCCGGCGAGATCGGTGCCCTGGGTGTGCCAGTTGTTGAGATCGTCGGCGAAGCGGGTGGCGAGACTGTCGATGTCGGCGCGCAGTGCTGCGACCGAGCGGCTGGCTTCGAGCAGGCCGGCGAGGCTGCCCGAGAGCGGCAGGCGGACGGCTTCGGCGCGGTGGGTGGGATCGAGCACCAGCTCGGCGCCGCTCGGGCCGTCCTGCGCGGCGACGCGGACTGCCGTCCCGAAGGCGGGGAGGAGCAGGGGGGCGGCGGCTCCGGACCCGAGGCGGATGGTGACGGCGCCCGTGGGCTCTTCGCTCACGCTGATTCGGACGCGGCTGGCGAGATCGGCGAGCAGGGTGTCGCGGGCATCGAGCAGGCCGAGGCTGGCCGCACCACCGGGGGGCGTGCGGCGGAGCTCGGCGTTGGTGGCTTCGAGGCTGGACGTGATGGCGTTGATCTGGGTGGCGGTGTTGGCGGTGGCGGTTTCGATGTCGGTGGCGAGGGCGGCGAGAGTGTCGCCGAGGGTGCGGAAGGCACTGGCGGCCTGGCCGACCGAATCGAGGAAGAGCGCGCGCGCGGCGATGGAGGTGGGGCCGGCGGCGAGATCGGCGGCGGCGGCGTGGACGCCGGCGAGGCGGGCTTCGACGCCGGCACCGGTGAGCGCGGTTTCGGCGCGGGCCAGCCAATCGGCGCGGGCCGACATGCGCGCGTGATCGCCGGCGGCGACGCGCGCGGCGTTGGTCTTCAGCGGATCGCCGGCGCGCGCCATGGCGCCGGTGCGCACGCCGACGCCGCTGACGGGGATGCGCTGGGTTATGCTGGCGGTGCCGCCGGGGGCGGTTTCGAGGGCGACGGTGCGGCGGCTGAAGCCGGGGGTATCGGCATTCGCCACATTGTCCCCGGTGACGGCAAGGGCGGCCTGATAGGCGCGCACGCCGGCGGCGCCGATGGTGAGGAGATCGCTCATTTGCTGTTCTCGATCAGCTTGGCCACCCCGAGCGGAGCGGCGGCGGCGAGGGTTTCGGCGCGGAGGCGGTCGATCTGCTCGTGGCGCTGGGCGGCGCCGGCGGCCAGCGGGGTGTCCCCGGCGAGGCCGGGTCCGGGGGTGCGGGTGGTCGCGAGGAGTTTTGCGATGAGCATGGCTTCGAACTTTTCGCCGGCTTTGACCGCCGAGGGTTTGGTGGCGGCAGCTTGCAGCGGGAAGCTGCGGGGGGTGCGCGAGATTTCCATCAGATGACCACCAGCTCGGCGCGGAGTGCTCCGGCGGCCTTGAGCGCTTCGAGGATGGCGACGAGATCGCCCGGCGCTGCTCCAAGTGCATTGACGGCATCGACGATGGCGGAGAGTGCCACGCCGGGGGCGAACAGCGCCATGCGCGACGGGGCTTCGGAGGCTTCGACGCTCGATTGCTGGGTGATGGCGGTCTGGCCGCGCCCCAGGGCGTTCGGCTGGCTCGCCTGCTGGTTTTCGGTGATACGGACGGTGAGGCTGCCATGGGCGACGGCGGCGGGGAGGATGCGCACTTCGCCGCCGATGACGACGGTGCCGGTGCGGGCGTTGACGATGACGCGCGCCGGCGGGGCCGCGGGGGCGATGTCGAGCATCTCGATCTGCGCAGCCAGCGCCACCCGCGCGGCGATGCTGGCGGGGGCGGCGATGCGGACGGTGACGGCATCCTCGGTGCTGGCGGTGCCTGCCCCAACCGCGCTGTTGATGCGTTCGGCGACGAGCCTTGCGGTGCTGAAATCGGCCTCGACGAGCTGCAGCGCCATGGTCTCGGCCGAGGCGAAGGGGGAGGGGACGGCGCGCTCGACCGCGGCACCGCCGGGGATGCGGCCCGAGCTGGGGGTGCCGACGACGATCTTCGAGCCGTCCCGGCCCTCCGCACCGAAGCCGCCGACGGCGAGATTGCCCTGGGCGAGGGCATAGACCTCGCCGTCCGCCCCCTGCAGCGGCGCCATGAGCAGCGTGCCGCCGCGCAGGCTTCGTGCCTGGCCGAGCGCGGAGACGGTGACATCGAGGCGCTGGCCGGGGCTGGCGAAGGCGGGAAGCTCGGCGGTGATGATGACCGCGGCGGCGTTCTTGAGCTGCGGGTTGATTCCCGGCGGCAGCAGCACGCCGAGGCGCGCGGTGGCGGAGAGCAGGGATTGCACGGTGAAGGGGAGGTTCTGATCGCCGGTGCCCGACAGGCCGACGACGATGCCATAGCCGGTGAGCGCGTTGGCGCGGACGCCCTGCCAGCGGGCGATGTCCTTCAGCCGCTCGGCGCGCGCGGGGGCGGCGAGGTTGAGCAAGGCGAGGGTGGCGATGAGCAGCGCCAGCGGGCCGGCGAAGGGCGCCAGCCGCCAACGCAGGCGGCGCAGCGCCATGAGCAGCGGCTTGGGATGGCGAAGGCTGGGGTGGCGCATCAGAGCGGGCTTACCTTGGCGAAGAAGCGTGCCAGCCAGCCCTGCTTGCCCTGGTCGGCGATCTGGCCGGTGCCGGCGTAGCGGATGCGCGCGTCCGCCACGCGGGTGCTGGGGATGCTGTTGTCGAAGCCCAGATCGGCAATGCGGATGAGGCCGGTGAGCTGGATCTGCTCCTCGCCTCGGTTGAGGGTGAGGCGCTTTTCACCCGCGACGCGGAGCACGCCGCCGGGGAGGACTTCGGCGACGGTGACGGTGAGCTCGCCGATGAGCTGGTTGTCCTGCGCCGCCGAGCCGCTGCCGGTGAAGTTCTGCGTCGAGCCGCCGCGAGTGGCGGCCTCGGGGATGAGGGTGAGCGGCGGGATGGCGGGGAGGTTGAGCGCATTGTCCGAACTGCGCGCGCTGTCGGCGGACGAGGATTTGCGCGCCTGGGTGCGCTCGATGAGGCGGATGGTGACGAGATCGCCGACGCGGCCGGCGCGCCGGTCCGACGCGAGGCCGACATAGCGGCTGGGGTGATAGAGGCTGCCGGTAAAGCCGCCGGGCGCGGTGAGGGCCGGGGGATCGGGGGTGAGCGGCGGGGCGGGGAGCGGCAGGGTGGCGGCGATTCCGCGCGCGCGGCCGAAGCCCTCGTCCGAACACGCCGGGAGCAGCGCCACGAGCGCCAGCAGGCTAACTGTGCGAAGTTTAACTGTTTTGGGTGACATAGCGGGCCATTTCGTCGGCGGCGTTGATGACCTTGGCGTTGATCTCATAGGCGCGCTGGGTTTCGATCATCTCGACCAGTTCCTGCACGGTGCTGACGTTCGAGCCTTCGAGCGCACCCTGCCGGAGCGATCCCGAGCCTTCCTGGCCGGGGGCCGCCAGCTGCGGCGCGCCCGAAGCCGCCGTCTCGGTGTAGAGGTTCTCTCCGCGCGGGGTGAGGCCGGCGGGGTTGACGAAACGCGCCAGCTGGATCTGCCCGGCCTCGACCGGCGCCGCCTGACCCGCGATGGTGACCGACACCGTGCCATCGGGGGCGATGGTGATGCTCTGCGCGCCCTCGGGTATCGCAATCGCGGGTTGCAGCCGCAGCCCGGCGTTGGTGACAAGCTCGCCCTCGACATTGAGCTTGAACGAGCCGTCGCGGGTATAGGCCTGGGTGCCATCGAGCATGGCCACGGTGAAAAAGCCGCTGCCCTCGATCGCGAGATCGAGCGCGCCCTCGGTGTTCACAAGCTGGCCCTGCGAATGGATGCGCTCGATGCCCGCGACGCGAACGCCGGTGCCGGTGCCGAGCCCGGTGGCATATTGATTGTCCCCACCCGCCGGCGCCCCCGCCGCGCGCGGATCGTCATACAGCATCGTCACGAACGCGGCCCGGTCGCGCTTGAAGCCGGTGGTGCCGACATTGGCGAGGTTGTTGGAAATGGCCTTCATCCGCTGGTCGAGCGCGTCGAGGCCGGATCGGGCGATCTGGAGGGCAGATGTCATGCGAGCGTGCCTCCGGCGGCTGGGGCCTCGGGCCCCAGACCCATGATGTGGGTTCGGGCCAAGACTGCGGTGGTTTGGGACTTGCCCAACGCAAGGGGTCTGGGGCCTGAGGCCCCAGCCGCCGGAGGCATCTTCTTCATCATCACGACTCCATGCGGATAAGGCGGGACCCCGCCTCGTCGATTTCGCGCGCGGTGCGGAGCAGGCGGGCGCTGGCGTCGAAGGCGCGGCTTTGTTCGACGAGTTCGACGAGGGCGGCCGAGGTCTGGACGTTGGCGGTTTCGAGGGTGCCAGTGACGAGGCGGGCGGCGGGGTCGGCGGGGAGCGGGTCGCGGCTGGTGAACTGGCCGTCGGGGCCCTTGTCGAAGCCGGTCTCCTTGCTGCCGCCGGCGACAAGCTTGAGGCGGGTGAGGGGGGCGGTGATGCCGTCGGTGAGCATCGAGAGGGTGCCGTCGGCGGCGATTTCGAGGGTGCCGTTCGGGGGGACCTGGATGGGCTGGCCGCCGATATCGAGCATGGGGCGGCCTTCGCCGTTTTCGAGGCGGCCCGTGGGGCTGATGTGGAGATCGCCGCGGCGGGTATAGGCTTCGGTGGCGGTGCCGCCGACCACCGGGCCAAGAATCGCGAACCATGCTTCGCCGGCGGCGGCGATATCGAGCGGGCGGCCGGTAGGGAGCAGCTTGCCATGGCTGGCGGAGGTGGCGAGGCTGGGGGCGCCGGCCTGGGCGCGGGCGATCGACCCGGCGCCGAGGGCGAGATCGCCGCGCAGCCAGCGGCCTTCGGCGGCGATGATCTCGCGCTTGAAGCCGGTTGTTTCGGCGTTGGCGAGGTTGTTCGCGGTGACCGCCTGGCCGCGCTGGCGGGCGGTGAGCCCCGAGAGGGCGGTGTAGATGAGGCGGTCCATGATTATGAGCGCTGGTTGATGATGGTCTGGAGAAGGGTGGTGTCGGTCTCGATCGCCTTGGCGCTGGCCTGGAAGTTGCGCTGGGCGGCGATGAGGCTGACGAGCTCGGTGGTGAGATCGACATTGGAGCGTTCGAGGCTGCCCGAGAGGATGCTGCCGAAGCCGCCGCGGCCGGCTTCTCCGGGGGTGGGCAGGCCGGATTGGGGCGTGCCGACATAGCTGGCGTCGCCGATTGCTTTGAGGCCCTGCGGGTTGTTGAAATTGACGAGTGCGACGCGGCCGATGAACTGGATGTCGCCGTTGGTGAAGCTGACACGCAGCGCGCCCTGGCGATCGACGGCGACGCTTTCGAGGGTGCCGGCGGGGACGCCGTCCTGCTCGAGGCTGTTGCGCGCGAAGGCGCCGGTGGCCTGGGTGGTGGCGATGCCGTGATCGATGGTGATCGACAGCGGTTGCAGCCCGCCGGGCAGGGTGAGCGCATCGAAGGTGAAGGGGGTGATGGGGCTGGTGAGGGCGCCGGTGGCGTCGAATTCGAGCGGGATGGCGGGTGCGCCGCCGACGGTGAGTTCGTTGCCGGCGACGATGACGCGCGCCTCCCAGCGGTGGGCGGGATCGGCGGGGGTGAGGGAGGAGGTCTTGATATAGTAGATGCTCGCATCGAGCGGGTGGCCGGCGCTGTCGTAGACGGTCGCCGAGGTGCTGGCGTTGAAGGTGGCGGGGTTGGCGGGATCGAAGGCATAGGGGTTGGCGGGGGTATAGATCGGGCTGTCGGCGATGATCGGCGCGCTGGCGGGCAGGTTGACCGAAATGCGGATGTTGGAGGTGGCCTCGGGGACGCCCGAGAGGAGAGGCAGCCGGGCGGGGATGGTGCTGGCGAGCTCGGTGGAAAGCAGCGCGCCATCGGTGGTGGTGGGGAAGACCTGGAGGCGGCGGCCGGCGGAATCGACGACGAAACGATCGGCGGTGACGGAGAAATTGCCCGAGCGGGTGTAGCTGATCTCGGTGCCGCCGGCCCCGCCCTTGACGGTGAAGAAGCCCTGGCCCGAGACCGCGAGATCGAGCGCGCTGTCCGAACTTTCGATGGCGCCCTGGGTGAACTGCTGGGCGACGGCGCGGACCGCGGTGCCCGAGCCGACGACGCGGTTGGGGTTTTGCAGCGGCGTGGAGGAGATGATGTCCCCGAAGCTGACGCGCGACCGCTTGAAGCCATGGGTGCCGACGTTGGCGATGTTGTTTGCGAGGGTGGAAAGCTCGGTCTGCGCGGCGGTGAGGCCGGTAAGGGCGGTGTAGAAGGCCATGGGGGTTACTCCTGAGGAATGGGGGTGCGGGCGAGCAGCGTGTCGAGGCTGGCGGCGATGCGGCTGAGCGTGGTGTTGCTTTCGCTCACACCCGCGACCATCGAGAATTGCGCCATCTGCGCGACATATTCGGTGTTATCGACGGGCTTTGTCGGATCCTGGTTCTTGAGCTGCGCGGTCATCAGGGCGAGGAAATCGGCCTGGCCGAGGGTTTTCGGCCCGCGGGGCACGATTTCGGGGCCGGTCTGGACGGGGCGGATGCCTGACGGGATGACGGACATGATGGCTCCTCAGCGGCCGAGCCGCAGCGTGTCGAGGGCGAGGCCGCGCGCGGTGGCGAGGACCTCGACGGTGTTGGCATATTGGCGTGCGGTCTCGACCATCTCGACGAGCTCCTGGTTGGGATCGACGGCGGCGGTCCAGACATTGCCCTGCGCGTCGGCGAGGGGATGATCGGGCTCATGGCGTGATTCAGGCGTGCCGGTCTGGACGATGCCGGCGACATCGACGGTGGCGGTCGAGCGGCCATAGGCGGTGGCGAAAACGGGCTTGAGGGCGCGATAGGCGGTTTCGGCGCTCCCCGAGAGGCTGCCGGCGTTGGCGAGGTTGGAGGCGATGGTGTTGAGGCGCACGAGCTGGGCGCTCATGGCGCGGCCGGCGATGTCGAAGGTGGAGAGCTCGGCCATCATTCGCCTTTCAGCGCTGTGGTGAGGGTCTGGATGCGGCTGGTGAGGAAGCTCAAGGACGCGCGGTAGTGGAGGGCGTTTTCGGCAAAGGCGGTCTGCTCGGTGGCGAGCTCGACGGTGTTGCCATCGAGGCTGGCCTGCACGGGGACGCGGTAGCGGAGCGCGGTGGCGAAGCTGGTCGACGGACTGCCGCTGGCCCGATTGCTGCTTGCTTTGAGGGCGGCGGCGAAATCAACGTCGCGCGCCTTGTAGCCGGGGGTGGCGGCGTTGGCGATGTTGGACGCGATGAGCGCCATCCGCTGCGAGCGAAGCTGCATGGCCTGGCCATGGATGCCGAACTGGCGGTCGATGAGATCGGGGATTGCCATGGCCGGGGCTGTGCAAACGCCGTGCCAGTTGTGCGTCGCTCGGTGGGCGAGGGGCGGCGCGGCAAGACTTTGCCGGGATGCGGCAAGGCATTGCCGGGTGTGGCGCTCTCCTTGTTCGGTTCGTCGCATTGGCAGCGGCTGGCGCGGAACTTGCTGGGGCAGGGCAACTTCAGACGAGGTGACAATGTACGTGCTTGTGGGATTGATGATGGCGGCTGCGGCTCCGACGATGGCGAATGCCGATCTGCTGGCGGCAGCCGAGCGCTTTGCCGGGCGGGCGCTGCTGGTCGATGACCGGCTGCAGCTGCCGGCCTGTGCTGCTCCTGGCTTTGCCTGGGCGGGGCCGCTGGTCGAGGCGCGCTGTGCGGCCCCGGCGTGGCGGGTGTTCCTGCCACCGCAGGGCGAGTCGGCTGCGCCCGGCATGGTGTATGCGCCGGCTGCGCCGGGCACTGTTTATTCGCCGGCTGCGCCGGGAATGGTTTACGCGCCGGCTTCGCGCGGTGTCGATGGTGCACCCCGCTACCGGCGTGGCGAGCGGGTCGTGGTGACGTTGGCGGGGGCCGGTTTCGATGTGCGGCTCGAGGCGATTGCCGAGGGCGATGAGCACGATGGCCGGCTTTGGGTGAGGCCGCTGGGCGGCAATGGCCGGCGGCTGCGGGTGCGCGTGGACGAAGACGGACGGACTGCAATAGATGGTTTAAATGGTCTGGTTTCGGGTCGTTAACTGTCACGATGGCTTTGGTTCAGCCGTTAATTGAGCCATGAAGATGCGATATGGAAGGAGCAGCAGCATGATCGAAGGCATTGGCCGCATGCAGCAGATTACAGCGGCGCCGCCCGAGGCTGGAGCGCGGGCGGGTGACCAGCGCGCCGGTGCGCGGCCCGAGCGGACGGCTGGGGACGAAGCGCAGGCGATGAGCCTGGCAAAGGTGAGCGCCGACATGGCGGCGAGCCCACCGGTGGACGCCGCGAAGGTGGCAAGCCTGCGCGAAGCGATTGCAGACGGACGCTACAAGCATGACCCGCAGGCGATTGCCGAGGCGATCATGGCCCAGGGTGGGCTGTGACCGAGAGCCTCGCCGAACGGACTGACAGTTTCGCGCGGCTGGTGATGGCGATCCGCAGCGAGCTGGCAGCGCTCGATGCCGAAGATGCAGCCTCGATCGAGGCGGCGACGGTGGCGAAGACTGCAGCGCTCGACGCTGTGGCGCGCGATGTGGAAGCAGGTGCCATGGACCGGCCGGCGCTTGAAGAGGCGCGGCGGCTCAATGCCGAAGCGGCGCTGAAGGCGCGCGCCAAGATGATCGGCGTCGAGCGGAGGCTGGTCGCTGTGGCGAGCGGCGCCGGGCGGCCGGCGGCGCTGACCTATGGGCGCAATGGCCGCTGGGCTGCAGCAGGCTGAGAGCCGCTGGGCGGCGGCAGGCTGAGAGCCGCCTTCGATGCCGGCTCCTGCTGGCACGGCAATTGCAAAGACAGAGAAGATGGACCGGCGCCGATGGGGCTGCCGGCCCGGGGGAGACTGTGGTTTGCGCATCGAGACGCGAGCAGCGGAAGGGGTGATTGCAGCGGTGCGAAGCGCTGCGGCGCGCACCGGCACCGATTTCGGCTTTCTGCTGGCGCAGGCGCGGAGTGAATCCGGGCTCGACCCGCGGGCACAGGCGAAGTCATCGAGCGCGCGGGGGCTGTTCCAGTTCACCAGCGGCACCTGGATGGAAATGGTGCGACGGCATGGCGCCGAGCATGGTTTGGGCTGGGCGGCCGAGGCGTTGAAGGCGGGAGCTGCAGGCTCTGGCGTGCGCGAGGCGATTTTGGCGCTGCGCGACAGCCCCGAGGCGGCGAGCCTGATGGCGGGCGAACTGGCGCGGGACAATGCGGCCGCACTTGGCCGGTCGCTGGGGCGCGCGGTGACGGCAGCCGAAGTGCATATGGCGAGTTTTCTGGGAGCTTCGGGGGCCACGCGCTTCCTGACGGCGCTGGCGGCCGACCCGCAAGCCCCGGCGGCGGCAGTGGTGCCGCAGGCGGCAGCGGCAAACCGGGCAATCTTTGCTGCCAGGGACGGCAGCCCGCGATCGCTGGCCGAAGTGATGGCGGTGATGGCCGGCAAGATCGGCGGCAATGATCTGCCGGTGCGCGGCAACGGCTTGCCGGTTGCAGCACCACCTCCCGCCATGCTGCCGGCGCAGGCGCGCATGGCGTATCTGCTGCTCGCCGAGCTTGGCGGATGAGCGTGGCGAGCGTTCTCGGCCGCTTGCGTGGCGGCCGCCTGGCGGGGGCCGACCCCGGGGCTGCCGCGTTGGGCGCGATCCTGCCGGTGGCGATCCTGTCGCTGGTGCTGCTGATGGTGGTGCCGCTACCGGCGGCGTTGCTCGATGTGTTCTTCATCCTCAACATCGGCATCGCGCTCATCGTGCTGATGGTGGCGATCAACACCAGGCATCCGCTCGATTTTTCGGTGTTTCCGACCGTGCTGCTGTTCGCGACGCTGTTGCGGCTTTCGCTCAACGTGGCGTCGACACGGGTGGTGCTGGTGCATGGCCATGAGGGGACGGCGGCGGCGGGGCATGTGATCGAGGCGTTCGGCGGGTTTCTGGTGGGCGGCGATTATGTCGTCGGGCTGTTCGTGTTTGCGGTGCTGATGATCATCAATCTCGTTGTCATCACCAAGGGCGCCGGGCGCGTTTCGGAAGTGGCGGCGCGGTTCACCCTCGATGCGCTGCCGGGCAAGCAGATGGCGATCGATGCCGACATGAATGCCGGGCTGCTGAGCGCGGAAGACGCGCGCGCGCGGCGGGCGCAGGTGGGGCGCGAGGCGGATTTTCATGGTGCCATGGATGGTGCCTCCAAGTTTGTGAAGGGCGACGCGGTGGCGGGGCTGCTGATCCTTGCGATCAACATCGTCGGCGGGCTGATTCTGGGAGCGGTGAGCCATGACCTGTCGCTGGCCGAAGCCGCGCGCATCTATCTGCTGCTTGCCGTGGGCGACGGGCTGGTGGCGCAGGTGCCCGCACTCCTGCTGTCGATCGCCACCGCCCTTGTGGTGACGCGGGTGGGATCGGACCTCGATCTTGCGGGGCAGGTGGTGGCGCAATTTGCGCAAGGCCGCAGCTGGACGCCGGTGGCGGTGATGCTCGGGCTGATGGGGCTGCTGCCGGGGATGCCGCATCTGGTGCTGCTGGCGGCGGCCGGGGGGGCGGGCTTTGCCGCCTGGCGGCTTCGCGCACCCCGAGCGATGGCGGTGGTGGCGGATGCGCCCGAGCCGGCGATGGCGGCGATCGAATGGCGCGATGTGAGCGAGACCGCCCCTGCCGGGCTGGAGCTGGGCTTCGGGCTGGTGGGGCTGGTGGATGATGCCAAGGGGAGCGTGCTGATGGGGCGGATCACCGCGATCCGGCGCCAGCTGAGCAAGGGGCTGGGGCTGGTGGTGCCGCCGATCCGGGTACGCGACGATCTGGGGCTGCCGCCGTTCCAGTACCGCATCCTGATTTCGGGCGTGGTGGTGGGGGAGGACCAGGCGTTTCCCGACGATGTGCTGGCGATCGAAGCGGGGCCGGTGGAGGCGGTGATTCCGGGGCGCGAGGTGCGCGACCCGGCGTTCGGGCTTCCGGCACGCTGGATCGACCCCGGCGAGGCCGACCTGGCAACGGCGGCGGGTTATACGGTGGTGGATGCCGCGAGCGTGATCGGCACGCATCTGAACCATCTGCTGCAACTCCACGCGCACCGGCTGATCGGGCAGGACGAGGTGCAGGCGATGCTCGACACGCTGGCGGAGAGTGCGCCCGCACTTGCCGGCGCCCTGGTGCCCAAGCTGCTGCCGCTCGCGGTGGTGACGCAGGTGGTGCAGCGGCTGGTGGAGGAGGCGGTGCCGGTGCGCGACCTGCGCTCGCTGGTTTCCGGGCTGGTGGCGCTGGCGCCGCGGATGCAGGAGCCGGCCGAGCTGGCCGAGGCGCTGCGGACCACCCTGGGGGCGGCGATCGTGCAGACGGTTGCCGGGTTGAAGGAGCCGCTGGCGGCGATCGCGCTCGACCCGGCGCTTGAAAATCTGCTGCTGGGAGCGGTGCGTGCTGCTCCGGGACAAGCCTGGCCATTCGACCCCGAGCTGGGCGGCCGCGTGGGCGAGGCGGTGAGCGCTGCGGCGGCGCCGCTGATGGCCGAGGGGCGGCGCTTCGCGGTGGTGACGGTGCCGGCGGTTCGGCGGCCCTTGTGGAGCCTGCTCAAGGTGCGGCTGCCGCAGCCGGTGGTGCTGGCGTTTGGCGAAATTCCCGATGAGCGGACGGTCGATGTCGTTGCCGTTGTCGGTGGGCAGAATGCTTTGGGAGACGGGTGATGGATGCACGTTTGGGGATCGATCCGGCACTTTATGCGCCTGCCGGGCGGGTTCCGCCCGATCCGGAGCGGCTGGTGGCGTGCCATCTGGGGCTGGTGCGCAAGCTCGCCTGGCATGTGCATGGCCGGGTTTCGACCGCGATCGATGTCGAGGATCTGGTGCAGATCGGCATGGTGGCGCTCATCGAGGCGGCGCGCAGCTTCGAGGACCGGGGGCAGGCGGCCTTTGCCACCTATGCGACGGTGCGGGTGCGCGGGGCGATGATCGACCAGCTGCGCAAGGGGGCGACGGTGGTGCGCTCGGCCATGCGGCGGCGGCGCGAGTGGGCGGTGGTGCGTTCGGCGCTGGAGCTCGAGTTGGGGCGTGCGCCAACCGATGGCGAGATGGCGGCGCGGCTGGAGATGGGGCTGGACGCCTATCACGCCGCACTCGGGGCGATGCAGACGACGCATATCGAGAGCATCGATGACGTGTATTCGGACCAGAACGGCTGGTTTGCCGATGATACGCCCGATGCGCACGACATGCTCGAGCGCGAGAGGATGCACGGGGCGATTGCGGCGGTGGTGAAGACGCTGCCCGAGCGCGAGGCGATGGTGCTGCAGCTGTATTTTGTCGAGGAGCTCAATCTGGAGGAGATCGGCCAGGTGCTGGGGGTGGGGGCGGCGCGGGTGTGCCAGATCAAGAAGGCGGCGCTGGGCAAGCTGCGGACGAAGCTTGGGGGCTGGCAGGACGATTGAGCCGGTGTAGAGCCTTTGCTGTTTCAGGAGGTTCCCCGATGTTCGATCCGCTGCGTCCGCGCCGTTCGGTGCTGTATCTGCCCGCCAACCGGGAAAGTGCGGTGGCCAAGGCGCGGGGGTTGCCGGCGGATTGCGTGATCCTCGATCTGGAGGATGCGGTGCAGCCCGACGCCAAGGATGCGGCGCGCGATGCTGCGGTGGCCGCGGCCGGGGGTGCTGCGGCGGGGGGTGCCGCGGCGGGGGCTGACTGGGGCTCGCGCGAGCTGCTGCTGCGGGTGAACGGGCTTTCCACCCCTTGGCACGAAGCGGATTTCGCTGCGGCGCGTGGAGCGGGCTTTGCCGGGGTGGTGGTGCCCAAGGTGGACAGTGCCGATGAGGCGGCGCGCGCGGTCGAACTGGCGGGCGGGTTGCCGGTGTGGGCGATGATCGAGACGCCGGCTGCCGTGCTGGCAGCGGCGGCGATTGCGCGGGTGGAGGGCGTGATGGCGCTGATTGCCGGGCTGGCGGACCTGGGGAAGGACTTGCGCGCGGTGCCCGATGCCGGGCGGACGGCGTTCCTCTATGCGCTGGGAGCGATGGTGGTGGCGGCGCGGGCGGCCGGGCGGCTGGTGTTCGACGGGGTGTTCACGGACATTCATGATGCGGCGGGCTTCGAAGCCGAGGCACGGCAGGGGCTGGTGTTCGGGTTCGATGGCAAGACACTGATCCACCCGAGCCAGGTGGCGCCGTGCAATGCGGTGTTTTCGCCGAGCGATGCGCAGCTGGCGGATGCTTCCGCGCTGATTGCCGCCTATGAGGACGGACTGGCGGCGGGGCGCGGGGTGACGACCTATAAAGGCAAGCTGATCGAGGTGCTGCACGTGGCGGAAGCGCGGCGGCTGCTCGCGGTGGCGGCGCTGCTGGGGGGTTAAGCCTTGCTGCCGCAGGCGTGGCAGAAGGGGGCGAAGGCGTTCTTGCGAGTGCCGCAGTTGGTGCAGCGGTCGAACAGGCCGATGCCGCAGTGCGGGCAGAAATCCACCTCCGTATTCTTGACCTCGACCGGGCGTTCGCAGGCGGGGCAGGCGGATTTGGCCAACCGGATGAGCGCGGTGTCGTAGGTGAGCTCCTGGCGGCGCTGGGTTTCGGGCTGGGCTTCGGCGAGCTTCTGGCGGGCAAGATACGCGCTGGCGGCGGTGATCGCCCAGCGGCCAACCAGCAGCGTGAGCAGGATGCCGACGGCATAGCGGACATAGCCGCCATAGCTCGGCAGATAGGGCACCAGCTCGACGAAGAAGGCGAACAGCGCGAACAGGATGAAGCCCCAGACAAACGGCCAGTACTGGCTCCCTCGCTTGTGGCGGAACAGCCAGCCGGCGATGGCCAGCAGCGGCAGGGTGAGCGCGAGGCGATAGAGGAAAACGCGCAGCTCCGCGGCCCGGCGGGCGGTTTCGTACCGCGCGTCGGCGGCGGCGAGCAGCGGCGCCATGGCGGCTTCGGCGCGGTCGGCGGCTTGCTGGGCATCGAGCCGGGCCTTGAGCTGGCGATCGACGGCGGCCTGGGTGCGGTCCATGTCCGCCTTCAGCTCGTCGAGCTGGGCGGTGCGGGCAAGCAGCTCGTTGTCCTGGTCCGGGCGCTCGGTGGCGGTGCGGGTGGCGACCCAGGCTTCGAAATTGTTGCGTGCGGAGGCGTAGACCTTGGCGCTCGAATCTGCGGCGAGGCTGGCCTGATCGAGCGCGGCCTGTGCTTGTGCGAGGGCCTGGCCTGCGGCATCGCGCTGTGTGCGGAGCGGCGCGATGGCGCGCTGATCGACAAAGCTTTCCTGGGTGATTCGCGATTCGACCTGGGGCAGATCGCCGACGATGGTGCCGCCGAGGCCGATGAGAAAGCCGGCGAAGACCAGCGCCAGCACCCACAGGCCGCGGTTGAACCAGGATTCGGAAAGTCTCAGCGAGCGGGCCATGGCTGAGCGTGGCGGGCGGCGACGGGGGCGTCAATCGAGACTTCGCGCGTTGCCATTGTTGGGATATGATTAAGCATGTTCAGGGAGGGTCGGGTGATGACGATGCACTGGCGGGCGGCGGCACTGGCATTGATGGTGGCGGGAGCGGCGCCGGCATCGGCGTTGACGATCATCGGGACGGCGGCGCCGGGCTTCGGCGGGCTGGCAAATTTTTCGCGTGAACTGCCGTTTTACCGGACGGGGACTCTCAACGTCGAGCTAAAGGTGACGGGGGGCAATGCCATGCTCTCGGATGGCAACCTGTTTGCCAATTACATCACCTTCTATGACTTCTTCGATCCCGAGACGGGCGAGCCACAGGGCGGGAACGACACGATCACCGAGGATGTGCGCTATCTCGACGCGATTTTCGATCCCGTGAGCGGTAGCTGGAAGGCCAGCTTTTTCGTGCAACGGTTCATACCCTATGTAAGCCAGAACCCGGGCGACCCGTTTCCCTATGAGACTGGCTATACGGTGAGCGAGGCCGGTGCTGTGGGATCGTTTCTTGCCGATGCGCCGATCACCTACACGCTGCGACTGACCGGCAGTGCCATGGTGCCCGAGCCGGCGAGCTGGGCGATGCTGATTGCGGGTTTCGGGCTGGTGGGGGCGGCGGCGCGGCGGCGCCGGCGCCGGGGATTTCACGCGCCTGCGTGATACGCCTTGAACCAGCGGACGAAGGCGGGAATGCCGTCTGCAAGGCTGGTGGTGGGGGCATAGCCGAGGTTCTGCCGGGCCGGGGCGATATTAGCCCAGGTGGCTTCGACATCGCCGGGCTGCATGGGCAGATTGTCGAGCACCGGCGTCTTTCCGGTGGCTTCGGCGAGGATGTCGATGAGCGTGCCCAGCGCTTCCGGCGTATCGTTGCCGAGGTTGTAGAGCGCGTGCGGGGTGGCAAGCCCGCCGGGCTTGAGGGTGCCGTCATCGGCGGGCGGATGATCGAGCGCTGCCAGCGTGCCGGCGACGATATCGGCGATGAAGGTGAAATCGCGGCGCATGCGGCCGCTGTTGTAGAGCGGCAGCGATTCGCCCCGCAGCAGCCGCTCGGTGAAGCGCCACAGCGCCATGTCGGGGCGGCCCCAGGGGCCATAGACGGTGAAGAAGCGCAGGCCGGTGAGGGGGATGTGATACAGGTGCGCATAGCTTTCCGCCAGCAGCTCGGCGCTGCGCTTGGTGGCGGCATAAAGCGACACCGGCCGGTCCGCAGGCTGATCGGCATCGAAGGGCAGCGGGCTGGAATTGCCATAGACCGAGCTCGAGGAGGCATAGACCATGTGCGCCACGCCGTGCGCGCGCGCGACTTCGAGCAAGGTAAGCTGGCCGGTGAGGTTGCTGTGCGCATAGCTCATCGGCGCTTCGAGGCTGTAGCGCACGCCGGCCTGGGCGCCGAGGTGGAGGATATGCGTGGGAACCTCCCCGTCGAGTGCGGCGGCGAGGGCCGCAGGATCGGCGAAATCGGCGTGAACGAAGCGGAAGGCCGGGTGGGGGCCGATGAGCTGCGCCAGCCGGGCGTGCTTGAGGGCGGGATCGTAATAGGCGTTGAGATTGTCGATGCCGATCACCCGGTCGCCGCGCGCGAGCAGGGCGACGGCGGCATGGGCGCCGATGAACCCGGCGGCGCCGGTGACGAGGACGGTTCGGGGGAGGGACGAGAGCGGCATCGACGCTGCTCTTGCGCTCGAATCATGTTCGGGGCTAGGGGGTTTGCGATCGCACCTTCGTAGAAGAGTGCCGGAGAGTTTATTTGCAAGGCGCTGCCTTCATTCCCTTTTGCCTGGCCATGGCGGTCATCGGCGGGGGCCTGGCGTTGCTTGTGGGGCTGATGGCGCAGCCGCTCGGCACCGCCCTCGGCCTGCTGGACTGGCCCGATCTGAACGGCGGCCGCAAGCGCCATGCGCGGGTGACGCCGCTGGTCGGCGGCCTGGCGTTGACGCTGGCGGTGGTGGTTGCCGCGTTTGCCAGCCGGGTGATGATGCCGGCGGGGGACGTGGTGGCGCATGATCTTGGCTGGCTGGCGTTTGCGGTGGCGATGATGTTCCTGATCGGCGCGAGCGACGATCGCTTCCATTTGTCCCCGGTGCTGCGCCTGCTGGCGGCGATGGTGGTGCTGGTGCTTGTCATCTCGAGCGCGCCGGATTTTGCGCTGGCATTCCTGCACTTCGGCGGTGCCGAGCGGCTGCTGCTGCTCGGATCGATGGGAACGGTCTTCACCTTGCTGTGCTTGCTCGGGCTGTTGAACGCCGTGAACATGGCGGACGGCAAGGACGGCCTGGTGCTGGGGCTGGGGCTGATCTGGTCCGCAGTGCTGGCAGCGCATCTGCCACCGCCCTATTGGCCGCTGCTGGCGGCAACACTTGCGGCGCTGCTGGTGCTGCTGTGGTTCAACATGACACAGCGCCTGTTCCTGGGCGATGGCGGCAGCTATGCACTTTCAGCACTGCTCGGGCTGCTGGCGATCCTCACCTACAATCATGGCTTCGAGAACTGGCGTGCCGATGATGTGGCGGTGCTGTTCGCGGTGCCGGTGTTCGACACGGTGCGGCTGCTGGTGGTGCGCATGTCGCGTGGCCGATCCCCTTTCGAGGGGGACCGCGACCATCTCCACCACCATCTGCACGCCACGCTCGGCTGGCCGCGCGGGCTGGCCGTTTATCTGGCGATGGTGGCCGTTCCCAATGCCGCAGCGCTTGCAATGCCGGGAACCGGCTGGTTCTGGCTGGCGATCAGCCTCGGCGTCTATGCGACCGTGCTGCGCGGCACCGGCCATGCCTCGACCGAAGCGCCCGACCCGGCCGAGTAGGGCTTGATGCAGCGGCAGCACTGGCCTAGGGCAACTTTCGGCCTTGGGGCGTAGCCAAGCGGTAAGGCAGCGGTTTTTGGTACCGCCACGCGGAGGTTCGAATCCTCCCGCCCCAGCCAATGCCTTGCAGAGATAGTCTATTTCCGGTGTTCCATGATGCGCCCGGCGGTCGCTTGCTGTTGCTTCGAAGAGGCCGTGCTGGCCGAACCTCTGGGGCAGCTTTTCGATGGGATGGGCAACATGCCTTGCGGCCCGGTCGATCCGCATGCTCGGGCGCTGCGCCCGCGCGCGGACTGTGTTCAAAAAGTCACGGTTGCCGAAACTCGCTGCGTTTTGCGACGGGTCGTGGGGACCTGTCGGAACTCCGGCGTCGCCCGATCTTTGGAAGGCTGCTGCACCGGGCCCGGTCGGGTTGCAGCTTGTTCTTGTTGCTTACCAGAGGATTGTCCCATGGCTTTGTTCGCGTCTTCCTTCGGATCCGCGCTGCGGTGCAGTAGTGCCACGCTGGCGCTGGCGTTGCTGCCGGTTCCCGCTCTTGCCCAATCGGCGCCACAGGAAAATGTGCCTGCAACGTCGGGTGCCGAGCCGACCACGGCGGCCGCAAGCGGCGGTGTTGTCGAGGAGGAGGCGATCGTCGTCACCGGTTCGCTGATCCGCAACCCCAACCTCGTCTCGTCGCAGCCGGTGACGGTGACAACCGCCGAGACGATCCAGCTGCGCGCCGCCAATGTGGCCGAGGAAGTGCTGCGCGACATCCCGGGCGTGGTGCCGAGCATCGGCTCGGCGGTGAACAACGGCAATGGCGGCGCTTCGTTCGTCGATCTTCGCGGAATCGGCGAGAACCGCAACCTGGTGCTGCTCGACGGGACGCGGCTGACGCCCTCCGGGCTCGCCGGCGTGGTCGACCTCAACAATATTCCGCTGACGCTCATCCAGCGCGTCGACAACCTCACCGGCGGTGCGGTGACGACCTATGGTGCCGACGCGATTTCGGGCGTGGTCAACTTCATCACCCGCCGCGATTTCAGCGGCGTGGAACTGCAGGTCTCCAATGGCATCACCGAGGCCGGGGACGGCCAGGTGTATCGCGGGGACCTGACGATCGGCGCCAATTTCGAGGATGGCCGCGGCAACGCGACGCTGTCGTTCGGCTACCAGAAGAGCGACGCCGTGTTCCAGGGTGACCGCGACTTCAGCTTCGACAGCATCGACAGCTACACCGGCGGTGCCGGCGGATCGGGCACTGCCATCCCGTCGCGGCTGACCGGGCTGCGGCCGATCGATCCGGCCACCGGCCTGCCGTCGACCAACCCCGATGTCCCCAACGGCAACCTGCAGATCGACCCGGCGACGGGCACGGCGCGCAATCTCTTCTCGCCGTTCAACTTCAACCCGTTCAACATCTTCCGCACGCCGTTCGAGCGCTACAACATGTTCGGCCAGGCACGCTACGAGATCAACGATGCGATCGAGGTCTATGGCCGCGGGCTGTTTTCGCGCAACACCGTCTCGACGATCATCGCACCTTCGGGCGTCTTCGGGTCGGACGTCACCGTGCCGCTGTCCAACCCGTTCCTTCCCGCGGGCGTGCGCAGCCAGCTTTGCGCCAGCAATGTCGGGGAGTCGGGCACCTATGTGCCGCGCTTCACCCCGGCCGAATGCGCTGCGGCGGCCACGGCAACCAGCCCGACCGACCCCGCCTATCGGACGGTGACGGCGGGCCTTGCGCGGCGCACCACCGAGCTCGGGCCGCGGCAGAGCGACTACCGGACGACGCTGTTCGACTTCAATGGCGGCGTGCGCGGCAAGATCACCGACACGGTGAACTGGGATGTGTCCGGCAGCTATGGCGAGAGCGAGAACATCCAGACGATCGCCGGCTATGCGCTTACCTCGCGCGCCAACCAGTCGCTGCTGGCGACGAACCCGAACACCTGCCTCAATGATGCGGGCGGCTGCGTGCCGGCCAACTTCTTCGGGCCGGAAGGGTCGATCAGCCCCGAGGCGGCAAACTTCCTGACGGCGAGCAGCAGCTCGACCGTGCGCACCAGCCTGGCGCAGGTGCGGGCGCTGGTGACCGGCGATCTCGGCTTCGCGCTGCCCACGGCGGGCGACGCGATCGGCTTCGCGCTGGGCGGTGAGTATCGCAAGTACCGGGCGGAACAGACGTCCGACCTGCTGGCGCAGACCCCCGGCGAGCTCGGCGGCTTCGGCGGTGCCAACCCCAACATCACCGGCGGTTACACGGTGAAGGAAGTCTATGGCGAAATCAACGCGCCGCTGGTGCAGGACCGTCCGTTCTTCGAGAACCTCACGCTGGAAGCCGGCGCCCGCTACTCGCAATATGACGTGCAGGCGCCGGGCAACCCGAGCTTCGATGCCTTCACCTGGAAGGCCGGCGGCAGCTGGGCAATTGCAGGGGGCTTCAAGGTGCGCGGCAACTACAGCCGCGCGGTACGGGCACCCAACATCGGCGAGCTGTTCACGCCCGCGGTTGTGGGGCTGACCAACCTCGGCATCGATCCCTGCGCAGGCTCGGGTGCGGCACCGGGGACCAACCCGACGCTGGCGGCGGTCTGCGTGGCGCAGGGTGCGCCCAGCTCGACGCTTGGCGGCATCCTCAACCCCACCGCGGCACAGGCCAATGCGGTGTTCAGCGGCAACACCAACCTTCGCCCTGAAAAGGCCGACACCTGGACTGCCGGTGTGGTGTTCCAGCCGACATTCGTGCGCGGGCTGGCGATCACCGTCGATTATTACGACATCCGGGTGAATGACGCGATCACCTCGGCGCTGCCGGGCGATGTGATCGGGGCGTGCTTCAACAACCTGTCCGCCGCCAGTGCGTCGAGCGCGGAATGCCTTGGCATCCGGCGCAATCCGGCGACCGGCGGCCTCGATGGCCCGCCGGATACCACGCTTGGCTTGCCGCTCCCCACCACCAATTCCGGCCGCATCTTCACCCGCGGCATCGATGGCACGGTGAGCTATTCCACCAGCTTCGGGGATGCGCGGATCTCGATCGTCGGCAATGCCAACTACACGATCAATGCGCGCTTCCAGGCGTCACCGTCCTCGGCAGACCGCGAGTGCATCGGCGTCTATTCGCCCAATTGCTCGTTCACGGGTTCGATCCAGCCGAAGTTCCAGTCTTCGGTGCGGACCACGGTCGGCCTCGACTCGTTCGACCTGTCGCTGCTGTGGCGCTACATCGATCCGGTGCGCTTCGAGCAGCAGCAGTTCGACGAGGATGTGGTTGCTGCCGTCGATGCCGGTTGCGCCGATCCGACGGGCGCCGATCCGGATGGTTGTGTCGTCGATCCTGGCTTCCGGCGGATCGGGGCCTATCACAACTTCGACCTGACCGGCCGGGTGAACGTGCTCGAGAACCTGACGCTGATCGCCACCGTGACCAACCTGTTCGACCGGCGGCCGCCGCTCGTCGGCGCATCGGTGGGCAGCACGGCGTTCAACAGCGGCAACACCTTCCCCTCGACCTATGACGCGCTGGGGCGCCGCTACACGGTGCAGGGCATCCTGCGCTTCTGATGGCATGCCTTGATGAAGGGGCGGGCGCAGGCTCGCCCCTTCTCTTTTTATCTGGAGGAACGACACATGGAAGATGGACGGATCTGGGAGTTCGAGGAGAGCCTGTGGACCGGCGATGCGGCGCATTACCATGAGCTGATCGACGAGGAATGCGTGATGGTGGTGCCGGCGCCGCCGTTCGTGGTGAAGGGCGAGCAGGCAATCGAAGCGGTGTCGCATACGCCGCGCTGGGAAACGGTCGAGTTTTCGGAGCAGCAGATTGTGCGGCCGCAGGAAGGGCTGATCGTCATTGCCTACAAGGTGAAGGCGGCGCGGGCGAATTCGGACGATTATACCGCCTTTTGCACGACGACGATGCGCCGACTGGCGCATGACGAGTGGCGGGTCGTCCAGCACCAGCAGACGCTGCCGCCGAGGGCGTGAGGCTGATCCGGCGGGCTGTTCGTCGGGCGATTGCCGGCTTATGGGCTGGCGATGGCATTGATCCGATTCAACAAGCCGTTCGGGGTGCTTTCGCAGTTTACCGACAAGCTCACCGACAAGCTCACCGACAAGCTCACCGACAAGCTCACCGACCTGCGCTCGGGCGCGGTGCGACAGACGCTGTCCGACCATGTCGCGGTGCCCGGCGTTTATCCCGCCGGGCGGCTCGACCGCGACAGCGAGGGGCTGCTGCTGCTGACCGATGATGGTCGGCTGCAGGCCCGGATCGCCGATCCGCGCTTCAAGCTGCCCAAGACCTATCTTGTGCAGGTCGAAGGCACGGCGACTGCAGCGGCGCTGGAGCAGCTGCGACGCGGCGTGGTGCTGAACGACGGGCCGACGCGGCCGGCGCTGGTGGAGGCCATCGACCCGCCGGCGCTGTGGCCGCGCGACCCACCGGTGCGGTTTCGCAAGACCGTGCCCGATTGCTGGTTGCAGATCACCATCACCGAGGGCCGCAATCGGCAGGTGCGGCGGATGACGGCAGCTATCGGCCATCCGACGCTGCGGCTGGTGCGCTGGCGGATCGGTGACTGGACGCTGGAGGGGCTGGCGCCGGGCCGGTGGGAGATGATAACCGCGCGCTGAGCGGGCTGGCGGATGACTCCGCATGATGCCCGGAACCGACCGGCCGAAAATCGGTTGGGTGCATGGACCCTCTGGTCCACGTCAGGATAAAATATGCAGCTTGCCCATGGAACCATCGTTGCCGTCATCGACGGCGAGCATCTCAACCTTTATCGCAACACCGGAACCGATTCCGCGCTCAGCCTGACAGCGCTTGAGACCCCGGTGCCGAGCGGCGACAACAAGAGCGCCGGTTCACGCCATCACAGCAGCAGCGCCAATCCCAACGAAAGCCGCCTCGAGGAGGACAGCTTTGCAGCGGCCGCGGCCGCGATGTTGAACAAGCAGGCGCTCGAGAACGACTTCGATGCGCTGGTGGTGATTGCCGCCCCCAAGACGCTCGGCGAGCTTCGCAAGCATTGGCACAAGGCGCTTGAGGCCAAGCTGCTCGCCGAACTGGCCAAGGACCTCACCAGCCACAGCATCGCCGATATCGAGGCGGCGCTCACCAAGCACTGAGGCAGGGCTTCAGTCGGCCGGCTTTTCCAGCGTTGCCAGCATCTTTTCGAGCTGCCGGGTGCAGCCGGCCTTGATCAGCGCGCTCGCGTCGGTGGTCGCATCGCCGGTGGGGGCCGCGACCTTGGTGAAGGTGAGGGTGCGCCGGTTGGCGCCATCGACAAGGGTGTAGCTGCCGCTAGCGGGGATGGCCTTGGGCCAGACCGCGCTGGCGGACCCCTGGGCAAAGCTGACCGTCGTGGCGGCGCCGGGCTTGCCGGCGGGGGCAATGCTGAGGGTGCGGGCGCCGCTGGCGTCCGCGCGGCGCAGGATCACGTTGGACGGATCGACAACGCACTGGGCCGGGGTACTGGCGGCGGCATCGAGATCGACGTCCCAGATGCTGGCACTGTTCACCACCCGGATGCCGCGCACTGTTCCGAGCCGCGGCTTGCGCTCTGCGGTGCGGGCATCGAGGGCGGCGGTGGCGGCCGCGAGCGTGGTGGTGGCAGCGGCAGCGCGACCGAGATCGAAGGTGCCGGGGCCGCGAAAGGTGCGGGTGGCCTGGCCGTCGAGCACGGTCAGCATGTCTCCGGCGGTGAGCTGGATGGCGGTGCCGGGCATGACGGTGCGGCCGACGGGGAAAGCCGCGGCGCCATTGCCGACCGATCGGACGACAAGCGCGGCATCGGCGGCCGATGCCAGCAGCACGGCAGCGACGGCGGCAGCAACAACAGGCTTAAGAGACGACATAGGAACCTCCTGGTTCGAGCGTTTCGAGACGGCTGACCAATTTTGCGAGAATGGTATCATCGGGGTGTTCGGCGGCCAAGGTGCGGAAGGCCTGGAGGGCGGCGGCATCGCCGGCCTCGAAGCGCTTCCACAGGACGTTGTGCTGGGCGGCGCTCTCCGCATCGGCAACGGGCTCATAGACTTCGATCGGATCGCCTCGGCCGCGCAGCGTGATGCGGCCGAGGCTGCGGCACACCGGCTCACGGATGTTGGCGATCGCCTCGCGGCTGACCATCGTGTAGCTGCCGGTGGCCTTGTTGGCGGCTTCGAGGCGTGCAGCGGTGTTCATGGCATCCCCAAGGGCGGTGTACTGGATACGGTCGGTGCCGCCGAAATTGCCGACGACGGCGTTGCCCCTATGTACGCCGATGCGGGTGCGACCGATGCGCGGCCCCTTGGTCTCGGTGTTCCTCCCGAGTTGTTCGCCTGAATATTGCTGGATGGCGCGGGCCGCGGCGAGGGCGCGGTCGGCATCGTCCGGCCTTGCGACGGGTGCCCCCCAGAAGGCGATGACGGCATCGCCGACAAATTTGTCGATGGTGCCGCCGTGCGCCAGGATGATGCGGCTGATATCGTCGAGATAGGCATTGAGCAGGATCGAAAGCTCCTCGGCGGCCAGGCTGTCCGACAATTTGGTGAAGCCCTCGATGTCGGTGAACAGCGCATAGATGCGGCGCTTCTCGCCGTGCAGCGCCAGCTTTTCCGGCTGCTGGATGATCATCTGCGCGATATCGGGGGGCAGGTATTTGCCGAGGGCCGATTGCGCGAAGGCGCGCTGCTCGACGCCGATCGAGCGTGCGGAGGCCGCAGTGGCGGCGTAGGCGATGATGAAGCCGATCACCCATCCGCCTGCCGGCAGCCCGATCGTGTCGATATCGAGGCTTTGCAGAAGGAAGGGCAGGCCGATGAGCCCGGCAATTTCCACGGCACCGATGCCGGCAGTGATGGCGGCGCGGAAGGGCGAGATGGAAGTGAGGGCGCCGGCGCCCACCACCAGGACTGCGGCGATCCAATAGGCCCAGTCGGGGAGCAGGGTGAGAATGCGGTCATCGAGCCGCTGGGCGAGGAGATGGCCGTGGATGGCGACGCCGGGCGTGTCCTGCCCCGAGACGCGGGTGAGCGGGGTTTCGAAGCGATCGACCATCGACAGGTCGGCGCCGATGAGGATGAGCCGGTCCTTCACCAGCGGCGCCATTGCTGCGGCCATCGCCGGATCGGCGAACAGCTCGATGGGCAGCATCGTGAAAACGGGATGCTCGTCATCCTTCTGGCGGCGGAAGGCGATGCCGCCGGCATAATCGCGCATCGGCCGGCCGCCCCAGCCGGCGTCGGCGGCCATCAGGTCCATGAGTAGGGGCTTTGCACCCGACAGCTGCGCGGGAAAGCGACGGATGACATTGTCGGTATCGACATCGACGCGCACATCGCCGCCGCCGACCTGTGGCGTGGCGATGCGCGACTGGAATCTGCGCAGGAACTTGTCCTGCCAGGGCGGCAGCGTGGGGACGGCTTCGTTCTCGGCGACGGTGGCGAGGCGGGTGGGGGTGCGCATTGCGCGAAAGGTTTCCACCAGATATCCGTCGTCGGGCTGGCCCTGGTCGATGAGAATGTCGATGCCGATGCTGCGGGCACCCATGGTGTCGATGCTGCGCAGCGCATCGGCCAGCAGCTTGCGATCGAGTGGCGAGCGCTTGCCGGTGCTGGCGAGCGTCTCTTCGGTGAAGACGATGATCGAGATCCGCGGGTCCTGCTCCACCACCGGGGCCGCAATGAACTGGCGGACGTCGTAAAGCCCGCGCTCGGTATCGACGAGAACGGGAAGCTGCCAGCTGAAGCGCGCGATGCCGATGCCGGCGATGATGACGAGCAGCGTGACGAGCAGCCGGCCGAGGCCGACATTGCCGAGGAAGCGGCGCAGCGGGTGCAGCAGGTCAGTCATGCGCGGCTGGCATCAAGTCTTGCAAGGCGAACGGTCCCCCCGGCGCTGCTGCCCGCCTCGTTCATGCGGCGACCATGCCACGCTGTCCAGTGCTGAATCGGGATGGACGGCGGCGCCACGGCTTGGCAGGCTGGCGCACGGCTTCGGGAGAGCGGCGGATGCGGTTGATGATGGCAATGGGCGTGCTCGGCTGGGCAGCGGCGGCGTCGGCGCAGCCGGTGGCCGAAACGGGCATCACCCATGTGAAGCTGGAGACGGCGCTGGGGCCGATCATCCTGCGGCTGGAAGGCGGCAAGGCACCAATGACGGTGCGGAATTTCCTCCGCTATGTCGATCAGAAGCGGCTCGATGGCACCGGCTTCTACCGGGCGATGAAGATCGGCGAGCCGGGCAGCTTCGGGCTGGTCCAGGGGGGCGTGCGCGGCGAGGCGAAGCGGGCGCTCCCCCCGGTGGCGCATGAGCCCACGAGCCAGACCGGGCTTTCCAACACCGATGGCGCGATCAGCATGGCGCGCGCGGCCCCGGGCTCGGCGACCGGGGATTTCTTCATCATCCTCGGCGACTTGTCTTCGCTCGATGCCAAGCCCGATGCGGCACCGCCTCCCGGCGGCGACACCCTGGGCTTTGCGGCGTTCGGCCGGGTGGTCGAGGGGATGGCAGTGGTCAAGGCGATCCAGTCTGCGCCGATCTCGCCCACCGCGGGCGATGGGCCGATGAAGGGGCAGATGATCGCCGAGCCGGTGAAGATCCTGAAGGCGAGCCGGGTGACATGGTCCGCTCCGCCGGAATTCGACCCCGAGGTGCTTCCCGAGCCCTGACCATCAGGGCTGCGGATTGCGCGGGATGAGGAGCAGCTCGGTCTGGCGGCCGTCGATGTACCTGACCGTGCTGCCATCGAAGAAGGCATCGACTTCGAGCATGAAGCGCGCCTTCTGGTTGTTCCATTCGGGCACGGTGTGGAAGGACGCGAGTTCGATCGACCAGGCGGTGTCGGCGCCCACCGGATAGTCGCCGAGGCCGGGGACGCCCGACTGGTCTTCCCACGCGCCGATCCAGGGGCCGGCGCCATGCCCGTGAATGCCGATGGGGTGGGTATAGATGAGCGGATCGAGCCCGGCGGCAAGCGCCTTTTCGCGCGCCGCGGCGAGCAGCTGGTTGCCGGTGATGCCGGTGGCGAAGCTGCTTGTCACGGCATCCTGCACGCGGTTGGCAGCGTGGAGGCCGGCGGTGAGGCCGGCGGGGGCCTTGGTCTCGCCCGCTTTCAGCACATAGGCCATCTGCTGGGTGTCGGTCTTGAGGCCCAGGGTTCCGGTGCAGAAATCGACATGGAGCAGATCGCCGTGCGCGATGATCTGCGGGCCGCTGCTGCGGTTGGGGGCGGCCATGCCGGCGATGCTGAAGGTGGGCACCTCGGCGCGCTGGATCGAGACGGTCGGCTGACACCAGGGGTCGAGTCGAAGATCGGCGAGGCGCTCGCGATACCACCAGACCACATCCTGCGTGCTGGTGACACCCGGCGTGATCACCTTCTCCGAAAACCCCATCGGGATGAGCGCATGGGCGGCACGCATGATGGTGCGGTAGAGCGCCATTTCGGCGGGGATGCGGGTTTCCAGCCAGCCGAGTGCCAGGCCATCATGGCTGACGAGGCGCGAGGCGTAGTCGGGGCCGAGGGCGGCAATCAGCTGGCGGTGCTGCGAGACGCTGAGGCCATCGGCGAGGGCGAACTCGTCGGAAATGTTGATGGCGATCGTTTTGGGATCGCGCTCACGGACGATTTCGCCGATCCGTGCCCATTGGTCCTTCTGTTCTTCGGGGTTCCATGCGGGGGTGAAATCGCCGACCTGATAGCGGGCGACAGCGAGGCGATCGACCCCGGCGTCCGGGCCCCTATCCTGGAAAATGAGGACGGTTCGGCGGCGCGCCGACATCCAGGTGGCGGGCAGCATCGACTTGACCACCGGGTCTTCATTGTATTCGCGCGCCACCAGAATCCACATGTCGACGCCGTGCTTGCGCATGAGCTTCGGCACCACCGTGTCGAGCCGGGCGGAGAGGATGGCATCGCGCACGCTGGCCTGGGTGCGCAGATCGGGGATGGCGGGCATGTCGGGGTCGGCAGCCGCGGCGGGCGCGGATATGGCCAGCAGGGGGACCAGCAGAAAGGGGGCCAGCAGGGCGGGCAAGAGCTTGAATATGCGGACCATGGGCCTCCGGGCGGCGTGCGAATTGTTGTTCGCAACATTGCAGGCGGGCCATCGGTTGTCGAGGGAGGGCATTCGTCAGCATGGCTTGCGCTTGGCGGCAGGGTTTCCTAGGGATGCGCCACTCATCGGGGCCATGGGGGCTCGGATCGTCCATTCGCTTTGAGAAAGTCATTTCATGGCAAGCACACCGCCAACCCAGGGCTCTTCCGGGCAGAATACGCTTCCCCTGTTCTATTCGAACCTGGTCCCGCTCTCGTCGCAGCAGCATGCGGGTTTCGGCCTCAAGACGCGCGATGACATGGCCTTCACCAAGGGCACGCATGCGATCCCGGTGACTGTCGACGAGTTCACCGTGGTGCAGCGCCATTATCCGATCGTGTTCGGCCTGGGCGAAAACCCAGCACCGCTGGCGCTCGTCGGCCTGCAGGAAGGCCAGAACCTTTATGTCGGCGCCGACAACATGTGGGAAGCCAACCAGTATGTGCCCGCCTTCGTGCGCCGCCACCCGTTCATGCTCGCGCGGCTGCAGCCGACGAGCGAAGAGCTGAGCCTGTGCTTCGACGATGGCGCCGGGCTGGTGACGGCCGATGCCGAGCAGAAGCTGTTCGACGGCACCGACCCGAGCGAGCTCACCAAGAATGTGCTGCAGTTCTGCGAGCAGTTCGAGCAGGCGGTGATGCGCACGCGCGCGTTCATGGACGAGCTGGCCAAGTTCGACCTGCTGATGGACGGTGAAGTGACCATCAACCGCGAAGGGCTCGACCAGCCGGCGGTGTATCGCGGCTTCCGCATGGTGTCCGAAGAGAAGCTGCAGGCCCTGCGCGGCGACCAGGCGCGCAAGCTTGTGCAATCGGGCATGCTCGGGCTGATCTATGCGCATCTGTTCTCGCTGGCGCTGATTTCGCCGCTGTTCGAGAGGCAGTTTGCCGCCAGCACGGCGAGCAAATAACGAAGTTATTTGCCGACTCGTGCGCGGCGAGCCGGGCGCTGAGCTTCGCTCAGCGAACCGGTCTCACGTCAGCGCGGGCTTTGCCCGCGCCTCTTCCTTTCTCAGAGCTTCAAGGGCCCGGCCGCAGCAAATGCAGCCGGGCCTTTCCACGCACCCGGTCCACAAGCCGCTCGAAACCCTCGGCCTGCAGCGCCTCGGCCTTTCCTGTCTCGACACTGACCAGCGTCGCCGGCCCCAGCCAGCCTTGCTTGGCGAGCCGCTCGAGTGCGGGCACGGCAAGGCCGAGCGCATAGGGCGGATCGAGCAGCACCAGATCGGCCGGCGCGTCGGCGCGCCCGACCTGCTCGACGCGCATCGAGACGACCCTGGCTTGTGACCCGGCGCCGAGGGTGGCTACATTTGCGGCAAGGACGCGCGCCGCAGCACCGTCGCTTTCGATGAAGGTGCAGTGGGCAGCGCCCCGCGACAAGGCTTCGAGGCCGAGCGCGCCGGTGCCGGCAAAGCCATCGAGCACGCGCAGGCCTTCGAAGCTGCCGAGGCGCGAGGTGAGCATCGAGAACAGCGCCTCGCGGACGCGGTCGGCGGTGGGGCGGGTGGCTTTGCCCGGCGGCGCTGCCAGCGCGCGGCCCCGCCACTGGCCGGCGATGATGCGCATCAGCTGTTCGGACCGCGCTTGAGCTGGTTCATCAGCTGGCCGACGAGCTGTGCGGGGACTTCATCGACCTCGCGGGGGCCGAGGTCGCCGAGCTCGATCGGGCCATAGCTGATGCGGATGAGGCGCGAGACCTGCAGGCCGAGAAATTCGAGCACACGGCGGATTTCGCGGTTCTTGCCTTCGGTGAGCATCATCGAAATCCACAGATTGCGGCCCGTCCGGCGCTCGATGCCGGCGTCGATGGGGCCATAGACCGTGCCTTCGATGGTGAGGCCATCGATGAGGCTTTCGAGCGTGCGCTGGTGGATTTCGCCATAGGCGCGGACGCGGTAGGCGCGTGGCACGCCCGAGCTCGGCAGTTCGAGCGCGCGCTTGAGGCCGCCATCGGTGGTGAGCAGCAGCAGCCCTTCGGTATTCATGTCGAGCCGGCCGACGGGGACGAGGCGTGGGAGCCCGGGAGGCAGCACGTCGAAGATGGTAGGGCGGCCGCCGGGATCGCGCGCCGTGGTGAGCACGCCGGCGGGCTTGTGGAAGCGGAAGATGCGGCTGGGCTCGATGCTGTCGATGGTGAGGCCGTTGACGGTGATGCCCATGAGGCCGGACACGATGGTGGCAGGCGTGGTGATGACTTCGCCGTGGAGCGCGATCCGGCCCTCGGTGATCATCTTCTCGATATCGCGCCGCGACGCGACGCCGGCGCGGGCAAGCAGCCGCGCGATGCGCTGCGGCTCGACCGATTCGGGTGGCCTGGGGGCGGCGGCGCGGGCGGGTGCGCGGTCGCGCGGGGTATCTGCGGGGCGGGTGTCGGGCCTGCGGGGGGCAGGGCGGGCGGGCCGTGTGGCGGGGTTGTTGCGGCGGCCGGGGTTGGCGGCGGCATCTGCGGCTGCGGCTTCGGGCCGGTTGTGGAGGGCAAAGCCGGGGCGGCCCGGCATGCCGGCGCGGGCGGGTCGCACGGGACGATCGGTGCGGTCGGGACGCTCGGTGCGGGGGCGCTCGGTACGGGGGCGCTCGGGCCGGGCCGGGCGGGCAGGGCCTTCGGGGCGCTGGGGGCGCTCGGTGCGGGGGCGTTCGGTGCGGGGGCGCTCGGTGCGGGGGCGATCGCTGGTGGCGGCGCGTTCGGGGCGGCCGGGCCGGGTGCGGTCGCTGCGCTTGGGGGCTTCGGCAGGGCCATCGGCGCGGGCGGCGAAGCGGCGGGCGGCGCGGTTGGTGGCGCCCTCGGGGGGTGCCTTGGTGGCGCGCTTCGGCCGGCTTTCGCCGTCGCCCGAATCGCGCGGCGGCCGCGGCGGCCGGCTGCTGCCGGTTCGTGTAGCGGGGCGTGTGGCGCTCCGGGGGGCGGGACGATCGGAGTCCGATGGCTTTTTTGGCGGGCGCATGGGCGTTCAGTGCGGGCTGTCACACGACTTGTCCAGCACGGTTGCAAGGCTGGTTGCATGCCGGGGCGACTTCGGGCTAGGGCATGCAGCGCGCGGGCGTGGTGAAACTGGTAGACGCGCGGGACTCAAAATCCCGTTCCGCAAGGAGTGTCGGTTCGAGCCCGACCGCCCGCACCAGCCCGCAAGACCCGATGGTTCAGCGGGCCGCCAGCATCATCGCGGCATCACGGCGATAGATGTCCGGGTTGCGCGCCAGGCCTGTCGCGGTGGGTGCCAGCGTGAAATAGCTGATATGCACCGGCACCGGAGCGGGCAGCGGGACGATCCTGTCGGTCCCCGGCGTCGCGAGCGGATCGTTGCCGTCGAATAGCCAGGTGGCAAGCCGGGCGGCGTCTTCGAGGCGTACGCAGCCCGAGCTTCGTGCGCGCCGCGCCAGTGCGAAGTCGCTGCGCTTGGGGGTGTCGTGCAGATAGATGCCGAGCTCGTTGGGCAGCATGAACTTGACGCGGCCCATCATGTTGCGCGGTCCCGGCCGCTGGCGGACGCGAAGCGACTGGTCCCCGCTTGCAACCCTTTGCCAGTCGACATCGCTGGCATCGAGCGGCGTGGCCTCGGGGGACCAGTCGCTCATGATCTCGAGATCGCGCGCACGCACTTCGGCCAGGCCCCGGCGGAGCACGGCCGGCGCTACACTGTCGCGCACGATGTCTTCGGGCAGGTTCCAATAGGGGCGGGAGACGACATGGCGGATCATCCCCGACATCAGCGGTGTGGGCATGTCCGGGCGGCCGATGACGGTCTTCATGGTGCCGACCTGACGCCGGCCCTCGAACATCCAGAGCCGCGCCCCCGCCGCATCGACGACGATATGCTTGTGTTCGGGCGCGGGCGGCAGCGCCCGGGCGCGTTCGAGATTGGCGGCGAGAAGCGAGCGATCCTCACCTGCGGCGATGGCTTCATCGAACCGCGCGACAAGCGCTTCATAGAGGGGATGACGGGCCTGCAGCGCCTGCAGGTGTGCAGCAAGGTCTGGTGCTGCGGCGGCGGCCTGAAGGGCGGCATCGGCGTCGAAGGGAGGGTTCGCTGCTTCGGGATCGGTGACGACAGGCACCGCCCCGCGCGGCGTGGCAAGATCATGCGCCCAGGACAGAAAGGCTTGCGTGAGCCGTGCATCGGCGGCGCGCAGGCTCTGCGGGTCTTCCGATCGAGCAGCCTCGATGGCAGCGATCAGGTCGGGCGTGGCATAGTCGGCCGCATCCCGGTTGTGCGCCGCACTGTTTTCGAAGGCTGCGAGCAACACCGCCGGACGTGAGCCGAGCGATGCGGGTGCCGTGAACAGGGCTGCGGGTGCAGCCACTTTCGGGCCACGATCAGGTGTCGGTTGGCAGGCCGCGAGCGCCATGCCGCACAGCAAAACCCGGACCGTGGCGTGCCACGATCCGGGGTGCAGGCGATGCCGGCGCACGGTCGGTTCGATCCGCTTGCCGACAGTGGTCAGCCGCGCTCGCCGGCGCGCTGGGTTGCCGTACCGTAGGTATCGGTGCCGGTGGTGCCCATGCCCGAAGCCGAACCGGTGGTGCCGGCGCGATCGCTGCCCATCTGGTTGGTTCCGGTGCCCGTGGTGCGGTTCATGTCGTTGTTCATCGTGCCGGGGGTCGTCGTGCCGGGGGTCGTCGTGCCGGGGGTCATCGTGCCGGGGTTGGTCGTACCGGGGCTCATCGTGCCGGGCTGGCCGGTGGCGCCCATGCCCTGATTGGTACCCATGCCCGGGTTCGCACCCGTGCCCTGGTTCATGCCCTGCGCAGTACCCGGCTGGGTCGTGCCCATCTGGCCAGTCTGCGCAACGGCAATCGAGCCGACGAGCAGTCCAGCGGAAGCGGCACCAATAATCATTTTCATGTTCATGTCTGTTCTCCCACGACCGTCATGGTCTGTGTGTACAAGTAACCAATCTGCGTTTGGCTCCTCACTTTATTCTGTCGCTTGCCAGGCAAAGATATTCTTTGCAGTCGTTGCCTGGCATGACGATTACTGTGGCTTAACGCGTGCTGCCACTATCGGTGTTGGTGTTTCCGGTGCCAGTGCCAGTAGCGCCGGGCTCCATCGACGTCCCCATCGGGTCAGTCGTGTTGGGCTCCACGCTTGCAGGTGGCACGGTTCCACCCGGCATCGTTCCGCCGTCCATCGTGCCGGTGCCATCCATGGCGCCCGTGCCGCCCATCGTGCCGGTGCCGTCCATGGTGCCGGTGCCGCCCATGCCGTCGACGCCGCCGGTGGCGGGCGCCGTGTCGGCGGGGATGGCCACATCGGCCTCGGTGGTGCCGGTCGGTTCGGCACGCTCGCCGCATGCAGCGGCGGCGAAGGCGAGGGGGATGGCCAGCAGCAGACGAGCGGGGCTGGAACGCTTGGTGATGATGTTCATGTTGAAATCTCCTGAATTGTGGCTGTGAAAAGGCAACCTGCGTCTTCCACGCTGGTTCCCCACCTGGTCAGGAGGCTGGTTGTCTCGGGATCAGCCGTTCGTGAATCCCGCTGAAAGGAAGCGTTCCGCAATCGCTGCATGGAGTGCGGCGCCAGCGGGCATGACCGCCTCGTCGAGCGTCATGCGGTTGCTGTGGAGGCCGCAGCACTGCCGCCAGTCCGAGCCTTCGGCGGCGGCACCGAGGAAGAACATGGCACCTGGCACCTTTTCGAGGACATAGGCGAAATCTTCGGCGCCCATGATCGGATGGGCGAGATCTTCCCAGCGGTCGGCGCCAAACAGATCCTGCGTGACGCTGCGGCCGAGTGCCACGGCGCGTGCGTCGCACAGGGCGACCGGGAAGCCGGGCTCGAAGCGCACGTCGGCTGATGCACCATGTGCTGCGGCAATGCCGGTGACGAGGCGGGTGAGGCCCGCCTGCATCGCGGAACGGCGCTCGGGGGAGAGGGTGCGGACGGTGCCGACCATCAGCGCCTGTGCCGGGATGACATTGTCGGTGGTGCCGGCGACGAGCTTGCCGATGGTGACGATGGCCGGATCGAAGATCGGAACGGCGCGGGTGACATGGCTCTGGATGGCGAGCACGATCTCGCAGGCGATCGGCATCGGATCGAGCGCGTCGTGCGGCATCGAGGCATGGCCGCCGCGGCCATGGACGGTGATGAAAAGCCGGTCCGACGAGGCGAGCAGCGGTCCCGGCCGGCCGGCGAAGACGCCGTGGCGGCCGTTGGGCATGATGTGGAGCGCGAAGGCGGCATCGGGGAGCGGATCGAGCAGGCCATCCTCGAGCATGAAGCGCGCACCATGATGCCCTTCCTCGCCGGGCTGGAACATGAACATGACCGACCCGGCGAGCTGCTCGCGCCGGGCGCAGAGGAGTTTGGCGGCGCCCACCAGCATCGCCACATGGCTGTCGTGGCCGCAGGCGTGCATCGTGTTGGGGGTGGTGGAGGCGAAGGCGAGGCCGGTGTCCTCGGGCATCGGCAGGGCGTCGGTGTCCCCGCGCAGCAGCACGGTGCGGCCGTTCTGGGGGCCGCGAAGGTGCGCGACCAGCCCGGTGGTGCTGGGGCCGGAGCGCCATTCGGGCGGCAGGCCGGCGAGGGCATCGCGGATCTTCGCGGCGGTGAGCGGGTTGTGAAGGCCGATTTCGGGCTCGGCATGGATGGCTCGGCGCAATGTTGTCAGATCGCCGGACAGCGCAACTGCTGCTTCGAGAAGATCAGACATGCTGCTTGAAATGCGCCATCATCTTGCCCCACGCGTCCTTGGCGGCGGCCTCGTTGAAGCTCGGGCGATAATCGGCGAGGAAGCCATGGTCGGCATCGGCATAGAGCTCGATCCTGCTTGCCCTGGCGTTCGGGTTTGTTGAGCCCTTGAGGGCGGCGTTCATCGCTTCGACATCGGTCACCGGAATGCCCTTGTCCCTGGCGCCATAAAGACCCAGCACCGGCGCGCCGAGCTTGTCCACCGAGGTGAGCGGATAGGGGCGCGAGGTGTCGGTGCCGCCCGAAAGCCGCCCGTACCAGGCGCCGCCGGCCCTGAGGCCGGGCACCTGCGCTGCCGCCATCCAGGTGACGGAGCCGCCCCAGCAGAAGCCGGTGATGGCGGTGCGGCCGCGGGCGGCGAAAAGCTGGTCGGCAAGCCAGTCGACCGTGGTCTTCACATCGCCCATCTGCTGGTCGAGCCCGGCGGTGTTGACGATCTCGCGCACCGCCGACATTTCGGTGAGGGTGACGATCTTGTTCTCGGGATCGGCGCGGTGGAAGAAGCCCGGTGCCACCGCGACATAACCGGCCTGGGCGAAGCGGCGGCAGACGTCCTTGATCCACTGGTGGACGCCGAAGATTTCCGAAACGACGATCACCGCCGGATAGGTGCCGGCCTTGGCCGGGCGTGCGACATGGCCGGGAAGGCCGCCGGGCATCGTCACATCCTCGATGATGAGGCCGGTGGTGGGGGTGACGATCGGATCGGCTTCGGCGGCGGTGGCGAGCACGGCATAGCCGGCGGCGATGGCGGCAGCGGCCCCGCGGCGGGTGAGCGCATAATCGTCGGGCAGCGTTGCGGGGGGCAGGTCGGGCATCACGGAATCCTTCGCAGGGGCTTGCGCTCTTTGCCCGCAGACTAGACCTTGAGCGCGATGACACAAGAGCGGACGATTGGCGCAGCGCATATGCTGGGAGCAGGGCTCTTGGGAGTTGGCCTTCTGGGAGTCGGGCTGCTGTGGTGGGCCGAGCGGCGCTGGCCGCGGCGGATCCCGCGCGAGCGGCCGCTGGATCGGCTGCCGGTCAATCTGGGGCTCGGCGCGATGAGCCTGACGGTGGTGGCGCTGGCCGAGCGGCCGCTGGCGGGGCGAGTGGCGGCGCGGGTGGAGGCGGGTCGACTGGGGCTGGCGCAGATGCTGCCGGCGCCGGCGTGGGTGCGCGACCTGGCCGGCGTGGTGCTGCTCGATTTCGCCACCTACCACTGGCATGTGGCGACGCACCGGGTGCCGCTGCTGTGGCGGCTGCACGCCGTCCACCATGCCGACCGCGACATGGACTGGACGACGGCGCTGCGCTTCCATGCCGCCGACATGGCGATCTCGGTGCCGGTGCGGATGGTCGAGGTGCGGCTGCTCGGGGTGAGCCCGCGGGCGCTGGAGATCTATGGCGCCTGGTTCTTCGCCAATGTCGCCTTCCACCATGCCAATCTGAAGCTGCCGTTCGACCGGCAACTGGCGTGGCTGTTCACGTCGCCGGGGATGCACGACATTCATCACCGGGCCGATGCGGCCGCGACCGACGCCAATTATTCGAGCGGCCTGAGCGTTTGGGACCGGATGTTCGGCAGCTTCTCAGACGCTCGGCCCGATGTGCCGATCGGCATCGCGGGCCAGATCGGGGCGGCGCCCGGCCTTTTGGAGGCGTTGGCGCGACCTTTCGCGCCCGATGACAAAGCGTCGGCGCTTCCTTGAAATTCGTGCCTCGTATCCCATCTTCGGGCGGCGGCCAGAGCCGCATGGGGAGCCTTTGATGAAAAGATATATCTTGCCATTGTTGGTCGCGGCGCTGGCGGTGCAGTCCGCACAAGCGGGAGCACAGATGGGGCCACAGGCGCGAAAAGCGGCTTCAGGGCCTGCGACGACGCTGTCTCCCGAGCAGGCGGCGGACCGACAGGTGTGGATCGATGAACATGCGCGCTGGAATGCCGAGCATATGGCGGCGGCGCGGCGGCTGGAGGAGGTGGCGGCATCGCTCAAGCGGCACGACACCGGTTTCGACCAGCATGGGCAGGAATTGCGCGTGCACGGAACCGATACGGCCGGCGCCGGGGCCGTCTTGCAGGCGCATCCGCGGCTGCGCACGGCGCATGAGCAGGCGCGCAATGTGCATGACGATCTGATGGACGCAGTCGATGTCCTGACGCGCGTGCTCCGCAAGAACCTCGGCAAGAATCAGTCATTTCCGCCAGCGCCCGAGCGGCCGTGACGGTGGATCAGGCCTTGGGGCGGTAGCGGATCAACCCTTCCTGCTGCACGGCGGCGACCAAAGTGCCATCCGCACCATAAACGAGCGCGCGGTTGAGGCCGCGGCCGCCGCCCGCGACCGGGCTGTCACCATCGAACAGCAGCCAGTCGTTCATGTTCGGCGTCGCGTAGAACCAGATGGCATGATCGAGCGAGGCGGCCTGCAGGCGCGGGTTGGTCCAGGCGACGGCGTGCGGCTGCAGGCAGATGTCGAGCATCGTCATGTCCGAGGCGTAGGCGAACAGCGCGCGCGCCAGCGCCGGGTCGATGTCTGCCAGCGGGGCGGCGAGGCGGCACCAGTTCTGGCTGAACGGCGGTGCCGCGATGGGGTTGAACACGTCGAAGACCACGGCAGGCTTGAATTCGATTGGCCGTTCGCGTGCCAGCCACATGCTGCGATAGGGCTCGGGCGTCTGTTCGGCGTGGCGAAGCGTCAGTTCTGCCTCGTTCAGAAGCGTTTCGGGCGCAGGGGCCGCCGGCATCGAACTGGCATGGGAAAGCCCGGCCTCCTCGGTCTGGAAGCTCGCGGCCATGTTGAAGATCGGCTTGCCCTGTTGCAGCGCCACGACACGCCGGGTGGTGAAGCTGCCGCCATCGCGGTCGCGCTCGACCTTGTAGACGATGGGGTGGGCGGGATCTCCGGCGCGGATGAAATAGGCGTGGAGCGAATGGCAGAGCCGTTCGGCCGGCACGGTGCGCGAGGCGGCGACGAGCGCTTGCGCCACGACCTGGCCGCCGTAGACGCGCTTCCAGCCCTCGTCGCGGGTGGCGCCGCGATAAAGATCGGTATCGAGCTCCTCGATGTCGAGAAGCTCGATGAGGCGGGTGACGCTGCTTGCGAGGTCGGGGGCGGCGAGGTCGGGGCTGTTCATGTCCGCTCCCTAGCGGGCGGGAAGGCTTCCGTCGACACTCCCGAACAGTCCTCCATGAGAGAGACAGTTGACAGGGGGGAGGCCGCTCTCTATCGCGCACCTTCCGCAGCGGTTATGCGGGTGTAGCTCAGTTGGTTAGAGCGCCGGCCTGTCACGCCGGAGGTCGCGGGTTCGAGCCCCGTCACTCGCGCCACCCCCTTTTACCGGGTGGCGGTTTCGGCCCTCAGGGCTTCCCAGCGGTCCATTTCATGCGCGATCGAGGTTTCGACCAGAAGCTCCCACAGCGCTTCGGCAAGGCCATCGGGGAGGCCGGCCGCTCCGGCAGCGGCGGCGGCATTTGCGATGACCTGCGCCTTGCGCGCCTCGTCCCGCACCTGGTTTCGCGCCGGCTTGATGCGAGCCGCGGCATCCATATAGGCGAAGCGGCGGGCGAGCAGCGCCACCAGTTCGCGGTCGAGCGCGTCGACGCCGGCGCGCACCTCGGCCATGGTCTCGCAGTCGGGGCCGGGCTTCACGATCATTTCGTTGCCCGCCAGCGGCCGGTGTTCATCCAGATGAACAATGGCTTCAACGGCAGCACCCAGGCGAGGCCGAAGACCAGATAGGCCGCGACCTTGAAGACGGTCGGCAGCGCGTTGAGCGTGTCCGCCATGGTGACGACAATGAGGGCATAGACGATGAGCCAGGCGAGGATGGCGAGGACGCCGACCGGCTTGCGCCACGAGGGTTCTGTTACTGGGACCATGCGGCTTGCCCTAGCGGTTTGCGGCGCAATCGACCAGACGCTGCGGCGTCGCAATCCAGTCGAGGCGCTGGTCATGCGGTTCGTGCGGCAGCAGCTCGGCGATCTGGCATTCCCAGGCGAGGCCGACCGCCACCACCGGACCAAGCGTGCGAAGCCGGGCGAGAGTGCGGTCGTAATAGCCGCCGCCCTGGCCGAGGCGGACGCCTTCCAGCGTGGCGGCAATGAGCGGCACCAGCAGCAGGCGGGGGGTGAAGATGGGTGCCGTGGGGGCGGGCTGGGGGATGCCGAGGGGACCGGGCACCAGATCCTTCCAGTCGGCAAGGTGGAAGCTCAGGTCGCGCCCGGTGATGCGGGGGAAGCCGTGCGCGGCGAACAGCCGTTCCACGAACTGCGGGTCGATCTCGTCGCCGATCGAAGCGTAGCTCGCGACGGGCAAGGCGGCCTCGGGCCGGGTGAGCAGCGGGGTGGCCATGGTGGCAAGCTGGCGGTCGGACGCTTCGCGCGCTGCCGGGGACAGGCTGGCGACGAAGGCCTGCCGGCGGTCCCGGTAGAGTTGCCGCGCGGCGCGTTTGCTGTCGGATGAAAGAGTGGCGGGACCACCGTGGGTCGTTTGCATGAAGATCCTCTGACGCCAGGTACGTCAGGTGGGCGCCGGGTAGGACAGACCAGGATCTGCCCAGAGCCAGCTCCCTTAGGATGTTAATCGCCTCAGGGATGCTCGTCGCTCGTGCCGGGCAGTACCCGCCACCCCCAAGATAGGGCGGCGCCGGCCAATTCTCAAGCGGTGGTTTTATGTCCTGCGGATTCGAGCGTGCCAGCCAGTGCCTCGACGCGCGCGGTCATCGCTTCGAGCCAGGCAACAAGCGCCGGATCGGTGCCGATGGCGGCGGCTGCCAGCGGGGCCTCCTTTGCCGTCCGCTCCTCGTGCAGCTCATCGGCGACCATCAGCGCCACCATCAGCAGCAGCCGCTGTTCCGCCATGGTGCCGAGCTGCGCGGTGAGCGCCTGCGCCTTGGCTTCGAGCCCGGCGACCAGCGCCAGCAGGTGCGGCTCATCGCCGTCGCGGCAGGCGAGCGGATAGTTGCGGCCGGCGATATGGGCGGAGACCTGTGCCATCAGCGTTCGTCCGCGAGCAGCGTGTCGAGGGTGGCAAGCGCCTCGCGGGCGGCAGCCTCGATCGCGTGATGGCGTGCCGCTTCTTCGCGCGCAGCGGCGGCAGCGGCCTCGATCCTGTCGAGGGCGGCTTCAAGGCGGGCAGCGAGGGGAACCAAATCGGAAATGTTAATCGTCCAAAAACAGAAGGTTGCAGCGGTCGCATAACAGGCCCGTTGAGAGTGCGTCAATCGGTGGCTGGCCGGTGTTGCGCCAGAACGTGCCGTACGGATGCTGCACCTGCGGTTGACGCCTGCAGGAGGCTGTGGCCATTGTCCGCCACGATTCGGCGGTTCGCACCCCAAGTCTTTGAGGATGTTCACTTTACCATGATCGGGCAGCGATGAGCGAAATGCGAGCCATGGCCAATGCCGTGCGGGCGCTGGCAATGGATGCGGTGGTTGCCGCCAATTCGGGCCATTCGGGCATGCCGATGGGCATGGCCGATGCCGCGACGGTGCTCTTCACCCGCTATCTGAAGTACGATCCCGCCGCCCCGCATTGGGCGGACCGCGATCGCTTCGTGCTGTCCGCCGGGCATGGCTCGATGCTTATCTATGCGCTGTTGCACCTGACCGGCTATGCGCGGCCCACATTGGACGATATCAAGGCCTTCCGCCAGCTGGGCTCGCCCTGTGCCGGGCACCCCGAGGTGCATGAGCTCGAAGGCGTGGAGACGACCACCGGCCCGCTGGGGCAGGGGCTGGCGACCGCCGTGGGCATGGCGATGGCCGAGCGCGCGCTCAACAGCGTCTATGGCGATGGACTCGTCGATCATCGCACCTGGGTGGTGGCGGGGGATGGCTGCCTGATGGAAGGGATCAGCCATGAGGCGATCGGGCTGGCGGGCCATCTGCAGCTCCGCCGGCTCAATGTGCTGTGGGACGATAACGGCATCTCGATCGACGGGCCGGTGAGCCTGTCCTCCAACGAAGACGTGCGCGCGCGATTCGTTGCAGCCGGCTGGCATGTCGTGAGCTGCGACGGCCATGATTCCGAAGCCGTGGCGGCAGCGCTGGCCGAAGCCATGGCCGATGCGCGGCCGTCGCTCGTCGCGTGCAAGACGACGATCGGCTATGGCTCGGCGGCCAAGGGCGGCACTGCGGCAGCGCATGGCGCGCTGGGTGCGGCCGATGTCGAGGCGGTCAAGGCGGCACTCGGCTGGCCGCATGGCGCTTTCGAGGTGCCCGAGGATATCCGCGCTTCCTGGCGCGCGGCCGGTGGCCGGGGTGCTGCTGCTCGCGCCGAATGGGAGGCGCGGCTGGCAGCATCGGGCAAGCAGCAAGAATTCGACGCGCGGATGGCGGGCGACCTGCCGGCGGGCGCTGCCGATGCGCTCGCCTCCCATGCCGTGCAGCTCCGTGCCGATGCGCCCAAGGTGGCGACACGCAAGGCGAGCGAGATGGTGCTGGGCGTGCTCAACCCGCTGGTGCCGGCACTGCTCGGTGGCTCGGCCGACCTGACCGGCTCCAACTTCACGCGTACGGGCGGGCAGGGCGTGTTTGGCGCTCCCGATTATGCCGGGCGGCATGTGCATTACGGAATCCGCGAGTTCGGCATGGCGGCGGCGATGAACGGCATGGCGCTGCATGGCGGCATCATCCCCTATGGCGGCACCTTCCTGGTGTTTTCGGACTATGCACGCGCCGCGATCCGGCTTTCGGCGATCCAGACGGCGCGCGCCGTCTATGTGTTCACCCATGATTCGATCGGGGTGGGCGAGGATGGCCCGACGCACCAGCCGATCGAGCATGTGATGAGCCTGCGGCTGATCCCCGGCCTTGCCGTCTATCGGCCCGCCGATGCGGTGGAGACCGCCGAGGCCTGGGCGCTGGCGCTCGAAGATGCCCACCGGCCTTCGGTGCTCGCACTTTCCCGCCAGAACCTGCCGGCGGTGCGGCGCAGCGGCGATGGCCTCGATGGCAACATGACCGCGCGTGGTGCGTATCGGCTGAAGGCCGCCGAAGCCGCGCGGCGCGTGGTGCTGATCGGCACCGGCTCCGAGGTCGAGGTGACGCTCGCGGCAGCGGCAGTGCTCGAATCCCGAGGGATCGGCGCCGATGTGGTGTCGATGCCGTGCTGGGAGCGGTTTGCCGAACAGCCGCTGGACTATCGTCGCGAGCTGCTGCCTGCGAACGTGACCCGCGTCGCCGTCGAGGCCGGGGTGACGCTCGGCTGGGAGCGCTGGACCGGCGATGACGGGCTGGTGATCGGCATCGACAGCTTCGGCGCGTCGGGTCCGGCGGGTGATTTGTACAAGCATTTCGGGTTGACCGGCGACGCTGTGGCGGCGCGGGTGATCGCGCATCTGGGTTGAGAGGAATTTGAACATGGCCATCAAGGTAGCAATCAACGGGTTCGGACGGATCGGCCGCAATGTGCTGCGCGCCATTGCCGAGAGCGGGCGGACCGATATCGTCGTGGTGGCGATCAACGATCTCGCCGACGCCGATGCCAATGCACGGCTGCTCAAGCGCGATTCGGTGCACGGCCGCTTCCCCGGCACGGTCGAGGTCGATGGGGACCATATCGTGGTGAATGGCCAGCGCATCCGGGTGACCGCCGAGCGCGATCCGGCCAAGCTGCCGCACGGCGAGATGGGGGTCGATGTGGCACTTGAGTGCACCGGCTTCTTCACCGCCGCCGACAAGGCGGGGCTGCATCTTGCGGCCGGCGCCAAGCGCGTGCTCGTGTCCGCCCCGGCCAAGGGTGCCGACCTGACAGTGGTCTATGGCGTCAACCACGACAAGCTGACCGCAGAACACAAGATCGTGTCCAACGCCTCGTGCACGACCAACTGCCTCGCACCCGTGGCAATGGTGCTCGACCGCGAGTTCGGCATTGTGAAGGGGTTGATGACGACGATCCACGCCTACACCAACGACCAGCGCATCCTCGACCAGGTGCATGAGGACCCGCGCCGCTCGCGCGCGGCTGCGCTGTCGATGATTCCGACCACCACCGGTGCGGCGCGCGCCGTGGCCGAGGTGCTGCCGCAGCTGAAGGGCAAGCTCGATGGCTCGGCGGTGCGCGTGCCGACGCCGAATGTCTCGATGGTCGACCTGACCTTCCTGGCCGGCCGCGACGTGACGAAGGACGAGGTGAACGCCGCCCTGAAGGCAGCAGCGGAAGGCGAACTGGCCGGGGTGCTCGACTTCACCGACGAGCCGCTCGTGTCGATCGACCTCAACCATGCCCCGGCGAGCTCGACGGTCGACAGCCTGGAGACCGCGGTGATCGGCGGCAATCTGGTGCGCGTCGTTTCCTGGTACGACAATGAATGGGGCTTTTCGAATCGCATGGCGGATACCGCCGTGGTGATGGGCAAGTTGCTCTGACCCATGGCGTTCCGCAGCCTCCCCTTCTGCAGCCTAGACGACATGCCCGACCTGGCTGGCAAGACGGTGATCGTCCGTGCCGACCTCAACGTGCCGATCGACGATGGGCGGGTGACCGACGCCACCCGGCTTTCGGCGGCCGTGCCGACGCTGGCGACGCTCGCCGACCGCGGGGCCAAGGTGCTGGTGCTGTCGCATTTCGGCCGGCCCAAGCCGGGTGACCGGTCGCTGAGCCTGGCGGCGATTGCACCCGCACTCAGCGACGTGATGGGGCGGCCGGTGGGTTTCGTGGGAGAATGCATCGGCCCGGAGGCCGAGGCAGCCGTGGCGGCGATGGCACCGGGGTCGATCCTGGTGCTGGAGAATGCCCGCTTCCATGCCGGCGAAGAAGGCAATGCGCCGGATTTCGTCGCGGCGCTGGCGCGGCTGGGAGATTTCTACGTCAACGATGCCTTTTCGGTATCGCACCGCGCCCATGCCTCGACCGAGGGGCTGGCGCATGTGCTGCCGGCCTTTGCCGGCCGCTCGATGCAGGCCGAGCTCGACGCGCTGGAAAAGGCGCTGGGCAAGCCGGTCAAGCCGGTGGCGGCGGTGGTGGGCGGTGCCAAGGTCTCGTCCAAGCTCGATGTGCTGCTGCACCTGGTGGCCCGCGTCGAGCATCTGATGATCGGCGGGGCGATGGCCAATACCTTTCTGGTCGCCAAGGGGGTGAGTGTCGGCAAGTCGCTCGCCGAGCCCGGGCTGGCCGATGTGGCGCTCGACATTCTGGCGCGCGCCGAAAAGGCCGGGTGCACGGTGCATCTGCCCTATGAGGTCGTGGTGGCGAAGGAATTTGCCACACACGCGCCGCACCGGCTGGTGAATGTGTTCGAGGTGGCCGACGACGAGATGATCCTCGACATTGGCCCGGCGGCGGTCGAGGCATTTGCCGATGCGCTCAAGACCTGCGCCACCTGTGTGTGGAACGGGCCGATGGGCGCGTTCGAGATGGCGCCCTTCGATGCCGGCACCGTGGCGCTGGCGCGGGTGGCGGCGGGGTTGACCGCGAGCGGGCAGCTGCTGAGCGTGGCCGGCGGCGGCGACACGGTGGCGGCACTCAACCATGCCGGCGTGGCGGATGACTTCACCTTCGTCTCGACCGCGGGCGGCGCGTTTCTCGAATGGATGGAAGGCCGGGTGCTTCCCGGTGTTGCAGCACTGGAACGCGACTGATGCTTGCGTTGTTGAGCCGCGTGGATAACTGAACACCAGACCGCCGAATTCTCAACGGAGACCGATATGACCCCTGCCGTCAAAGCCATCCTCGCCAATTACGAGAGCGACAATCCCGGCACCAAGGCCAATCTGGTGCGGATGCTGATGCAGGGCCGGCTCGGCGGTACCGGCAAGATGGTGATCCTTCCCGTGGACCAGGGCTTCGAGCATGGCCCGGCGCGCAGCTTCGCGCCCAACCCTGCGGCCTATGACCCGCATTACCATTTCCAGCTTGCCATCGATGCAGGGCTGTCGGCCTATGCGGCGCCGCTGGGCATGATCGAGGCGGGGGCCGACACCTTCGCCGGGCAGATCCCGACCATCCTCAAGGTCAACTCCTCGAACAGCTGGGCCAGCGCGATCAACCAGGCGGTGACCGGCACCGTCGATGATGCGTTGCGGCTCGGCTGTTCGGCGATCGGCTTCACCATCTATCCGGGTTCCGACGACATCTTCGAGCTGATGGAAGAGATCCGCGAAATGTCCGCCGAGGCCAAGAGCGTGGGCATTGCCACGGTCATCTGGTCCTATCCGCGCGGGGGCAAGATTTCGAAGGATGGCGAGCTGGCGCTCGATGTGGGCGCCTATGCGGCGCACATGGCGGCGCTTGCCGGCGCGCACATCATCAAGGTCAAGCTGCCCACCGCGCATATCGAGCAGAAGGACGCCGTGAAGAGCTATGAGGGCGGCGACTGGTCGACCCAGGCCAAGCGCGTGGCGCATGTGCGGCAGGCGTGCTTCAGCGGCCGCCGAATCGTGGTGTTCTCGGGCGGCGCCACCAAGGGCGCCGACGCGGTCTATCAGGATGCGCGCGACATCCGTGATGGCGGCGGCAATGGCTCGATCATCGGCCGCAACACCTTCCAGCGGCCGCGTGACGAGGCGCTGGCGATGCTCGACAAGATCGTGTCCATCTATCTCGGGCAGGAATGAGCTTGGACGCCGACGAAACCATCCCGCTGCCCGACGAATTCGCGACCCGCTTCGATCAGGGGTTCCGGCCGCCGTGCCAGCTCTATGTCGTGTCGCCGCCGGCAATCGTGCTCGCCGATTTCGTCGAGGCAGCAAAGGCGGCGTTCGACGGCGGGCCGGTGGCCGCGTTCCAGCTGCGGTTGAAGGACGTGGCCGACGATGACGTGCTGCGCGCCTGCGAGGCGCTGCTGCCGGTTTGCGCAGCGGCGGACGTGGCATTCCTGCTCAACGACCGTGCCGATCTTGCGGCCAAGGCGGGCGTGGACGGGGTGCATCTCGGCCAGTCCGATGGCAGCATCGCCGAGGCGCGCAAGCTTCTGGGAGCGGGCTCGACGATCGGGCGCACCTGCCACGACAGCCGGCACCTGGCGATGGAAGCCGGCGAGCAGGGTGCGGACTATGTGGCGTTCGGCGCGTTCTACGACACCACCACCAAGCCCAGCCACTATCGGCCGACGCCGCCGATCCTGGGCTGGTGGACGACGCTGAGCCAGCTGCCGTGCGTGGCGATCGGCGGCATCTTTCCGGAATATGCGGCCCCGCTGGTGGCGGCGGGGGCCGACTTCATCGCGGTGGTTCGGGCGGTGTGGGACCATCCGGCGGGACCGGGGGCGGGGGTTGCAGCGTTTGCCGAGGCGCTGGCAACGCCGCGGGGCTGAGCGGCGGATCGATCATGGCATGGCGGAACAGCACCATGCCGACCACGGTGAGCGGCACCGCGAGGATGACGCCGAGCGGCCCCATCAAAAGCCCCGCGGCGATGAGGCTGAACAAGGTAAGGGCGGGCGGCAGATCGGCAAACTTGCCTTGCGCCATCGGGGTGACGACATTGCCCTGCACCTGCTGGACGACAACCAGCGTGATGACGGTGAAGATGCCGGTTTCCATGCCCATCGAGAAGCCGATGACCGTGGCGGGCACCGAAACCAGCAGCACGCCGAGATAGGGCACGAACTCGCAGAGCCCGGCCACCAGCCCGATGGCGATGGCCGAGGGCAGGCCGACGATGCTCAGCCCGACGCCGGTGCCGACCGCGACAAAGGCCATCGACACCGCCTGCGCCTTGAGCCATGCGCCAAGCGCCGAATGGATGGCGGCGAGCAGGCTGGCGGCGCTGGCGATGCCGACGCGTGTCGCGGTATGGACGAAGCCATTGATGTAGAGCCGCGGCTGGGCGGCGAGATAGACGCCCGCCACCAGCACGATGACGAGCTGGGAAATGCCCGAGCCGAGGTTCGCCAGCCCCATCTGCACGATGGTCACTACCGTATCGACTGTCGGGGCATAGCTGGCGATGGCCCGGAGCACCGCAAGGCCTGCCGAGGACTTCGCCAGCCATGCCTGCACGGCTTCCGCAGCGATCGGCAGCTGCAAGGCCAGCTGGGTGAACTGGGCAGCCATCAGCGTGCCGAACAGGCCGAAGACGATGGTGATCAGCACGAGCGGCAGCAGCACCGCAAGCGCCAGCGCCATGCCGAAGGGCAGGCGCATCCGCTGCTGGATCAGCACGGCCAGTCCGTGGAACATCTGCGCGGCGAGCATCGCCGCGAACACCAGCAACAGCAGCCCCTGCAGCTGCCAGAGCAGGATCGCCAGCGCCGCGGCAGCCATGACGATCATCGTCCGCCTGAACATCGCGGCAGGGTCGCTGCTCGCGGGCTCCGGCGGGTTCTTGTGTGACATCAGATTGCGCGCAGCGACATCACGCGCCCATAGCGCGGCGCCGAGGCGCTTGCCAGCAGGACGATTGCCCGAGCGTGCATGCGCCTAGGCGCTTGCACGCTCGGGCCAGGGTTCTGCCGGGCCATGGGCTTCCACCCAGGCGCGCGCGCTGTTGCCGTCCATCGGGCGGGCGATGGCGAAGCCTTGCGCGGTGTCGCAGCCGATGGCAGCGAGATATTTGAGCGTCGCGGTGTTTTCGACGCCTTCGGCGGTGACGGCCAGCCCGAGCCGATGGGCGAGCAGGACGATCGCCTCCACAATGGCACGGCTGTCGGCGGAGTCGGGCAGGTCCTGAACGAACTGGCGGTCGATCTTCAGCTCGGCAAAGGGCAGGCGGGCGAGCTGGACGAGCGAGGAATAGCCGACGCCGAAATCGTCGATCGCGAGCTTGAAGGCCTTCATGCAGAAGCGGGTGGTGACCGCGAGCCCGGCAATGGGATCCTCCATGGCACTCGCCTCGGTGATCTCGAGGGTGATTCGGGCCGGATCGATTCCGGCTTCGACGCACTTGGCCTCGATGAGGTCGGCAAGCTCGATGTTGCCGAGCGAGCGCGGCGAAAGGTTGATCGCCATGCCGAGCGGGCGCTTGTCAGCCAGCGCGGCGAGCCAGGCAAGGGCCTGGTCGATGACCTGGCTGGTGAGCTCGTCGATGCGCTGTGTCGATTCGACAAGCGCCAGAAATTTCTCCGGCGTCAGCATGCCGAGCATCGGATGGTCCCAGCGCACCAATGCTTCGAAGCCTTCGAGCTCGCCCGAGGCGCAATGGATCTTTGGCTGGTAGTGGAGGTGGAACTGGTGGGCAAGCAGGCCGGCGTCGATCTCGGCGACGCAAGGGAGCATGATGCCCAGGTGGGGCGCCGTCGCCCCGCGCGGGCGTGGAGCTTGCTCGGGCGCGCTGGCAGTCTCGCTGCTCCGCAGCATGGCGCGCAGGGTGCGCGGTGAAAATGGCTTTGGCAGGATGCCGAGCAGGTTGAGCCCGAGTTCGCGCGCGGTGCGGCCGGCAGCTTCGAGGACCCTGTGCTCGACGCCGCTGTTGACGATGATGTCCGCAGTGCATCCACGCGCATGGAGGCGGTGCAGCATCTCGATGCCGTCGCAGCCGGGCATCAGCAGATCGAGGATGATGACATCGGCACCAAAGGCGTCGAGTGCGGTTTCGAACGCCTCGGGTGTCTGCACAGTGCTCACGATCATGCCGACCTGCTCCCCGATATAGGCGATGGTCGTGCCGATGCTGGCATCATCATCGAGCACGAGCAGGTGACGTGCAGGCGAGGCCAAGGAGTTGCCGGTCGGTTGGATGATCGCGACACCCTCTGATGTTCGTTGGCAGTATAACCGACAAGTTTTGCGATGTATCTTGTTAACGGGCCGTCATTGCCGCCGTTAAACCTCCTGATGAAGTATTTTATCATTTTTGTCTGTCAGGGCAGCGGCTTTGGGGCACAATGTGGCGGCGTGGCTCCCGTGCCGCGGCGTCTCTGCTCCTCGGAGCCTGTTTGAAATGCCCCTCACACACCTGCATCTGCCCGAAACGCAAGTGATGTCTTCCACCGAGCGCTTCATCGCGCGCGCCGTGGCACGGCCGATGCGCGAGTGGGTGATAGGGTGCAGCTTCGCGTGCGCCGCCATCTTCGTGGCCGATGTCGCGACGCCGCCGGGCTATCTGCACGCATTGCTCTACATGCTGGTCATCCTGAGTGCCGGGTTCACGGGCAATGTATCGCTGATCACCGGCGTGACTGCCGGAAGCATCCTGCTGGGGCTTGCAGGTGCGGTGCTGCCCGCCATTCCGGAACCGCACTTCATCATGAACCGGTTGACGACCTTGGTGGCGTTGTTGGTGACCGGGCTGGCGGTGCGGATCGCCACCCACCAATATGCGATGCTCTACAGGCGCGAGCGCGAGCTGCACACCGTGACCGCGGCGCTCAAGGACGCCCAGGATCTGCTGGTGATCGGCGGCAAGCTGGCGCGCTTCGGCAGTTGGCAACTCGACCCGGAGACGCGCGAACTGACGCTGACCGACGAACTCAAGGCCATGCTGCGCCTGGCCCCCGACGGGGTCCTGAAGGCCGACGAGCTGCTTGGTCGCTTTTGCTCGGCGGATGCCGAGCGGGTGGTCGGACTCGTGGCGCATGCGCTGCGGACCGGCGAAGGCTTCGATACCGAATTCGAGGTCAATACGCGGTCCGGCGATATCGCCTGGCTGCGGGCGATCGGCGAAGTCGCCATCGACCACCGGACCGGGCGCAAGGTGCTACAGGGTGCACTGCGCGACGTGACCAGCCGCAAGCGCAGCGATGCAGCCACGGCGGCACAGCAGGAACAGCTGCAACTGCTGCAGACCGCGATCAATCGTGTCGACGACATGGTGCTGATCACCGAGGTAGGGCAAGACGACTCCGACTGGCACCTCGTCTATGTCAACGATGCCTTCGAGCGACTGACAGGCTATTCGAGAGAAGAGCTGATGGGGCAGCCAAAGCAGATCCTGCATGGCCCGCGCACGCAACAAAAGACGCTCGACCGGATTCGCGCCGCGCTCGACGCGCGACAGCCGGTGCGCGCCGAGCTGATCTACTACACCAAGGCCGGCCGCGAGTATTGGGTCGAGCTCGAGATCATGCCGCTGGTGCGTGCTGATGGCGAGGTGACCCATCGGGTAACGATCGAGCGCGATGTGACCGCGCGCAAGCGGCAGGAAGAAAGCGACCGCCAGCAGGCGCAGTTGACATCATTGTCCGAACGATTGGGCGAGATCGGCGGGTGGATCGCCTCGCCAGCCACCAACAAGGTCATCTGGTCCCAGGGCGTTCGACGGGTGCTCGACTGGGAGCAGGCCGAGGAACCGCCTCTCGACAAGATATTCGACTTCTATGACCCCGAGTATCGCGGCAGGGCCGAAGAAGCAGTCCGCGCGTGTATCGAGGACGGCATTGCGTTCAATCTCGAAGTCCAGGGCCATACGGCCCTGGGTCGGCCGATCTGGGCGCGCGTGGCGGGCACGCCCGAATATGACGAGAACGGCGACGTCGTCCAGGTCGTCGGCGTGCTGCAGGACATCACGCATTCGAAGGCCATGGAGATGGCGCGTGCTGCCCAGGAACAGATGCTGGCCGAGCGTACCGCCCAGCTCGAGGAGGCGCAGCGGATCGGCAACATGGGCAGCTGGAGCTATGCGTTCGACACCGACCGGCTGACATGGACGCAGCAGCTATACACCATGTTCGGCATCGCGCCCGAGGATTTCACGCATGATAGCGAAGGCTTTCTGAAGCTCGTCCATCCCGAGGACCAGCCGAAGATCAAGGCGCTGCGGCAGTTGATCCGCGAGGATCCGCAGCGGCACACCACGAACTTCAGGCTGCTGCGCCCCGATGGCGAGGTGCGCCATGTGCAGCAGATTTCCGAGCCGGTCGGCCCCGGGGACGGCGTCAACTTCACCGGCACGATGCTCGACATCACCCGGCTGGTGAAGGACGAACTGGCGCTGCGCGAGAGCGAGGAGCGCTTCCGCATGGTTGCCGATGTGTCCGCGGACATCATCTGGGACTGGGACGTGACCAGCGGCAGCATATGGTGGACCGACCGCGAACCGGCCCGCTTCGGCTACAACATGGAAGAGGGAACCGTCAGCATCGATCGCTGGGCCGGCACCATCCACCAGGAAGACCGTGCGGCCGTGACAGAGAGCCTCACGGCGGCGATGAGTGGCAGCGGCGTTGAATGGGCCGGCGCCTATCGCGTGCTGAAGGCCGATGGCGGAACCGCGCATGTGAACATCCTGGCGCGGCTGGTTCGGGACGCGGACGGCCAGGTCGTGCGCGTGGTGGGCAGCATCGTCGACGTGACCGACCAGCGGATGCTCGAAGCCAAGCTGCGCACCGCGCAGAAGCTGGAAGCCGTGGGCCAGCTCACCGGTGGCATCGCGCACGACTTCAACAACCTGCTGACGGTGATCCTCGGCAATTCGGAGCTGCTGGAGGATGCGCTGGCGAGCCAGCCGCGGCTGCAGGCCCTGGCGACCATGTCTCGCGGCGCTGCCGAGCGTGGCAGCGAGCTGACCAGCCGGCTGCTGTCGTTCGCGCGCCGGCAGCCGCTCGATCCGCAAGTGGTGGATATCGCTGCGCTGGTCAGCGAGATCGAGCCGCTTCTTCACCGGACCATCGGGACCGATATCGAGATCGTCACCCACTTCGTTCCCGAACTGGGAAAGGTCAAGGTCGACCCGTCGCAGCTCGAGAATGTGCTGCTCAACCTGTGCATCAATGCCCGCGATGCAATGCCCGATGGCGGCCGCATCGTCATCGAAGCGAGCAACGTGTCCCTCGACGAAGCCTATTGCAGCCTGCACCCCGATGTGGCGCCGGGCGAATATGCGCTGATGTCGGTGAGCGATGTCGGCACCGGGATGGATGCCGACACGCTGTCGCGGGCCTTCGAGCCGTTCTTCACGACCAAGGCTGCCGGCAAGGGAAGCGGGCTGGGATTGTCGATGGTCTATGGCTTTGCCAAGCAGTCGCGTGGCCATGTGCGCCTCTATTCAGAGATCGGCCATGGCACTTCGGTGCAGCTGTTCCTGCCGCGCACCGACGCCGCCGTTGCCGCACTGCCGCCGCGGCCGGGGACCAAGGTTGTCGGCGGCCAGGAGCGGATCCTCGTGGTGGAGGATGATGTGATGGTGCGTGCGCATGCATCCAACCTGCTCACCCAGCTCGGTTACGTGGTGCACTGCGTCGGCAACGGCCCGGAGGCGCTGGCGGTGCTGGAGCACGAAGCCGGCTTCGACCTGCTGTTCACCGATGTGATGATGCCGGGGGGCATGAACGGCCGCCAGCTTGCCGAAGCCGCACGGGCGCTGCGCCCGCAGCTGCCGGTGCTCTACACCTCGGGCTATGCCGAGAATGCGATTGTCCACAATGGCCATCTCGATTCCGGGTTGCAGTTCCTGCAGAAGCCGTACCGCAAGGCCGAGCTGGCCACCAAGGTACGCCAGGCGCTGGCGGCGGGCTGAAGCTCAGCCGGTCCTGATGCCGCGCGCTGCCGAGTCGATGGCGTCGCGCACCTTCAGCGCCAGCTCTTCGCGATGATACGGCTTGGCGAGCATCGAGAAGCGATGAAGGTCGGAGCTGGCGGGTCGTTCGGCGCGATCGGCAAGGCCTGAGGTCAGCAGGACGGGAAGGCTCGGTCGCAGCACCAGCGCCTCGGCCACAAGCTCATGGCCATTGAGGCCGCCGGGCATCACGATGTCGGTAAACAGCAGGTCGAAATCGGTGTCCTCCTGCAGCAGTGCCAGCGCATCCATGCCATTGTCGGCGCTGGTGACCAAGTAGCCGAGCATTTCCAGCTGTGCCACCACCTGCGCTCGCACCATGGGATCGTCTTCCGCCACGAGCACATGTTCCGAACCGCCGGGCAACGGCTCCCTGTCGCCGCGTGCCGACGCCTGGTGTGGCGCAATGGTCGACTTCGGCAGCCAGAGCTCGACGACGGTGCCCTTGCCGGGCGCCGACCGGATCTGCACCGCACCATTGGACTGCTTGACGAACCCATAGACCATCGAAAGCCCGAGCCCGCTGCCCTTGCCGACTTCCTTGGTCGTGAAGAACGGCTCGAAGGCGCGAAGCCGGGTCGCCTCGTCCATGCCCGAGCCGGTGTCGCTGACCGAGATCATGACCTGCGGGCCGGCGGCCAGATCGGATGGCCGGTCGACATGCGCATCCTGCATGGGGACATTATGGGTGGTGATGACCAGCTTGCCGCCGCCGGGCATGGCATCGCGCGCGTTGACCGCAAGGTTGAGCAACGCATTCTCGAGCTGCGCCAGATCGACCATTGCCGACCAGAGGCCCGGGGCGAGGTCAACCTCCAATCTCACCATCGGGCCGACAGCGCGGCCGAGAAAATCCTTGAGGCTGCACAGCATGGCGTTGATGTCCACGCTCCCCGGTTCGAGCCGCTGCCGGCGGGAAAAGGCGAGCAGATGCCGCGCAAGATCCGCGCCCCGCTCGGCGGCACGCACGATCATGCCGGCAAGACGATGCTTGAACGGATCCTGCTCGAGACCTTCCTCGAGCAGCTCGGCATTGCCGAGGATGACGGTGAGCAGGTTGTTGAAATCATGCGCGACGCCGCCGGTGAGCTGTCCCACTGCCTCGAGCCGCTGCGCCTGGCGAAGCTGCGCCTCGACCGCGCGTTGCCCGGTGACATCGGTGATCATCGCGCAGACGGCGCGGCCGCCGTCCCAGTCGATCCCGAAGGCGCGCACTTCGATGTCGAGCGGCTGACCATCGGCACGCTTGCCCTGCATCATCACGATGTCGGTTGCCGGTTCATCGGCAAGCAGCGCATTGAACTGGTCAACGATCTTCAACCGCTGGTCGAGCGGAAAGAACTGGCTGTAATCGGGCAGGGCGAGAACCGCGTGCCGGTCCGGAAGCCCGAAAATGTGCGCGAGCGCGTCATTGGCCAGCAAAGCCTTGAATTCGCGCTGCACCACGATGCCTATGCGCGCCTGGGAGACCAGGGTTTCGAGGCGCGAATTGACCGCCTGCAGCGCCATGGCCTGGCGGTGGCGTTCGGAAATGTCGATGTTGGTGCCGATCAGCTTGCCCGGCGTGCCACCGGCTGCGGGCAAGGCCTTGGCCACGCCGAGAATGTGGCGCTCGACGCCATCATGACAGCGCATCACGAACTGGCGCTCCATGCGCCCACCTTCCTTGACCAGCGTTCTTACTGCGGCATCCGCCGTCTGCCGCTCGATCGGATCCGCCATCGACCGCCAGAGCTTGATCGTGGGCACGACATCGTCCGGAAGGGCATAGATGTCGCGCATCACCCGGTTCCAGGTGAGGGTGCCATCATCGAGCAGTTCCCAGATGCCGATGTCGGCAGCATCGACGGCGAGCGACAGCCGCTCGGCGGTTTCGCGTCTCTCCTCCTCGACCTGGCGCCGATCGGTGACATCGAAGCGGGAGATCACGGCGCCCGTCCGGTCGTTGTGCATGATCGGCGTGATGACGATGCGGATCCACATCGGCGGTTTGCCCGCTTCCTCGGGGAAGGGGTATTCGAGTTCGAACACCGGCATGCGTCCGGCGAGCACATCCTCGACGCCCTTGAGCGTGCTCAGGCCGACTTCCGCGAGCACCACATCCAGATTTCGGCAGGCGACCAGATAATTGCCGCCCACGACCATGTTCGGGGTGAGGCGTCCGCGCGCGGCAAGGAACGCTTCCCAGCTGCTGTTCACCGCAACCACGATCCCCTCATGGTCGATCAGCGCAACTTGCGCCGGCAGCGAATCGAGAATGGCATCGCGCATGGTGAGCAGCCGCTGGCGGGCACGAGCCTCTTCGCGGAGCAGGAGGTTGCTGGTTTCGAGCTCGATGGATTTTTCCTCGAGCTTGCGCACAAGGGCAGCGTTGTACTGCTCGAGCATGAGAGCTTCGTCGATCGGATTGCTGGCTGTGACAATATTCGCGTGGCGCTTGAGAACGGCCTGTATTGCCGCCAGCAAGGCCTCGGGCTCGGTCGGCTTCACCAGAAAGCCATCCGCGCCCATCTCGTTGGCAAGCCGCTCGTCGTCGGGATCGGTATATGTGGCGGTATAGACCATGATCGGCACGTCCTGCAGGCGTGGATCGGCCTTCCAGTTGCGGATCAGCGAATAGCCGTCCATCACCGGCATCAGCAGGTCGGTGATGCAGAGTGCCGGCTTGCGCAGCCGGGCGATGGCAAGGGCTTCGGCGCCGTGATGCGCGGTTTCCACGGCATAGCCGTGTGCGGTCAGCAGCGACTGCAGCAGGTAGAGATTGTCCGGCTTGTCGTCGACGACAACAATGGAGCCTTTCATGGTGAGGCCGGTGCCGGGCTGGGCAGGAAGCGCGAGATCTCCTGCACGAAGCTGTCGGGATCGATGGGCTTTTCGATATAGCCGTTGCAGCCGGCTGCAAGCGCCTTCTCGCGGTCCAGCGGCATGGCATAGGAGGTGACCGCAACGATCGGCACGCTGGCCATGGCACCGATGCGGCGAAGCGCCTGCGCCACCTGATATCCGTCCATCCCCGGCAACTGGATGTCGAGCGACACGATATCGGGCGCGGCCACCGTCGCCTTTTCCACACCGCTCACGCCATCGAGAGCTGCTTCGACCGAATAGCCATGTTTTTCCAGCAGGAATGTGGCCAGATAGCGGTTCTGCTCATTGTCTTCGATCAGCAGGACATTTGCGGTCATTCGATTCCCCCCGGAGCTGTAACGGCACCCTGGTTCATTCGTTCACCACGTCGAGGCCGCCGCTGCAGCCTGATGAAAAAGCTGGTTCCATCGCCGATGCGGCTCTCCACCGCGACGCTTCCGCCGAGATGGTCGAGCAGCCGGCGGGTGATCGCCAGCCCCAGCCCGGTACCTTCATGGCTGCGTGCCAGGCCTGAGTCGATCTGGCGGAACGGCTTGAACAGCGTGTCGATGTCCTGAGCATCGATGCCGATGCCGGTATCGATCACGCACACGGTGATGATGTCCGCCGCTTCGCTGCCGATCTCGACATGCACCGAACCATGGTCGGTGAACTTGATGGCGTTGTTGATGATGTTGATGAGCACCTGCTCGATGCGGCGCTGGTCGCTCTCCATCATGCTGTCGTCGAGGCGCCACGCCACCGTGAGCGGCAGGTTCTTCAGCTCGGCGGCCGGGCCAAGCAGCTTGATGACCCTGCCGACGGCGTCGCGAAGATCGAAGGGCCGCGGGTAGATCTCCAGTTCGCCGGCCTCGATCTTGGAAATGTCGAGCACATCGTTCACCAGTTCGAGCAGGTGGCGCGCACTGCCGCGCACCATGCCGAGCTGCTTGGCCTGCTCGGGCGTGAGCGGGCCGGCAAGGCCCTGGCTCATGATGCCCGAAAAGCCGATGATCGAGTTGAGCGGCGTGCGCAATTCGTGCGACATGGTGGCGAGGAAGGTGGACTTGGTCCGGTCCGAAGTTTCGGCGCGGGCCAGCGCCGCCTGCAGATCGTGCGTCCGATCGGCCACGCGCACCTCGAGCTCGGCATTGATCTGCAGCAGCGACTGCCGTGCCGCCCGCTGCTCGGTCACGTCGAGCGAGAGCAGGAAGACGCCTTCGGGATCGGGGAGCATCCGCACGTCGAAGCGTCTGGTATTGCCATCGGGAAGGGTGAAATCGAGTTCGCGCTGCACCGGCTCGCGCCGATCGAGGCAGTGGCGCAGCATCGTGCACAGCTCATGATCCTCGATGCCCGGCCAGCATTCGGTGAAGCGCTGGCCGAGAAGCTCCGAGGCGGGGCGGCGGTTCTGCACCTCGGCTGCGTGGTTGAGATAGAGATAGCGCTCGTCGAATCCGACAAGCTGGCAGCCTTCGAGAATGGCATCGAGCGTGGCGCGATTGCGTCGCTCGCTCGCTTCAAGCGCAGCGCGCGCGGCACGCACCTCCGACAGATCGACGCCGACACCGACAAGGCAAGGCTCGCCGGCGAAGGTCAGCCGCTGGCCGGTGAAGAGATAAGGGATCGTGCGGCCATCGCGCGTGACGAGATTGCCTTCCAGCGAGGCGACACCGCCGTCGAAGACACGCGCCACCACACTGCGCTGCACCGGCCGTTCGGTTTCCTCGATCAGGTCTTCGGCGAGCAACGTTGCGATCTCGGCGTCGGCATAACCGGTCACATCGCTGAAATTGCGGTTCCAGCGCAAGAACCGCCCGTCCTCGTTGAACAGGTAGACGATGCCCGGCATGCTCTCGATCATCGCCTTGGAAAACTTGCGCTCGCGGTCGCGCTGCGCTTCGGCGGTGGCGCGGGCATCTTCCTGCTGGAAACGGTCGATCGCCATCGAGATGTCCGCCGCGGCGGCCGCCAGCAGCGCGACCTCATCGGCCTGGAAAAAATCGCGCTGCGATGCATAGACCGCCAGCGTGCCTATCGGGCACCCGGCTGCGCAGATCGGGAACACCGTGACCGCGCGAAAGCCGCTCTCCCGGGCGCTCTCCAACCAGGGGAGTGAAGCCATTTCGCTGAGCAGATCGTTGCTGACGACAACCTTGTTGTCCCGAAACGCGAAGCCGCAGGGGCCGCGGCCTTCCGGATGACCGGCATCGGTCGAGACGCGGATATCGACCAGATAGTTGGTCGTGTCACCAAAGTCCGCCACCGGGACGATGGCCAATGTTTCCGGCACATGCCAGCCGATCCAGGCGAGGCTGAAGCCGCCATCCTCGACGAGTGCCCGGCAGACGGCGCGCAACAGCGCATGGCGACCCTTGCCGTCGACAATGGCGCGGTGGATGCGCACCCGCGCTGCGTAGATGCGGTTGAGCCGCGCCAGCAAGGCCTTGGTGTGCAGCGTCTCGGTCAGGTTGCGCAGCGTGATCGTGTGCAGCGGACGGGCATCCGGATAGAGGACCCGCCGTGTGATCTCCACATCGAGCAACCGACCATCGGCCGCCTCGACCTTGCACAACGCCGGGGGGGCATCGATGGCCACATCGGCGAAGTGCGGGAGCAGCGCTTGCACGGCACAGCCGCGCTGCGCGTCACGCGTGGTTCCGAACAAGGCTTCGGCAGCGCTGTTGAAGACGAGGATCCGCGCCAGGCCATCGGTGACGATGACGGCATCGCTGACAGCGTCGATGATCCGGGAAAGGTTCTGATCCGCCAAGGTGATCGAAGGCTCGGGAACGACCGCGCTGCCGCCCACGCGATCAGCCTTTCGACCGGAGATCGGCAACCAGCCCCAGCTTGAGCGCTTCGGAAAGGCTGCGCACCCCGAGCCTTTTCATCATGTTCGCCCGGTGCATCTCCACGGTGCGCGGACTGAGATCGAGACGCTGCGCCAGGGACTTGTTCGACAAGCCTTCCATCAATCCTTGCAGCACATCGCTCTCGCGCGGGGTCAGCCCGCCGATCAACCGCACCGCCTCCTGCCGCTCGGCGGTATTGCCCGGCTTGCCTTCCAGCTCCTGGAAGGCCTGGTCGAGCGTTGCCAGCAGATCGGGCCGGCGGAACGGCTTTTCGATGAAGTCTGCAGCCCCGAGCTTCATGACGCGCACCGCCAGCGCCACATCGCCATGCCCGGTCATCACGATCACCGGATGGGCAGAAAGCCACGGCTGCGCCTTTTCGAGGACTGCAAGGCCATCAAGTCCGGGCATGCGCATGTCCAGCAGCACACAGCCGGGCTCCAGATCGGGCAATGCTTCGAGAAAAGCGCCTGGGTCCTCGAACTGCTCGACCTGATAACCCGCACTTGTCAGCCACATATCGGTGGATTCACGGACCAGCGGATCGTCGTCGACGACGAAAACTGCGCGCTCTGCAACCCGCGCGATGGTTACGCCTGTTGTCACCAGTCACGGATGACCCCATCGGGTTGCAGTGTCAACAACCTGCAGATGCCTATACATACCTCGTTAATGCCCAGCCTGCGACGTTTTTCAGGCGGGTCTTAACGATTTTTCATACCATTCGAGCGGATTCATCCGCGATCGCTGGCCTTCGGGGCCGAGGATGCCGCGGGTGTGGATATGTTCGCAGCAGTTGCGACCCTTCTGCTTGGCGGAATAGAGCGGTGCGTCGGCCATTGCCAGCCACTGGCTGTTGCTGGTGACCGCGGGGGTGAGGCCGGCGATGCCGAAGCTGGCCGTCACCCGCACACCCGGCAGACCGGGAATCTCCATGTCGGCAATGGCGGCACGCATCCGCTCGGCGACATCGATCGCCATCTCGGCGTCGGTGTCGGGAAGCAGAATGCCGAATTCCTCGCCGCCGATCCGGCCGACCACGTCCTTGCGGCGCAGCGTGACCCGGCACAGCCGGCCTACCGCGCGCAGCACGGAATCGCCGGCGCCATGGCCATAACGGTCGTTGATCAACTTGAAATGATCGAGATCGAACAGCACCAGTGCCGCCACATAGCGACGCGACGAGCGCCGGCTGATCTCTAGATCGAGTTGGCTCAGAAAGGCGCGGCGGCTGAAAGACCCGGTCAGATGATCGAAGTTGGCGATCATCCGCACCTCGAGCGCGTCGACAGTGACGGCGGCAAGATTGGCGAGCATCTCCATCTGTGGCTTGCTGAAGTTGCGGGCGCGGGTGTCCAGCGCACAGATGGTGCCGACATTATACCCATCGGGCGTCTGCAGCGGCACCCCGGCATAGCTCAGGAGATGCGGCGCGCCGGTGACGAGCGGATTGCTGGCGAAGCGCGGATCCTGCCGGGCATCGTTCACCACAAGGGCCGTCGGCCGGCGGATCGCGTGATCGCAAAAGGCGATGTCGCGCTCGGTCTCCGTGAGGTTCAGCCCCTGGGAAGACTTGAACCATTGCCGATCCCGATCGATCAGCGAAACCGCTGCCATCGGGACATCAAGGGCCGAGCAGATGAGCGCGGTAATGCGGTCGAACTGCGGCTCGGCGACGCTGTCGAGAACGTCATAGCGCGTGAGCGCCGCAAGCCGGCCTTCCTCGTCATCGAGCCTGACCCTGTCCATCATCGCGATCATCGGCGGGCAGCCTGGCGCATGGGATGCGGCGCCATCATGCCCAGCCGCCGAGCTGGACGCGAAGCCGGTCGAGGGCTGCCTTCTTGATCTGGCAGACCCGCGCCGAACAGACGCCGAGCGTCTCGCCGATCGCGGTGAGGGTCAATCCCTCGACGAAGCACAGCTGCAGCACCAGCTGCTGGCGTTCGGGGAGCAGCTTGATGGCGGCGGCGAGCGCATCGGCCGAGCGGCTGGTTTCGAGCTGGGAATAGGCCCCGGGTGCAGGATCGGCGAAGCTGGAATTGCGGTCCGAATAGGAATCATCGAGAGACCCGAAGCAGATGCCCTGATGCGCATCGACGGCGCGCGCATATTGCCCGGCGGTCATGCCGGCCGACGCGGCAATTTCCTCATTGGTGGGTGCGCGGCCCATTTCGCTGTGAAGGCGGCGGCGCAGCAGCTGCAGGTCCCGGCGGCGGCGCAGTTCGCGGCGCGAAAGCGTGGAGAGCTTGCGGGTCTCGTCGATCATGGCACCGCGGACGCGCATGCTCGCGAAGGTGGCAAACGTGGCTTCGCCGCGATCCACATAGGTGCCCGATGCTTCGACGAGGGCCGCGAGACCGACCTGGACAAGATCTTCAAGCTCAACCGCGCCCGAAACGCTGGCATGGACCGATCGTGCAATGCGACGCACCAACGGGCCATTGGTTTCGATGATCGTGCCGAGGCGCTGCTTGCTGGCTCGCGAGCCCTTGGCAGCATCATCGACTGTCATGACAGTGGTGTTCACTCGAAATGCTCCCCTTTGTCGGTGCCGGTTGTTCGCCGGCACTTGGTGATCACGCTCGAAGCGGGTCGAAAGGGGAGGCCTTGCGGCCGATGAAGTTACCCCCCTTAAGCCAACTTCAGCCTTAAGATCGCTCTATTGGGGAAAACACTCAACCATCGGCTTATACTACGGGGTTTCTACGGCAGAAACACTGGGGCAGTAGCAAACTGTAAATGTAATACATTGTAAAATTAATAACAACAATAAATCACAATATTGCCATTACAGCGATACTGCAAAGTCTGCGGAAGACAATGTTATTTTTTCGCCCGAGTTAACCGGCGTTTAAATACACTGAATTGTAAAATTTTCCGAAGTGGTGATCCCTACGGGAATCGAACCCGTGTTTTCGCCGTGAAAGGGCGACGTCCTAGACCGCTAGACGAAGGGACCATCGGCGGAAGCGGCTGGCTAGAGGGCGCCGGGCTTCGCGTCAAGGGCTGATGTGGTTCAGACGAACGCCAGATCCTCGATTTCCACCTGCGGCTGCGGCTGGCTGCCCCAATCGTCGCGGGTGAGCCGGCCGGCGATGTGGAAGCTGCGGGCACCGGCGCCGAACAGCGCCGCCCCCAGGTCGGTCTCGGCCTGACGGAAGGCGATGGCCTTCAGCCGCCCGCCATCGGCGCCCGACAGGATGACGCGGACATGGTTCTCCCCGACGATGCGCGTGTCCACAGCCCGCCACGGCCCGCTGGCGAGGCGCGGGGCGGGCCAGCCCTGGCCATAGGGTCCGGCGGCCTCCAGCGCCTCGTGGAGCGCCAGGTCCATCGCGCGCGGGCTCAGAGCCGCGTCGATCGACAGCCGGCGGATGGCAGTGGCGACCCCGACCTCGCGCGCCAGGTGCGCGCCCAGAAACGCGGTGAGGGCAGCGATGCCATCGGCGTGGAGCGTCACCCCCGCTGCCATGGCATGGCCGCCGCCAGCGAGGAGCAGGCCATGGTCCTTGGCGGCAAGAATCGCTGCACCCAGATCGACGCCGGCAAGGCTGCGGCCCGAGCCCTTGGCAATGCCGTCCTCGCCGATGGCGATGACGAGTGCGGGGCGGTGCAGCCGCTCCTTGACCCGCGCGGCGACGATGCCGATGACGCCGGGGTGCCAGCCGTGCCCGGCCACCACCGCCACCGGGCCTTCGGGAAGCGCCCGGGCGATGGCCATTGCCTCGTCGGTCACCGCCTGTTCGATGGCCTTGCGCTCCTGGTTCAGCCGATCGAGCTCGGCGGCGAGTGCGGTCGCTTCGTGCGCGTCTTCGGTGACAAGCAGCCGCACGCCGAGATCGGCTGCGCCCACCCGGCCACCGGCGTTGACGCGCGGGCCGAGCGCAAAGCCGAGATCACGTGCCACCGGCGGCTTCGTCACGCCGCCGACATCGAGGAGGGCGGCGAGCCCGCGGTTGTGGCGCTGGCGCATGACCTTGAGCCCCTGTGCCACGAAGGCGCGGTTGAGCCCGGTGAGCGGTGCCACATCGGCGACCGTGCCGAGCGCCACCAGATCGAGCAACTGCGTGAGTTTGGGCTCCTCGCGGCCGCTGAACCAGCCCTGCAGCCGCAACGTGCGCTGGGTGGCGACCGCCAGCAGGAAGGCGAGCCCCACTGCCGCCAGATGGCCATGCGCGGCGGCATCGGGCGCTTCATCGAGCCGGTTGGGATTGACCAGCGCCAGTGCGGGCGGAAGTGCTGTGGCAGCCTTGTGATGATCGACGACGATGACTTCTAGGTTCGCCGCGCGCGCCGCTTCGAGCGCCTCGAACCCCTGCGTGCCGCAATCGACGGTGATGACGAGATCGGCCCCCGCATCCTTGAGCGCCACCAGTGCCGGCGCCGAAGGCCCATAGCCTTCGAGCAGCCGGTCGGGGATGTAATGGCCGGCGTGGGCGCCGACGAGCCGGAGGAAGCGGATCAGCACCGCCGCCGATGTGGCACCATCGACGTCATAATCACCGAAGATGACGATATTTTCCTGCGCCGTGATGGCGCGCGCCAGCCGGGCGGCGGCAACGTCCATGTCGAGAAAGCGGCTGGGGTCGGGCAGCCAGTCGCGCAGCGTCGGCGCCTTCAGCCGTGCGAAATCGACCGGGTCGGCGCCGCGCGCGTGACAGAGCTGGTGGAGCAGATCATCGGCGCCCCGGCCATCAAGGCCGCCATTCAAGCCATCGCCGGGCAAGCGCCCGCCGCGCCAGACCCAGCGATTGCCGAGCACCGACTGCTGGACACCGAGAACCGCCGGCAGCTCGATCAAGTGATCGGTGCACTGCGCCGCTGGGTGGAGACGCGGCGCACGGTGCCCGAGGACGCACGCATCACCACGCTCTCGGTGGTGATCGTGCCATCGCGGCGGCGCTTGACGCCCTTGAGCAGCGAGCCATCGGTGACGCCGGTGGCGGCGAAGATCACATCGCCCTGTGCCAGGTCGGACAGCGCATAGATGCGATCGAGATCGGTGATTCCCCAGCGCCGCGCGCGGCCGCGCTCGTCGTCGTTGCGGAACAGCAGCCGGCCCTGCAGCTGGCCGCCGACGCAGCGCAGTGCAGCCGCCGCCAGCACGCCTTCCGGCGCCCCGCCCGAGCCCATGTAGATGTCGATGCCGGTGTCGGGATCGGCGGTGGCGATCACGCCCGCCACATCGCCATCGGGGATGAGCTGGATGCCGCAACCCAGCCCGCGCAGCTCGGCGATCAGCGCTGTGTGGCGCGGCCGGTCGAGCACGCAGACGATCAGGTCCGACGCATCGCAGCCCTTGGCGGCCGCAACGGCCTGCACATTGGCGGTGGCGGATTTCGACAGGTCGATCACGCCTTCGGGATAGCCGGGGCCAACCGCGATCTTGTCCATGTAGACATCGGGTGCGTTGAGCAGCCCGCCCTTTTCGGCGATGGCGAGCACGGCGAGCGCATTGGGGCCGGCCTTGGCGGTGATGGTGGTGCCTTCGAGCGGATCGAGCGCGATGTCGATCTGCGGCCCGCCCATCTTGCCGACCTTCTCGCCGATGTAGAGCATCGGTGCCTCGTCGCGCTCGCCCTCGCCGATCACGACCGTGCCTTCGAAATCCAGCTCGTTGAGCGCGGCGCGCATCGCTTCCACGGCAGCGGCGTCGGCCGCCTTCTCGTCACCGCGGCCGATCAGCTTCGAGCAGGCAATGGCGGCGGCCTCGGTCACGCGGACCATTTCAAGCACCAGGACGCGGTCGAGAAGCGAGGAGCGGGTAACCATGGGAGTTTGTGTCCAGCTGTTGGGTTGGGCGCGGTCTAGGCCGATTGTTCCCGGCTTGGAAGGGGGCTTGGAAGCACCTAAAGGTCAAGAATGTGCATCATCACCGGCCGGCCGCTGACGCTCGGGCTGGCGGCCATGGCTTCGAGGCTTGCCTGCAGGGCGGCTTCGGTCGTGGTGTGGGTGACCATCACCACCGTGGCAGCGCTGCTGTCGGCGTGCGGACGCTGGATTAGGCTCTCGATCGACACGCCATGGTCGCGCAATGCTGCCGTCAGCTCCGCCAGCACGCCCGGACGGTCGGCGACGCTCAGTCGCAGATAATAGCGGCCCTCGCGGGTCGCGCTGTCGGCGCGCGGCAGGCTGGCGAGTTCGGCCACCGGCATCCCGAAGGGCAGGCCGGTGCGGCGCTGCGCAATGTCGATGAGATCGGCCACCACCGCGCTGGCGGTCGGGCCTTCCCCGGCACCGCGCCCCTGCAGGAACAGCCGGCCAACGGGAACAGCTTCGATCACCACGGCATTGAGCGCGCCATTGGTGGCCGCAAGCGGATGATCCTGCGCCACAAGCGCTGGATGGACGCGCTGGAACAGCTCGCCATCGGCGGTTTCGGCGAGCCCGACGAGCTTGATGCGGAAGCCGAGCGCCGCGGCCTGCTCGATATCGGCCTTGTCGATGGCACGGATGCCGACAGTGGCGACGCCCGCGAAATCCGGAGCGGCGCCAAAGGCCAGGCCGGCGAGGATGGCGAGCTTGTGCGCGGTGTCGATGCCATCGATGTCGAAGCTCGGATCGGCCTCGGCAAAGCCCGCCGCCTGGGCATCGGCAAGCACGGTGCCGAAATCCAGCCCGTCCGATTCCATGCGGCTGAGGATATAGTTGCAGGTGCCGTTGAGCAGGCCATAGACCGAGACGATGCGGTTGGCCGCCGCTCCCTCGCCGAGCGCCTTGAGGACCGGAATGCCGCCCGCCACCGCCGCCTCGAACGCCAGCGGCGCGCCATTGGCTTCGGCAAGTGCCGCCAGCTCGCGGCCATGATGCGCGATCAGCGCCTTGTTGGCGGTGACGAACGGCTTGGCGGCACCCAGCGTGCGCCGCGCCAGCGTGAGGGCAGGGCCATCCGACCCCCCGATCAGCTCGACGACGACATCGACATCCGGATGTGCGGCGAGTTCGGTGGCATCATCGAGCCAGGTCAGCCCCGCCATGTCGATCCCGCGATCGCGCGACCGGTCGCGCGCCGAAATCGCAGTGACGATGATCGGCCGCCCCGCGCGCCGGGCGATGAGCGCCTGATTGGCCGCCAGCAGCCGGATGACACCCGCACCCACGGTGCCGAGCCCGGCCAGGCCGATGCGCAACGCTGTTTTCGTCATGGCTCAGCCCGCAACCTTGGCCGGGGTGTTGACCCCCATCGATTGCAGATATTTCCGCACGTTGCGCGCCGCCTGCCGCAGCCGCTGCTCGTTCTCGACCATGGCGATCCGCACAAAGCCCTCGCCGTCCTCGCCATAGCCAACGCCGGGCGCCACCGCGACGCCGGCATGGGTGAGGAGCTGCTTGGAAAATTCGAGGCTGCCAAGATGCGCAAGGGCGGGCGGCAACGGCGCCCAACAGAACATGCTCGCGCGCGGTGCGGGGATCTCCCAACCCGCGCGACCAAAACTTTCCACCAGCACATCGCGGCGGCGGTGATAGAGCGCGCGGTTGGCCGCGACGATGTCCTGCGGGCCGTTGAGTGCCGCCACCGCCGCCGCCTGGATGGGGGTGAAGGCGCCATAGTCGAGATAGGATTTCACCCGCGTCAGCGCGCCGATCAGCGTCCTGTTGCCCACCGCAAAGCCGATCCGCCAGCCGGCCATGCTGTAGGTCTTGCTCATCGAGGTGAACTCGATCGCCACGTCCTTGGCACCCGGCACCTGCAGGATCGACGGCGTGGGGCAGCCATCGAAATAGATTTCCGAATAGGCGAGATCGGAGAGCACCCAGATATTGTGCTTCTTCGCGAACGCCACCACGCGCTCGTAAAAGGCGAGGTCGACCGTCTCGGCGGTCGGGTTGCTCGGATAGCCCATCACCAGCACCGAAGGCCGTGGCACGGTAAAGCGCACCGCGCGTTCGAGCGCATCGAAATAGGCTTCATCGGGCGTCGTCGGCACACTGCGGATGGTGGCACCGGCAATGATGAAGCCGAAGGTGTGGATGGGGTAGCTCGGGTTGGGCGCCAGCACGACATCGCCGGGGGCGGTGATCGCCTGCGCCAGATTGGCGAGCCCTTCCTTCGACCCGAGCGTAACGACCACTTCATTCTCGGGGTCGAGATCGACTCCGAAGCGGCGGCCATAATATGCGGCCTGCGCCTTGCGCAGCCCGGGAATGCCCTTCGATGCCGAGTAGCCATGCGCATCGGGCTTGGCAGCGACTTCGGCGAGCTTGGCGATCACATGGGGCGGCGGTGGAAGATCGGGGTTGCCCATGCCGAGATCGATGATGTCGTCTCCGCGCGCGCGCGCCGCTGCCCGCATCGCGTTGACTTCGGCGATGACATAGGGCGGCAGGCGTTTGATGCGGTAGAACTCTTCGGACATGATCGTCTCGCACAAGGGTTGGAACCTCGCCCATACCGGTTGCAGCAGCGGCGCGCAAAGGAAACGGGTGCCATTCAGCCGCTCACGGCCTAAGACAGGAAAAATCCCCGGGAGGCTGCCATGGCCGCAATCACACCAGACCAGAAGACCATTTCCGTTCTCGATACCGAAGCCGTCGAGCGCATGCAGAAATGGACCGAGCTGATGGGCCGCGGCCAGCAGATGATGCTCGAATTCTGGTCACGCGATCCCGAGATGCTCCCCGCTGCCGACCCGCTGGGCCTCGCCGCCACCTGGCAGCGCGCCATGGGCGCCTGGATGAGCGACCCCGCCAAGCTGATGGAATTGCAGGGCCGCTATGTGTCCGACGCGATGGCGCTGTGGCAGAGTTTTCTCGTCCCCGGTTCCGCCAAGCCCGAGGCCATCGAGAAGCTCGCCACCCAGAAGGACAAGCGCTTCGCCGGCGAAGCGTGGCACGAGACCCCGGCATTCGATTTCATGCGGCAGAGCTACCTGCTCACCGCCAACTACTGGATGGAGGCGAGCCACGATCTCGATGGCCTCGATGCGCGTGAACAAGCGCGCGCCCAGTTCCTCATCAAGCAGTTCGTCGACGCTATGAGCCCCTCCAACTTTGCCGCGTTGAACCCCGAGGTGCTCACTGCCACGGTGGCAAGCGGCGGCGCCAACCTGATGAAGGGGCTCGAACATCTGCTCGAGGACCTGAAGGCCGGGCGGATGAAGATGACCGACGAAAACGCCTTCGAGGTCGGCCGCAACGTCGCCATCACGCCGGGATCGGTGGTGTTCGAAAACCGCATCATGCAGCTCATCCAATATGCACCGACCACCGACAGCGTGCACGAAACGCCGCTGCTGATCTTCCCGCCGTGGATCAACAAATTCTACATCCTCGACTTGACCGCCGAGAAGAGCTTCATCCGCTGGGCGGTGGAGCAGGGGCTCACGGTGTTCGTTGCCAGCTGGAAGAACGCCGACGAGAGCCTCGCCGATGTGACGATGGACAGCTATGTCGGCGAAGGCATGCTCACCGCGATCGATACGGTGCGCGAAATCTGCGGGACAGAGAGCGTCCACACCATCGGCTATTGCGTGGCGGGCACCACGCTCGCCGCGGCACTTGCCGTGATGGAAGCGCGCGGGGAGGCCGGCAAGGTCAAGTCCGCCACCTTCTTCACAGCGCAAGTCGACATGAGCGAATGCGGCGAGCTCGGGGTGTTCATCGACGATGCCGTGCTCGATACGCTCGGCCGGATGACCGCCGAAAAACCGTATCTCGATGGCCGCAACATGGCGGTCACCTTCAACATGCTGCGCTCGAACGACCTGATCTGGAGCTATGTCGTCAACAACTACATGCTGGGGAAGGACTATTTCCCTTTCGACCTGCTCTACTGGAATTCGGACGCGACCAATGTGCCGGCCCTTTGGCACCGCCGTTATCTCGAAGACATCTACCGCGACAACCTGCTGGTCGTGCCCGGCGGCATGACCTGCCTCGGCGTGCCGGTCGATCTGTCCACCGTCTCGACCCCCAGCTACATCCAGGGCGGCAAGGAAGATCATATTGCCCCGGCGCGCTCGGCCTATAAGCTCACCCAGCACTTCACCGGGGACAAGCGCTATGTCCTTGCCGGCTCGGGCCATATCGCCGGCGTGGTCAACCCGCCGTCCGCCAACAAATACCAGTATTGGACGAGCGAGACGCTGCCCGAGCGCTTCGATGATTTCGTCGCCACCGCCAGCGAGACGAAGGGCAGCTGGTGGCCCGACTGGATCGGCTGGCTGGCCCCGCGTTCGGGGAAGAAGGTCAAGCCGCGCGTGCCCGGCAGCGGCAAGGCCAGAGGCAAATACAAGGTCATCGAGCCTGCCCCCGGCCGCTATGTGAAGGAACGCATTTCTTGAGCGCCTTTGCGCAAGCGATGCGCCGTGTCGTCACCGGGGACGGCATGGACGGCCGGTCGGTGATCATTCTCGATGGCGGCCCTTCGGCAAGTGCGGGTGAGGCCGATGTCGGCGGGCTGTTCGAGATCTGGGAGGATGCGGCGCAAGGGCCGCTCGACCCGAAGGACCATGCGGACCTGGGCAACAGCAAGGCGATCCTCGGCCCGCGACCGGGCAATGTGCAGGTGCGCTGGTTCGTGGTGGCGCCGCTTCCCGAGGGCGTGCCCAAGGAGGCGCTCGACGCCGCCACCCGCGAGGCCTTCGCCACTGTCGGCGGCGCGCACCACATCATCGACCAGTCCCGCGCCTCGGCGATGCACGAGACGCAGTCGCTCGACATCATCTGCCTGTTGCAGGGCGATGTGTCGCTGGTGCTCGAAGGCACCGAGACGCGCATCAAGCCGGGGCAGGTGGTCATCCAGCGCGGCACCAACCATGCCTGGGTGGCGCACGGCGGCCCGGCGCTGCTGCTTGCGGTATTGATCGACCGGCCACTCGTGCGCTGAGGCTGCAAGGCCTCATAGAGTAAAGAGGCGCGGCAAAGCCGCGCCTCACGTCGAACCGGTTCGGCGCGACAAGCGCGCGCCGCCCGGCCGGCCGGGCTTGCGGCGAGTCAGCAAACAGCGCTGCTATTTGCAGCCGCCTCAGCCGAACGCCTGGATCCCCGTCTGCGCGCGCCCGAGGATGAGCGCATGCACATCATGCGTGCCCTCATAGGTGTTCACCGCCTCGAGGTTCATCGCGTGGCGGATGACATGATATTCATCCGACACCCCGTTGCCGCCGTGCATGTCGCGCGCCTCGCGGGCAATTGCCAGCGCCTTGCCGCAATTGTTGCGCTTCAGGATCGAGATGGCTTCCGGCGCCAGCTTGTGCGCGTCCATCAGCCGCCCCGCCTGCAGCGCCAGCACCAGCCCCAGCGTGATCTCGGTCTGCATGTCCGCCAGCTTCTTCTGCACGAGCTGCGTTGCCGCCAGCGGCCGCCCGAACTGCTTGCGGTCGAGCGTGTACTGCCGGGCTGCATGCCAGCAGAACTCCGCCGCCCCCATCGCCCCCCAGCCGATGCCGTAGCGCGCATTGTTGAGGCAGCCGAACGGACCCTTCAGCCCCTCCACACCGGGCAGCAGCCGCTCGGCGGGCAGGTGGACGTCGGCGAGCACGATCTCGCCGGTGATGCCGGCCCGCAGCGCGAACTTGCCTTCGATCTTGGGCGTGGAAAAGCCGATGTCGCCGCGCTCCACCAGAAAGCCGCGGATCTTCTCGTCATCGCACTTGGCCCAGACGACCGCCACATCGGCGATCGGCGAATTGGTGATCCACATCTTCGCCCCCGACAGCGTATAGCCGCCTGCCACGGCGCGCGCGCGGGTCTTCATGCCGCCGGGGTCCGAGCCGGCATCGGGCTCGGTGAGGCCGAAGCAGCCGACGACCTCGCCGCTGGCCAGCCCCGGCAGCCACTTCTGCCGCTGCGCCTCGGAGCCATAGGCATGGATGGGATACATCACGAGGCTCGACTGCACGCTCATCGCCGAGCGATAGGCGCTGTCGACGCGCTCCACTTCGCGCGCGATCAGGCCGTAGCTCACGTACGACGCACCCGCGCATCCATAGCCATCGATCGTCGGCCCGAGCAGCCCGGCCGCGCCGAACTTGCGCATGAGATCGGGGTCGTGCGTCTCATGGCGGTTCGCCAGCTTCACTTGCGGCATCAATTCGGCGTCGCAAAAGCTGCGCGCCCCTTCCTCGATCATCCGCTCCTCGTCGGTCAGCGCCTGGCGCAGCAGCAGCGGGTCTTCCCAGGCAAAGCGCGGCCAGTCAGTTGTGATCGGGGCATGCATGTTCATCGTGCCAAACTCCTTCAAGCCTGAAATATCGGCGCGAAGCGGTGCTGTCACGATGGCGAATGCGGCTGCGGCCATAGCTCCACGCTATGTCCTTATCTGTGCCTCCAGTGCCGCCAGATCCTCGACATGCCAGACCCGGTCGATCCGGCCCTGATCGTTCAGCCGCACCACGTCCATGCCCTGCATGGTGAAGGCCCGTCCGCTTGCCGGATGGCCGAGCAGGGGGGCGCCGCTGTGGGTGCCGTGCATCGTCCAGCGGTCGGCAGCGAAGCGGCCCTGCACGGCATAGGCGTCGATCGTCATCTCCAAATCGGGTGCCGCCTCGCGCAGCCAGCCGAGCACATCGAGAATGCCGGGGATGCCGGGGCGCTGGCCGGGGGCGGGGTTCATGTCGATCACGTCTTCGGCATAAACTTCCGCAGCCACGCGCAGGTCCCCAGCCGCCCACAGCCCTTCGATATGACGGCGGGCAACGGAAAGCATCTTGCGCTCTGCATCTGTGAGTGTCTCCGGGTCAGGCGTCCACGCCGCCTGTGCATCCGCAACAGCAGGCACGATCGCCACCGCCGCCGCCGGCGCCCCGAAGTTCGCGCTGCCACCCCCAAGCTGCTGCTGCATCTGGAACATCTCCTCGATGTGCCAAAGCTCGCGGATTTGCCCGTCCGCCACCCGCACCCAATCGATCCCGCTGAAGCGCAGCCGCTTGCCTGTCGGCGCATCGCCCATCAGCGGGCCGGTGTGCGTGCCTTCCAGCGTCCACCAATCCACGCCGATCGGCCCGCAAGCAAGGGTTCCGTGGAGGTGCATCGTCAGGTCGGGCATGGCCGAGCGGAACAGGCCTACCGCGAGGTGCAGCCCCTCGCGCCCCGAAGCCTGGCCGGCGATCGGCATATGGTCGATCACATGCTCGGCGTAGAGCCGGTCGATGAGCTCGGTGCGCCCCTCGGACCAGATGGCGGTGATCTGCGCAGCAAGCAGGTTGTGGATATCGGTCATGCCGCAAGGCTGACGCGCCACGCGGCTCCGGGAAAGGGGAGCGGAACCGCAAGCTATCGGCCCCCTACCGATAGTTATTTCGCAAAACTGCTTTGAGGTTGAAATATTGTCGTCAGAAATGGGCGGCGGCTGCGCTGCCATGGGGAGGGATCATGCGCAACATTCTGAAAGCTGCCTTGGGCAGCGCCGCCGCGATCGCAATGGCCGCTCCCGCATGGTCGCAGCAGGTGGCAGCAGCGCCTGACAATGATTTGCTCCCCGATATCGTCGTCACTGCCGAGCGGCGCGAAAGCCGACTGCAGGAAACCCCGATCTCGATCACCGCACTCGGTGCCGCCCAGCTCGAAAACCAGGGCGTGCGCACGGTCGGCGATCTTGCTGCAACCGTTCCCAACCTCACTTCCACCACCGGCCCGCAAGGTTCGGCGGACGCCAACTTCTTCGTGCGCGGCGTCGGGCAGTTCGATTTCATCATCACCAACGATCCTGGCGTGGGGGTCTATGTCGATGGCGTCTATCTCGGCCGCACCGTCGGTGCGCTGCTCGACAGTTCGGATATTGCGCGGGTGGAAGTGCTGCGCGGCCCGCAAGGCACGCTGTTCGGCCGCAACACCCTGGGCGGCGCCATCTCGATCACCACCCGCCAGCCCGAAATCGGCGCGCTGTCGGGTCAGGGCCGCGCCACCTACGGCAGCCGGGACCGGATCGACCTCGACGCCTCGCTCAACGTGCCGCTGGGAGACAGGGCGGCGCTGCGCGTCTCGGGCGTCACGCGCAACCAGGATGGCTTCTCGCGCAACCCCAGAACCGGCGTCGTCTTCGGCCGCACCGAGCGGCTCGGCGGCAAGGCAGCATTGCTGTTCGAGGCCACCGAAGCGCTCACTGTCACGCTGAGTGCCGACTATTCGCTCGACAAGTCCAACCCGGCACCCGCGGTGCTGCTCGACATCCTGCCGCTGCCCTTCTTCCCCGCCGATGCGCGTGCCGATCTGTTCAACCCCAATGATTTCTACCGCAGCTTCGCTTCCAACAGCCCCGAGGCACGCAACGAAATCTACGGCTTCTCGGGCACCATCGCCTATGATTTCGGCGGCGCCACGCTGAAATCGATCACTGCCTATCGCAACCTCGACAGCTTCTCGACCTCGGATCCCGACGGCACCGGCTATCGCCTCTACGATCAGCAGGCGACCACGGTGCAAAACCAGTTCAGCCAGGAACTGCAGCTTTCCGGCTCGCTTCTCGACGACAAGCTCGAATATCTGCTCGGCGCCTATTATTTCCGGGAAGACGCCGATCAGACCTTGTTTCTCTGCTTCGCGCCGATCACCCCGCTGCCCACCGCACGCGGCAACGCGTGCAACACCTGGACGCAGGGCAACGCGCAGATCACCAACAGCTATGCCGTCTTCGGCCAGGCGCGCTACAAGACCGAAGGCGGCTTTTCGCTGACGCTGGGCGGCCGCTACACCTGGGAAGACAAGGACATCGTGTCGAACCAGCTGTTCGATTTCCGCCCCGCCGGCTTCGAAGCGGCCCCTGGCATGGTGGTGCCGGGCTTCCCGGCGCCGATCGTCACCGATCTTGCGTCCTCGCTCAGCTTCCGCAAATTCACCCCCAAGATCGGGCTCGAATATGCCCCGAACCGCGATCTGCTGGTGTTCGCAAGCTATGCCAAGGGCTTCCGCTCGGGCGGCTTCAACGGCCGCATCATTGCCCCGCAGGCAAGCGTGCCGAGCTATGCACCCGACACCAACGACACCTTCGAGCTTGGCTTCAAATCGGATATCGTCCCCGGCGTGCTGCGCACCAACATCACGGCGTTCTACAGCAAATACAAGGGCATCCAGCAGACCATCTCCGATCCGGCGGTGCAGTTCCGGGTCGCCAACGCCGGCAATGCCGAGCTTTACGGCTTCGAGGCGGAAGTGGCGCTCAACCCGGTGCGCGGGCTGCGCTTCAACGCCGGCATCGGCTACACCTCGAGCAGCTTCGAGGATGTGCCCGTCAATGTCGGCCCCATCAACGGCAACCGCCTGCCGTTCAGCCCGGAGTGGACGGTGGCACTCGGCGGCGAATATCGCGTCGACCTCGGCAATTTCGCGCTCACCCCGCGCGTCGACTGGCGCTTCCAGAGCCGCACCTTCTTCACCGCCTTCAACCTGCCGCTCGAACAGCAGGACCCCTATGGGCTGCTCGCCGCGCGCATCACGCTCACCGACGCCGATGATCGCTTCAGCCTGGCGGTCTATGGCGAGAACCTGGCAGACGCCAAATACTTCACCTTCGGCCAGAACGCGCTGCAGGCGCAGGGGGTTGCCTATAACTACATCGGCCGCCCGCGCGAGTTCGGGGTGACGGCAGGCTTCAAATTCTAGGCCAAGGCCAAGGCGGCGAGAAACAGCGAAGCTGTTTCGAGACTCGCCGCCGTGCCCGGCCGGCGGATGCCGACTGATCCGATCCGACGTCAGCCGCGGCTTTGCCGCGGCCTTCCCTTCTTTCGCCTTCAAACCGCCGTCAGCCCGCCATCCACCGCCAGGGCCGCCCCCGTCACAAAACTTGCCCGGTCCGAAATCAGCCACGCCGCCGCCTCGGCAATCTCCTCGGGCGCCGCCACCCGCCCCATGGGATGGAAGCCTGCCGCTGCCGCCGCATAGCCCGGCGCATGCGCCTCGGCGCGCTCCAAGATCATCGGCGTCGCCACCGCCCCCGGCAGCACGGCATTCACCCGGATGCCAAGCGCCGCATGATCGACGGCGGCAACGCGCGTCAGCCCCATCACGCCATGCTTGGAGGCGGCATAGGCGGCCAGCCCCGGTGCTGCGACCGCCGACATCACGCTGCCGGTGTTGACGATGGCCCCCGGCCGGGACAGCCGTGGCAGCTCGGCCTGCAGGCAGATGAACAGCCCGCGCAAATTGACCGCCATCACCGCATCGAAATCGACGAGCGGGATGGTTTCGAGCGGCATCATCCGTCCGCGCGATTGCTCGATGCCGGCATTGTTGAACGCGCCGTCGAGCCGGCCGAACGCCGCGATCACCGCATCGATCGCCGCCGCGACCGAGGTAGGGTCCGACACATCGCACCGCGCCGAAATCGCACCCGGCAGTACGGCTGCCACCTCTGCCGCACCATCCGCATTGATATCAAGGCAAGCCACCCGCGCGCCATGCGCGGTAAACACCCGCGCCGCCGCCGCCCCGATGCCGCTCGCCGCCCCCGTCACCAGAATATGCTTGCCGCCGAGCATCATCACGCCGCTGCCCAGCCATAGGCGAGGTTGCTCGGCAGCCCTCCACGTGCGCGCCAATCGCTGTTGATCGCCTCGATCTGCCCTGCCTCTATCCCCTGCGCGCCATAGGCCGCCGGATCGAGTCCGTGCAGCCGCGCGCTGTTGAGCCCGAGGATCGCCGCCTTGGTCGGGCTGTCCCACCCGCCAAGGTCGGGCAGGCCGAAGCGCTGGATCAGGTCGGGCGGCGTTTCCAGCCGCCGGAACGCCTCGATCTGCCATTGCGGGCTGCCGTACCAGACGCTGTCGGTGCCCCACAGCACCTTGTCGGCTCCCAGCCCGCTGACCAGCGTCGCCACCATCGCCGCTGCCAGCCGCGGCTGGGTCAGCACGGTGAAGGCAAAGCTCGCGCCGATATCGGCATAGACATTCGACACGCTGTGAAGTGCGGGAATCTCGGCGAGATCGCTCACCCAGTCGATCCTCCCCTCGGCTTCAAAGCGCGCCAGTTCGGCATCGGTCGGCTGCGGAATGGTGCGATAGGCGGCGTGATAGATGATGAAGTTGAGCTGCGGCCAATCCTTCGCCGCACGCGGCAGGTCGTCGATTCGCGCAAAGGGCTCGGCACCCGGCATCAGGCTCGGGTCGGCCGGCAGCAGCCCCTTGTGGATGCACAGGTTGCGCACCCCCGCCTTCACCAGCCGCTCATACGCCGGATACATCAGCGCCTCATCATCGAGCCGCCAGCGATGCGCCGAGGGGCCGAAGGGCTCCCCCACCGTATAGCCCTTCCAGCCATCGGGCTTGAGCTCGGCATGCACCCGGTCGATCTCGTCGAGCCAGCCGGCATGGCCGGGTGCAATCACGGCATGGCTCAACAGCCGCCGCCCGCCCGCCACCGCGTTCACCGCCGCCCGCGCCGCCGCCATCTGGTTGTTGCTCAGCATCCAGCCCTGGTCGGTGTCCGACGGGGCGCCGGAGAGCAGCGCCACCCGCGTGTCCGAAGCGAGGAAGATATCGCGCAGGAAGGCCGCGAACTTGATGTGCTCGATGGTGAAGCATCCGGCGTGCGGAAGCCCGAGGATCTCGGCGGAAAGCTCGATGAGTCCGGTCAACGGCACGAACAGCGCGGGGTCGGCATCGTCTTTCAGGAAATGCACCTGGTCGTCGAACACGAACTGCGCCGCCTGCGCGCTGCGCTCGGCATCGGCGGCACCCGCGTCGCGCGGCGTGTCGCGGCTGACGGTGAAGCCACTGCCAAAACTCTTGTTCAGCTCGGCAAAGGCGCTCGCCATCGCCATCGGTGTGCCGAGCCAGGCGGCAGGGCTGAGCGCATGGCGGCGGCTCTCGGCCTCGGCGCGCGCTCGCATCCGCGTCTCATAGCCCTTGAGCGCAGCCGATTGGCGCGGGGGCAGATATTCGCCATTCGACACGATCCGGGGCGGCACCGGCAGCGGCGCCAGTCGCTCGGCAGGGATCAGGCGGGCGCGGACATCGGGGGGCAGCAGCATCGGCATGGCAGGAGAGTGCCGCAGCGGTTCCGCTCCGGGGCATGACGAGTGCAAGCGTCGCGATAACTTGCAAGACAATGGGCGTGACGCGCCCATGGCGGCGGGTTAGCCTCCGCCCCATGAGAATTCTCGTGATCGGGGGCACCGGCAAGACCGGATCGGCGGCGGTGACGGCGCTGCGGTCCCGGGGCGTGGGCGCGGTTGTCGGCGCTCGCTCGCCCGATAGAGCCGGGGGCAAGGGTGGCGTGGCGCTCGATGTGCGCGATCCCGCCAGCGTCGAGGCGGCTGCGGCAGGCTTCGAGGCCGTCTATCTGCTCACGCCGCTGGGGCCCGACGAAAGCGAGGTCGGCGTCGATGCCGTCCGCGCCTTGCGCCGTGTGGGGGTGGGGAAGATCGTCTATCTCGCCATCCAGAACCTCGTGCCGATGCGCGCCATCCCGCATTTCGAGACGAAGATCCCGGTGGCGGCTGAAGTGCTCGCCGATGGCCGCTCGGTCGTTCTCGGTGCCAATTTCTTCATGGACAACGATGCGATGCTGCTCGGCGCCATCGTGCGTGCCGGCGTCTATCCGCTGCCGGTCGGCAACGTAGGCGTGTGGAGCATCGCCGCTGCCGATATCGGCGAGGCGGCGGCCAACGCCCTCACGCGGCGCGACTGGGACGGCCAGAATGTGCCGCTGTGCGGTCCCGAGCGCCATACCGGAGCCAGCCTCGCCGCCAATTGGGCGGCGGTGACCGGCCGGCCGGTCGTCTATGGCGGCGATGATGTCGAGCCCTTCCTCACCGCCACCGGCCTGCCGGCGGGCTGGGTGCGCGACGATCTGGGGCAGATGTTCCGGGTAACGCAGGCGCTCGGTTGCGTTGCCACGCCGGCTGAGGTGGCTGCGAGTGCCGCGATCATCGGTCGCCCGCCGACCCGTCATATCGATTTCGCTGCCGCACTTTTGGAAAGGAGCAAGGCATGAAGACAATGTACGAAGCGCAGGCGCGCGCCGAAGCCGGGCGCGAGGGCCGCGTCTGGTCCGAGGATGGCCATGTCGATCTCGCACTCGCTCCGCCCAAGGCGATGGGCGGCTCGGGCGCCGGCACCAACCCCGAGCAGCTCTTCGCCGCCGGCTATGCCGCCTGCTTCCACTCGGCGATGCTGTTCGTGGCGCGCGAGGCCAAGCTCGATACGGGCGGATCGAGCGTGGAAGGCCATGTCGCGATCGGAATGAACGACGCCGGCCCCGGCTTCAAGCTGGCCGTCCGCCACAGCGTCCACCTCCCCGGGCTGCCGCAAGCCGAGGCCGAAGCGCTCGTCGCCAAGGCACACGCCGTCTGCCCCTATTCCAACGCGACGCGCGGCAACATCGACGTCGATTTCGACGTCAAGGGGGCTGCATGACCTACACTGCCGCCCTGGCCCAGGAGGGCGAGGCGCCCAAGCTCCGCCCCTTCACCGACCGCGACCATCCCAACGCGAAAATGCTCAAGGATGCGCACGAAAACTTCCAGAAGGGCGATATCGAAGCGCTGTTCGGGCTGATGGCCGATGACATGGCGTGGCACATGCCCGGCAACAACGCGCTGTCGGGCGATTTCATCGGCCGCGACGCCATCCTCGGAAGCTTCGCCGCGCTCCAATCCAACGTCGACGCCTATTGGGCCTGGCCGCTCGACTATTTCGGGTCGGACGATCATGTCGTCCTCGTCGCCAAGGTCCATGCCCGGCGCGGAGACAAGGTGCTCGATTGCCTCGAATGCCTGCTCTGGCGCGTCGACGCAGCGGGCAAGCTCGCCGAAGTCTGGCACATGGCGCTCGACGAAAAGGCGTGGGACGCGTTCTTCTCGGTCTACTGACCCTCATTCCCGCCGGTTGGGGCTTGCGCCGGGCTTTGCATGAGCGCCGCCCCGCCGCCCTCGACAATCCTGCCCCGATGCAGGGGAGGAAGGCCGGAATGACCTTGGACGAAGAGCGCGCCATGGTGCGCAAGGAGACGCTCGTCTCCACCCTCCCCAACGCCGTCATCTCTGCGCTGTTCGTCTGGCTGCTGTTCGGTGGCCAGCCGACGGTGCCGCTCTGGGGGCCGGCCGGGCTGGCGGTCGACCTGCTGCCCACGACCTTGATGCTCACACTGATGACCACGATCGGCCTGACGCTGCTCGTCCGCCACCGTCGCCGCAGGGGATCGCCGCCGGCGCACGGCAGCAACTGGCTGCCGCGCCACCCGCTGCTGCGCGGGCTCATGCTGGGGGCGCTGATGCTGGTGCTGTTCGTGCCGGTCAGCGTGGCGTTACTGGCGCTGGTCTGGGGCGCCGACTGGTCGTTCGCCACGGTGCTCGTCTTCAAGATCGGCTATGGCGTGCTGCTCGGATGGGTGGTGACCCCGATCGTCGTGCGCGCCGCCTTGCGCGATTCCGGCTGATGCGCAGCGATGCCCCCGCCGATGTCGTCATCATGGGGGCAGGGGCGGCCGGCGCCCTGTTTGCGGACCGGCTCACTGCCGCGGGCCAACGGGTCGTCGTGCTCGAAGCCGGCGAGGGCTGGGCGCTTTCGGACCTTGTGTCGTCGCAGATCTGGGCGCGGCGGCTGAAATGGGGCGGGGCACCAGTGCTTCCCGGCGGTGCGCACCCGTTCGGGCACAATTTCGCCGTCGGCAGCGGCATGGGCGGCTCGGCGATCCACCATTATGCGAGCTGGCCGCGGCTCCGGGCGCAAGACTTCCGCCTCGGCAGCACGCTAGGGCTCGGGCAGGACTGGCCGATCGACGCCGCCACCCTCGCCCCCTGGTACGACCGGGTGCAGGCAGAAATGCTCATCAGTGGCGATGCCGCAGCCGAAGGGCGGGACGGTGCGCCCTATCCGCTGCCGCCGGTCAAGGTCTTCGCGCAAGCCCGGCTGCTGGCGCGCGGCTTTGCGGCGCGTGGGTTCGCGGTCTGCCCCAACCCGATGGCGGTGATGACCGAGGACCGTGATGACCGGCCTGAATGCCTCTACGATGGCTGGTGCGACGCCGGCTGCCCCACCGGCACGCTCGCCAACCCACTCGTGGTCCACTGGCCGCGCGCGCTCGCCGCGGGGGCAGTTCTGCGCACCCGTGCAAATGTATTGGCCATAGCAACCGATGCCGCCGGCCGCGCCACCGGGCTCGATTATGTCGATGCCGCCGGCGAGCGCGCCCATCAACCGGCGGCGCGGATCGTGCTGGCAGGGGCAGCGGTGCAGAACGCCCGGCTTCTCCTCGCCAGCCGCAGCACGGCGCATCCACTCGGCTTCGGCAACGCGCATGCCCAGGTCGGACGCTGGTTCAACTGCCACAGCATCGGCAATGTCCACGGACTTTTCACCGAGCAGACCGAGCCGCACATGGGCCTCGCAGCCGGCGGGCTGATGAGCTTCGCCGATTATGGAAAACAGCGCGAGAGCGGCCCGCGCGGTAGCATCACCTGGGGCATCGCGCCGGCGGTCAAACCCAATGATCTCCTCGGGCTGGCGATGACCCGCGCCGATCTGTTCGGCCCGGCCCTCCATGCCTTCATGGCAAAAGCCGCGCGCCACATCGGCATCATCAACGCCATCTGCGAAAACCTGCCGGTTGCCGACAACCGCATCGAGCTGGCGACCGAAACCGATCGCTTCGGCGTGCCACTGGCGCGGATCGTCCACACGCTGCACCCCGATTCCGCTGCACTCTGGGAGCATGCGCTGCAGGACGGCGAGACGATCCTGCGCGCCGCTGGTGCCACACAAGTCTGGTCCGGCCGCCAGCGCGCACTCGGCCATGTCTCGGGCGGCACGATCATGGGGCGTGACCCGGTCACCAGCGTCACCAACGACATCGGCCAGATCCATGGCGCCGCGAATGTCGTGGTGGCGGGCGGCGGGCTGTTCCCGAGCATCGGCGCGGTCAGCCCCACGTTCACCGTCCTGGCGCTCGCGGCCCGCACGGCAGCGGCGATGATCGACGAGCGCGGGAGATTTGCAGCATGACCGACCGGCGAACGCTGTTGAAGGGTCTGGCGCTCATCGCCGCCACGGTCGGCGGCGTCGAACGTCTGCTCACGCCGGCGCAGGCGCAGGCCGCCGCGCTGCCGCTCAAGCGGCTCACCCCGGCACAGGCGCGTACCCTCGCCGCCTTCGGCGAGGCGCTGGTGTCCGGCGCCGCAGCACTCGGTCTCGCGCATTATGTCGATGACCAGCTCGCCAAGCGGCAGGCGGAAAACCTGCTGATGATCCGCTACCTCGACGTGCCACCCCCCTGGGACGGCTTCTACAGCGGCGCGCTTGCAGCGGTGGATGGCCTGGCGCGCATCCGCCACGACGTCGATTTCGCCGCCCTCGATGCCGGCCAGGCCGCAGCCCTTGTCGGCGAGATCGCCGCCGGCCCCGATCCCGCCGGTTGGGCGGGGCCTCCGGCGGGCCTCGCCTATTTCGTCATCCGCGCCGATGCGATCGATGTCGTCTATGGCACCGAGGCCGGCTTCGCGCGCCTCGGCGTGCCCTACATGGCGCACATCCCGCCGGAATCGCACTGGTAACGTTTCAGCGCGCGCCGAAGCCCATGCGGCCCAGCACGCCGTCGCGCCTTGCAAAATGATGCCAGAGTGCTGCCCCGGCATGGACGGCGATGAGCGTGATCAGCAGCGACGAGAACAGCACATGCCCGGCGTGCGGCGGCAGCGTGTCGAAGTCCGGCAGCGCCACCGGCTGGCCCTGCAGCAGCGGGAACAGCCCGCCCAATTGCGCCATGCCGAGCCCCGTCACCAGCATCGCGAAGCTGAACAGATAAAGCCCCAGATGGCTGGCGCGCGCTGCCAGCCGAAGCGGCCCGCCGGCATGTGCAGGGGCAGGGCGGCGCGTGGTGAAGCGCACCAACAGCCGCACCAGCATGATCAGCAGCAGCCCCAGCCCGCCCGCCATGTGCAGCCGCAGCAGCTCCGCCTTGGCAGGGTCGGCATTCGCCACCCCCTCCAGCACCAGCTTGCCGAATGCCAGCATGCCGATCAGGCCGAGGCCGGCAACCCAGTGCAGCATCACCAGTGCGGGGTGGTAGCGGGCAGGTGCCTTGGTCATCAGAATTTCACTCCCACTTCGATGCCCCATTCGGCCGGGCGCCCGATGCCGCCGAAGGCCGTGCCGTTGCCCGCCAGCGTGTCCTGCGCATTGGTCAGATATTCGGTGTCGGTCACGTTGGTGCCGAACACCGCAATCTGCCAGCGGTCATCGGGCAGCGCCCAGGTCGCGCGCAGGTTGAGCAGCCCATAGCCCGGCTGCACCTCGAGCGGATCCGCCTCGAGCTGGTAGGAGAGCCTCGACCGATATTGCCAATCGGCACGCAGCCGCAGCTGGCCGAGCCGGTCTCCCAGCGGCTGCCGATATTCTCCCGAAAGCGAATAGGTCCAGCGCGGCGTCAGCGGCAGCGGCGTGTCGAGCGTGATGCCCGCCACCTGCGGCGACAGCGTGCGGTAGCCGGCATCGAGGTGGCCCACCGCCGCTCGCAACGCCAGCCGCTCGGAGATATTGGCATCGGCCTCCACCTCGAAGCCACGGATGCGCGAGTCACCGGCATTGCGCGTCTCGAACAGGCCGCTGATCGCCGTGAACACCAGCAGCTGCTGGTTCGTGTAATCCGACTGGAACACCGAGGCATTGATGCGCAGCAGCCGGTCGAAGAACTCGGTCTTCAGCCCCAGCTCATAGCTCTGCACCGTCTCGGGATCATAGCCGATGATCGCCGCCGACGATGGCCGCCCATTGAAGCCCCCCGATTTGAAACCCTCGGCATAGCTCGCATAGGCCAGCACGCGGGGAGCGAGCTGCACATTCACCCCCACCCGCGGGGTGAAGGCGGTGAAGGTCTGCTCCACCTGCGTGAACGGCAGCGCGTCGCGCGCCGTGCCGGGGGCGGGAATGGCAACGGGCGGCAGCACCGACATGATGCCATCGCGGTTGTCGAGCACCGAGGTGTTCGCCTGGCGCTTGGTTTCGGTTGTCCAGCGCGCTCCCAGCACCAGCGAAATCGCATCGGTGATGTCGTAGCTCGCCTGGCCGAAGCCGGCGAAGCTGCTCACATCGAGCCAGATCTGGTTGCGGCTGCGGATGCATCGATCGACCAGTCGCGGCGCATTCGAGCCGACGCAAAGATCGACAGCGTTGAAGGCATCCTCGGTGAAGTAGAAGGCGCCGACCAGAAACTCGCCACGGCTGCCGATGCTCCCCGAAAGCTGCAGCTCCTGGCTGAGCTGCTGCTGGCGCAGCCGGCTGGCATTGTCATAGAGCACGAAGCCGGTGCCGTCGAAATCGTTGAACGTCGTCTCGACATAGCGCCGCCACGCCGAGATGGACTTGAGCGTCACCCCGCCGAGATCGCCGGTGATGTTGAGGCTCACCCCGCCATTGTCGACATCGTTGATCGCAGGCGTGGAGGCGAAATTGAGGCTGCGGTCGGTCGAGCGATCGGCCCCCACGCCGACCGGAAACGGCACGCCGGTGGGGCCCACGCCGGGGCGGAAGAACGGCCCGCCAAGAAACGGCGGGCGCGGCACGGTGATTCCGGCGGCCGGGTTGAAGCCGAGCAGCACCTGGTGCGACGGCGACCCCCGCCCGCGCAGATAATCGCCCGACAGCGTTGCACTGAAGGTTTCATTGGGCTGGAACAGCAGCTTGAAGCGGCCCGACAGGTCCTCGATGTCTCCGAATGTGTCGCCCGTATAGACGTTGCGCCCCCAGCCGCGCTGGTTGCGCGTGCTCGCACTGGCCCGGAGCGCCACCGTATCGCCGAGCGGCACGTTGATCGCCGCAGCAGCGTCGATCCGGTCACGCGAGCCATAGATGGCGCGCGCCTGCACGCCGATTGCCTCGAGGCTCGGCTGGGCGGTGACGAGGCTGATGGCGCCGCCGATGGTGTTGCGCCCGAACAGCGTCCCCTGCGGCCCGCGCAACACCTCGATCCGCGCCAGGTCGAGCAGCTCGACCGACGAAGCCTGCAACCGCGCGATGTAGACATCATCGACATAGACGCCGACTCCGGGATCGACGGCAATGCTGTTGTCGAGCTGGCCGACGCCGCGAATGAAGAAACCGCCATCGTCGCCGCCGTTCGGCCCCGCGGTCACCGACACATTGGGCGCAAATTGCACCGCGTCGGACACATTGTTCGCCGAGCGCGCGCGCAGCGTGTCGGCGCTGATTGCCGTCACCGAAATCGGCACCTCCTGGATATTCTGCTGGCGCCGCTGTGCGGTCACGATGATCTCGCCCTCATCGACCGGCGCTTGCGCGAGTGCCGCACTGGCGCTGCCGAGCAGCAGCGAGGCGAGGATGGTGTGGCGTGCGAGCATGGATATCCCTCCCGTTTGTGGTTCTCGCGCCCCCCGGCGCGGCAGTGTTCAGGCAATGGCTTTGGAAATCCCGGGCGTGGCGACCTTCACGCTCCGCGCCGCATCGGCGCCGGTGAAGCGGGCCTTATGGTCCGCCACGAAATCGCGCATCGTCCGTGCCGGTCGGCCGAGAAGCCGGGGCAGATCGTCGGACATCGGCGCGTTCCTGCCGAACCGCGTGAGCGAATAGACGATTGTCATGAACAGCAGTGTGTCCCAGGTCACCCGCGGGCCGACACGCCGCCAGAAGCCGATCAGCGAGGGGTTGGCGTAGCGGATCGGCCGGCCCAGCTCTTGGCCGAAGATCTCGGCCACCTCGAAATAGTCGAGCACTTCCGGCCCGCTGAGCAGATACGCCCGGCCCGCATGCGGTGCTGGATCGGCCATGATCCGGATCGCCGCCTCGGCCACATCGCGGCTGTCGATGAAGCTGGTGCGCCCACGCCCAGCAGGCACATAAATCTCGTCATGCTTCGCCACATCGACGGCATGGGTGGTGATGTCCCGGCACATGTTCTGCGAAAAGAAGCTGGCGCGCAAAATCGTGAAGGGCACCCCCGAGGCGCGAATGGCCTTCTCCACCGCATGATGCGGCACGGCCTTGGTCGTATCGGCGCCGGGCACCGACAGATAGACGATATGGCGCACGCCGGCCGCAGCGGCGGCCGCCACGAACGGCACCATCCATTGCTTCGCCGTGCGCGGGTGCGGCAGCGGGAACAGCAGGAACAGCACCGTCACGCCATCGAGTGCTGCACCCCATGTGCTGCGATCATTGAAATCGAACCGCACATGCGGTGCCGCATCGCCGTATTTCGCCGCGATCTTTTCCGGCGAATGTGCCGCCACCCGGAACGCCAGCGCCGACTGGCCAGCCAGCTGCGCCACCAGCTCGGTGCCGACATTGCCGTTGGGGCCAGTGACCAGGATCATGCAATTCCCCGTGCGGAAATTTCCGCTCAGTCAAACGCTACAAGCTTGAAACATTTCTTGAAGCGCAAAAGCGGGGCTGCAGGCATATCCCGAGGTTAGGGCTTCACAGATAGAAGAAGCGCAGGCGAATGGACGTGCTGCTGGCAAATCGAAAGCTTGCCGCCTTATAGCTCGGCGGCCCCATGCGCGGCTTGGCATTGTTGGAAGCCGCCGTCCCCTCGAGCGGCAAGCCGATGAAATTGGTATCGAACTTGCCATTGCCGTTCTCATCATGGAACGCCGACACCGCAATCACGCCCGGCGGCACATCCTTGAACACCACCGGCTTGTCGGCATCGGCAGCGTCGATCGTCACCCGCTGCGCCGGCTGCCCGGCGTCGCAATCGGGGAATTTGGTGGCGCTGTTCCACAGGCAAAGCACGATCTTGCCCTTCGGTACCCGCAGGCTTTCGAGATTGACCGTCAGGTCCTCGGCAGCAGCCGGGGCGGCAACAAGTGCGGCAAGCAACAGGATACGCATGGCAAGACCTTTCAGGAGCGAAGACGGTGGCGTTGCAGCTTGCCGGTCGCAGTGCGCGGCAGGCTGTCGGCAAAGACGATCTGGCGGGGGTATTTGTACGGCGCGATGCTGGCCTTCACATGCTCCTGCAGCGCCTTGGCCAGGCTCTCGCACGGCGCATGGCCGGAAGCGGGCACCACATGCGCGCATACGATCATGCCGCGCGCATCATCGGCCACGCCGATGACGCCGCATTCGGCCACCGCTGGATGGCCGAGCAGTGCCGCTTCCACTTCGGGCGGAGCAATATTGTAGCCCGACGAAACGATCATGTCGTCGGCGCGCGCCAGATACCAGAAATAGCCCTCGCCATCGAGGCGGTAGGTGTCCCCGGTCACGTTCCAGCCGTTCACCACATAGCTCGCCTGCCGCGGATCATCGAGATAGCGGCAGCCGGTCGGCCCCTTGACCGCAAGCCGCCCGGTCCCCTCCGCCAGCGGCACGCCGTCCTCGCCCAGCACACAGGCGCGGTAGCCCGGCACCACCTTTCCGGTGCTGCCGGGACGGATCGCATCGCCACTGGCGCTGATGAAGATGTGCATCATTTCGGTCGCGCCGATGCCGTTGACGAGCCGCAGCCCGGTCGCCGCCTCCCAGCCATGAAAGATCGCTTCGGGCAGATGCTCGCCCGCCGACACGCAGTTGCGCAGGCTCGACATGTCGGCACCCGCCACCCCGTGCGCGAGCAGCGCCTTGTAGGCGGTCGGGGCGGTGAAGAGGTGCGTGACCCGCTGCTCGGCAATGGCTGCAAGCATGGCGGCCGGGCTGGTGTCGTGCAGCGTCACCGCCGTGCCCAGGAAGCGCAGCGGAAAGATGACGAGCGCCCCCAGCCCGAAGGTGAAGGCAATCGGCGGCGTGCCGCACCAGACTTCCCCGGTGCGAGGTACCAGGATGGTCGCGGCAAACGTGTCCGCAACCGCGAGAATGTCCCGATGACAATGCACAGTGCCCTTGGGCGCCCCGGTGGTGCCGCTGGTGAAGGCGATCAGCGCCGGGTCATCGGCCCGGGTCGTCACCGCTGCAAACCCGGAAGCGATTTCCTCCAGCGCAGCCGCAAAGCGGCAGTCCGCAGCATCACCGTCGAAGAACAGCGCCGCCATCGCCGGCTTGGCCGCCGACTCGAACGCCGCCCGGCACGCCGCATCGACAATCGCATGGCTGATCGCCGCCTTGGCGATGAGCGTCGCAATCTCGCCCCCGCGCAAGATCGGCATCGCCGACACCACCACCCCGCCGGCCTTCAAAATGCCGAGCCACGCCGCGGTCAGCATCATCCCATTGGCGCCGAACAGCAGAACGCGGTTGCCAGCCACCAGCCCGTGCGTTTCCACCAGCAGCCGCGCGATCCGGTCCGACCTGTCCTTGAGGTCGGCATAGCTGATCGCACCGCCGGCCTGGGTGCGCACCGCCGTCTGCGCGCCATGCCCGGTCGCCACCGCCACATCGATCAGCGCCACGGCTGCATTCAGCTGTTCGGGATAATCCAGACAATCGAGCAGGAACTCGGGCTGCGCCGCCACCGCCGGCAGGTGCCGCTTGACGAAATCGTCGATCATGCCGCCACGATCCGCGTCTCGATATGCCCCAGCCCTTCGATGCCCACGCGCACCTCATCGCCGGCCACCAGAAACTCCGGCGGCACCATCCCCGCCCCGGCCCCCGGCGGCGATCCGGTGGCAATCACCGTTCCCGGCTCCAGCACCATATGGCTCGACAGCCAGGCGATCAGCCACGGCACACGCCGCACCATCGCCGCCGTGCTCCCATTCTGCCGCACCACGCCATTCACATGCGTGGTGATCGCCAGCGCATGCGGATCGGCAATTTCGTCCGCCGTCGTCAACCACGGCCCCAGCGGCGCATGGCCCGGCCCGCCCTTGCCCAGCATCAGGCTGTCGGGCTTGAGCGCCGTCCGCACGGTCAGGTCGTTGACGATCAGATAGCCGGCCACATGCGCCACGGCATCGGCTTCAGCCACCTGCCAGCAACGCTGCCCGATCATCACCGCCAGCTCGCCCTCATAATCGAAGCTCGGATGCGGGCTGCTCGCCGTGCCGAACGGCGCTGCAATGCTCGTCGCCGGCTTCACGAACAGCGCCGGCGTCTCCGGCACCGCGCGCCCCTGCTCACGCGCATGGTCGGCATAGTTGAGGCCCACACCCAGCAGCAGCGGCGGCACAAACGCCCGCAACCGTGCCAAGTCGAGCGCATGTGCCGGCCCCGATGTGCGCGAAATCGCAGCAAGATCGGGGAAGCCCGCTGCAGCAACGCCGGTGTCGATTGCCCGCTCGCCGTCGATGCGCGCAAGGCGCACGCCATCCTCGAACTGATAGGGTGCGATCTTCATGCGCCCACCATGCCGCAGCCGACGCGCGCGCCGCACATAGATAGCCAACACTGCGGGGCGACTTGTTGTTATGCCCGCAACTCGTCGCTAGTCTTGGGCGAAAGGGGAGCAAGTGTGATTGAATCGCGGCGTCTGCGGCAATTCCTGGCAGTTTACGAGCTCGGCAGCATCGGCCAGGCCGCCGACAAGCTGTTGCTCACCCAGCCCGCCCTGTCCAAAAGCCTGCGCAGCCTCGAAGACGAGCTCGGCGTGCGGCTGTTCGATCGCACCCCCGTCGGCGTCGTCCCCACCGTGTTCGGCGATACGCTCGCGATGCACGCCAAGGGCATCGAGGCGCAGCTGCGCCAGGCCGAGGCCGCCATCGGCGCGCTGCGCGGCAAGGCCAAGGGGCATGTGGTGGTCGGCATCGGCCCCAGCGTCGCGCCCAACCTCATGCCGCTCGCCACATTGAGCCTGCAGCGCCTCCACCCCGGCATCGAGCTTTCGGTCGTCGAAGGGCTGGTCGATGACCTGCTGCCGCAACTCCGCCGCGGCCAGATCGACGTCGCCGTGGGCGCCTGGCCACGCATCGCCGATCCCGATTTCTCCACCGAAGTCATCATCGTCGACACGCTCGAAGTCTTCGCCCGCGCCGATCATCCGCTGGCGCGCCACCCCGGCCCGATCGGCATGGAGGCGCTGCTCGGCCATGCCTGGGCGCTGCCGCCGGCCACGCAGAAATGGCGCCAGCACCTCGATGGCCTGTTCGTGGAGCAAGGCCTCGCTCCCCCGGCGCCCGCCGTCACCAGCACGTCCGCGAGCTACCTCAAGGCGCTGATGCTCCGCGGCGATTTCCTCAGCTTCCTGCCCGGCCAGCTGGTGAGCACCGAAACCGATCGCCTGGTGCCGCTGCCGGTAGACATGGTCCGCGCCCACCCCGACATCTCGATGACCTTCCGCGAACGCGCCCTGCTCAAGGCCCCCGTCGCCGAACTGGTCCAGGTGCTCCGCGCCGCGGGCCAAGAACTGGCGGCGGAGGCCAGTTAGAGGCCTCCGGCGGCTGGGGCCTCAGGCCCCAGACCCATGATTTGGGTTCGTGCCGGGCGACTGCCGCTCTCGTCACGCGAAAGCCCATGAATGGGGTCTGGCGACTGTATTGGCGGTCAAGCTGGTTTTTGCCATCGGGTGCTGGATTTGAGGATGGCGTTGGCGGCGACGACGAGTTTGCGGGCGACCGCGATGAGGGCGACCTTGGCCGGCTTTCCGGCGCTTCGCAGGGCTAGATACTCGTGCTTGAAGCCCTTGTCGGCGCGAACGGCGTTTACGGCTGCCATGTAGAGCGCTGCGCGCACGCATGGTCGTCCGCCGCCGATATGCGCCCGGCCGGTGCGGGTGCCGCTCTGGTTGGG
>NZ_JACIIV010000006.1 GCF_014205635.1 Polymorphobacter multimanifer
CCGATCGAGCGCCTCAACGGCGAGATCAAGCGGCGAACCAATGTCGTCGGCATCTTTCCCAACGAGGACGCCATCACCCGCCTCGTCGGCGCCATCCTGCTCGAACAAAACGACGAATGGGCTGTCCAGCGCGCCCGCTACATGACACTGGAAAGTGTGTCGCAAATGAGCGATGATCGCACCGTCACGCTGTCATCCATGGCAGCATGATCAACCCGGCCAAGCCGGAGATCAAAGCGGCGAGACCGCGAACCTACACCACGCTGTGGGACACGATCGACCGCAAGGCGCACCGATCATTTGATGGCGCGTGCACAGCGCCGCGCCGCCACTTGGGCGCATTGGCACGACCCGGTCATGCACCCCGACGCGACAGCGTTTTTCTGGTTGCCGGTCGCTGGCTCAAGCGGCGACCGGCGCCGCCTGCGACACTCTGCCGCAGCGCAATGGTGACACATGTGTGACAGCTTCTGTCACTGGGGAAGACAAAATAAAAATAAAATTGCGTAATAAAGGTTGTCAGTAGTCTTTTAGTACCTTTCTTCTTTTTTTTGGGGGCCCTGAATATGGTGATAGCGCTTGGTTGCGTGGGTAAATCCGCGCGCCTCATGGGTGTGAGTTTCTGGGCGCTGGCAGCGGGGGCTGTGCAGGCGCAGGTTGTACAGGCGCAGGTTGTGCAGGCGCAGACAGCAGTGACGACGGCAGCGGCGGCCGAGCCGGCCGGCATCGGCGAAGAGATCATCGTCACGGGTTCGCAGATCAGGGGCGGCAAGAACACGGGTGCGACCCCGCTCAGCATCATCGGGGTCGAGCAGATCCAGGCCGTGGCCGCGGTGTCGGGCGCGGATCTTTATCGTTCGATCCCGCAGCTGGGTGCGGTGACCTTCAACGAGCAGGTGCTGGGTGGCGGCAACGCCAATGCGGCGCGCGGTGACGTGTCCACGGTCAGCCTTCGTGGTCTGGGGCAGGGAAACACCCTGCTCATGATCAACGGTCGTCGTACCGTTCTGCACCCGACCTCGCAGGCCATCACCGGCGTGATCGATTCGGGGGTGCCGACGTTCGGGTACAATTCCAACACCATTCCAGTCGGCGCGGTCAGCCGGGTTGAAGTGCTGCTCGATGGTGCTGCGGCGCTGTACGGATCGGACGCGGTGGCCGGTGTCGTCAACAACGTGCTGAGATCCGACTTCAAGGGGCTGAAGATCGATGGCCAATATGGCGGTGCGGAGGGCACCAGCTTGCGGGAATGGCAAGTCAATGCGCTGGCCGGCACCGATTTCAACGAAGGCCGGGGCAATATCTCGCTGTTTGTCGGCTATGCGCAAAAGTCCAAGCTGTTCCTGCGGGACCAGTCGTACACGGCAAATCTCGACCGCCGGCCGCTTGTGGCGGGCACGCCATTTGCCAACAATGCCGCGTTCAACGGTACGGCGACCGGGGCGCCCTGGGGCACGTTTCGCGCGTCGGGTGCGGGTATCCTGACCACCAACGGCACGCCGCTGACAAACGCCTCGCGGCAGTTCCACACCCAGCCGACCACAAACCCGGGCTGCCGGGTCGGAACCGCCACGACGGGAGCCTGCTATGATGATGGCGTGGGCACGACCGAGATGGCCAATGTCGACGCCAATCTCCGCTTCGATTCGGCGCTGACCTTTCCGGACATCACCACCCAGCCTTCGGTGCGGCGTATCAACGCCTTCTCGTTCCTCAACTATGAGCTGACCGACAATCTCGATTTCTTCGGCGAGGTCGGCTTCTACCGCGGCAAGACCGCATCGACGGTCAGCTCGCTCGGCTCGCTTGCAAACATCCCGATCACGGTGTCCCCCACCGCGTTCTGGAACCCGCTGGGCGCTGTCGGCTCACCCAACCGGCTGCCGGGGCTGAACATTCCCGATGCCGGGCTGCCGGTGACGATCGTCAGCCTCAACTATGTCGATGCCGGAACCCGCGAAGTCGTGGTGACCAATTACCAGTATCGCTTCCTGGCCGGGCTGAAGGGCAACTTCGGCAACTGGAACTGGGAATCGGCTGGCCTTTATACATGGGCGACCGCCGCCGACGCTTCGGAAGGGCTCTCCAACACGGCATTGCAGGCGGCGATCAACCGGACCACGCCTGACGCCTATAATCCGTTCAACGGCGGCAATCTGACGACGCCGAACATCGGCGACGGGGTGGCCAACCCGCAGGCCACGATCGACAGCTTCAAGATCGTGGCGACGCGGGCCACCAAGACAACGCTGGGGCTGTGGGATCTGCGCATTTCGAACAACAAGCTGTTCGAGATCTGGGGTGGCAACAGCATCGGGATTGCGGCCGGGATCGAGTATCGGCGCGAGACCTACAGCGACAATCGCGACGCGCGGCAGGGTGGCATTCGTGGTGTGGATATCACCTACACCGATTCCGTGACGGGCGTTTTCCTTGGCTCCGACTTGACCGGCGCCAGCCCGAGCCCGGACGTGGCCGGAGAACGCAATGTGAAATCGGCCTATGCCGAATTGGCCATTCCGTTGATCAATCCCGACATGGAAATCCCCATGTTCCGCTCGTTGGACCTGCAGGCGGCGGGGCGTTATGAGAATTACAGCGACGTCGGCAGCGTGGCGCGGCCGAAGTTTGCCGGCTCGTGGGAAGTGACCGAGGGGCTGAAGTTCCGCGGATCCTGGTCGCAGGGCTTCCGGGCACCTAACCTCGAGGTCATCAACACCGCCACGCTCGACCGGGTGAATGGCGGGATCGAGTACACGCTCTGCGAAGCCGACCTTCGTGCCCGACGGATCACGAGTTTTGCCACATGCAACCGCCCGGTTTCGGTGCTGCGGCGCAGCGGCGGCAACCCGAACCTCGATCCCGAGGAATCGACCAGCTGGAACATCGGCGTGGTGCTGGCACCGCCGATGCCCGATGGCTGGGGAAACCTGACGCTGACGGTCGATCGTTGGCAGATCAAGCAGAAGAATGTCGTCGGGTTGTTCGATTTCCAGAACGGTCTCAACCTCGACTATCTGCTTCGCGTGGGCGGCAGCAGCAACCCCAATGTCAATCGCCAGGCGCCGACGGCGGATGATATTGCTGCAGTGGCCGGTACCGGGCTGGCGCCGGTGGGCCTGCTCAACTTCGTCGTGGCGAACTTCGAGAATCTGCAGCCGGTGACGGTGAACGGTATCGACTTCAGTATCGATTATCAGCTGCGCACCGCTACGGTCGGCAACTTCACGGTCAATCTGACTGCATCCAAGCTGATCAACTATCTGGTTGTGGCGCCGCCTCCGGTGCAGGCGCTGCTCGATGCGCAGAGGGCCGGGCAGATCAATGCCGGCGTGCCGATCCTCGGCGGCGGCGATGTGGTGGGCATCGATGGCCAGCCGCGCTGGCGCCTTGCGGCGAACGTCACCTGGTCGATGGGGGCGTTCTCGGTCGGGGCGTTCACGCAGTTCATCGATGATGTGGTGCAGAATGCGGTGCGTGATGCCAACGCCAATCCGTTCCTCGTCAAGGGCCAGACGACGGTCAATTTGTTCCTGCGCTATGCGTTCGAGAACGAAGGCTGGCTGAAGGGCACGGCGATCACCGTCGGTGCGCGAAACCTCTTCGACAAGAACCCGCCGCTGGCCTCCACCGGCTATCTGTCGAACCTGTATGTACCCCAGGCGCGCTACTGGTATACCAACGTCTCCAAGACCTTCTGATGATGCCGGCAGGCGACGCGATGCGTCGCCTGCCGCATGAGGACAAACACATGACCAACAGGCAGGATGACGCGCAGGGGCAGCTGAGCCGGCGCGAAATGGCAGCATTGGCGCTGGGCGGCGCTGCCATGGTGGCCGTCACCGGCCCGGCGGCGGCCCAGACGGCAGCCCAGACGGCGGCAACACCCGTGCAGCGCGCCCCCGCGATCGAGCCGACGCGGCTGGTGAGTGCGGGCGAGACGCTGCGGCCCGAGATCGTCGGGGATTTCGGGATTGTCGCCGCTGGGCGGCACTATGCGGTCGCGGCGGGGATTCGGATGCTGATGGCGGGCGGCAACGCCACCGATGCAGGGGTGGCGGCGGTGTTCGCGGCGGCCGTGACCGAGATTTCGCACTTCGGCTTCGGCGGTGAGGCGCCGACGATCATCCATGATGTGGCGACGAAGAAGACCAGCGTCATCAGCGGTCAGGGCCCGGCACCCGGGCTGGCAACGCCGGACAAGTTTGCGGCCCAGGGCGTGATCCCGGGCAATGGGCCGAACGGCGGGACGATCCCGGCGGTGGTCGATGCGATGGCGCTGGCGTTGCAGCTCAATGGCACGATGACGCTGGACGCGGTGATGGCGCCGGCCATCGAGCTGGCGGACGGGTTCGTGATGTACAACTTCCTCGCCGAAGTGTTCGAGAGCCAGCAAAAGGCGACGTCGAAATACAAGACGGCCTATGACACCTATTATCCGGGCGGTGCGCTGCCGAAGACGGGCGAGATCTTCCGCCAGCCCAACCTCGCGCGGACGATGCGGACTGTCGCGGACGCCTGCAAGGCGGCGACGGCGCGCGGTGTGGATCGCAAGGCGGCGATCCAGGCGGGGCGCGACGCGTTTTACAAGGGCGACATCGCGCGGCGGATCGGGGCGGCGATGGAGGCCGATGGCGGGCTGATGCGCTATGACGACCTGGCGCGCTACAAGGGCAAGGTCGAGGCGCCGGCGATGACGAGCGTGTTCGGCTATGAGGTGTGCAAGGGCGGTTTCTGGAGCCAGGGGCCGGCGATGCTGATGGCGATGAACATCGCCGAGGCGGCGGGCATCGGCAGCATGGTGCCGGGGTCGGACGCCTATCTCCACACCGTCGCGGAGGCGATCAAGCTGGCCTTCGATGACCGCAACATGTTCTTCGGCGATCCGGACTTTGCGACCGTGCCGACGAAGGGCCTGCTCTCCAAGGCCTATGCCGCCGAGCGGGCGAAGCTGATCGGGCCGATGGCCTCGCTGGAGCATCGCTTCGGCAACCCCTGGGCCCATGAAGGCCGGGCCCGGACCACGCCGGCGTTCACGCCGCACATGCTGGCGCGCAAGGGCGGGCCAAGCGCCGACACCACCGCGATCGAGGTGGTGGACAAGGCCGGCAACCTGTTCAGTTGCACGCCAAGCTCGGGCTGGCTGCTCGGCGGCGCCTATATCGCAGGCGATACCGGCGTGCCGATGAGCAACCGGCTGACGATCTTCGACCTCGATCCGACCAGCCCCAACGTCATCGCCCCCTACAAGCGGCCGCGCACGACGCTGAGCCCGAGCATGGTGCTGAAGGACGGCGCACCGTTTCTGGCGATCGGCACGCCAGGCGGAGACAATCAGGACCAGCAGATCATGAATGTGCTGCTGCGCGTTCTTGCCTTCGGCCAGCCGCTGCAAGCCGCAATCGAGGCGCCGCGCATCAACTCGAACCACTTCCACGGCTCCTTCGCGGTGAAGAAGGATGAGCCCGGCGTGCTCGAAATCGAGGACCGCGTTCCGGCCGACGTGCGCGCCGCGCTGACGGCGCGCGGCCACAAGCTCGATGTGCTGGGGCCGTTCGGCGTGTCCACGGGCATCGTCGCCGTGGGCGTGGTGCCGGGGCCGGGGACGCTGCGCGGCGGGGCGGACGTGCGCCGCGAACGCTATGTGATGGGCTGGTAGCCGCCAGGTGAGAGGGACGGGATGATGATGCGCGCTATGGGGTTGCTGGCGGTATTGCTGGCAAGTGGAGCAGCAATTGCGGCGCCGACGATGCTGCCGCCGCCCGGCGAGGCCGAGCGCATTGCATTCGATGTGAGCCAGGGCACATCGATGTCGGTCTCGGCCTCTCCCGATGGCCGGATGCTGGCGATCGATTTGCAGGGCAGCCTGTGGCTTGTGCCGGCGGCGGGGGGGCGGGCGACGCTGATCACCGACCATTTCAACGATGCCCGCCAGCCGGCCTGGTCCCCCGATGGCAAGCGTCTGGCTTATTTCGGCTACCGCGAAGGCGGCTATGACCTGTGGACGGTCGATGCCGATGGCAGCAACCCCCGCCGGCTGACCGATGGCGCCTATGATGACCGCGAGCCGGCCTGGTCCCCGGACGGCAGGATGATCGCCTTTGCCTCGGATCGCACCGGGCCGGGGGAGGCGGCGTACAATATCTGGACGCTCGACCTGGCGAGCGGCGCCCTGAAGCAGGTGACGAACACTGCAGGCGAGGACCGGATGCCGAGCTGGTCCCCCGATGGTCGCGAGCTGGCCTATGCCAGCGCGCGCGGCGGCAAGACAGCACTTTGGGCGACGACGCTCGCCACCGGCGCCGAGCGATCGCTGCGGGCGGTGGAGGGCCAGCGGCTGGAGGCGCCGAGCTGGGGGCCGGACGGACGGCTGGCCTATGTTGCCTCGGACGCCGCGAGCAGCCGGCTGGAGATTGATGGGACGGTCGTATCGGGCAAGGAGAATGTGTTTCCGTTCCGTGTTTCATGGGCAGGCAAGGGCTTTCACTATGTGTCGGACGGGTTGATCCGGCGGCGCGATGGCGGGACGGTGAAGACCGTGCCGTTTCAGGCGCGGCTCGATGTAAGCATTCCGCGCTATGCGCGTGCGAAGCGCGATTTCGACAGCACCGCACCGCGCAAGGCGCTGGGGATCGTCAAGCCTGCCCTTTCACCCGATGCCAGCCAGCTGGCGTTCGTGGCGCTGGGGGATGTGTGGCTGGTGCCGGTGGCGGGGGGCAAGCCGGTCAATCTCACCAATGATGCAGCACTCGATGCCGATGTTGCCTGGTCCCCCGATGGCAAGTCGCTGGTCTATACCTCCGACAAGGCGGGGGGGCTGCCGCAGCTTTACATTCGTGACGTTGCGGCGGGCACCGACCGGCAGTTGACGCGGCTCGATACCCAGCCGCTGGGGGCGGCATGGAGCCCCGATGGCACGCGCATCGCCTTCATCGATGTCGATGGCATGTGGGGCGTTGCCGGGGTGTGCTTCGTCGATGTGGCGACGGGCAAGGTCACGCGGTTGCAGGCGTCGCTCGGCCAGCCGGGCTCGCCGAGCTGGTCCGCCGACGGGAAGCATCTGGCGATTGCGCTGTCGTACAAATATTCGGCGAGTTTTCGCGAGGGCACCAACCAGCTGCTGATCATTCCGACCGATCCGGCGCAAAAGCCCTTCTGGCAGATTCCGGCCACCAATGTGTCGATGGACACGCGCGGCGGCGGCGGGCCGGCCTGGTCTCCCGATGGCACCAAGATGGCGGCGATCTATGATGGCGTGCTGAAGATCTGGCCGGTGGGAGCGGGCGGCACCACGCTGGGGCCACCGCGGAGCTATTCGTCGGAGATCGCCTATTTTCCGAGTTGGGCCGCGGATTCAAGGCACCTTACCTACCAGTCTGCGGAAAAGGTGATGCTGCTCGACATCGAGACGGGGGTATCGCGCGAAATCCCGATCGACCTGCAATATCGGCTGCACAAGCCCGAGGGACGGACGATCGTGCGGGTGAGCGGGCTCATCGATTCGGTGAGCGATGCGACGCAGCGGAACAAGGACATCATCATCGAGGGCAATCGCATCGTCGCCATCGAGGACAGTGATCCGGCGCGGGCGACCACGGGGCGGTTCATCGATGGCACCGGGCTGACGGCGATCCCCGGGCTCATCGAGCATCATGCCCATGCGCAGAAGGATTTCGGCGCCAATGCGCACCGCGCCTGGCTTGCCTATGGCATCACCACGCTGCGGGACCCCGGCAACCAGCCCTATGACGGGGTCGAGGACCGCGAGGCGGCGGAGGCTGGGGTTCGGGTTGGGCCGCGCGTCTATACCAACGGCCCGCTCTACGAGTGGCAGCGCGTCTATTACAAGATGGGGGTGGCGGTTTCGGGGCCAGCGCATCTGGAGCGCGAGCTCGATCGGGCACGACGGCTGAAATATGACGTGCTGAAGAGCTATGTGCGGATGCCGGACCTTTACCAGCGCCGCATCGTGGAGGCGGCGCATGCGATGGGCGTGCCCGTTACGGGGCACGAGATTTATCCTGCGGCCTATACCGGTGTGGATGCGACCGAGCATCTGGGTGCCACCAGCCGACGCGGCTACTCGCCCAAGCAGGGGCCGATGGCGATGGCCTATGAGGATGTCATCCAGTTGTTCGGCAAGAGCCGGCGGGTGCTGACGCCGACCAACTTCGGCGCGCTGATCGGCTATCTGGAGAAAACCCCGGCGCTGAAGGACGACCCGCGGCTGTCGCTCTATCCAGGCTGGGCGCAGACGAGCGTGCGCCAGCCCAACCCGATGTTTGCGCAGCTGCGCGGTGCCAGTTTTGCCGGAGCCCTGAAATCGTTGAAGGCGATCCATGATGCCGGGGCGATGATCACCGCCGGTACGGATTCTCCGATCGCGCTCAATTTGCACGCGGAAATTGCGTCCTATGTCGATGCAGGGCTCACGCCGTTCCAGGCGTTGCAGGCGGCGACGGTGACGCCGGCGCGGGCGCTCAACCTCGATGCCGGCACGCTGGAGGCGGGGAAGCTGGCGGATATCGTGCTGGTGGCCGGCGACCCGCGTGCCGACATCGGCAACACCGTGAACACCCGGATCGTCATCAGCAACGGCCGGGTGTTCATGGTGGACGAGCTCGTCAGGATGGCGGCGCCGCCGGCACCCTGAGCGAGGGTCAGGCAGCCGGCGCGGTCTCGGGCATGTCGGCCAGCATGGTGCGGTGCGATTCGACCTTGGGCAGCGTCTCGCGGGCAAAGGTGGAGAGGCCGTCGGGCGCATCGCTGCGGTTGCTCATGGCGCGGTGGAGGTTGGCGGCCTCGGTGTGGGCAGCGAGCTGCTGCTGGCGGTAGAGGCGATCGAAGCTGCCATCATTGGACTGGCTCGCCGCCTGGAGCGCCTCGATTTGCTGGGCGTGGCGCGGGATCATGTCGGTGGGCAGGGGCAGCTGTGCCGCACTGGCGATCGGCGTGAGCTGGGCGGTGGTCGCCTCATGATCGATGATCATCTGCTGGGCGAAGGCGCGCAGGCCGACATCGCGGCTGTGCTGGAGGGCGAGACGGCTCGATTCGATCTCGTACTTGTCCCCGGAGGCGGCGTTGGTGACATAGGTTGCCGGGGTGATGGCGGCATCGGCGGTGGTGTCGGTGGTGGTGACGCCGTTGACCGTTGCCGTGGTGCCCGCATCGGTGGTGGTCACGTCGACATCGGTCGCGCCGGTGCGGTTGGGATCGCTGCCATCGCTGGTACCGCCGCATGCGGCGAGGGTGAACGCCGAGGCGAGAAGCAGGGCGATGCGCGCCTTGGGCGCTGGACGGTGGGGGGTGGTGGTCATCGGATGTGCCTTTTCGGAAGGACGGGGTGTTGCGATTCAATCCGATGTCGGCAAAACGGTTCCTTGGGCGATCAGGGCCAGAATTGCCTGGTTGCGATGGCAGCACCTTCGGCCAGAGCGGCCATCTTGGCCCAGACGACGCCAGGCTCGACGCCGCCCGAGCCGGCGTGGATCGAGAAGCCGCAATCGACGCCGGCCATCACATTGTCCCGGCCCACGAGATTGGCGTAGCGGCCGATGCGCTGGGCGATAAGCTCGGGGTGCTCGATATAGCCCGACTGGCATTCGACGACGCCGGGGATGAGCATCTTGCCTTCGGGGAGGCAAACCTGCTGGAACAGCTCGAATTCGTGCGCGTGGCGGGGGTTGGCGGCCTCGAACTGGATGGCGTGGGGGCGGGCGGTCCAGACGAGGTCGATGATATCGCGGAGCGGCACGTCGCAATGGTGGGGGCCGGGGTAGTTGCCCCAGCAGAGGTGCATGCGCATCCGGTCGGGCGCGATGTTGCGGGTGGCGTGGTTGAGCGCGGCGATGTTGAGCGCCATGCGCTCGCGGAACTGGGCGAGGCTGAGATCGCGGAACTGGGTGTGGCGACCCATGGCGAGATCGGGGCAATCGACTTGCAGGATGATGCCGGCTTGCGTGATCGCTTCATATTCGTGGCGCAGGCCTTCGGCGAGCGCGAAGAGATAGTCCTCGTCGGTCGCATAGAAATCGTTGCGGAAAAACAGCGCGGTGACGCCGGGGGAAGCCGCGCTCATGAAGGCGGTGCGACCGGGGTGCTTGGCGATGGCGGTGTTGAGGGTGGTCGCATCCTCGTGGACGGCGTCCATGTCCTTGACGGTGATCGGGGCGTTGCAGGCGGGGGTCTTGCGGTGCTTGCGGCCGGTGTCGGCGAAGATGCGTGCCTTGACGCCGGGGAAATCCTCGATGTCCTGGAAGACATAGGAGGTGCCGGTGCCGCCGAAGCCGTTCAGCCGGTCCTTGATATAGGTGGCGTAGCTCGGCTTGGATTGTTCGCCGTCGTTGATGATGTCGAGGCCGGCGGTGGCCTGGGCGGTGACGACATCGTCGACCGCCTGGTGGATGCGGGTGGTGAGGGCGGCGGTGTCGACGGCCTCGCCTTCCTCGCGGGCGACGATGAGATCGAGCAGATCGTCGGCGCGGGGCAGGCTGCCAACGTGGGTGGTGAGGAAACGACCTGAATTCATGCGGTTTCTCCGTCGAAGTCGATGGCGGCAGCAGCGGCACCCGACATGATGAAGCCGATGGGGCGCTCGCTTTCTTCCTGCAGATGGGCGATCAGGCTGGCGGTGCGGGCGAGGAGCGAGATGCCCTTGAGTGCTGCCAAGGGGAAGCCGACATCGAGCATGACGGCGGGGATGGCGCCGTTGACGTTGATGGGGAGCGGCCGGCCGTGCGATTGGGGCAGGGCGGCGGATATGGCGCGGAGTGCGGCGATATGGGGGCCCTCGATATTGTGCTCTGCCGCCAAGGAAAGCAGCAGGTTGGCGCGGGGATCGCCGTCGCTGTGCTGGGGGTGGCCGAAGCCGGGGACGGGCTTCTTGCTGGCACGCAGATCCTTGAGGAGCGGCAGCGGATCGCCGCCGGCGGCGACGACTTCGGCGAGGAAGCGGCCGGCGACTTCGGCACTGCCGAGGACCACCGAGCCGCAGCCGAGCAGGCCGGCGGCAACCGCACCATGGAAGGCTTCGGGGGCGGCGGCATAGGTCATGCGGGTGGCGACGACGCTGGGGACCAGCCCGTGCTCGGCGATGGCGGCGAGGACGGCGTTGGCGAAGAAGGTCTGGGTTTCCGTTGGAGTCTGGCCGGTGACGAGGAGCCAGAAATAGCTGGTGAAATCCATCTTTCCAATGACTTCGCCGCAGAGATCATGGCCGCGCACGGTGATGTTATGAGCGTCGGATGTGCAAATGGCGGTGAATGGCGCGTCCTGCTTGCCGATGCGCATGAGCCTCTCCCGGTTTTTCGATTTTCGAACTTGTTTTCGTTATGCGAATATCTTAGAGAAACACAAGAATTTTTCGCGCATGATATTGCGCATTTCGGGTGCTGTTGGATTGGCACGGAAACTGCATGGTCCAGACGGGCATGGGACGAGGGAGTAGGGCGATGGCGTTGCCACTGGCGGGGGTCAAGGTGCTTGAAATGGGCACGTTCATCACCGGGCCGGCCGCAGGGATGATGCTCGCCGACCTGGGTGCCGAGGTCATCAAGATCGAGCAGACGGGGACGGGCGATCCGTTCCGGGCTTTCCGGGGCGGGCTCTATTCGCCGCACTTCCAGACGTATAATCGCAACAAGAAATCGGTGACGCTCGACACGCGCAAGGCGGAGGATCTGGCGTCATTCGATGCGCTGCTGGCCGATGCCGATGTCTTCATCCAGAACTTCCGGCCCGGGGTGGCGAAGAAGCTGGGCGTCGATGCAGCGCGCCTGCAGGGGCTGAACCCGCGGCTGGTCTATGGGTCGATCTCGGGGTTCGGCAGCTCGGGGCCTGACCGCGACCGGCCGGCGTTCGATACCGTGGCGCAGGCGGCTTCGGGGTTCTTGCGGCTGCTGCTCAACCCTTCGAAACCGCGCGTGGTGGGGCCGGCGATTGCCGATGCGATGACGGGGTTCTATGCAGCACAGGGCATTCTGGCTGCACTTTACGAGCGGCAGGTGACGGGGCGGGGGCGGCTGGTCGAGACGTCGATGTTCGAGGCGATGGCGCATTTCAACCTTGATGATTTCACGCATCTGCTGTCCGACGAGCAGCATATGGGGCCGTACAGCCGGCCGCATGTGTCGCAAAGCTATGTGTTTGAATGTGCAGATGGAAAATGGCTGGCGCTGCACATGTCGAGCCCGCCGAAATTCTGGGAAAACCTGGCGCTGGCGGTCGAGCAGCCCGACATGCTGGCGCAGCCGGCCTTTGCCAGCCGCGAGGCGCGGATCGCGCATTATGAGGATGTGGTGCCCTTTCTGGCGCCGATCTTTGCCGGCCGCAGCCGCGCGGCGTGGCTGGCGCGGCTGACCGACCTCGAAGTGCCGAGTGCTGCCGTGGCGACGTCGGCCGAAGTGCTGGCGAGCCCGCAGGCCGAGCATCTGCAGCTGATGGTGTCGGCGCCCGGGCCGATGGGCGAATTCCGCACCATCCGCTCGCCGATCAGCTTCGATGGGGAGCGCAATCTGCAAGTGACGGCACCGCCCTTGCTGGGGGCTGACAACGCGACGATTCTGGGCCAGAAACCGGAGAGGTGAAAGACCCCGAATATCTCTCGACGCTCGAACGCGGGCTTTCGGTGCTGCGGGCGTTCGATGCCGCACACCCTGAAATGGCGCTTTCGGAAGTGGCGATCGTGACCGGGCTTTCCCCGGCGGTGGCGCGGCGCTGCCTCAACACACTGGTATCGCTTGGTTATGTGGCGCAGGTGGGGCGGCGATTTCTGCTGCGGCCCGAGGTGCTGAGCTTCGGATCGGCGTATCTCTCCTCGATGAATATCGAGCAGGTGGCCGCACCGCCGCTGCAGAGCCTGCGCGACCAGACCGGCGATTCGGCGAGCCTGGCGGTGCGATCGGGGCGCGACATCCTCTATGTCTGCCATATCCCGACGCAGCGGCGCATCCGGCTGGGGGCGGGGGTGGGGACGCGGTTTCCGCTCCATGCCACGTCGATGGGCAAGGTGCTGCTAGCGTTCCAGGGCGAGCGATTTGTCGAGGAATTTCTGGGTGGTGGCGCGCTGGCACGGATGACCGAGCGGACGATCACCGACCCCCAGGCGTTTCGCGAGCGGCTGGAGGCGATTGTCGACCGCCATTATGATTCCGCACTCGACGAGCTCGATTACGGCATCGTGTCGGTGGCGGTGCCGGTGTTCGATGCCGATGAGCGGGTGGTGGCGGCGATCAATTGCTCGACTTCGACGACGCGCATCTCGCAGGACGAGCTGGTGCGGACCCGGCTGCCGCTGCTGCGCGAGGCAGCGCGGGCGATCGAGGACGAATTGCGCCGCTGGCCGATGCTGGCGCGGTCGCTGGCGGCGAAATAGCCGCCGGTTGTTGGCCCGTTCCGGGCGACGGGCGAAATCCTGAGGCTTTGCAGGTGGCGGGAACCCTCCCCCGGCCCCTCCCTGGGAGGGACGGGAGAAGAAGGGGGGTGGCTGAGGGGTGTTCAGGGGGTGTCTAAGGGCATTTTTGCGCTGTTTTCGGCCGAGATTTTGTCGCCATTCACACTAGAGAAATTCGTATATCGAACTTGACTTCGCATTGCGAATTCAGCATAGGCCGGAATGACCTGCCAGCAGATCGGGAGCCCGTGCGGCGCAATTCCGGCTGTGGATGATGGCAGCGCGCTTCTGGGGGATGATTGCCATGGCCAAGCTTCGACTGTTTGCAGCCCTTCTTGCCGGTTCGGCGCTGGCGATGGGTGCGGCCCGGGCGCAGGAAGCGCCGACGGTGGAAGAGGGTGCCGGCGAGATTCCGGGGGAGATTATCGTCACTGCCACCCGGCGCGCGGAATCGCTGCAGGATGTGCCGGCGTCGATCACTGCCTTCAATGCCGAGACGATCACTGCCGCCGGCATCGAGCGGCCGGGGGACTTCATCGGGCTGACTTCGAACGTCAATCTGATCGAGACGCAGAACGCCGGCAATGCGTTCGTGATCATCCGCGGCATCAGCCAGAACCGCAACTCCGAGCCTTCGGTGGCGGTGGTCGTCGATGGCGTGCAGCAGGTGAACCCGGCGCAGTTCAACCAGGAGCTGGTCGATGTGGCGCAGATCGAAGTGCTCAAGGGGCCGCAGGGCGGGCTCTATGGCCGCAACGCCATCGGGGGTGCCATCATCATCACCTCCAAGGCGCCGACCGACGAACTTTCGGGCAAGCTGACCGCCGGCATCGACAATGGCTTCGGCTATTATCTGCGCGGGAATTTGTCGGGGCCGCTTTCGGACACGCTCAAGTTCCGCGTGGCGGGCAGCTGGTATGATACCAATGGCTTCATTCCCAACACCTTCCTCGGCGAGGATGCCGACCCGGTGAAGGATCTGAACCTGCGCGCCAACCTGCTCTGGGAGCCGACGCCCGAGTTGACATTCGACTTGCGCGGCTCGGTCGGGCTGCTCAAGACCCAGGCCTTCTACTACAACATCGTGAATGACGTGAACGACACCTCGCTGCCGGTGCGGGTGAACAATGCCGGGCAGAACGACCGCGACCTCTACAATGTGGCCCTGCGCGTCACCCATGAAAGCGACATCGGCACGTTCGCCTCGGTGACGAGCTATGACAAGGTGACCGAGATCCTGACCGGCGATGCCTTCGACTTTCTGCCGATCCCCGAATCCTTCTTCTTCAACCTGTTCGAGTCGATCTTCGGGCCGGGCAATGGCTTCGACCTCAACCAGAGCCAGTATCTCGATGTGAGCGCGGTCAGCCAGGAGCTACGCTATGAATCGCCCGCTGACGGGCCGCTGCAGGTGATCGCCGGCGGCTATGCGATCGGCACCAAGCGCTACATCTCGACCGGCAATCTGATCGACACCGGCCAGGGCGTGTTCCCGGTGTTCCGCGTGCCCTCGACCAACCCGATCAATCCGCAATTCTCCTTCCTCGCCGATGATGGCGACAATTTTGCCTGGGCGCTGTTCGGCAATGTGATCTGGAAGATCAATGACCAGCTGCGCTTCGATGGGTCGCTGCGCTACGACCGCGACCGCCGCGACAACACCACGCTGACCCCCACCGCCTTCCTGCCCAACCTGCCCGGCTTCCCGCCCGCCACCACCGGCGAAGTGCGCCGCCGGGTGTTCTCGGCCTGGCAGCCCAAGGCGACGCTGACCTGGAAGCCGGTCGATGAAGTGACGCTGTTCGGCGGCTGGTCACGCGGCTTCCGTTCGGGTGGCTTCAACCAGACCGGCGTGGGTGCCATCGCTGCCGGCAACGGCATCGTCGGCGTGGGCGATATCTTCGAGGCCGAAGTGGCGGAAACCTTCGAAATCGGCGCCAAGACGCAGACCTCCGACCGGGCGCTGACCTTCAACCTCGCCGCCTATACCACCAAGTCGGAAAACAGCTATTTCTTCGTCTTCCTCGCCGCCAACTCGACGCAGAACCTCGGCAATGTGCCCGAAGCGCGGTTGAAGGGTTTCGAGGTCGATGCGACCTGGCGCGCGGCGCCTGGTCTGGATTTCATTCTGGGCTATGGCTACACCGACAGCGCCATCAAGCGCTTCGCCAATGCAGCCCTCATCGACAACAATTTGCCCGGGGTGAGCCGCTACACGCTCAACCTTTCGAGCCAGTACAAGGGCGACATCACCGACAGCGTGTCGCTGCTGGCACGCCTCGACTATCGCCGCACCGGGCGCACCTGGTTCGACATCGAGAACTCGACCTCGCGTGATCCGATCGACATCGTCGATGCGCGCGTGGGGATCACCAGCGGCGGGGTGACGCTGACGGGCTTTGCCTCGAACCTGTTCGACGAGCGGTACAATGCCGAGTTCTCGCCGGGCGGCTTCGTGTTCAAGGGGCGGCCGCGGCGGTTCGGGGCCGAGGTGAGTTTTGCGTTCTGATGATGGGGCCGGAGGTTCTTTTTGAAGAAAGGGCCTCCGGCGGCTGGGGCCTTGGGCCCCAGACCCCGTTTTGGAGGCGATGCTTTGTTCGGCGGGGTTCGCGCGCAGCGCAGTTGAATGCCTGCGGCGCGGGACCCGACTCCTCGGCTTGTACCGGCAAAATTCCAGGGGTCTGGGGCCGTCGGCCCCAGCCGCCGGAGGCATCTTTGCCTCGCCGAGAGCGGTGCGCGCGCTTCCAGCGGGCGCAGGTGGCGGCTATTGCGGTGAAGCGCTTTGGGTGAAGGAGGGGATGTGATGAGCCAGAACGTGATGGGGCTGATGAGGCCGAACCGGTTGCACCATACGGCCTATGTGTCGAAGGACCTGGAGGCGACGCGGGCGTTTTACGAGGATGTGATCGGGCTGCCGCTGGTGGCGACGTATACCGAGATGGACGAGCTTTTCGGCAAGGAGCGGACCTATTGCCATTGCTTCTTCGAGCTGGCGGATGGCTCGGCGCTGGCGTTCTTCCAGTTTGCCGATCCGGAAGACCAGGCGGAGTTTGGCCCCGAGCTGCCGACGAGCCCGTTCATTCATGTGGCGCTGCAGGTGACGCCGGACGCACAGGCCGAGATCGAGGCGCGGATTGCGGCGGCGGGGATTATCGAGCCCGACACTTATGTGCTCGAGCATGGCTATTGCCGCTCGGTGTATGTGAAGGACCCGAACGGGATGATCCTCGAGTTCACCCATGACGAGCCGGGTGCGGCGGCGGCGGATGCCGAGCGGCGGGCGACGGCGCGGGCCGAGCTGGCGCGCTGGCTGGGCGGCGACCGGCGCAACAACAACCCCTATCGCCACATCGCCTGAGCGGCTGATGCGCGGCGTGGCGGGGGGTGTATGGCCCGGCGCCGTGGAAGGTGAGGTGCCCGTGGCGGGCGGGGTGCTGCCGGTCGCGGTGCTGGGCGATGCGAGGGCGCCGGCGCTGCTTATGCTGCATGGCTGGACGCTCGACCGGCGGATGTGGGCGCTGCAGGCGGGGCTGGCGCGGGATTTTCGGCTGGTGGCGTTCGACAGGCGGGGTTTTGGGGAATCGACGGCGCCGGCGGACCTGGCGGCGGAGCCCGACGATGTGCTGGCGGTGGCGGATGCGCTTGGGGTGGCGCGGTTTCATCTGATCGGCAACTCGCAAGGGGGGAAGGTGGCGCTGGCGGCGGCGACGAAGGCCGGCGAGCGGGTGCTTTCGGTGATCGTGCAGGGGACTGCGCTCGATGGGGTGATGGCGGCGGATGAGGCGGTACCGCTGGCGGCGATGCGGGCGGACATGCGGCGCGGCGATGCGATGACGATGCGGGCGCGCTGGGCGGGGCATCCGCTGACGCGGGTGGCGGCGGGGCCGGCGCGGGCGCGGCTCGACGCGATGCTGGCGGCGTATGACGGGCGCGATCTGCTCAGCGCCGGGCGGCCGCTGCAGGTGGGGGCCGATGTTGTGGCGCGTATCGGCGCTCCGGTGCTGGCGCTGGTGGGGGCCGATGACACGCCGCAGCGGCGGGCGAATGCGGATGCGCTGGCGGCGGCGGGGGCGGCGCTGCGGGTGCTGCCGGGCGGGCATTTGTGCGGGATGGAGGAGCCGGCGGCGTTCGATGCGGCGGTGCTGGATTTTGCCGGTCAGGCGAGTGCCTTGGCGTAGGCGGCTTCGGTCGCCTGGCCGCAGGCGGCCCAGCTGAAGGCGGCGAGGCGCGTGCGGCCGGCGGCGATGAGGGCGGGGCGATTGTGGAGGGCGCGCTCGATGGCGGCGCCGAGGGCGGCTGGATCGGCGGTTTCGGCATATTCGGCCGCGGCGCCGCAGACTTCGGGGAGCGAGGCGACGCGGTGGACGACGACGGGCGTGCCCGCGGCCATGGCTTCCAGTGGCGGGATGCCGAAGCCTTCGTAGAGCGAGGGGTACACGAAGGCGGCCGCACCGGCGTAGAGGCTGGCGAGGGTGGCATCGTCGGCGCTGCGCTGCTGGACGCGCGGCGCAAGGCCGAGGCGGGCGAGGTTGGCGGCTTCGGTTTCGGTGAAGGCGCCGCCGCCGACGGCGATGAGATCGAGATCGGCGAGGGCGGGGGTGGCGGCAAGGGCTTCGATGAGCCCGGCGAAGTTCTTGTAGCCGGCGCGGGGGCCGACGTGGAGCAGATAGGGGCGCTTGTGGGTGTGCGGGGGCGCTGCGGCGAAGGCGGTATCGAAGCCGAGCAGGGTGACGCTGGTCTTGCCGCGGGCCTGGGGGAGCATGGCGAGCACATCGGCCTCGGTGCTGGCGGAATTGCAGAGGATGTGATCGGCAGCTTCGACCGCGGCGGCCTTGGCGGCGGCGGTGGGATCTTTGGCGGGGAAGCTTTGCGGGAATTTCTCGTGGATCATGTCGTGGACGGTGAGCAGCTTGCGGGCGCCGCGAGGGGCGGCGCTGGGGGCATAATAGGTGGCGTGGACGATATCGGGGCGCGTTGCGGCGATGAGGGCGGGGGCGAGGGCGGCGCTGGCGGCGCGGGCGAGGCGGCCCTGCCAGCGGCCGGGGGGGAGATGGCGACCGGTGACGAGGCCGGGGGGAAGCTGGGCCAGGTAGCTGTTGATGTGGAGGGGGGCGATGATCTGGGGCGTGTGGCCGAGTGATGCGAGGGCGGGGGCGAGGCGTGCGATGTAGCGCGAGATGCCGCCATGCGCCTGGGTGGCGAAGATCTGATGGTCGAAAGCGATGCGCATGGGGGTGGTTGCGCCCGAATGGACAGGGTTCGTCAACGCAAAACTGCTGGCGGTGGGAGTGCCTGCGCTCATAAGAGGGCGCATGGGACGTGATTTGCATCTGGTACGGCAACTGCCGGTGTTCGGGCTGTTGGCGGTGGCGTTGGCCTGGGCAGGGCTGGCAGTGGCACAAAGCTGGCCGCAGGTGCAGCCGCTCGATGTGCTGCCGCCGGCGGCGGTGGCACTGCTGGCGCTGGCGCTGCTGGCGCAGGGGTTGAGCCGGGGGCGTGGGAATGGGCGCGGTGCGGCGCTGGCGGAGGTGCGCGGCGAGGCGGAAGCGCTCGAGGCGGTGCTGGCGCGGATTGAGGCGGGGCTGGATGTGGTGGCGGCGCGGACGAACGCGCTGGCGGCCGAGCTGCATGGGAGAGGCCCGGCGCTGGGGGGCCAGGTGGCAGCACTTGCGCGCCATGCCGAGACCGTGGCGGGTGCCGGCGAGCGGCTGCAGGCGGCTATCGTGCCGGTGCTGGCGCAGCTGGAGGCTTCGGGGGGGCAGGTGCGGGACATGGAGGCAACGCTGACGGCGCTGGCGGCGCGCAGTGCCGCGGTGGCCGAGGGCGAGACGCGGCTGCACGACCTGGCGCGAGCGCTGGAGGCGGAGCTGGGGCGGGCGCAGCAAGGGCTGGCGGACATCGAGACGGCGGCCGAGCGGCTGGCGGGGCCGCTGGGGACGATTCGGGCGGCTGTGGACGCGACCGAGGCGCGCGAGCGGAGCAGCTTGGCGCGCGATGCGAATGCGTTGATGACGCGGCTGGGGAGCGACACGGCGGAGCTGGCGGGGCTGCTGGCGCTGCCGGTGCCCGAGGCGGTGTGGCAGGCGTGGCTGCGGGGCGACCGCACGGCGCTGCCGCGCAGCGTGCGGGCGCTGCTGGGCGAGGCGGACCAGCGGATGCTGGCGCGGCACCTGGCGCATGATCCGGCGTTCCGCACGGCGGCGTTGCGGTTTCTGGATGGCTTCGAGGCGATGGTGGCGCGGCTGCTGGGGGACCGGGACGGCGAGGCGCTGGCGGCGACGATGCTCAGCGGGGACTTTGGCGCGCTGTATGTGCGGCTGGGGGAGGCCGCGGGGCGGTTGCCCGATCAGGCCTGAAGGCTGTTCATCGCGATATCGTGGGAGAGGACGACACGATCTTCTGCGTCGAGGATCTGGGCGCCGATGGTGCGCTTGTCCCAATCGAGGGTGAGGAGGCCGATGTTGTTGGCTGAAAAGCTGGGGCCGAGGCGGTTGGGGCCGGCTTCCTCGCGGTGGGGACCGTTATTGCCCATGTTGAAGGATGAGGCGGTGATTTCGGTGAGGGGATAGGGCAGGCCGCGCGCTTCCTGGTAGATGCCGGCGCGGTGGCGATCGCCCGAGACGAGGATGACGCCGTTTGCGCGGGTTTTGGCGAGCAGGGCGTAGAAGCGGGCGCGCTCGGCGGGGAAGAGGCGCCAGCATTCATAGCCATGGCCATCGGCGATGAGCTGGTATGAGGTGACGATGATGCGGATATCGGCGGGCTGCATGAGCTGGGCTTCGAGCCAGGCCCATTGGGCGGGCCCAAGCACGGTGCGCGATGGATCGGGGTTTTCGACCCAGGCTTCGCGGCCGGGGGCGCCGCGTTCGGGGGTTGGGGTCCAATCGTCGCGGAAGCTGCGGGTATCGAGCAGGATGGTCTGCACGCGCGCACCGGTGGGGCCGGTGATGGCGCTCTCGTAGATGCCGCCGGTGGTGCGACGGGGGCTGGCGGCGGGGACATCCCAGAAATCGAAGAACAGCGGGCGCGACTGGTTTTTGTAGGCATAGGTGGCGCCGGCATCGTTGAGGCCGAAATCATGATCGTCCCAGGTGGCGGCGATGGGGACGGCTTCGCGGAAACGCCGGTAATCGGGGCGGGCGAGGGCGGCGGCATAGGCGGCGACGAGCTCATCGAGATCGGGGGAGCGGGTGTCTCCATAGACATTGTCCCCCATGAACAGGAACAGCTGGGGGTTGGTGCGCAGAGCGGTGCCGAGCAGGGTGCCGGGGCGGTTCTGGTTGAAGCACGAGCCGAGGCCGATGCGGGTGAGCAAGGTGTCTGGCGCCAGCGTGGGCGCCTTGGGGATGCTGAGGCGGCCGGCGAGGGTGGGGAAGCTGGGGCCTGACGTGGTGCAGCCGGCGAGGGCGGTGGTGGCGGCTATGCTGCCGAGGAAGGTGCGTCTGGTCAGCATGTGCGGTGCCCCTGTTGGTGGGGCGGTTGAAGCAGGGGTTTGTGACAGGGGTGTGAATTGTAGGAGGTCGCAATTCTGAACGGGGGGGAACCATTTCGCGTGTCGGGCATTCTGCCTGTGCCTGCCCTTGTTGGTGGCAGCGCGCGGCTGTGCATCACAGTCATCGAGGGGGAGAGCAATCATGGGCCGGGACGCGCACAGGATCGAAGATATCGGGCCGAAGCCGCAGGCGTTCGACATCGAGCAGGCGACGCAGGACAACACCGATTATCGTTCGGTGGCGTGGAGCGGGCGGTATCTGCAGGTGACGCTGATGTCGATTCCGGTCGGCGAGGATATCGGGCTGGAAGCGCATCCCGAAACCGACCAGTTCCTGCGGCTCGATGCCGGCAAGGGCCGTGTGCAGATGGGCCCGGCCAAGGACGAGCTGACCTTCGACCGGGAAGTGTCCGACGGCTGGTGTGTGCTGGTGCCGGCGGGCGCCTGGCACAACATCACCAACATCGGGGACACGCCGATGCAGGTCTATGCCATCTACGCCCCCGTGCACCATGCGCCGGGCAGGGTGCACGAGACGGCCGAGATCGCCGAAGCGGATGAGGATGACGACGAGCCGGCGAGCTGGTCGGTGCAGCCGGCGAAGGTGGCTGACAAGCACGGGTGATCGCGCGGCTTTGTCAGCCGGGTGTCGGCTTTGGGGCTGTCGGGCACCCGTCTGATCCTGTTCAAAGGGTGGGCGCGCTTCATGCTGTTTGTGCGGCGGCCGGCAAAGGCTGTGGAGCCGAAAGCGTCATAAGGGGGCTTGATTGTATGGCGCGGGTGGGTTGTGGGGGAGTGTTCGGGCAGTGATGGCGTCTGCCCGGTTGGCAGCGCACCCCTTGCGGACACCGTTCAGCTTTGGACAGATACCCCCGGCACGTTCTAACTCGCAAGGTTCCGACCTGTCACATTTTTAGCATCGTAATGCGACAGATCGTGTAAATTTGCGTAGAATGCTACATGCCGAAAGGCGATTCATGTTGGGGGTGAGTTTGTTCGGCCTATGACTCGCAGCGATTTAGTTGTCTCGCTCGTACGCGCTGGCGCAGCCGGCGATAGAGAAATGCTGCGTGCGACTGCAGAAGCCTTGATGGCGGATGAACGTGCAAAAAATCATCACATCGTTGCCGATCGCCTGCAGCGTGCCTTGTCTGCAGTACCAATAACGCCGCCGGCGCTTACAAGTGCGCAGTTGCATGCGACGTCAAATAACGGACGAGATACGATACTAGAACTCGTCCCCCGGATACGCCTAGACGAATTGATTCTCCCGCTGCCGGTCAGAGAGAGTGGCCGCCAGTTAGTTAGTGAGCATGCGCGAGCAGATGTGCTGCGGGCTCATGGCTATGAACCTCGTCATCGCATTTTGCTGTCGGGACCACCAGGAAATGGCAAGACATCCTTTGCCGAAGGGGTGGCGGAAGCCCTAGCGCTGCCATTTTTTGTTGTCCGGTATGATGCGTTGATTGGCAGTTATCTAGGCGAAACCAACGCGCGGCTTCGGCGGCTTTTCGATTATGTCAGGACTCAGCCATGCGTGTTGTTTTTCGATGAATTCGATGCGATCGGCAAAGAGCGGGGAGACACTCACGAGACAGGTGAGATCAAGCGTGTCGTGTCATTCCTTTTGCAGCAACTTGACCAGCTTCCAAGCTACGTTCTCGTCGTTGCGGCGACTAATCACGGGGAGCTACTCGATAGTGCTGTTTGGCGCCGCTTTCAAATGAGGCTGTCGTTTCCTTCTCCGGATCGGAAAATGATCACGGCATTTTTAGATCAAATTATTGAACGCTGGCCGGAACGTCCTAGATTGCAGCCGTCGCGAATTGCAGGCAAGCTTGGGTATGTAAGCTATGCCGAAGCACTTGATTTTTGTCAGAACGTGCGTCGGCGGCAAATTTTGGGTTTGGGGGAGTTAGGCATTGAAGAAGCGTTGCAACTGGAAATTGGCCTGTGGTCTTCTCGCGTAACGCCTGAAGCACTCAATGCCGAGCGATCCCACCAAGCCGCTGCTGAGGCTCGTTCCTCAAGCTGACCAACCCCGTCCTACCGGCGTGCAACGAGCGATGCCTCGTCCCGAGCCCTTTGATGTCGCTCGTCAGCGCGGCACTGTGGGGCCGAAATTTGCGCGCTTAGCGCAAGTCCTCGATCGTGGAGCAAACCCGATCGAGCTTCGCGCCGATCCAACTGCACTGGCACCAGAACGGCTGTTGGTATTTGAAGTTCGCGGGGCGGTTAGTGCGTTCGCCACTGCCATTCGGCGTGTGCCGGGCTTGGAGCTGGTCGATGAAGAAGAACTGTCTTCTGATGAAGATGACAAAGAGCCCGTTGCCTACCTCATGATGCCCGACATTGAGGCGTTGCGGCAGCTTGAGTCGCTTTGGCGGCGCTGGCTGCGAGGGCAGCTTGTTATGGGCGAAACGCCTTGGCGTGATGTTTTTCAGACGCTTCGTGAACTCCGTACATGGGGGCCACAGGATCGCGTTCAGCCTGCTGACGCGGCGCAACTTGCTGATGAAATCGAAGGCCGGGGTGAAGACGAGTTTGTCCGGTTAGAAATTGAACTCATTTTTCGTGCCCAGCGCGCTTTTGGTGTCCGCAGCGAAGATGACGTTCGGACAGACGTAATTAGGCGCGGTGGCCGAGTCATCTCCTCCGCTCGAATTGACGACATCGCATACCACGCATTGTTGGTTGATCTCACGGTCCGAAGCGTTCGCGAAATGATAGAACAGAGGGTCGGGGGAATCCTTGGCCTTGAAGCCGTAATGCATATTCGGCCCCAAAGCTCAGCGACTAGCATTGAAACTGCGGACCCTGAGCCCTCAGCAGAGCTGGTCGCTGGCGCCACAGCATTGGGAGAGCCCATTGCTGCATTGTTAGACGGAGTACCGGTGGCTGCTCACCCACTCGTTAATCGGCACGTAGTTCTTGACGACGCGTTCGACCTCGAACGCGGAGCTTTAGTCGCCAACCGTATGCATGGTACGGCTATGGCTTCACTTATCATACACGGAGATCGCAATCGTCCAGAAGCTCCGATCCCGCGACGGGTGCACGTTGTTCCTGTCCTTGGCAATCAGGACGCTTTTCCCGAGGATCGGCTTATTGTAGACTTGATCTACCTCGCAATTGTCCGGATGCGAGCAGGAGACGCGCCGACCGCTCCAAACGTGATTCTGGTTAACTTATCCCTAGGCAATAAGCGGCGGCCCTTTCATGGCCAGCTCTCGGCTTGGGCAAGGTTGCTTGATCGGCTGGCCTATCAGTTTGGCGTGCTCTTCTTAGTCAGTGCAGGCAATTCTAGCGGCTCGTTCGGGGTGCCAGGATTCATTAGCCGCGCAGAGCTCGAGGCCGCAAATGGTCGTGCTCGTGCAGTCGCTATTGTGCGAGCCTTGGGAGCGATTGTTGCAGACCGTCGACTGTTTGCGCCCGCAGAGACTGTTAATGGGATCACTGTTGGTGCGTGCAATGATGATGCAATTGACCCAGCGGCTCGGGTCGCAGCGCGCGTCAATGTTGACCCATTCCCTGGTCATAGGCTTGCAAATCCGTCGAGCACCCTAGGACCGGGCTTCGCGCGTTCGGTGAAGCCCGATATTCTTATGCCGGGCAGTCGTGAGCATGTGATGGTGGTACGCAATCACGATCATATCGATGTCCGGCCGGTCGGACCCTCGCGATTTGCGGGACTCAAAGTCGCTGCGCCACCGGCTGCAGGCCGAGAAAGTTCCGAAACCTTTACTTGCGGTACAAGCGCAGCCACCGCGCTTGCCACGCGTACGTGTCATCGAATCCACGACGCACTAGAGGCTGCATACGGCGAACTCTTCACTAGTCTTGTACAACATCAACGCGCGGTGCTACTTAAGGCCTTGCTCGTCCATCCTGCTACTTGGCCAGCGGAGTCTGCGGCTCTAATTCGTGAGGTGTTAGGTCCTGCTGATGGGCGTCAGCATGTCCGGCAGAAAGACAACATCCGGCGCTTTTTGGGTTTTGGTTGGGTCGATGCCGATGAGGCCGTAGCCTGTGCGGAGGACCGTGCAACGTTTTGGGCCACCGGCACTCTTCATGCCAACAGGATTGTCAATGTAACGGTGCCGATACCTCAGGCCATCTCAGGCCAAGCGCGACTTCACTCCCTCTCTGCAACCTTAGCATGGTTTACCCCGGTAGCTCCGGGACGTAAGCGTTATCGGACGTGTCGGCTGAGGATTTTGGAGCCAACCGGTCTTGGTGATCTTACAGTCGGAGCTCATAGCGACCAGCCCGATACCAATCAGACTAATCGTGGTACCGTGTTTACACGCTGTTGGCGCGGCGACCGCGCGCCTATCGTGGGCCCTAATCACAGCATAGTTTTGTCAATCCAGCGAGATCCAGATCAGGGGTCGGCGGTGGACGACCCAATCCCGTTCGGCCTTGCGGTTACCATCGCAATGCCTGGAGTTGTTGGAATATACGAACAGGTGCGACAACGCCTTCAACCCCAAGTGCGCGCCAGCACATGATCGGACTGCAGGTCCGAAAGTAGGAACGATCGCGAGGTGGCGCACGGTCGCTCATTTCTCGCCGCCAGCGAACCTTATTCCCCCAGCACTGCGACTTACATCACTGCGAGTATGTTTGACGAGTGGGATCGTTGCTGCAGGCGACCGAGGGGTCTGGGGCCTGAGGCCCCAGCCGCCGGAGGCTTCTTCTGTCCTAAACCCCTACTTGCGGAACAGCGCTTCGCCGCGTTCCAGCGCCGTCGTCGGCTCGGGGCGGGCTTCTTCGCCGTTGGCGGCGGCTTCGGCGGCGGCGGCGGCGGCGATGCGTTCGGCCTGGAGTTCGGCGACGAGGGCGGCGCGGTCTTCACCGAGTTTGCCGAGATCGGGGGAGGTGTCGATGCCGGCCTTTTTGGCGGCGGCGGAGACGAGGGCGTCCATTTCGCGTTGCGAGGTGAGGCCGAGGGTGACGGGATCGCGTGGCTGGAGGTTGGCGTAGTTCCAGTGGCTCTTGTCGCGGATGGCGGCGATGGTCGTCTTGGTGGTGCCGATCAGCTTGGAGATCTGGTTGTCGGTGATTTCGGGATGGTTCTTGATGACCCAGAGAATACCGTCCGGCTTGTCCTGCCGCTTGCTGACGGGGGTGTAGCGCGGGCCGGAGGTGCGGCGCTGCTGCTCGGGCATGCGCGAGAGCTTGATGGCGTAATCGGGGTTGTTCTGGCCCTTGTCGATCTCGTCCTGCGTGAGCTCGCCCGAGCGGATGGGATCGCGGCCGGTGAGCTTGGTCTGGGCGGTATCGTCGGCGATGGCCTGGATTTCGAGGATGTGGAGGCCGCAGAAGGTGGCGATCTGCTCGAAGGCCAGCGCAGTGTTGTCCACCAGCCAGGCGGCGGTGGCGTGGGGCATGAGCGGGGTGACGGGGCGGTTGGGGGTGATGGCCATGGCGGGGAACCCTATCTTTCCGAAATAAAAACAGCCGCCCCTCGGGGACGGCTTGCAGGCTTGACCCTACGCCGCCGGGGCGCCCAAATCAAGGTGTGACTGACAGGATGATCTTGCCGACATGGGACCCGGCTTCCATGCGGCGATGGGCTTCGGCGGCTTCTGCCAGCGGAAAGATGCGATCGGTGACGGGCTGGAGGCGGCCGGATTCGAATTCGGGCCAGACCGCACCTTCGAGGGTTTCGGCGATGGCGGTCTTGAAGGCGATGCTGCGGGGGCGGAGCATGGAGCCGGTGAGGGTGAGGCGCTTGCGCATGACGGCCGTGAGATCGAGCTCGGCGGTGTTGCCGCGCTGGAAGGCGATGGAGACGTGGCGGCCGTCTTCGGCGAGGCATTTGAGATTGCGGGGGAGATAATCGCCGCCGACCATGTCCAGCACCAGATCGACGCCGCGGCCTTGGGTGAGGGTGCGGACTTCTTCGACGAAATCCTGGGATTTGTAATCGATGGCGGCGTGGGCGCCGAGGGTGAGGGCGGCGGCGGTTTTCTCGGGGCTGCCGGCGGTGACGATGATGCGCAGGCCGAGGACTTTTGCGAGCTTGATGGCCGTGACGCCGATGCCGGAGGTGCCGCCGTGGACGAGGATGGTTTCGCCGCTGCGGGCGCGGCCGCGGTCGACGACATTGGACCAGACGGTGAACCAGGTTTCGGGGAGGCCCGCCGCGTCCGTGAGGGCCATGCCGGCGGGGACGGGGAGGCACTGGCCGGCGGGGGCGGTGCAATATTCGGCATAGCCGCCGCCGGGGACGAGGGCGCAGACCTGGTCGCCGGGGCGCCAGCGGGAGACGGCATCACCGACGGCGACGATGGTGCCGGCGATCTCCAGGCCGGGGATGCTGGGGGTTCCGGGGGGCATGGGGTAGAGGCCGAGGCGCTGAAGCACGTCCGGCCGGTTGACGCCGGCGGCGGCGACGCGGACGAGGACGTCTTCCGGACCGGGGGTGGGAACGGGGCGCTGGACGGGGAGGAGGACCTCGGGGCCGCCGGGGGCGGCGGGATCGATGGCGGTCATGGTGGTGGGGATGCTGGTCATGGCAATGCTCCTGGCGGCGGATATTGACGCGGCGGGCGGGGCGGTCAACCATGGCGGACATGGACATGGACGAGATTCTGCCGGCGAAAAAGACGAGCGGGCCGCTGGCGGAGCTGGTGGCGCAGGACCTCGACCGGATGGGGCAGGGCGAGGTGGAGACGCGGATTGCCGTGCTGGAAGGCGAGATTGCGCGGTGCCGGACGCGGCTGGCGAGTGCGTCGGCGTTGCGGTCGGCGGCGGATGAGCTTTTTCGGAAGGGGTAGGGGTGCCTCCGGCGGTTGGGGCCTTATGGCATGCCGACCGCAGTGTATGGCATAAGGACGGCATGCAGGATCCAACCCCTATCGACAACATGGTTGCCTCCAGCCCCTCTCTCCTTCCACCAAGTCCGCGTGCCTTGTGGCTCGGCGGTGGTCTGGTACTTTGGCTGCTGTACAGCGTCGTCTTCATCAACACGGTGCCGTCATCGCCGCTGCGCGCAGGCCGTGATGCGCTGGCCAATGTAGTGCCGCTGCTGCTACTCGCGATGATGACGCACAGCCTGTTGCGTGATCAGGTGATGAAGCTTTCGGTCCCCCGCCAGATGGCCGCCCATATCGGGCTGGCGGCCTCGTTCGCCACATTCTGGTATGCGGGCGTGGTCATCATGCTGGCCTTCTTCAGCGGGCTTGGCAGCGGCATCTTCACCATCCGCGGCTTTTCCGGGCCGGCGTTCACGTGGCAGGTATTTCAGGGTCTGGTGATTTATGCAGCGATTGCCGCCACCTGCTATGCCATCCGTGGTGGCCGGGCGGCGGCCAACCTGACGATTGTGGACGACAGTGCACCGCGGCTTGAACGCTATCTCACCAAGACCGGAGACGAGATGACTCCGGTGCTGGTGCGCGACATCGTCCTGATCGAAGGCGCCCAGGACTATGCCGAAGTGGCGACCATGGCCGGCCGGCACCTCGTGCGGCTCAGCCTTGGCGAATTCGAAGCACGGCTTGATCCAGCACGCTTTCTGCGGGTGCACCGGTCCACCATCATCAATTTCGATCACCTGCAGCGCGCCGAACCCGCCGGCAATGGCCGACTGACGTTGCACATGCGCAGCGGCGATTCGGTGACCAGCAGCCGTGCTGGTGCGCAGTTGCTGCGATCATTCATGGTCTGAAGCTGGCGGTTCGCCGGCCGTCGTGTCGGTTCACGGCTTTTTTTGCGCAGGCGCTCGCGAATTCGGCACGCCAGTGGCTCATTCCTTTCGTCGGAGCCCCCATGCGCGTGCCCCTGCTGTCGTTGCTTTTGACCGCTGCGCCATTGCCCGCCGCCACATTCACCGGGCCGGGAAGCCTGTCCGATTCCAATCCGGCCCCCATCCGCATCGCCGGCTTGGCGGCGGGCAGTACCGTCACCCTGGTGGCTGAACGGCACATCGGCTGGGCGGGGGGCGGGCAGCGGAGCGAAACGCGCTTCGTCGCAGCAGCCGACGGCACGATCGACACGTCGCGCGATGCGCCGATCGCGGGCAGCTATGCCGATGTGTCGAGCAGCGGGCCATTCTGGAGCATGCAACGGGCTGGCAACACGTCAGTGCCCGCCGATGGTGACGCCACGCTGGTGGCCACCACCAGTAGCGGCGAGCGCCTGGCGCTTTCGGTGCCGGCATGGCCCATGGGGGTTGCCCAGCGCAGCGTGCCGGATTTTCCCGGCGCCATGCTGGCGCGGCCCTCCGGCAAGAAAGGTCGCTTGCCTGTCGTGATCGTGCTCGGTGGCTCGGAAGGCGGCGCGTTCACTGCCAAGACCTATGCGCCGATGCTGGCGGCGCAGGGTTTTGCCGTGCTGGGGCTGCCCTATTATTCGCCGGGATACGATCCGGCAGACTTTGTGCCGGGGTTGCCCACAAGCTTCACCGACATCCCGGCAGACCGGCTGATTTCGGTGAAGGCATGGATCGACGGCCAACGCGATCTGGATGGCCGCCGCGTGGCCATCTGGGGCGTGTCCAAGGGCGGCGAATTTGCCGTGCTGGCCGCCAGCCGCCTGCCCTGGATCACGGCCATTGTGGGCGTCGTCCCCAGCGATGTGGTGTGGGAAGGCTGGGGCCGCGCAGGGCCGGCCACCGCATCCTTCAGCTGGGAGAACAGGCCTTTGCCCTTCGTGCCCTATCTGGGATTCGATCTGGAACTGGCACGCCTGCAGCGCGGTGAACGGATGGAGGCGCGCCGACCGCATATTGCAGGCCGCGCCGCCTATCCGGAACGGATTGCAGCGGCCACCATCAAGGTGGAGGACTATGCTGGCCAGATGCTGCTGATCGGCGGCGATGATGACCGTGTGTGGCCATCCGGGCCCATGGCCCGCGCCATGGCGAATCGCCGGGCTGCCGCCGGCCTCACCACCGCAGTGCTCACTTGGCCCGATGCCGGCCACGCGCTGGCCGGTCCCGGTACCGAACCTATCGCACCGATGCTGGCCAATGGCGGCACCGCCAATGGCCTGGCTGGCGCGCGAAGCACCGCATGGGCCGCCACTATCGCCTTTCTGAAGAGCACCCTCTTGCCGGAGATGACACGATGAACATGCTGATCCTGATGGCCCTTGCTGCCGGCACTGCCCCAGACCGCATGGCCGAGGTGGACCGCCAACAGCAGGTGATCTGGGCCAGCAGTGCCGGGCCGGCGGCCCAGACCGCGCGGGCGCCGGCGCTGGCCGCCCTGCGCCAGGTCGGCACAACCGATGATGCCGCCGGGATGCGCGCTCAGGCGCTGTTGCTGAAATGGGGCAGCGACCGGGATGCACAGGCGGCGTGGAATTGGCTGGTGACGCGCCACCGTGACGACAAGCGCTTGGCGCCGATACTGGAAGGCTGGTGGGACGGCAGCGCGCTGCCGGATGCAACCGGGCAGTTGCGAAGGCTGGCTGCCCAGACCCTTGCGCCGGAGGTGCGCGCCAGCGCGCGGCTGTTGCTGGCGCGGCGTGATCTGGCCGAAGGCCGGCGGGCGCAGGGCCTGGCCGCGCTGCGGACATTGTCGCGCACCGCCGGGTCCACAACGAGCACCCTGATGGGGGCCGGCGATCCTCCACGCCTCGCCAATGTGGCGAGTGCCATGCTGTTCCAGGCGGAAGCGCTGAGCCCTGGCGCGCCGTTGCCGGCTATCACGGCGCCAACCATCGATGGCCGCAGGCCCGATCCGGCTGATTTGCATGGGCGGCCGATGGTTTTGGACTTCTGGGCGACATGGTGTCCGCCTTGCATCGCCGCGCTGCCACGGCTGAAGGCCATGGCCACTGCCAACCCGCAGCTTCGTCTGGTTTCGGTCAGCGGTGATGACAGCCCGAAGACCGTTCAGAAATGGTTGCAGCGAAAGCCACATCCCGGTGTCCATCTGTGGACCGGGCCTTCGGGGCGGGTTTCATCAGAATGGCTGAACAGCGCCTATCCCTTCTATGTCGTGGTGGGCGGCGATGGCCGGATCATCGGCACTGCAACCGACGTCGCCGATGTTGAGCAAATGGTTTCTCGGGCTATTGGCTGAGTGATGCAGACCTGTTCCCGCACAGTGACAGATCTGGCGCTTGCGCAATCTGCCTCTTGAAAGTTTGAAACCGGCCAGTCGCGTTTCATGCGCCGACAAACTGACGGGGTCCGGGCCTGAGGCCCCGGCCGCCGGGGGCACCCCGCAAGTTTCAGGGTTGCCCGGGGTTGACGCAAGGGCAAGGTGGCCGGCGAACCTTTCTGGGGAGGGGGGCTGGGGGTTTTGAGCCCGTTCATGGGCTTTCGTGTGTTGACAGGATGGCCTTCAGGATCGCTTCCGATCGCCGCTGTCCATAGCCCTGGCCATAGGCAGTCGATGTGATGGCAACGACCATGCGGCGGCTCGGGATGACATAGATCTTGTTGCCGCCGTTGCCCGATGCGAATGACACCGGAACCGCCTTGCCATTGATTTCATGAACCTTCGAATACCAGAAATAGCCATAGCCGTCGGCAAAGGGATCGCTATCGGAAATGGAGAACTTTGAGGCGAGCGAGTCTCGTATCCAGCCTGCGCTGACGATCCGGCGCCCGCTGTAAAGGCCTTCCCCGCGAACCATCTCGCCGATTTTCGCCATGTCTCGCGTTGTCAGAGACAGGTTGCCTTGGCCCTTCGTATAGCCGCCGGCATCCGACGCCCACTGCCAGCGACGGATATCAAGCGGACCGAACAGCGCGGTTTTCGCAAGATCGGCCATTGTCCCGCCGGTTGCCTTGGCAACGACAACACCGGCGGCATATGCGGTCAACGAATTGTAGTTATACCTCGATCCCGGCGGATGGGCGCGGGGGATCGAACGCAGAAATGCCAGCGGGTCGGCCGCTGCATCGAGCTTGTCTTCGTTGCCCGGCGACGCGGCATCGTCGTCGAACGCGGCCAGCCCGGATCGCATCGTCAGAACATCCCTCATCTTGACGTCGCCGACCGCGCTACCCCGGGAGTCGGGCCAATAGGTGGCAACCGAATCGTCCACCGCACGGATCTTGCCGCGGTCGATTGCGATGCCGACCAGAAGCGATGTGACGCTCTTGCCGGCGGAACGGATGTCGTTGAGCGAAGCAGGGGTTGCGCCATTGTAATAGCGCTCCGCGACAAGCCTGCCATCGCGCAACACGACGACCCCGCGCAGATCGCGATGTTTGTCCTGGTCGAATGTCCCAAGAACCTTGGCAAGCGCGGGATCGATTTGCGCCGCAGAGGCCGCAGCGCAAAGTACGATAGCCCCGACCGCGATGATGACAGCTTTGACCGATATCATTGGTGATACTCGTGAAGAGAAGCGGACGGTTCACGACACATGCCGGCGACCGCGTCCTGCATCGGCAGAACACATCGGGATTTACGCCACAGTGCATCGGGGATGTCGAGACGGCACCGCAAGGTTCACGTCAGAGGAGCAGGCACCCCCCAAGTTTCAGGGTTGCCCGGGGTTGACGCGAGCGTAAGGTGGCTGGTGAACCGCTCTGGGGAGGGCTTACATGAATTTCGATTTTTCCGATGATGCCAAGGCGCTGGGGGAGCAGGCGCAGAAGCTGCTTGCCGAGCGTGGTGGGCCTGCGAAGGCGCGGCTGGCGATGGGCCAAAACGAAGAGGGGGGGGCGCCGGATTTCGATGCGGGGCTTTGGGCCGAGGTGGCCGGGTTGGGCTGGACGGCGGCGCGGGTGCCGGAGGCGCATGGTGGGTTGGGGATGAGTGCGGAGGAGAGTGCGATGCTCGCCGAGGCTGCGGGGGAACATCTGGCGTGTGTGCCGCTGGTGAGCACGTTGCTGGCGACCGAGGCGTTGTTGCTGGCGGGGACGGCCGAGCAGCAGGCGCGGTGGTTTCCGGGGATTGCGAGTGGTGAGGTGATTGCGGTGCCGGCGTGGAACGAGCCGGGGATTGCTTCGCCGCTCGGCGTTGCCGTGCGGGTTGAAGGTGGCCGGATTTCGGGGGTGAAGGCGCCGGTGGCGGATCTGGCCGGGGCGCAACTGGCGATCGTGGCGGCGGCGGGGGCGGATGGGCCTTCGTTGTGGATTGTCGAGGTTTCGAACGCGCGGGTGGAAGCGGTGGAGACGCTCGACCTGGTGCGGCGGCATGGGCGGCTGGTGATGGATGGCACGCCGGCGGAGCCGCTGGGGACGGCGGCGGATTATCTGGCGTGGCTCGACCGGGCGGCGGTGATTTTGGCGTTCGAGGCGATGGGAACGGCGCGGGCGGCGATGACGATGACGGTCGAGTATGCCAAGACGCGTGTGGCCTTTGGGCAGACGATCGGGCGCTACCAGGGCGTGAAGCACAAGTGTGCGGACATGTATATCAAGCTCGAGCTGGCGCGGGCGCATGCGCTGCATGGGCTGGCGCTGCTCGAGGCGGGCGGGGCGGAGCTGACGCAGGCGGCGAGTGCGGCGCGGGTGGCGAGCCTCGAGGCGCTGACCTTTACCGTGGAGGAGACGGTGCAGCTGCATGGCGGGATCGGCTTCACCTGGGAGAGCGACTGCCAATTCTATTATCGGCGCGGGCGGACGCTGACGGCGGCACTGGGGGCGCGGGGCTTCTGGGCGGACCGGCTGGTACGCGCACTCGAGCTGCGAAACCGCGCCGCAGCGTAAACGCCTTTCATTCACTGCATGATGCCCGCGAAGGGGAATGACGATGGACTTCAACGACACCGCCCAGGATGCCGAATATCGTGCCAAGGCGCGCGGCTGGCTGGAAGAGAATGCTGCGGAATATCGGTCGCCGCCGGCCAGCCCATGGAAGCTCGACGAGTTCATCCGGCGCTCCAAGGCGTGGCAGAAGGCGAAATATGAGGCGGGTTATGCCGGCATCACCTGGCCCAAGGCGATGGGGGGGCAAGGGCTGAGCCCGATGCACTCGATCATCTATGGGCAGGAGGAAAGCCGCTTCCATGCGCCATCGGGGCTGTTCTCGATCGGGCTGGGGATGTGCATTCCCACCGTGTTCACCCATGGCTCGCCGGAGGTCATCCAGCGCTATGTGGCGAAGGCGCTGGTGGGCGAGGAGGTGTGGTGCCAGCTGTTCTCCGAGCCGGCGGCGGGATCCGATCTGGCCGGCATCCGGACGAAGGCGGTGAAGGACGGCGATGACTGGGTGATCGACGGGCAGAAGGTCTGGACGAGCTTTGCCCATGCTTCGGACTTCGGGATCGTCGTCTGCCGTACCGATCCGGGTGTGCCGAAGCACAAGGGGCTGTCGATGTTCATTGTGGACATGAAGGCGCCGGGTGTGGAGGTGCGCGGCATCAAGCAGATGTCGGGCGGGAGCGACTTCAACGAGGTGTTCTTCACCGGCGTGCGGATTGCCGACACGCACCGGCTGGGAGCCGTTGGCGATGGCTGGAAGGTGGCGCTGACGACACTGATGCACGAGCGGCTGGCGGTGGGCGGCAAGCCGCGCCATGCGCCGGGCTACCAGACGCTGATGACGCTGGCGAAGGGCGTGGACGCGCCCAACGGCCAGCCGGCGATCGAGGCTTCGGACGTGCGGCAGCGGATTGCGGCGAGCTATATCGCCGATGAGGGGATCAAGCTGACGCAGATGCGGGCGCTTTCCGCACTTTCGCGGGGGCAGATGCCGGGGCCGGAGCAATCGATCGCCAAGGTGGTGGTGGCCAAGACGATGCAGGACATGAGCGCCTTTGCGCTCGACCTGGCGGGGAGTGACGGCTTCATGACCGGGGGTGCGGACCCCGAGCTGGAGAAGCTGCAGGGCTCGTATCTGTGGTCGGCGGGCCTGCGGATTGCGGGCGGGACCGACGAGATCTTGCGCAACATCATCGCCGAGCGGGTGCTGGGGCTGCCGGGCGACCTTCGGCCCGACAAGGACAAGCCTTTCAACGCGGCGGCCTGAGGGGTGCGCACGCTGGGGGCTTTGCTGCTGCTGCTGGGTGCGAGCCCGGCGGTGGCGGAGACGGCGTGTGCGGGCCTGACGGGGGTGGCGCTCGACAAGGCGCGGGTGACCGGGGCGGAGGTGATCACCAGCCTCGATCTGGGATCGCGGGTGGTGCCGCTGGCGGCGCCTGCGTGCCGGGTGCTGATCACCGCCACGCCCACGGCGGATTCGGACATTCGGATTGCGCTTGTGGTGCCGCAGGGGGCGGCGTGGAACGGCAAGTTCGCGCAGGTGGGCAATGGCGGCTTTGCGGGGAAGATACTGTGGGGATCGGTGTATCAGCAGCTCGCCAAGGGCTATGCGGTGGCGGCGACCGACAATGGCCATCAGGATGACGATGGCGCCTCGGCGAAATGGGCGCTGGGGCATCCGGAAAAGGTGGTGGATTTCGGCTGGCGGGCGGTGAAGCTGACGACCGACCATGCGCAGGCGGTTCTGGCGGCGCATCGGGGGGCGCCGGCGAAGCGCTATTTCATCGGCTGCTCGGACGGCGGGCGCGAGGCGCTGATGACGGCGCAGCGGTTTCCGCAGGATTTCGATGGCATTGTGGCGGGCGCCCCGGCCTGGCCCTGGACGCGGATGGTGGGCACCGGGGCGCTGGTGGTGAAGCAATCGCTGCTGCCCGGCCGGGTGCTGCCGCCGGCGAAGCTGCCCGCACTTCAGGCGGCGGCGCTGAAGGCGTGCGGCGAGGGGCAGAGCTATGTTCCGAACCCGCGGGCGTGCCGGTTCGATCCCGGCGTGCTGGCGTGTGCGGGGGCGGAGAGCGATGCGTGCCTGACGCCGGGGCAGGTGACGACGGCGCGGATGATTTATGCCGGCATCACCGATCCGGTGACGGGGAAGCCCTCGCCGGGGCTGATGCCGGGGGCGGAAGCACTGCCGGGGAGCTGGGCCTATTGGGGGCGGGCGATCGAGCCGGGGGACCGGGCGGATGCGACGTCGGCGGGGTTTCCGTGGAACTACATGGCGTATCTGGTGCGCGAGGACCCGACGCTCGACCTGGCGAGCGTGACCGAGGCGGATGTGCGGGCGGGATTCAAGCGGTGGCGGGGGACGCTCGATGCCGAAAGTGCTGACCTTTCGGCGTTCAAGGCGCGCGGCGGCAAGCTGATCGGCTTTCATGGCTGGAACGACCCGGCGATCCCGCCGCTGCTCACCCGGCAGTATTTCGACATGGTGGCGGCGTCGATGGGGGATTACAGCGACTTCGCGCGGCTGTTCATGGTGCCGGGGATGCTCCACTGCACCGGCGGCGATGCACCGGTGGGGGTGGACTGGACCGCGTTGCTCGAAGCCTGGGTCGAGCGCGGCGACGCGCCGGCGGCGGTGACGGCGCGGGGTGGCGATGGGCGGAGCCAGGTGGTGCGGGCGGAGTAGGCGGGGTTGTGGTCGGTATGGCTCCGGTTGCTGCCGTCCGCGCCTTTGCCAGGCTGTGATGGAGAACCGGACAGGGATGACGCGATGAAGGGCGATCTGACGGGTGGCTGTTTATGCGGTGCGGTGCGCTACATCCTGCGCGAGGGCTTGCGCTTTCGGCCTTACGCCTGCCACTGCACCGATTGTCAGACGCGGACGGGCAGCGCCTTTAGCGAACACATGCTGATTGCGAAGCAGGACCTCGCGATCGAAGGTGATCTGGACAGTGGCGCCTGTGACCAGCCCAGCGGCGCTGTCTCGACCATATGGGGATGCGCCGGGTGCAAGGTCCGTATCTTCGCCGAGAGCGACCGGCGCCCCGGCTTTGCATCGCTCCGATGCGGCACGCTGCATCGGAGTGCGGAAATTGTTCCCGCTGCGCATTTGTGGGTCGGCAGCAAGCAGCCCTGGGTGACGCTTCCCGACGGCGTTCCCGCACTCGCCGAGCAACCGCGGACTCAAGCCGAATGGCTGGCGCTTGTCGGGCCGGCGGCGACCTGACGTGCGCGGTCGGCGTTCTGGGGTTGCAAGAAGCGCTGCCCACCGTCTTGCCCGAGGGCGACGATCAGACGCCGAGCGATTCCAGCTAGGCGGACGGCGGCTGGTGGTGCGGCATGGGAAAAGCGGGACCCCGGATCAAGTCCGGGGTGACGAGGGGGGTGACGAGGGGGAGTGACGAGGGGGGTGGCGGTGCTGAAACCGTCGCGCGCAACGGTCACGATCCCCGCATCGGCGATGTAGGTCGCCAGGTCGAATGAAAAGGCAGTGACTGGGCGGGTGAAGTAGAAGGTTGCCGTGCCATTGGGCCCGTAGAACAGCGAGTCCCCCGATCCCCAGTCGTACCAGCTCTCGGAGCGGGGAATGTGGGGATCGACGGTGAATGTGTAGCCGCCGGCGCCGAAGATAACGAAGCCGCTGCCGGTATAGCCATACGGGTACCAGCTGTTGCCGCCAGTCGGCGCGGTTTCGAACGTTTCCGTGGCTTGCGGGTTGATCTTCGCTGCGGCGATGTCGGCAGCGTGTTCGATGTGCCGTGGAACAGGGGGGTGCGCGTCTCGTACAGCCTGGCCGGCGGCGCGCCGATTTTTTCGAGTGTTGGTTCCGGTCAGGTAACAGATCCTCAACTACGTTAGTTTTGGTTGTTTCTCTTGCGACTTGCTTGCGTGTAGTGCTTGCTGAAAGGCGCAATATCATTGCACACAATCAAGCGATATTTGCCGGGATGAAAAGCAATGCAATGGATTAACGGACTTGTTGGCCTTGTGTTGGTTTTTGCGCCGGTGGCGCCGTCGCTGGCTGCCAGCAATATTTTATTCATCGGTAACAGCTTCACCTATGGTGGGCGCGAGGGGGCGCCCGAACCTTCGGCGCGCGGGTACAAGCCGTTTACGGTGCTGGACCTGAATGGCACCTCGATCGGCGGGGTGCCGGCGCTGTTCAAGGACTTTACCGTGCAGCTGGGGCTCGATTATTCGGTGAGCCTGGCGGCGGTGGGCGGGACGAGCCTCGAATATCATTACGACAACCGGCTCGCTGTGATCGACAAGGCGTGGGACAAGGTGGTTCTGCAGGGGCATTCGGTGCTGGACCCGCTGAACCCCGGCAATCCGGCGAGCCTGATCACCTACACCGGGCTGCTGGCGGATGTTTTCGAGGCGCGCAACGATGATGTGGAGATCTATCTCACCGCGACATGGTCCCGCGCCGACCTGACCTATCGCCGGGAGAGCCCGTGGCTCGGGCGGCCGATCGATGCGATGGCCAATGATATTGCAGCGGGATATGCGCTCGCCGCGGCGGCATCGCCGCATATCACCGGGGTGATCGCGGTGGGTGCAGCGTGGAACGATGCGATGCTGACCGGGCTGGCGGACAGCAATCCCTATGACGGCATTGGCGCCGGGCAGATCAATCTCTGGTCGTCCGACCGCTATCACGGCAGTCTGTACGGCTATTATCTATCGGCGCTGATGCAGCTGGGTGCGGTGACCGGCGCCGACCCGCGGCGGCTTGGGGCCGCCGAGAATGTGGCGGCGCATTTCGGCTTTTCGGCCGATCATACGGTGCAGTTGCAGGATATCGCCTATGACCGGCTGCTGGCGAGCGGCGCATTTTCCGCGGTGCCCGAGGCTGCGACCTGGGCGATGCTGGTGTGCGGCTTCGGGCTGGTCGGCGGGGCGCTGCGGCACCGGCGTGCCGGGATGGCGACGACGGCGACGCGCTGAAGCGACCCTCTCCGACCCCTTCCTGGAAGGGAGGGGAGGCTTTTCGTCTTCAGGGGCAGGTGGCGAGGGCAGCGGCGGCGAGTTCGGCTTTTGCTGCGGCGAGGTCGGCCTTGAAAGCGTCGGTCTCGGCCTGTTTCTGGTAGAGGGCGGTTGCCAGGATGCGGCCGTGGGTGACGTCCGACAGCCAGTGGACGCGGCAGGCGAGGCGCAGGTCTCCGGTGGCCTGGCCGAAGCTGCGGATGGCGTCGGCGCGCTCGGGCAGGGCGTCCGACAGGATGAGCGCCCAGAGCCAGCCGATCCCGGCGTGGCCGCTGGGATAGGCTTTGCCAAGGGCTTCGCCGATGCCGTCTGCCGCATCGGGGTCGCAGGCCTGGCCTTTGTCGGTGGTGAAGGGGCGATTGCGGCCGAATTTCTCCTTGGCGGCGGCCATGGGGGGGACGAAATCGGCGGCGGCGCGGGTGAGCAGGGCTTGCGTCGCGCGGCCGGGCTGCTTGCCAATCGCGCAACCGAGCGCCTGCTGGAAGCTGGCGCTGCGGATGCTGAGCTGCTCGATGGCGGACTTCCAGGCGGGGCTGCCGACGCCGCTGGCGCTGACGGCATAGGTGTAGCGATCGGCCACTTCGGCAGGGGAATTTTTCACCGGGGGCGGGGGGAGCAGGGGGAGGATGCTCATTGCGGCATCCCTTGTGAGGTAGCCGGAGGTGGTGGCAGCGCTCATTGCGGTGGCGGGAGGTGCAGCGGGGGGAGCGGCGGGCTGGGCGAGGGCCGGTGCGGCGAGCAGAGTGGCGGCAACAAATGGCTTGAAGTTCATGACCTTGGCTCCCCGATTTCTGCCATGGTGGCGTGTGCGGGGCTGTGCCGCAAGGCCGCAGGGGGCAAATGAATTCGCCACCCCCTTGATTGTTTGGTGGATGAGGGTGACATTCGTGTTGCAAGCCGAGCCCCTGGTGGCCGTTCTCCTGAAGGATGCGCCGCCGTGACGGGTGAGGCACATGATCGGCGGGGATTCCCCCGCCCTATGAGGAGAGCGGGATGCCATCCTTCACCCGAGAGCTCGAAAAGACGCTCCACAATGCGCTGGCCGAAGCCGGTCGCCGCACGCATGAATATGCCACGCTCGAGCATCTGCTGCTGGCGCTGACATCGGACAATCATGCGCTGGCGGTGATGAAGGCGTGCAATGTCGATGTCGAGGAGCTGGGCGGCCAGCTTGTCGGCTATCTGGATACCGAGCTTTCGGCGCTCAAGGCCGATGCGTCGGTCGATCCTTCCCCCACCGCAGGCTTTCAGCGGGTGGTGCAGCGCGCCATTCTGCATGTGCAGAGTTCGGGTCGGGACGAGGTGACGGGCGCCAATGTGCTGGTGGCGCTGTTCTCCGAGCGCGAGAGCCATGCGGTGTTCTTCCTGCAGCAGCAGGACATGAGCCGGCTCGATGCGGTGAGCTTCATCAGCCATGGCATTGCCAAATCCGGCCAGTCCGAAAGCCGGAACCCCAAGGGGTCGGCCGACAAGGACGAGCCCGAGGCGGACAAGCCGCGTGCCAAGACCGAAAAGGGCGGCAAGGAGGCGGAGTCGGCGCTCAAGCAGTTCACGGTCAATCTCAACGAAAAGGCGAAGATCGGCAAGATCGACCCGTTGATCGGGCGTCATGCCGAGGTCGACCGGACGATCCAGATCCTGTGCCGCCGCTCGAAGAACAACCCGCTTTATGTGGGCGATCCGGGCGTGGGCAAGACGGCGATTGCCGAGGGCTTGGCGCGCAAGATCATCGAAGGGTCGGTGCCCGATGTGCTGAAGCCGGCAGTGATCTATTCGCTCGACATGGGCGCGCTGCTCGCCGGCACGCGCTACCGTGGCGACTTCGAGGAGCGGCTGAAGAATGTCGTGAACGAGCTCGAGAAGCTGCCCCATGCCGTGCTGTTCATCGACGAGATCCATACGGTGATCGGCGCCGGGGCGACGTCGGGCGGGGCGATGGATGCGTCCAACCTGCTCAAGCCTGCGCTCAGCTCGGGTGCCATTCGCTGCATCGGGTCGACGACCTACAAGGAGTTTCGCAACCATTTCGAGAAGGACCGGGCGCTGCTGCGGCGCTTCCAGAAGATCGATGTGAACGAGCCTTCGGTCGAGGATACGGTGAAGATTCTCATGGGGCTGCGGCCTTCCTATGAGGAGCATCACAAGCTGAAGTACACCCCCGAGGCCATCAAGGCCGCGGTGGAGCTGAGTGCGCGCTACATCAACGACCGCAAGCTGCCCGACAAGGCGATCGATGTGATCGACGAGACGGGGGCGAGCCAGATGCTGCTTGCCGAGCACAAGCGCAAGAAGGTGATCGGCGTGAAGGAAGTGGAGGCGGTGATTGCCACCATGGCGCGGATTCCGCCGAAATCGGTCTCGACCGACGACACCAAGGCGCTGGCGACGCTGGAGAGCGACTTGAAGCGCGTGGTCTTTGGCCAGGACAAGGCTATCGAGCGGGTGGCTTCGGCCATCAAGCTGGCGCGTGCCGGCTTGCGTGAGCCGAACAAGCCGATCGGCAGCTATCTGTTCTCGGGCCCCACGGGTGTGGGCAAGACCGAGGTTGCGCGGCAGCTGGCCGAGATCATGGGCATTCCGCTCACCCGCTTCGACATGAGCGAGTATATGGAGCGGCACAGCGTCTCGCGGCTGATCGGGGCGCCGCCGGGCTATGTGGGCTTCGACCAGGGCGGGCTGCTGACCGATGCGGTGGACCAGCAGCCGCATTCGGTGCTGCTGCTCGACGAGATCGAGAAGGCGCATCCCGACCTTTACAACATCCTTCTGCAGGTGATGGACAATGGCAAGCTGACCGACCACCACGGCAAGACGGTCGATTTCCGCAACACCATCCTCATCATGACGACCAATGCCGGGGCGGCCGACATGGCGCGTGAAGGCGTGGGCTTCGGATCGGTGCAGCGGACGGGCGAGGATGAAGAGGCGATCAAGCGGATGTTCACGCCCGAATTCCGCAACCGCCTCGATGCGACGATCGCGTTCGATTATCTGCCGCCATCGGTGGTGGCGCGGGTGATCGACAAGTTCATCCTGCAGCTCGAATTGCAGCTGGCCGACCGCGAGGTGCATATCGCGCTGACCGACGAAGCCAAGGCCTGGCTGACGCTGCGCGGCTATGACAAGCTCTATGGCGCGCGGCCGATGGGGCGCCTGCTGCAGGACAAGATCAAGCAGCCGCTCGCCGAGGAACTGCTGTTCGGCAAGCTGGTGAACGGCGGCGAAGTGCGGGTGCATGTGAAGGACGACGACCTCGCCTTCGAGATCGTGCCGGCGCTGAAGAAGCCGCCACGGTTGAAGAAGCCCAAGGCGGCGAAGGCGCTGCTGCCGCCGCCTGTGGAGGTCTGAGCTAGGGGCCTCCGGCGGCCGGGGCCTCAGGCCCCGGACCCCTTGAATGGGCCGTCGTGCTTTCCGGAGGTTTCCGGGAGTGCGGCGGTCTGTTTTTTTGTTTTATGATGGCCGCCGCCAGCTTTCATGCGGCATTTGTATCGGACTGCGTCGCAGCGTTCGATCGCGGTGCGGTTTTGTCCGAGCTGATTGGCAGCTGGTGGCGGGGCGCGGAATGGCAGCTTTCGGGAGAGTGACGCCGGTCCGTTCCTGAATTGCGCAATTGCTCCGCCGTTGACGGTCATACCTTGACGTGTATGTCCATATATGTAGACTTATGGGATGCGATCCCGCAAGCCTTCGCCTCAAACAGTTCGCGTGCTCGCGGCGTTGCTGGCCCGCGCTGCGGACTGGCGTTATGGCTATGAGCTTACCAAGGAAATCGGTTTGCCATCGGGGACGCTTTACCCGGTGCTGATGCGATTGGCCGACCAAGGGTTGCTGGACGCCGAGTGGCGCGCATCGGACAGGCCTGGTGCACCGCCCAGGCATGCTTATCGCTTGTCCCGGACAGGTGTTGCCTTCGCGCTGGCCAGCGTCGACGCGGCTGCTGCAACAAACACCCTGCCCGGGGCCACGCTCGCATGATGCGGCGTCTTGCCTTGATGCTCTGCCAAGCGTCCGGCCGACTGTTGCCGGCATCACGCAAGCGCTGGGCCGATGCGATGTTCGTCGAACTGGCGCATGCCGGCAATGATCGCTCGGCGCTGGTCTTTGCCGCCGGCTGCCTGCACGCCGCGCTGCATGAACGCCTGCGCGATCTCGACACGCGCTTCGCAGCCGGACTGTGGTCGATCGGCATCGTCACCGCGCTGTTCGCCGTCTGGCAAATGCTTTGTGCTGCGCATGGGATCGCCGTGATTTTCGGCGCCACCGACGGGATGCACGTTGCTTTGGTGGGCCGGGGCGCCAGCGCGTCATTGATTGCCCGCTATGACGCCGCGCGGCCTGTGGTTGTTGGCTGTTTCGTTCTTCTTGGCTGCGCGCAGCTTGCCGGCGCCTGGTTCCTCAGCCGAAGCCAGTTGCGCCGGTTCGTGCTTGCGTCCTGCGCTTCGCTGATCATCGCTGCGACCGCCGTTGGCATCCAGTTGTCGATCATCTGGAAGCTTGATGGGGTGCCTTCGGAATTTTACGCGCTTCTCGTGCAGGCAGTCGCGGTTCCTGCTCTGCTCGGGTGGTTCCAGCGTCAGCAGGATCGGCCGGAGGAAACATGAGCAGAGCATCGACACGGACCATCGCGGCATTGCTGTTCGCTTCAAGCCTTGCAAGCGCCGGAAATGCACGCGCACCGGCACCGAAAGCCGAAGCGATTGTCGCGGCTGCCAAGCTGGCTACCGGAGGGGCTGCTTGGGACAAGCTGCAAGGCTGCATCGAGGAAGGCACTCACGACGATGGTGCCGTCAGCTACCGAACGCGGTTCAGCCTTCGGGATTATGGCATGCGGATCGACAGCGAACGCAGCGGCCAGCAACGTTCGATGGGTTTCAATGGCAAGGTTCGCTGGCAATCGACCGCTGACGGCAAAGTCGACATTGTCTCCGACCCGGCTGCAATCAAGGAAGCCACGCTCACCAACTATCTCAGCATAAACGGCTTCTTCTTCCCTGACCGCTTTCCGGCCACATTCAAATATCTCCGATCTGCAGAGGAAGGCGGCAAGAGTTTCGACGTCGTTGAAATCTCCCCGAAGGGAGGTCGCGCCTTGGAGGTTTGGTTCAACGGTCGAAGCCACCTGATTGGGCGTGTCGTCGATACATACGGTTCGCCGGCGGTGAGGGTCGAAGCCAGCGATTACCGCAAGGTCGATGGGTTGACCGTTGCCTACAAGCTCGAGGTGTTCACGCCAGATGGCGCGGTCGCCGATCGAGGGGTGTTGACCTCTTTTCATTGCGGCGCGATCGACAGCAGCATCTTCGAGCCGCCTGCCGCAAAGTGATACGGTGCCACACTCTGCGCCTTGCGCTGGCGAGCCGAGGTTTGGCCATTCGGAGCAATGCTCTCGCAACATGCGAGGCCTCTGAAGTCTGGATCAGGTACGCGCAGCAACCGTCGTTCGGCTGGAAGCGCTACTCGGCGGGTATGAAGCGAAGCGTACCTGCCATGCGTGTCGGTCCGCCGGTGTCGTTCGGATGATTCACACCGTCGACGACGGGTACATCGAGGAAGTCGAATGGGCTCACCCCATCAAGGCAGGCGACATTGACCCCATACTGGTTCTGGTTGGAGCGGCGCTGATGGTGGGTGTAGATCCCGCAGCGGGAACAGAAGAAGTGCTTCGCTGATCCTGTGTTGAACTGATAGCTGGTCAGAGCTTCCTCACCTTCCACGATTCTCACGCCGCCCATTTCGGCTGAAACCGCCACTGCTCCTCGCATCCTGCAATATGAGCAGGTGCACCGACGAATTGTGTTGAAGCCGTCGCTCAAGGTCGCTTCGAAGCGCACCGCGCCGCAATGGCATTTGCCGACACGAACATTCTGGTTATCCATCTCGATCCTCGCAGCAGAGATGGTGTGAGCCTACGTCCACTTTCAGCGCAGCCACAACGGCAATGTGATGACATGCTCCTGGGCCCCCGGACGAGCCCGGGGCGACGGGGAGGGTGTTGGCGCAGGGGCGATGCCCACGTCAGGGGTGCAGGGGACAAGTCCCCTGCCCGCCGGAGGCTTGGTTGTCAGAAGCGCAGCTTGACGCCGCCCATGGCCATGCGGGGGGCGCCGGGGCGGGCGCCGTCGGGGGAGAAGCTGGCGTTGTAGGCGACGTTGAAGACGTTGCTGACGGTGCCGAAGAGCGAGACACCGGGGCGCAGGTCGAAGCCGGCGGAGAGATCGACGAGGATGCGGTCGTCGATCAGGTCGAGGCCGGTGATGCCGCCCTGGCCGGCGGTGGCGCGGGCCTTGCTGACATAGTTGAGGGTGGTGTCGAAACGCAGCCGATCGAGCTGGAGGCCGGCGTTGACGGCGATCTGGTGCTCCGGGATGTAGGGCAGGCGGTCCCCGATCGCCACGGTGCCCCAGGGGGCGTAGCTGCTGGCAAAGGCCGTCTGGAAGCGGGCGTCGGTGTAGGTATAGACGAGCGAGACCGGCACTTCGAAGCCCTGGGTGGCGACGTTGCCGAGCACGGTGCTGGCGGTGGCCTCGATGCCCTTCACTTCGACGGCACCGCCGGCGAACTGATCGCCGATGTTGCAATCGCCGCCCGAGGATGCGGTGCAGGTGCCGACGAGGTTGCTGTAATCGTTGAAGAAGCCGATGACTTCGGCGCGCCAGGCTTCGGTGCCGAAGCGCACACCGGCTTCGTAGTTCCAGGAGGTTTCGGCCGCCACGGTGGAGCCGGGGGCGGGGCTGGCAAAGCCGCGGTGGGCGCCGGCGATGAGGCGGACATCATCGGCGAGGCGCAGCGTGGCGGCGAGGCCGGGGATCCAGACATCGACCTTTGAGGTGTTGATGGCGGTGGGGGTGGCGCGGACAGCGTCTCCCAGTGCCCAGCGGGTCTGGGTGAGGTCGATGGTTTCGTAGCGCAGGCCGGGGACGAGGGTGAGCGGGCCGGCTTCGATCGTGTCCTGCACGTAAAAGGCCCAGGCCTTGGCGTCGCCGCGGCGATTGTCCTGGCTGCCCGGCGCGCCGGGGGTGGTGAGGACGAGGCGGCCGTTCACCATCTGGAAGCGGTCGTCCTGCTGGAAACGGTCTTCGCTGTCTTCATGGTAGCGCGCCGAGACTTCGAGGGTGTGGGCGATGCTGCCGGTGTCGAAGCCGGCGGAGAGCGCGGTCTGGGCGCCGGTGGACTGGTAGATGCGGTTGTTGTCGCGGACGCGGAGCGAGCCGGCGCGGCCGGTGAAGCCTTCGGCGCCGACGAGCTCGGCGAACTGGATGGGGGCGGCGGCGGGGTTTTCGAGGACGCCGGCGATGCTCGTCCAGCCGGTGTTGGCGGTGTTGCGGATGTCGTTCAATTTGTACCAGGACCGCGCGGTGTCGTTGCGATAGGCGATGGTGGTGACGCGGACGCGGTCCGAGATTTTCCAGTCATGGGTGAGCTGGAAGGTTTCGTGGGAGACGTTCATCACGTCGGCGGCGCTGGCGTTGTAGCGGCGGTTGGGGGAGGTGCGGAAATCGGCGAGGGTGAGGCCGAGATAGGTTTCGTCGCTGCGCTCGGTGTAGCGCTGGTATTTGAAGGTGAGGGCGTGGGCGCCATCGGTGGAGCGCAGGCCGAGTTTTGCGACCATGTCCGAAATCTTGAAGCCGGTTTCCCCACCGGCATCGATGGTCTTGAAGCCATCGCTGTGCTCGTAAAGGCCTTCGATGAGGCCGCCGACTTCGAGGCCGCCGCCAAGGCCGGCCCAGCCGCCGACCGAGCCCAGGGCGCGCTGGCTGCCATAGTTGCCGGCGAGGAGATCGACGCGGCCGCTGATCTCGCCGGCGGGGCCATCGGGGAGGGGGGTGGAGAAGAAGTTGATCGCGCCGCCGACGGTGCTGGGGCCGTATTTGATGGCAGCGGGGCCCTTGGCGACTTCGACGCCCTGGATGCGGGCAAGGCGGGGGAAATAATAGGCGGCGGGGGCGGCATAGGGGGCCGGCGAGATGAGGACGCCATCCTCCATGATGGCGACGCGCGCCGAGCGATCGGTGCCCGAGCCGCGGATGCCGATGTTGGGGCGCAGGCCGAAGCCGTCTTCCTCCTGCAGGAAGACGCCGGGAACCTGGCGGAGGATGCGGTTGACGTCGCCATAGGAGAAGCGATCGAGCGCCTGCGCATCGAGGACGGTGACCGAGCCGCCGATATCGAGCGTGCCGAGGCGCGAGGCGGTGACGGTGATGAGGCCTGCGCCCCAGTCGGTATCGTCTGCAACGATGTTTGCAGTGGAGGGGACTTCGGCGGCCTGCGTGGCTTGCGCGAGCGCGAGAGCGAGCAGCGAGGTGGTGAGGGCAAGCTTCATCGGGGTCCGTTCGTCGCTATTGCAAATTGGTTGCAGCGGCTGACTAGAATCGTGTTTTGGACTCGGCAAGCGGTTTTTGCGACGCAGTTGCAGTTTTTTGGGGTGCTGTCGGTCGATGATGGCGGGCGGGCGGGGACCCCCACCCCGCCTCGACCAGGGGGTGCGCGTCGTTGGTCCCCCAAGGGGGAGCGAGGGTGATTTCCTCAATGTCCGGTGAGCAGGGCCTTGACGCCGGCGGCGTGGGTGCGGCCGACGGGGAGTTGCAGGCCATTGACGAGCTCCACCTGCCAGCCGCTGCTGCGGCCGTGGAAGAGCCGGGCTACGTGGTCGCGCCGCACGATGACCGAGCGGTGGATGCGGACGAATTTTGCCGGATCGAGTCGCGCTTCGAGGGTGGATATGGTTTCGTGGATGAGGAAGCTGCGGGTGGCGGTGGTGAGGCGCATGTAATCGCGCTCGGCCTGGACATGTTCGACATCGTCGGCGGCGACGCGCACCATTTCGCCGCGCTGCGGAACCCAGAATTCGGCGATCCATTGCGGCGACGCGACCGGGGCCGGCATCGTCTGCCGCTGGCGGGCGCGCTCGAAGCCGCGAGCGAGGCGCGCGGCGTCGATCGGCTTCATCAGATAGTCGACGGCGGCGACTTCGAAGGCCGCGAGTGCGAACTGGTCGAAGGCGGTGATGAAGATGATGGCGGGGGCGGAGCCGGAAGCATCCTGGGGCAGGGCGGCGGCGAGTTGCAGGCCGGTCATGCCCGGCATGGCGATATCGAGCAGCAGGACGTCGGGGCGATGGACTTCGATGAGCCGCAGTGCGCCGGGGCCGTCGTTGGCGGTGCCGATGAGCTCGATCCCGGGAAGGCGGGCGCAGAGGATCTGCATGCGCTCGATCGCCAGCGGCTCGTCGTCGACGGCGAGGACGCGCAGGGTCGGGACTTCAGACACGCGACATTTCCAGCGGCATCTCCAGCTCGACCTTGTAGCCGCCGCAGAGGCGGGGGCTCGGCGTGCAGCGGGCGCGGCTGCCGAAGCGGGCTTCGAGGCGGGCGCAGACGTTCCTGACGCCGATGCCGTTGCCCGGCGGGGCGGCGCCGAGCGGGGCGGCATCATCGGTAATGGTGATGAACAGCCTTTCCCCCTCGGCGCGCGCGGTGATGCTGATGGTGACGGGAGCGCTGCTCATGGCGACGCCGTGGCGGACGGCATTTTCGACCAGCGGTTGCAGGATGAGCGCCGGCACACGCGCGGCGCCGAACTGCGGGGGGACGTCGATCTCGACCCTCAGCCGCTCGGGGAAGCGGACCTGCTCGATATCGAGGTAGAGCCGCTGCAACGCGATCTCGTCGGCGAGCGGCACATCGGCCTCGGGATCGGTGGCGAGGCTGGAGCGGAAGAAGGTGGAGAGGTTGAGGATCATCGCCTCGGCATCCTCGGCGCGGCCGGCCATGACCTGGGCGGAGAGCGAATTCAATGTGTTGAACAGGAAGTGCGGGTTGACCTGGTAGCGCAGCGCCCGGAGCTGGGCGGTCTGCGCCTCGGCGCGGAAGCGGGCGGCCTGGCGCTCGGCGCGCTGGACGCGGCCGGCATAGGCGAGGGCGATGTAGAGGATGCCCCAGGCGACGACGAAGAAATACCAGTTGGCGGCGAGGGCGGCGATATAATGCCAGATGCTGTCGGGGTTGCGCTTCCAAGCGGCGATTTCCTCGAGGATGCTCGGGCTGGGGGCGATGACGAAGAAGACGAGGTGGTTGGCGAGCGAATAGGCGAAGGCGATCGGTGCGCTGGCGACAAACACCAGGCCCACGAGCCAGCGGGTCGACCATTGGGCGCGGCGGGCGAGCAACTGCCAGAGGACGGCGGTGAGCGCGATGCCGATCAGGGTGACGATGCCGCGGCGCCACGCCATGCCGAGCTGATCGGGCTGATCGGTAAAGGCGATGCGCAGCGTGTTGATGAGGAAGTAGAAGGCCCAGAAGCCGGCGATCGACAGCAATGCCAGTCTTGTGGGGACAAGCGGCGCGTCATCGGCCTGTTGTGCTGCGTTCATCCTGCTGTCCTAGCCGCTGCGGGGCTGCAAGTCCCCCTGTGCTGCAGTCGTTCATCGAAGCGGGAGCGGCTTTTGTCGAAGCGGTGCGGCGGGGCTGCGCGGTTTGGGCTTCAACGCCGGCTTCCAACTGTCTTGCGGGAGCCCGTGATGCGTATTGCCCTTGTTCTGCTCATGCTTCTCGTGTCGGTTGCCAGCTTTGGCGGCCCCCGGCTGCATCTGGCACTGGAGGACCGCGGCGACCCCAATCCACGGCAGCTCGCGGTGAGTGCGACGACGCTGGGGATGTGTGCGGCGCTGATCGTGAGCTGGTCCCGGCGTTGACGCTGATCAGGAAAGCGGTTGATCTTCGGCCATGGCCTCGGCTTCGGCGACGGTGCGGGCGGTGAGGATGCGGCGCGCCAGCCCGTGATCATGGCCGGCGCGGAGCATGGCGGCGAGCGCGCGGCGGGCGGTGCCAGGATCGGGGGCGGGGTCTGACGTGGACCCCTCGCGGGCGAAGGGGCCGAGGCGGCGGCGGCGGGCAAAGCGCAGGGCCGCGGCGATGCCGTCATCGGGAATGTCTTCGTCCTCGGCTTCGGGGGTGGCGTCTTCCGATGAAATGCCGGCGGCATTGAGCGCTTGCGACACGCGGCGCTCGCCGAGGCCGCGGATGCTCATCGTGCGACGCTTGGCGGCGGCCCAGGCGGCGTCGTCGACATAGCCGAGCTCGACGATGCGCGCGACGAGCGCGTCGGGATCGGGCGGGGTGGCGCCCTCCCAGGGGCGATCGCGGAGCTTGCGGCGCAGATAAGTGCGGAGCTTGGCGGCGGTGGTGGCGTAGCGCGCGGCATAGTGGAGGGCGAGCGCCTGGAGCCTGGGCGCGTCGAGCGGTTTGGGTGGTGGAGGCGGACCGCGCTCGCGGCGCTTGCGCGGTTTCGGCCTCTCTTCATCGATCATGCCATCTTCTTGCCATGATCGGGCCGGAATTTGAACCCGCTGTGCTGCGATGACCTTGATGTCATAATGGCTCGGAACAGGGCCGGGTCGCATCGTTCAGGGAGATACGGGTTTGCAGATCGAGAGCACCCCGGAGGCGGAGACGGGTCTTGCACCCACCCCGACCTTCGACGACCTGCCGTACCGGCGCGCCGATTTCGGCACCGTGGGCGACGCGCTCGACTATGCCGCGCAAGGGCTCAAGGGCTTCAATTTCCACGATGCGCGCGCCGATCTGGTGCGCGCCTATCCCTATGCCGAGCTGGCGCGCGATGCCCGCACCCAGGCGCTGCGGCTGATTGCCGAGGGCGTGGCTCCGGGGGACCGGGTGGCGCTGATTGCCGAGACGGGGGCGGATTTTGCCGCGGCCTTCTTTGCTGCCATCTATGCCGGCGCCCTGCCGGTGCCGCTGCCGCTGCCGACGAGCTTTGGCGGGCGCGAGGCGTATGTCGAGCAGATTGCGGTGCAATTGCGCTCGGCCGAGCCGAAGATGGTGCTGTCTTCGCAAGGGCTGTTCGCGATGGTCGAGCAGGCGGCCGAGGGGCTGTGCGCGGCGCGTGACTGGACGAGCTTCTTTGCAGCACCCGCGCCGGTGGTCGAGCTGCCGCAGGCGGCTGCCGGCGACATTGCCTATCTGCAGTACAGCTCGGGCAGCACGCGCTTTCCGCACGGCGTGGCGGTGACGCATGAGGCGCTGCTCGCCAACCTTGCCGGCCATGCGCATTGCATGGAGGCCGGTGACGGCGACCGGGTGGTATCGTGGTTGCCCTGGTATCATGACATGGGGCTGGTGGGGTGCATGCTCGCACCCTTGGCGAACCAGATTTCGGTCGATTATCTCGCCACCGAGGATTTTGCGCGGCGGCCGCTGAGCTGGCTGACGCTGATCAGCCGCAACGCCCACAACACGCTGAGCTATTCGCCGACCTTCGGCTATGACATCTGCGCGCGGCGGATTTCGCCGAGCATCAACGTTGCCGAGCGCTTCGATCTTTCGCGCTGGCGGGTGGCGGGGAATGGCGCCGACATGATCCGCCCCGAAGTGATGCAGGCGTTCGTCGATGTGTTTGCCGCTGCCGGCTTCAAGGCTTCGGCCTTCCTGCCGAGCTATGGGCTGGCGGAAGCGACGCTCGCTGTTTCGATCATGCCGCTGGGCGAGGGGATCGTCTCCGACCTCATCGACGAGCGGACGCTTGCGGGGCTTTCGGGCGGGCGAACCGATAGCCGTCGTCCGACGCGCTACCGTGCCATCGTCAATTGCGGCAAGGCAGTGCCGGGGCTGACGATCGAAGTCCGCGACGAGACGGGGGCCGTGCTGCCCGACCGCAAGATCGGCCGGGTGTTCGTGAAGGGGATCGGCGTGATGGCGGGCTATTTCCGTGATCCCGAAGCCACCGCCGCAGCGCTTTCCGCCGATGGCTGGCTCGACACCGGCGACATGGGCTATCTGGCGAAGGGGTCGATCTTCATCGTCGGCCGCGCCAAGGACATGATCATCATCAACGGCAAGAACCATTGGCCGCAGGACATCGAATGGGCGATCGAGCAGCTGCCGGGGTTCAAGGCCGGGGACATTGCTGCCTTTGCCATCACCACGCCTTCGGGCGAGGAGGCGCCGGCGGTGCTGGTACAGTGCCGCACCTCCGACCCCGCCGAGCGCAGCAATCTGCGCGAGGCGATCCGCACCAAGGTGCGCGCCATCACCGGCATGAGCTGCGTGGTGGAGCTGGTGCCGCCGCGCACGCTGCCGCGGACCTCCTCGGGCAAGCTTTCGCGCTCCAAGGCGCGGTCGCAGTATCTTTCGGGGGAAATCCAGCCGTTCGATGTGGCGGCCTGAGGCGCGGTTGTTGACCGGCTGCTGACGCCGCCATACTCTACACTGATAATATCAGTGGGGGCGGACCATGGGGATCTACTGGAACTTGTGCGGAGCAGGTGCTTCGCTGAACAGCATCGTGATGGTGGGCACCCATGATGCCGGGATAAACAAGGGCAAATGGTACGCCAGGACGCAGAAGCATGACATCTGGCACCAGGCTTATAACGGAGTGCGGCTGTTCGACCTGCGCATTGCCGCCGGCACATCGGGGGGCACGACGGGGGGCGTGAAAAACGCCGAGCTTCGGTCCTATCATGCCGATGGTGCAGCCAAGAAGCAGGAGACCAAGACCCGCTATCTCGAGGATCTCGGCCGCAACCAGCAGCTGGAACGGTCCAGCATCCGGATGGGCACTTTCGGGGATTCGCTGCAGAGCATGATTGACCAGGCCAAGAACTATGTGGAGTCGGAGCCCAACGAGTTTCTGATCCTGAAGTTCGACAAATGCCTGAAGTGGGCGCTGGTCGCGGAAGCCTGTGTGACGCTGCTCGGCAACCGGATCTACAAGGGTGGCGGCGATCTCAACATCAAGACGCTCGACGACCTGAAGGGCAAGGTGATCTGCGTGTTCACCCAGGATGGCCTGAACGCCATCGGCAACCAGTATGGACCGGCGGACGGCATATTGGGTATCCGCAACCTGAATGGGTCTGCCGGCGGCTATGATGCCGGGTATGAAGGGCTGCAGTATTTCGGCAAGGGCGGGACGTCGTTGACGGGGCTGACGCCGACATCCGAAAACAAGAAGAAGCAGCGGGGGCTGATGGTGGCCGGCGTGGGGAGCGACCCGCGTGCCATGGGCATGATGTACTGGACCAGCACCGGGCTGCTGGGCAATGTGCGGTTTCGCAACTGGATGATGTGGAAGGGCTCCAACCGGGCGGCGCTGAAGGCGACCTGGAACACCGGGCTGCAGGCGGCGATCGACGACCGGCTGAACGGGCAGAATGTGCTCGATGGGGGCGGGAACCTGCTGAAGACCTTCATGCCCAATATCGTGATGATCGATTTTGCCAACAGCGACCGGTGCAGCCTGATCCTCGACCTCAACAATGTTGCGGCGCATGAGCTGGCGCAGGCGGCGCAATTTGTAGCGGCACAGGGGCTAGACGCTGCGGGATGACGCTTGCGATCACCGGCGGGACGGGATTTGTTGGACGGCGGGTGGTGCAGTTGGCGCCGCCGCCGGTGCAGGCGCTGGCGCGGCGGACGCAGCCCGAAACGGCAGGGGTGCGCTGGATTGCCGGCGATCTTGCCGACCGCGGCGCGCTGGGGCGGCTGTGCGAGGGGGCTTCGGCGGTGATCCATATCGCCGGGGTGGTGAATGCGCCCGACCGGGCGGGCTTCGAGATCGGCAATGTGCGCGGCACGGCCAATGTGGTGGCGGCGGCGCAGGCGGCGGGGGTGCGGCGCTTCGTGCAGGTGTCCAGCCTGTCGGCGCGCGAGCCGGGGCTTTCGGATTATGGTGCCTCCAAGGCGGCGGCCGATGCGGAGGTGATGGCGAGCGGGCTCGATTGGGTGATCGTGCGGCCGCCGGCGGTCTATGGGCCGGGTGATACCGAGATGCTCGATCTGTTCCGGGTGGCGCGCTGGGGGCTGGGGCTGGCGCCGGGGGGTGCGGGGGGACGGATTTCGATCATCCATGTCGATGATCTGGCGCGTGCGCTGCTGGCGCTGGCGGGGGGTGGCCCGCGGCAGGAGATTCTGGAGCTCGATGATGGCCGGGGGGATGCGGCGGACGGCTATTCGCATGCCGAGTTTGCCGACCTGATGGGGGTGGCGCTCGGGCGGCGGGTGCAGACGTTCGGGGTGCCGGGCGCTGTGCTGGGGGCGGCGGCTGCGGTGGCGACGCTGGCGGCGAAGGCGGGGGGCACGCAGCCCAAGCTCAGCCGCGACCGGGCGCGCTACATGGTGCATCCGGACTGGGTGGCACGCGGAGGCAATGCGCGACTGGCGGAACTTTGGGCGCCGAAGGTCGGCGCGGCGGAGGGGATGGCGGAGACGGTCGCGGGGTATCGGCGCAAGGGCTGGCTCTAGCGCCTTGCTGTGGTGGGTTCCTGTCGGAAAGCCGGAGCCAGACTTTTTCGGATCACACTTCAGGCCTGGACGAGTTGCAGCAGCAGCGCGGCCAGCGTGAGCACGATGCCGACGATGAAGATGCGATAGGCATAGCCGAGGTAGCGGTATTTCTTGCGCTTGAGCACCAGACCCTGCTGGTGGACATCGCGGAGCATGGCTTCGTAGATCTGCTCGTCGGTCGCCATGATGGTGCGCATGCGGGCCTGGAAATCGGCTTCGTCGAGATCGGCGAAGACGCCGAAGAACAGCATGTTGGGCTGGAAGCCCGGCGCCTCGACCTTGGTGGGGGACTTGCCGAACGCGGGGACGACCGCAAGCATGCAGCACAGTGCCGCGAGGAATGCGGTGAGGGTGAGGATGAGCAGCGGCGGCTGCAGATTGACGAGCGTGCCGTTGCGCACGACGAGGGCGAGCATGACCGAGGCGACGCCGAGCAGCATGTTGGCTTTCTGGTCGGCCATGGCGGACAGGGTCATGTGCTGTTGCTGGATCGTCCGCAGCATGTAGATCGAGTGCGGATGCGATTGTTTCGGCAAGTCGTCCATGCGCGCGCGCCCCCGTTACCACGGCGGGCATTGATTGCACCTCCTGCGGCGTTTGGCCAGAGTGGCGGAAGCGCCTGCGCTTTGGGGGACGCATTGCCGCCATTTGGCCATATAATCCTGCAAATGGGCGACATCGCCTGACAGGATTTTCCATGACCGACCGTGCCACCATCTATGCCCGCATCATCGACCTCATCGAACCGCTCAACCCCAAGGGCGTGGCGTTGACCGAGGCCACAACCTTTGCCGGGGACCTTGAGATGGACAGCCTGACGGTGATGGACCTTGTGGCGAGCATGGAGGATGAGTGGGACATCGTGATGCCCTTGAACATGCTCCCCGATCTGGAGACCATCGGCCAGGTCGCCGATGCTGTGACGAAGCTGGTGGTCAAGTGAGCGACCTGTTTTCGAAGTTCGATGCGCTGATTGCCGAGCGCGCCGGGGTGCTTTCGACCGGCATCCGCGATCCGTTCGCGATCGTGATGGAGGAGGTGCTCTCCCCCACCGTGGCGATGATCCAGGGGCGTGAGACGATTTTGCTCGGCACCTACAATTACATGGGGATGACCTTCGACCCGGATGTGATCGCGGCGGGGCAGGATGCGCTGGCACGGTTCGGGGCCGGCACGACCGGCAGCCGGGTGCTCAACGGCACCTACCAGGGCCACAAGGAGTGCGAGGATGCGCTGATCGCATTCTACGGCATGGAGCATGCCATGGTGTTTTCGACCGGCTATCAGGCGAACCTCGGCATGGTCTCGACGCTGGCGGGGAAGGGGGATTACATCATCCTCGACGCCGACAGCCATGCCTCGATCTATGACGGCTGTTACCTGGGCAATGCCGATATCGTGCGCTTCAAGCACAACAGCGCCGAAGACCTGGAGAAGCGGCTGCGGCGGCTGCCGGCCGAGGCGCACAAGCTGGTGATCCTCGAGGGCGTCTATTCGATGCTCGGCGATGTGGCGCCGCTGAAGGAACTGGTGGCGATCGCCAAGGCGCATGGCTGCATGGTGCTGGTGGACGAGGCGCATGGGATGGGCTTCTTCGGCGAGCATGGCCGCGGCGTGTATGAGGCGGCGGGCGTGGCCGATGATGTGGATTTCGTGGTCGGCACCTTTTCGAAGTCGGTCGGCACGGTGGGGGGGTTCTGTGTATCCAACCACCCGAAGTTCGAGATTCTGCGGCTGGTGTGCCGGCCCTATACCTTCACCGCCTCGCTGCCGCCGGCGGTGGTGGCGTGTGCGGCGACGAGCATTCGCAAGCTGATGCATGCCGGGGACAAGCGCGAGCGGCTGTGGGCGATGACGCGCACGCTGCATGGCGGGCTGAAGGCGCGCGGCTTCCGGCTGGCGACCGAGACGCCCGAGAGCGCCATCGTGTCGGTGCTGATGCCCGACCAGGAGACGACGGTGCGGATGTGGGCGGCGATGATCGAGCTTGGCGTGTATGTGAACATGTCGCGCCCGCCGGCGACGCCTGCGGGGGTGTTCTTGCTGCGCTGCTCGCTGTGTGCGGAACACTCGGCGGAGCAGCTTGCGACGGTGCTTGACCGCTTCGCGATGGCAGCCGAGCATGTAGGCCTTTTCAGGCAAGCAGCGGAGTAAAACCATGCGCATCCCGGTCCTTCTGATGGTGGCAGCAGGGCTGGGGGCGGGGATGGGGGCGGCACCGCTCGCGGCCGAGGTGCGGGTGGTGGCCGATATCGGGCTGAAGGGATCCGAAGCGGCGCGCCATGATGCCGAGGCCGATGTGATCTTCGTGTCCAACCTGGGCGAGCGCGGGCCGGGGAATGACGGCTATATCTCGCGGCTCGGCCCCGATGGGCAGGTGCTGGCGTTGAAATGGGTGGAAGGCGGGCGGAACGGGGTGACGCTCGTCGATCCGCTCGGCGTGTTCGTGCAGGGTGACATTGTCTATGTCGCCGATACAAGCACCGTCCGCCGGTTCGACCGCAAGACGGGGGCGCCGCGGGGGGACACGGCGGTGCCGGGTGCGGTGCGGCTGAATGACCTGAGCGTGGATGCGAAGGGGGAAATTCTCGTCACCGACAGTGGCAGCGACGACCGTGCGGGGGCGATCTACCGGATCGACCCGGCGGGCAAGGTGAGCGAATTTGCGGCGCGTGATGCAGCACTTGAGCGGCCGAACGGGATTGCGCACATGCCCGATGGCAGTATCGTGCACGGCGGGCGCGGGGTGAATCTGGTGTTTCGCGGGCGCGACGGGAAAATCTTGCGCGAGGTGACGCTGCCGACCGGGCGGATGGACGGGATCATCCCGCTGGCGGACGGGACGCTGCTGGTGGCGAGCCAGGACGGGCATGGCGTGTACCGGGTGCCGCCGGGGGGCAAGGCGGAGATGGTGGCGAAGGACATTCCGATTCCCGCCGCCATCGGGCTCGATACCAAGCGGAACCGGCTGATCATTCCGCAGATCGTGGCGGCAACGTTGACGTTCGTGGATCTGCCGTGATGCGGCGGGCGATATGGGCGCTGATGCTGGCGGGGGCGCTGGCGGGAGCGCCGGTGATGGGGCAGGCGGTCGATCCGCCGCGGCATGCGACGCACCCGGCCGCCAACAAGCAACTGCTGCTGCCAAGTGCGGGCGTGGGGTTGAACGCGCTGTTCTTCCTGGCGGCGGGGCCGGAGCCCAAGCCGACAATCATCCTGCTGCACGGGCTGCCGGGGAATGAGCGCAACCTCGACCTGGCGCAGGCGATCCGCCGTGCGGGGTGGAATGTGCTGACCTTCACCTATCGCGGGGCCTGGGGCTCGCCGGGTGCGTTCAGTCTGGCGAACAGCATCGAGGATACGGCGGCGGCGCTGGCGTTCGTGCGGACGCCGGATGCGGTGGCGCGCTACCGGATCGACCCGCGGCGGATCGTGCTGGCGGGGCATTCGATGGGCGGCGCCAACGCAGCCCTTGTGGCGGCGGAAGCCGATGGGCTGGCGGGGGTGGCGCTGCTCGATGCCGCCAACTTCAGCATCCGCGCCGAGGCGCTGGCGAAGGGCGGCGAGGCGGAGATTGCCAAGGTGGCGGCGGGGTTCGACGATTTCGGCAATGCGCTGGCGGGGAGCAGCCCCGATGCGGTGGCGCGCGAGATTGCGGCAAAGGGCAAGGGCTGGGACCTGGTGCCGCTGGCGCCGAAGCTGGCGCGGTTTCCGGTGCTGAGCCTTTATGCCGAATACGGCATTGCAGCGCCGAACAAGGCGCTGGCGGCGGCGATCGCGGCGCAGCCGGGGGCGCGGCTGACGGTGGCGGCATTGCCGACGAGCCATGGCTTCGAGGACCGGCGGCTGGAGCTTGGAGCGCGGCTGGTGGCGTGGTTGGAGGGGCTTGTGGCCGGCCGAGGCGCATCAGTACGCTGAGGCCTGCCGGCAACAAGGGCAAGCGACCATGGGCGATGCTGCACCATAGCCGGTCGGCAAGGTGCGTCATGCCTTTGTTAATGATCTCGTTTAATAATATGGCCAAGAATTTAACGAAACTGATTGCACGCCGTGACGGTGTCTGATCGGAGTTGCAATGCGTGATTTTCTGGAAGATGGCCGCCTCGATGCCTTGCATCGCCTGAACTTGCTGGACACAGGTGCAAGCGAAAGTTTCGACCGGATCACGCGCATGGCAAGCCAGATTTTCGGGCTTCCGATGGCAGCGATATCACTGACCGATCGTGATCGACAATGGTTCAAATCCCGCGTCGGGATCGGTCACAGCAGTATTCCGAGGTTCAAGGCGCCTTGTGCGCAGGTGGCGGGATCGAAGGAAGTGCTGGTCATCGAAGATCTGCATGGCGATCCCACCTATTGCGACAGCCTTCTCGGCCGCAACGGAACGCGATTTTATGCTGGCGTGCCGCTGGTCACCAGCGATGGTTATGGGCTTGGATCATTGTGTGTTTTGGGAACGGCGCCACGGACAGCATCGGAGTCGGAACTGGCAACGCTGCGTGATCTGGCGGCCATGGTCATGGCGCAGATCGAACTTCAGCATGCTTTCGGACGGCTCGATCCTGTCAGCGGTCTGGCAACATGCCACCAGTTTTACGAAGACCTGGCTGATCTGGCGCTTGACGAGGCGGGGCAGCCGAAGGTTCTGGTTGTGGTCAAGTTTGCGCGCGATGACCAGATCAATGGCATCATGCGGGCGATGGGGGGAGCGCGTGTCGACGAGCTTGTCCGCGAGGCAACACACATCTTGCGCGACGGGCTGGAGGGACAGCCGAAGGTCTATCATGTCGGCGCCGCGCAATTTGCGTTCCTGATGCCGTCGGCCAGCAAGCATCCGACGTTGTTTCCTCGGCTTCGGGAACACCTCAATATGATGCGGCTATCCTCCTCGACGCGCTATGTGGCGAATATTGCCATCGGGGTTCGGCCGTTCGTGCTTGCCGAGGCTTCGGCGAGGGATCTGCTGCGCGGGGCGTTGACTGCCGCGGAAGACGCCCACCGCACCGATGACTTCATTTCGACCTATTCCGAGACGCGTGATGGTGCGCATCGTCGGCGCTATGCCTTGCTCGAGGATTTTGGCGCGGCACTTGAAGCCGATGACCAGCTGAGCCTCGTCTATCAGCCGCGCGTCGAACTGGCGACCGGCCGGTGCATCAGTGTCGAGGCTTTGCTGCGATGGCGGCACCCGCGGCTCGGCGATGTGTCGCCTTCGGAATTCATCCCCATTGTCGAGCAGACATCGCTTGCGCGGGCGACCACGCAGCGTGTTCTGGAAATGGCGCTGGACCAGCTTGCGAGGTGGGACATGGCCGGTATCGAGCTCATGGTCTCGGTGAACATTTCGGCTGCCAACCTTGCCGAGCCCGATCTTGCCCAGCGTATCCAGGCGGCGCTCGTCGAACGGCAATTGCTTGCCAGCCGGCTCGAAATCGAACTGACCGAGAGTGCGACGATGGATCATCCCGAGCAGGCGCTCGGCATGTTGCGGCAGCTCGATGCTGCCGGCATCTGCCTCTCCATCGACGATTTCGGCACCGGCTACAGCAGCCTTTCCTATTTGCAGCGCATGCCGGTGCAGGTCCTCAAGATAGATCAGGCGTTTGTAAGCAATCTTGGCGAAGCGCCCGGGGCCGACCATGTTCTTGTGGATTCGATGATCCAGCTGGCGCACCGGCTGGGTTACCGCGTGGTTGCCGAAGGTGTCGAGACGGGTGACACCCTGGCCGCACTGAGAGAAATGGGATGTGAGGAAGCGCAGGGCTATCATTTTGCGCTGCCGATGGAGGCTGACGAGCTTGCTCGCTGGTTGAGCCGGAATGGGCAGGCCGAAAATTGCCTGGCATCGACGGATTGAGGCGGTTTGGCACTTCGCGCGGGCCGGCGGATGCTGCCGCGATATCGCCGGCTTCGCCGCACCGTCTGCCACGTGCGCGCGATCACTTCCGGGCAGGAAGCGATCAAGGGGTCAGGCGGCGGCCGGCGTTCTGGAGGCGGGCGAGGACTTTGGGGTCGTTGATGCGGCGGTAGCGGGCTTCGACGAGGCTGAAGATGCCGAACAGGCCGAGTCCGATGGCGACCGCCATGCGGGGCCAGCCGGTGAGCCAGCCCAGGGCTTCGCCGAGGCCGCCGGCTTGTTCGGCGCTGGCGGCGGCGCCGGCTTTCCAGAAGAACCAGGCCATGATGGCGAAGACGACGCCGCGGGCTGCGTAGCCGCCGCGGCCTGCCCATTTGACCCAGTCCTGCGCTGCGGCACGCGAATCGAGCTGCTTGAGGAAGCTGCCCTTGATGGCTTTCACGAGGTTGACGACGGCGGTGCCCAGAAGTGCGGCGGCTGCCAGCATCAGCAACCATTCGCCGCCGGGGAGGCTGAGTGCCGTTGCCGCGCCTTCCTCGGTGCCTCCGCCACCGCCACTGCCACCGCCACTGGCGCCGGCAGGCTGTCCCGCTGCGAGCCTTGCCGTGTAGACCCCCAGCCCCAGATGGATGATGCCGCTCACCGTGCCGCCGGCGCGTACTGCCAGTCCCTTGGCCTTGCTGCCATGGCCTTCGCTGTCGATGAAGACTTCCGCGAGCCGCCATATGCCATAGGCGAAGAAGCCAAGTGCCATGACGGCGAGGATGGCCCGCCCGGCGCCGCTGTCGAGAAGCTTGAGGGCGTCGGGGCCGTCTTCGGCGCGGCCCCACCAGAGTGCAAGAAACGCGATGAGAAGATACATGATGCCGCGTGCGGCAAAGCCCATGCGCGTTGCCGCTTCCATCTTGCCAATGCCGTTCATGGCAGTGCCGTTCATTCCTGTCTCCCTTGCGGAGGAAGAACGTCAACAGCGCGCTGCCGTTCCTGCAGCGAACGCCCGAAGCCGCAGGAGGTCTGTTACCTGACCATCGCCGGCTTGGCCGCACCGTCTGCCACGCGCGCGGTGAGGGCGTAGAAGAAGCGATTGAAGGTGCGGGCGGCGGTGAAGTCGATGGGCTGGGTGATATCGTCCTGGGGGCGGTGGTAGCGGGTGCGGTACCAGAGGCGGAATTTTTCCTCTTCGGGCGAGCCGGTATCGTAGCCGAACATGAAGCTGATGGCGGGGATGCCGGCGCGGAGGAAGGGGGCGGCGTCGGTGCGGCCGATCATGCCGCGTTCGAGCTCGTTGTCGGGGCGGACCTCGATGCCCATGGGGGTGGCGATGGCGCGGACGTCCTGCACGAGGGTGCTGGCTTCCAGGCCGATGAGGGTGAGGATTTTCAGGGGGAAGAGCGGCCGGATGGCATCGAGGTTGATGTCGGCGGCGATGCTGGCGAGCGGAATTGTGGGGTGGCGGGTGAACCAGTTGGCACCGTGCAGGCCCTTTTCCTCGCCGGTGAAGACGGCGAACAGGACGGGGCGCCTGTAGCCCTTGCCCTTGCGGGCTTGCGCGAGCCGGATGAGGGTGGCGACATAGGCGGCATCGTCGAAGGCGCCGTTGTAGAGGCTGTCCCCATCGACCGGCTCGCCGAGGCCATAGCCATCGATATGCGCGGAGACGACGACGGTTTCCGCATTGAGCGCGGGGTCGGTGCCGGGGAGGAGGGCGAGGACATTGTCCGAAGTGAAATCGCGCTCGGTGCGGGCCAGTGCGAGATCGAGCTGGGCGGGCAGATCGAAGGCGGGGAGCGGGCGGGCGGCAATGGCATCGGCGAGCAGGGTTTGCGCGCGGGGGCCGAGGAGCTTGGCAAGCGCGGCCGGGTTGAGGCGGAGCATCGGCAGGCCGGGTTCGGGACGGGCCTCGGTGGTGGGGATGGTGATGGTGCGGGCATAGGCCTCGGGCCAGCGCGGGGGCTCGATGGTGAAGCCGGCATCGTCGATCGTGACGAGGGCGGCGGCACCGGCGTCGACGACGGCGGCGAGGCGCTCCGCAGCGCCTGGCAGGCCCTTGCGGCGGCCACCGAAGCAGAGGACGACCTTGCCGGCGACGTCTGCGGTGACGTCCTGGCGGCTGCACCAGCCGCGGAAGACGATGGGGGCCTTGAGGGCGGCGGGGGCGGCCATGGTGGCGCGGACAGTGACATCGTGGAGGAAGGCGAGATCGGTGGTGCTTCCATCGGCGGCGACGATGGAGATGCGGGTGCCGGGCTTTTCGACGCGGACTTCGTGGAGGGCGATCGTCTGGGTGTAGCTGCCGTGCTCGCCGGCGGGCAGGAGGCGGGCGGCCTTGAACTGCGCGACCGTCCAGGCGACGGCGCGGGCATGGCCTTGCGAGCCGGTGTCGCGACCTTCGAAGGCATCGGACGAGAGGTGGCCGATCATCTTCCACCAGGCTTTGGTGTCGGCGTCCTGAGGGCCGGCGGCGAGGGCTGGAGAGGCCAGAAGCGCTGCGATGCCGATGAGCCCCCGCATGGTGCTTCCTATTTCTGGCGGATGGGGCGGGGCGAGAGGCCCTGCATGTAGTTGAGGACGACATCGATGCGGGTGATGCCGGGGCCGGCGGTGAAGCGCGTCTTTTCGAGCGGGGGCTTGCCGAGCGGGATGCGGGGATTGTTGGAGAAGCCGATGCCGTCGCTCCAGACGTTCAACTTGCCGTCCTCGTTGCGATCGTGGAGGGCGACCATGACATAGCTGCCGGGGCGCGGCACAGTGATGCAGACCTGCATGTTGCCGCTGGCGGTGACGGGCACTTCCTGGCGGCGAATGTATTTGCCCGAGCCGAGATAATCTTCCTGCTCATCGGGGTAGAATTGCACGCGCAGGCGGCCATCCCTGTTCTTGAAGCCGATGACGGTGACGAGGACGGCGGGGCCGCTAGCGCCGGCCCCTGTTGTGTTGGGGGCGCAGGCAGCGGCATCGGTGCCGAGCACCTGGGCCTCGGCCGGCACCGCGAGCAGGAGGGGGAGGGCTGCGAGCGCCCTGCACGATTTTGCCATGACCTTGAACATCACCCGGGTTATAGGGAACGCAATCGACGGGGTAACCCGTCGTCTGCCCTCTCATGCCGATGGCTTGCGGCAACAATGCGGCGCTTGCCATCTCCGCTCCAACGGATTGTCGCCAAACCCTTGCTTACCCTCACCCGCTTCGATCGTTACCTGGCCCGGCTGATCATCGTGCCGCTCATCGGCTCGCTGGTGATTGCGGCGATGCTGCTGGTGCTCGACCGGATGCTGCGGCTGTTCGATTTCGTGATGAACGAGGGTGGGCCGGTGGATGTGGTGTGGCGGATGCTGGGCAATCTGCTGCCGGAATATCTGTCGCTGGGCATTCCGATCGGGGTGATGATGGGGGTGCTGCTGGCGTTTCGCGGCATCGCGATCTCATCCGAGCTCGATGCGCTGCGGGCGGTGGGGATCTCGTATTTCCGGCTGCTGCGCGTGCCGTTCCTGTTTGCGACGCTGTTCGCGGTCGTCAATTTCGGCATTGTCGGCTGGCTGCAGCCGGTGTCGCGCTATTCCTACGAAAACCTTCGCTACGAGCTGCGCTCGGGGGCATTGGGAGCGTCGATCAAGGTGGGGGAATTCGCCAGCCTGGGCAAGGGGATGACGTTGCGGGTGGAGGAGAGCCTCGACAATGGCCGGGACCTGCGCGGGCTTTTCGTGCGCGCGCAGGGCGAGAACGGGCAGAGCCTCGCGGTGACGGCGGCGAGCGGCACGTTTCTTTCCACCGATGATCCGGAGGTGATCCTGCTGCGGCTGAAGGCGGGCACGCTGGTGCACAGCCCGGGCGGGGGGGCGGTGCCGCGGGTGCTTAGCTTCGAGCAACATGATTTGCCGGTCAATCTGCCCAACATGGCGAGCTTCCGCGTGCGCGGCGACGGCAATCTGGAAGCGACGCTGCCCGAGCTGGCGGCAAAGGTGTTCGGAGCTGACACGCCGCCCGTGGAGCGGCGCGATGCAAGTGCGACCTTCCACCGGCGGCTGGTGCAGTGCGTGGTGATGTTCGTGCTGCCGTTCCTCAGCCTGGCGCTGGGGGTGCCGCCGAAACGGTCCTCGTCCGCGCTCGGGGTGTTCATCGCGCTGATTGCATTGGTGACGTTTCACAAGCTGACCGAATATGGCGAGCGGATGGGGTCGCTCGGACGGGTCGATCCGTTCCTGGCGCAATGGGTGCCGTTCGCGGGGTTCGTGCTGTTTTCGCTCTGGCTGTATCGGACGCTGGCGCATGTGCCGGGCGGGCAGCCGCTGGGGGCGCTCGACCGCTGGTTCGGCAAGGCGAGCAAGCTGGTTTCGGGGATCGTCGGCCGGCTGGTGCAGCGCAGCAACTGGCGCGACGACGCGCTTTCGGCGGGCTGAGGCGCATGAAGCTTTTCCCCTCCAACACCATCGCCTGGTATGTGGCGCGGATGTTCCTCATCCGCACGCTGGCGTTCATCGTCGGGCTGGTGGTCATTCTGGAATCGCTCGATCTGCTGGGGGAATCGGGGAAGATCCTCGCAGCGGCGGGCAACAGCGAGGCCGATCTCTGGGTCTATGTGGGGCTGCGGGTGCCGCAGATCATCCAGCTTTTCCTGCCCTTTGCGGTGCTGTTGGCGACGCTGGTGACGCTGGCGACGCTCAACCAGAACAGCGAGGTGGTGATCTTCAAGTCGGCCGGCATTTCGGCGCACCAGATTTTGCTGCCGCTCATATTGGCGGGGCTGGGGGTGGCGGCGATCAACTTCGCGTTCAACGAGCGGATCGTGACGCGGGCGACCGAGACGCTGAGGGCGTGGCAGGCGAACGAATATCGCAAGGTGACCGAAGAGACCGCGCCGACGACGGCACGCTGGGTGCGCGGCGGGGATGACCTGTTCAACGCCGAGACGGTGACGGGGACGGGGGCTGCGACGCGGCTGGGCAATGTGACCATCTATGACCGGGTCGACAACAAGCTGGTGCGGGTGGTGATGGCGGAAGCGGCGACGCCGCAGGCCGAGGGCTGGACGCTGGCGCAGGTGCGGATTTTCGATGTGGCGGCGGGGACGATCCGCAATGTGCCGAGCCTGGCGTTTCCGACGAGCGTGGTGCCGCGGCAGTTCACCACCGCGAACATCGACCCGGCGTATGTGCCGCTGTGGGATCTGATCCCGCAGATCGGCGAGCAGCGCGCGGCGGGCAAGCCAGTGGACACGCTGGTGGCGGCGGCGCACCACAAGGTTTCCGGGCCGCTTTCGGCGGCGTTGATGCCGCTGCTGGGAGCGGTTGCGGCGTTCGGGCTGGCGCGCTCGGGCCGGCTGTTCGTGCGGGCGGTGATCGGCATGTTCCTGGGGTTTGCGTTTTTCGTGGCGGACAATTTCATGCTGGCGATGGGCAATTTCGGCACGGTGCCGCCGGTGATGGCGGCGTGGGCGCCGTTTTTGCTGTTCCTGCTGATCGGCGAGGCGGTGCTGATCCGCACCGAGGAGTAGCCGACTGAAATTGGTTGCCCCAATTTTGGCCGCCCCAAATTTGGCCGCAATGCCTGCCTATCCGGCTGGAATGACTTCCCTGGACCTTCGGCCTTGAGCGCGATCACCATTCGTCCGGTGCTGACGGGACAGGACCAGGCGCGGTTCATCGATCTGCCCTGGACGCTGTACCGTGATGATCCGCACTGGGTGCCGCCGCTGAAGTCCGAGGTGAAGGGGCTGATCGGCGGGCTGAAGACCAACCCCTGGTTCGAGCATGCCGAAGCGGCGTTCTGGCTGGCCGAGCAGGGCGGCCGGGTGGTGGGGCGGATTTCCGCGCAGGTCGACCAGCTCGTGCTGACGCATGTTGCGCCGGACCTCGGCCATTGGGGGATGTTCGAGAGCATCGATGACCAGGCGGTGGCGGATGCGCTGCTTGACACCGCCGAGGACTGGCTGCGCGCCAAGGGGATGGCGCGGGCGCAGGGGCCGTTCAGCCTGTCGATCTGGGATGAGCCGGGGCTGCTGGTGCAGGGGTTCGATGGCCCGCCCTCGGTGATGATGGGGCATCACCTGCCCTATTACGAGCGGCTGGTGACGGCGCGCGGCTATGCGGGCGTGAAGGACATGCACTGCTGGTCGGTGTCGATCCTCAAGCCGTTTCCGGAGATTGTCGAGCGGATCGTGGCGTTTTCGGAGCGCAACCCGCGGCTGGTGACGCGGCCGGTGGACAAGTCGCGCTTCGATGAGGAAGCGGCGCTGATCATGGACATATTGAACGACGCCTGGGCCGACAATTGGGGGTTCGTGCCGCTGACGCCGCTGGAGATCGGCTTCATCGGCAAGAAATTGAAGTCGATCGTTTTCGAGAAGCTGATCCGGGTGGCCGAATATGACGGGGTGCCGGTGGGGTTCATGATTGCGCTGCCCGACTTCAACGAGCTGACGCGCGACCTGAATGGCAGCCTGTTTCCGTTCGGCTGGGCGAAGCTGCTCTGGCGGCTGCGCAAGCCGCAGGTGCGGCGCATCCGCGTGCCGCTGATGGGCATTCGCAAATCGCTGCAGGGACACCGTGTCGCATCGCTGATGGCGTTCCAGATGATCGAGTATATCCGCCGCGAGGCTGTGGAGAATTTCGGCGGGGAGGAGGGCGAGATCGGCTGGATTCTCGATGACAATGGCCCGATGCGGTCGATTGCCGATGTGATCGAGAGCCGGGTGACGCGGACGTATCGGGTGTTCGAGCGCGCGTTGTAGAGCGAGCCGGGGCGCGGGGGAGGTCGTCAGTCCGCCTTGAATGCGGCCAGTTCGTTTCCGCTCGGATCGCGGAAGTGGAAGCGTCGACCGCCCGGAAAGGCAAATACCGGCTTGGTGATGACCCCTCCTGCCGCGCTCACGGCGTCGAGGGAGACTTCCAGATCGTCGACTGCGATGACGACGAGGGGCGCGGCGGTGGCCTCGCTGGCGTCTGCCTGCAGGCCGATGTCGACGTCACCGGTCAACGTGCAGGAGTAGCTTGGACCGAAGTCGGTAAAGGCAAGGCCGAACGCATCGGCATAGAAGGCGCGGGTTGAAGGCAAGTCGGATGCGGGGAGCTCGACGAAGCTGATACGAGACATTATTTGCCCTCCACAGGTTTCTTGCGCGTCTTCCCGGTTTTCGGCTTGAGGCCGGCTGCACTGCGCGCGATCCACGATCGAAGGCTGCCGGCATCGGACAGGATCGCGTTCGGCAGCAGGAGATAGGTCTTGCTCGGCGGATCGTCCGGTTGATACCGCAGCGGCTTGACGTCGGCCACTTCGCTCAACGCCGCGTGATCCGCGCCGGTCATCTTGAGAGCGAGCCCCATGTTCGAGAGTGAAGCGAACGCCTGCCCGGCGGCATAGCCGAAAACCCCGCCGAACATCGGGCGGAAGGCAAGTTCGAGGTCGTGCGGGCGCGCAGCTTCCATCGCGGCCTGCAACGCCTTTGGATCGTGCTCCACGCTGCGCCTCGCTGTTTTTCGATCGATCGATGCTACGCACACACGCGGGCTCCTGACAACGTGCATGACGATCGCGGGCTGAAATTCCATGCGATTGCCTTGCGCGCGCAACGGACGCTTTGAGAGGGGCATTCTGCCGGTCAGGCGGTGAGCGTGACCCAGGTGGGGGCGTGGTCCGAGGCTTTTTCCTGGCCGCGGACGTCGCGGTCGACGCCGGCGTTGAGGAGGCGGTCGGCGGCTTGCGGCGAGAGGAGCAGGTGATCGATGCGGAAGCCGTGGTCGCGTTGCCAGGCGCCGGCCTGATAGTCCCAGAAGGTCCATATGCCGCCGCGCGGGTGGAGGCTGCGGACGGCGTCGGTCCAGCCTTGCCAGAGCAGGGTGCGGAAGGCGGCGCGGCTTTCCGGCTGCATGAGCGCGTCGTCCTGCATGGCGCGCGGGTCCCAGATGTCGTCGTCATGGGGGATGACGTTGTAATCGCCGGCGAGGACGACGGGAGTGCCGAGGCCGAGCAGGGACGCGGCGTGCGCCTCGAGGCGGGCCATCCAGGCGAGCTTGTAATCGAACTTGGGGCCGGGCTGGGGGTTGCCGTTGGGGAGGTAGATGCTGGCGACGCGCACACCGCCGACCTCGGCTTCGAGATAGCGTGACTGTTCGTCGGACTCGTCCCCCGGCAGGCCGCGCTGCGTTTCGGTGGCGGGCTCGCGGCTGAGGATGGCGACGCCGTTGAAGCCCTTCTGGCCATGGACGAGGCAGTGCCAGCCGGCGGCCTTCAAGGTGTCGACGGGAAAGTTTTCGGTAGCCGTCTTGATCTCCTGCAGGCAGGCGACATCGGGCTGGAAGGCTTCGAGCCATTCGAGCAGGCGTGGCAGCCGGGCGTTGGTGCCGTTGATGTTGTAGGTGGCGATCTTCATGGCTGGGGCTCGCGGAGCTTGCCGCGCAGTTTTCCCCCCTTCGTGCGGATGAGGCGGATGGCGACGCGCTCGAAGAACAGGATGGCGAGCAGCAGCACGCCGCCGAGCACAAGCAGTTCGACGCGCATCAGGCCGGCGGTGTTGGCGCCGGTCGGGATGGTGGAGAGGCGCCAGATGATGCCGACCAGCAGTGAAACCGCCAGTGCTGCAGCGACGCGGACGATGAGGATGCTCAGATCGAGAAGCTCGAGCCGCAGCCGCAGCCCGAGGCGGCGTTGGGATTGCGCACTTCGAAGGCGGCGGCCCCGATCTTCTCGACGAAATCGACTTCGCAGCCGGCGAGGAAGGGGAGCGAGTCGGGATCGACGAGCATGGTGACGCCATCGGTTTCCACCGCGAGATCATCGACGGCGGCAACGGCTTCGAGGCCGAACTTGTACTGGAAGCCGGCGCAGCCGCCGCCATCGACCGAGAGGCGCAGCTTGAGATCGGGCTTGCCCTGGCGCGCGGCGATCGTGGCGACGCGCGCAGCAGCGGCGGGCATCAGGCGGGGATGCACGGGAAGGGGGGCTTGGTCCATGTGCGCAATGTAGGCGCAAACGGATGTTGCTTCAATGCGGACTGTCAGCCGGCGATGCGGATGGGGGTCATCATCATGCCGCCGGCGGCCGGGGTGGTGTCGGCGGTGAGGGTACGATCCTCGAGGGCGGGGCCCTGCTGGGCGCGCTCGGCTTCGCCCTGGACGGCAAGCACGAACGAGGCGGCTTCGAGGAAGGGCTTGGGATCGACGGGGCTGCCATCGACGCGGACTTCATAGTGGAGGTGGGTGCCGGTCGAGCGGCCGGTGGAGCCCATGCGGCCGATCAGGTCGCCCTGGCGGACCATCTGGCCGGGCTTGACGAGGACTTTCGACATGTGGCCGTAGCGGGTTTCGATGCCCTTGCCATGGTCGATCTCGGCCATGATGCCATAGCCGTTCATGGAGCCGGCGCGGGCGACGCGACCATTGGCCGAGGCGAAGATGGGCTCGCCATGGCTGCCCGCCATGTCGGTGCCTGCGTGCATGGCAAGGCGGCCGTTGAAGGGATCGAAGCGGCGGCCATAGCCCGAGCTGCCACGGTAGTTCTTGACCGGGACGAGGGCCGGGATGGAGGCGAGCGAGGCCTGCATCGTCTCGAGCTTGCGCCAGCTCATGAACAGGTCCTTGAAGCGGGGCTCGACATCGCCGGTGGTGGCGGGAACGAACGGGCCACCCATGCCCTGGGCGGGGGCCGCACCCTTCCAGTCCGAGGCTGCGGTAAAGCGGCGGGGATCGAGGCCGAGGCGGCGGATAAGGGCCTGGGTATCGCGGATACGGGCTTCGGCGGCACCGGTGGCCTTGTCGACGAGAGCGAGCTGCTGGCTTTCGACCACGACGAGCGGCGGCATCATGGCTTGCACATCGGCGCTGGCGGTGGCGGAGGCGCTGCGGGGCAGGAGGGCGGCAAGGGCCTTGCTGTCCTGCTTGCCGGAGAGAAGGGCGGTGAGGAATTCCTGCCGAGCCTCGAGAAGGTCGGCGCGCTGGGCGACATCGCCCTTGACGAACTGGGCTTCGCTGCGGGCGGCGGCGAGGGCGCGCTCCAGCTTGACGAGCTCCTGCTGCTTTGCGGCGAGGGCGGTTTCATCAGCGCTGTTGCCGCTGATCATCGAGGTGGTGGCGATGCCGAGCCATCCGGCCACCAAAACTGCTGATCCAATCCCCATGAGCTGTTGCCACGTCCCTAATCTGATGGTCATCGCACTGTCCGGGTTGGTCCCATGGGCGCGGTGCCAAGTGATGCGGTGTTCGGGGAGGCGACGCTCAAGGCTGCCATTGAGGCCCGTTACGGCCTTTGCCAGTCTATGCACGATGCACGATCCCCCGAACGGCTCAATTTGATGATCCCTGCGACCCGGTTATCTTTGCGCAACCGGAGGGCTCCTGGTGCCTCCGAGGGGTCTGGGCCGCAGCCCGTTTCCTCATCGACAAGACCTTTGAACCAGCCGGGGGCGGCAGCATCAACCCGCCGACGGCGACAAGGGGGGCAGGGCGTGGTCATGCCACGATGAACCGTGCGTTCATCGTGGATAATTTTTCATGACACATGCAACTTTTTCAGCTCGCGTCCGTTTCTGCACGTCCTGACCGATGAAACCGACAGTGTCGCGATAGCGAACGCGTGTTCGAATCAGCGAGGCCGAATCAGCCGAGCGCCTTTGCTGCGGCGAGGACGGCGGCGGCATGGCCGGGCACCTTCACCTTGCGCCAGACCTGCGCCACGCGGCCATCGCGGCCGACGAGGAAGGTGGCGCGCTCGATGCCCATGTAGCTCTTGCCGTACATCGATTTGGCGACCCAGACGCCATAGGCCTCGGTGACAGCACCGCTCTCGTCGGCGCCGAGCAGCACGGTGAGGCCGTGCTTGTTGCGGAATTTGGCGTGGGCGGTGACGGAATCGCGCGAGACGCCGACCACCACCGTGTCGGCAGCTTCGAACTCGGCAGCGAGGGCGGAGAAATCCTTGCCCTCGGTGGTGCAGCCGGGCGTATCATCCTTGGGATAGAAATAGAGGACCAGCTTGCGGCCGGCGAAGCGTGCGAGGCTCAGCTCGCCATCGCTGTCGGTTGGCAGGGTGAAATCCGGTGCAGCATCCCCGATTGCCAATTCGCTCATCTCAGCCTCCCTGTTCGCGTTCCAGCAGCGCTTCCCATGCCAGCCGCACCCGGCTCCTGGCCAGAGCCAAAGCGTCGACGGCGGCGGGGAAACTTGCCGCACCCAGCGCCGTGGCGATCACTGCTTCGGTGGCGGGGGACAGGCCGCGGGTGGAACCCGCCCGGCCGATTCCGGGGGCCACCAGCCGCAGCACCACCAGCCAGCGGGTGAGCAGGGCGAGCGCGTGCTGCAGTTCGGCGGCACGCTCGGGTTCGATGCGGCCGGCGGTGGCGAGGCGGGCGATTGCCGTGTCCATGTCGGGGGTGAGCGCCTGCGGTGTGCCGAGCTGGAGGAAATGGATGATGAATTCGAGATCGACGAGCCCGCCCGGCCCCAGCTTGACATCGTAGAGGCCGCCGGGGGGCTTGGCCCTGGCGATGTCGGCGCGCATCGCGAGGACGGCGTGGCGGAGGGTGGCGGGATCGCGCGGCTGGCCGAGCTGGGCGGCGATGACGGCGTTGATGGCAGTGGCATCGCCCGCCACGACACGGGCGCGGGTGAGCGCCATATGCTCCCAGGGCTCGGCCTCTTCGGCCTGGTAGCGGGCAAAGCTTTCGAGGCTGACCATCATCATGCCCTTGGCGCCCCAGGGGCGGAGGCGTGTATCGACTTCGTAGAGCGTGCCTTCGGCGGTGGGCACCGAGAGTGCGGAGGTGAGCCGCTGCGCCCAGCGATTGTACCAGCGCGCGGCGGTGATGGGGGTGGCACCGTCCGACACGGCGGCGGAATTGCCTTTGAACAGGTAGATGAGATCGAGATCCGAGGCATGGGTGAGCATGCCGCCGCCGTAGCGGCCCATGGCAAGCACGAGCGGGGCGGTGCCGGGCACCCGGCCATGGGCGGCGACCATTTCGGCGGTGACTGCGGGCACGATGGCATCCATCGCGGCATCGGCGATGGCGGCGAGGCTGCGCGCGACGGCGAGCGGATCGGCCCTGCCTTCGATGATCTGGGCGCCGAGCTGGAAGCGGCGCTCGCTGGTCCAGCGGCGCACACGGTCAAGCCGCTGCTCGAAGCTGCCGCTGCCGATGAAGCGGTCCAGCTCGGCGCTGAGCGCTGCGGCGTCGGGGAGCGGGGCGAAGGCATCGGGGGCGAGCATGACATCGAAGAGCGCGGGCGCGCGCGCGAGGGCATCGGCGAGGGTGGGGGCGACGCCGAGCAGATGGGCAAGCAGCCCGACGAGGCGGGGATTGGCTTCGAGAAGGGCGAGGAACTGGGCGGCGGGGGGCAGGGCGCCGAAAAAGCTGTCGAGCCGCGCGGCGGCGCGGATCGGCTCGGCGGCGGTGGTGACGCCATCGATGATCGACGGCAGCAGGCGCTCGAAGGCGGCGCGCGCCGGATCGCTGCGGAGCGCACGGACGCTGCCGCTGCGCCAGCGCTCGATGAGCGGCGCGACCAGCTTGAGGTGCCTGGGGTGGCGGCGCTTGAGCCATGCGGTGGCATCGGCGGGCACCGGCGTGGCCTCGGGGGCGGCGGCGCGGATCAGCCGATCATAGGCGGCGGCGACGGGAGACGTGACGCGCGCGAGACCGGACTGGACGCTGGGCCAGTCGGGCGCTCCGCAGAGCCTTGCCACCGCCGCACGATCGGCGGCGAGCTTGGGGACCATGTGGGTCTGCTCGTCGCGGCGCATCTGCAGCCGGTGCTCGACGGTGCGAAGCGCCCGGTAGCTGGCGGCGAGCTGGGCAGCCTCTGACGCCTCGATGCGGTCGGCTGCGACAAGGGCTTGCAGCGCATCGAGGGTGGCGGGACAGCGCAGGGCGGGCTCGCGGCCGCCCCAGATGAGCTGGTGGATCTGGGTGAAGAACTCGACCTCGCGGATGCCGCCGCGGCCGCGCTTGAGATCGAATCCCGGCCCGAGCTTCTGGCCGGCCTCGAAGTGATCGCGGATGCGCAAGCTGACCGATTGCACATCGCGCACCGCAGTGAAATCGAGGCTGCGGCGCCAGACGAAGGGACGGATACGCTCGAGAAAGCCCTGCCCCAGCGCCAGATCGCCACCGACGGCGCGGGCGCGGACGAAGGCGAGCCGCTCCCAGGTTTCGGCTTCGGCCTGATAATAATGCTCGGCGGCACCGATGCTCAGGCTCATCGGGGTGATTTCGCTTGCCGGGCGCAGCCGCAGGTCGACGCGCGCGACATAGCCGTCGGCGGTCTGGTCGGCGAGCAGGGCGACGGCGCGGCGGGCGATGCGGACAGCGGCCTCGTCGGGCTCCTCATGCGCGCGGCGGGGGATGCGATCGGGATCGTGGAGCAGGATGAGATCGACGTCGGAGGAATAGTTGAGCTCGCGGCTGCCGAGCTTGCCGAGCGCCAGCGCCACCAGCCCGCGGTTGGGTGCATCGCGCTCGGCAAGGGCGGCAGCGATGGCGGCATGGATCGCGGCATCGGCGAAATCGGAGAGGGCGGCGGTGACGGTTTCGAGCGGCCACAGGCCGGCGAGATCGGCCAGCGCCACGACGAGGGCCACATCGCCGCGCGCGCGGCGCAGGCGGGGAGCGAGGGTTTCGGGATCGTGGGTTTCGGGGTCGTGGGTGGCGACCATCGCCAGGGCATCGTCGATGGCGGCGGCAGGTCCGGCCTCCGAAAATTGCCGGAGGACGGCGGCGCGGCTGCGCGCCAGGCCCTTGAGAAAGGGCGAGTGGACCCAGGCGGTGGCGAGCGCTGACTGCAGCGCCGGGCCGGCGCCGGCTGGCAGCAGGGCCTCGGCATCGGCTGGGACGGCGAGGGGGGGCAGTGCGAAGTTCATGATGGCTGCGATGCCGGGCGGGAACGTTGCTGGCAAGCCGGTGTTCATGGACACCGGGGCAAAAGACCTCGTCGTAACAAGTGGAGAGTGGCGATGCGTGCGATTGTGATGATGACGGCCCTGCTGGTTCTGGCAGGCTGCAACACGATTTCCGGGGCGGGCGAAGATGTGAGCTCGGCCGGCAAGGCGGTGACGAAGACTGCCGACGACGTGAAGAACTAGTTTTCTTTCTGGTCAGACGCGCTCGGCGACCCGGATTGCGATCCGGCAGCCGGCGCGGATGACCGCCTGCATGACCGGAAACCCATTTTCTCCGGCATGGCCGGTCGCGGTTTCGCGGTGCTCGGCCTCGTCGCTGCGATAGTCGGCGACCATTCCCAGCAGTTCCGGATCACTGCCATCGGCGAGTGCTGTTTCCTGCGCGCCGTAATGTTCGTCGATGACGGTTTCCACCGCGACGGTGGCGGCCATGGCGGCCTTGGGGCCGATGAGCGCCGTGGCCGCACCGAGCGCATAGCCGGCAATATGCCAGAGCGGCGAGAAGACGGTGGGGCGCACACGGCGCTGCGTCATCAGCCGGTCGAAGCCATCGAGGTGGCGCTGCTCCTGCGCTGCCATGTGCGCGATCTCGCTCGCCATGCGCGAGCGGCGGCCCATGACCGCGAGCTGCCCGGCGTAGATGCGCGCCGCACCATATTCCCCGGCCTGGTTGACGCGGATCATCGAGGCGGTGTCGACGCTTTTTGCGGCGGGACGGTCACCGGGCAGGTGCCTCATGCTTTCAATCGCCATAGTGCCAAGGCTCCGATGATGCTTGCGATGATGAAGTTCCATCCTGCCATGGAAATGCCGAAAAGGGACCAGGGAATGGCGTCGCAGCGCACCAGCGGCGTGGCGAGGATGGCGCCGATGATGTCCGCCGTCGAACCGCCGCTGGGGGTGGTGGCGCAGCGGGTGATGCCCTCCCACCATTTCTGTTCGACGCCGGCGTGAAAGCCGGCGATGGCGGCGTTGCCGAGCATGGCCACGGCGGCGAGGGCGGCGACCGCGCGGGACTTGAGGACCAGCGCCAGCGTCGCGAGGACGAGGGCGGCGGCGATGGCCTGACGCTGCCAGATGCACATTTCACAGGGGACGAGGCCGCCGAGATGCTCGAAGGCGAGCGCGCCGCCGAGCAGGGCGAGGCCGCCGGCGAGGACGATGGCGGCGGGTTGGGCGACGTCAGAACGCAAAGCGCACCACGAGGAAGCCGCCGACGAACAGGACGGTGGCGGCGAGCGCAAGCTGGTTGAAATAGCGATCGATGAGCTTCTGTGCGGCAGCACCATAGCGGCGCAGGATGAGCGCCACGAGGAAGAAGCGGCCACCGCGGCCGAGGATCGAGGCGATGATGAGCACCGGGACCGAAAGGCTGATGCTGCCGGCGGCGATGGTGGCGACCTTGTAGGGGATGGGCAGGAAGGCGAAGGCGAGCATCCACAGGAAGCCGTTGCTGGCGATGGAGGCGGCAAAATCGGCGAATCTTTCCTCATAGCCGTAGAGCTGGAGCAAGGGCACGCCGACCGCCTGATACAGGAACGAGCCGATGAGATAGCCGAGCAGCGCGCCGAGCACCGAGGCTATGGTGGAGACGGCGGCATAGCGGATCGAGCGCTCGGGACGGGCGATCGACATGGGGATCTGCATCACATCGGGGGGCACGGGAAAGAAGCTCGAATCCGCGAAGCTGATGCCGGCTAGCCAGCGCTCGGCCTGCGGCCCGGCGGCACGAGCGAGGGTCCAGTCATAGAGACGACGCAACACGGTAAACCCTCGCTCACGGTCCGAACGACCGCGCGTGGTTTAGGCGGGCAGGGCCGCCAGCGCAATCAGCGCTGCGCTGCAGCAGGCGAAAGACCGGCAGCTTCGGCCATCTGCACGGTGGCGGCGGGTGCGAGGCGGCCGAGCATCTTGACGGCATAATCGAGCTGGAAATCGAGCACGCCGGCCTTTTTGAGCTCGTCGGCGGTCTGGGTGAAGCGCGGATCGGGCTTTTCGTCGGTTTCCACCAGCTTCTCGGTGCCGTCCTTCACTTCGTTGATGAGGTGGCGGGTGAGATCCGCCTCGCGGCGGCGTGGGCGCTCGCCGCGCAGCGCGTCGGACAGCTGCGGCACTGACACATCGGGCTCGATGCCGGCCTCCTGCACGCTGCGGCCCGAGGGGGTGAAGTAGCGCGCCGTGGTGATGCGCAGGCCGGTGCCTTCGCCGAGCGGGATGAGCGTCTGCACCGACCCCTTGCCGAAGCTGCGCTCGCCGATGACCATGGCGCGGCGATGATCCTGCAGCGCGCCGGCGACGATCTCGGCGGCCGAGGCGGAGCCCTCGTCGACGAGGATGACGATGGGCTTGCCGTGCGTCAGGTCCCCGGCCTTGGCGTGGTAGCGGATGATGTCTCCCTTGGCGCGGCCGCGCTGCGAGACGATCTCGCCCTTGTCGAGGAACACGTCCGACACTTCGATCGCCTGGTCGAGCAGGCCGCCGGGGTTGGAGCGCAGGTCGATGACATAGCCCGACAGGGCGGCACCGAGCTTCTTGTCGATGGCGGCCACGGCATCGCGGGTGGCGGGGCCGGTCTGCTTGTTGAAGGTGGAAATGCGGACGATGCCGACATTGTTCTTCACTTCCCACTTCACCGGGCGGATCTGGATGACCTCGCGGGTGAGCGAGAATTGCAGCGGCTTGGCCTCGCCCTGGCGAGCGATGGTGATGGCGATCTTGCTGCCGGCAAGGCCGCGCATCCGGTCCACGGCTTCGTTGAGCGGCTGGCCGTAGATGAGCTCGCCCTCGATATGGGTGATGTAATCGCCGGGCTTTATTCCGGCGCGGGCCCCCGGCGTGTCGTCCATGGGGGCGATGACCTTGACCGCGCCATCCTCGATGCTGACCGACAGCCCGAGGCCGCCATATTCGCCATCGGTTGTCTGGCGCATCGACGCGAAATCGCGCTGGTCGAGATAGTTGGAGTGCGGATCGAGGCTGGCGAGCATGCCGTTGATGGCGCCATCGATAAGGGTCTTGTCATCGACCTTGTCGACGTAGGTGACGCGGACCTGCTCGAACACGTCCATCAGGGCATCGAGCTGCTTGTAGGTGTCGCTCTGCGCGGCGGCGCGCACCGTGGCGGTGCCGGCGAGGGCAGCGACGCCGATACCGACGAGGAGGATCTTCTTTTGCGGGGACATGGTCATCAACGCCATCCAGAACACGACAGAAGCCGGAATGTAACACAGAAAGGCCCGAGCGCCAGACCCTGCGGGGTCGCGGTGCTGCGGCCCTTTCGCAGGGGCAGCGCACAGGCTAGACTCGGGAAAACTGCCTGGGGATACATCGATGCGCCATCCTGCCCTGCTTCTCGCTGCCCTGGTCCTGAGCCTGCCGGCCGATGCGAAGACGATCACGGTGCGGCCGGGGGCCGATGACCATAGGCGGCTGCAGGAAGCGTTGATCATGGCCGCACCCGGGGACACGATCAGCCTGGGCAAGGGGCGGTTCCGGCTGCTCAAGGGGTTGAGCCTCGATGTGGCGGATGTGACGGTGAAGGGTGCGGGGCCCGATGCGACGATCCTCGATTTCACCGGGCAGACGGGCGAGGCGGAGGGGCTGCTGATCACGGCGGGTGGCGCGTTGATTGCCGATCTGGCGGTGGAGAATGCGGCCGGGAACGGGCTGAAATCCAAGGATGTCGATGGCATCAGCTTCGTCAATTTGCGGGTGGAGTGGACCGGGGGGCCCAAGGCGACCAACGGCGCCTATGGCGTGTATCCGGTCAGCTCGAAGAATGTGCTGATCGAGCGGACGCTGGTGCGCGGGGCTTCGGATGCCGGCATCTATGTGGGGCAATCGGCGAACATCATCGTGCGGAACAATGTGGCCGAGATGAATGTGGCGGGCATCGAGATCGAGAACAGCTACAACGCCGATGTGCACGGCAATCTGGCGACGAACAATGCCGGCGGGCTGCTGGTGTTCGACCTGCCCGACCTGCCGCAGCAGGGCGGGCATTCGGTGCGGCTTCATGACAATCGCATTGTTGCCAACAATCATGTGAACTTCGCGGCACCCGGCAATATCGTGGCGAACGTGCCTTCGGGCACCGGGATCATGGTGATGGCGAACCGCAACGTGCACATCATCGGCAATGACGTGCGCGACAACAAGGGCAATGCCGTGATGCTGGTGGCCTATACCCAGGCGTTCACCGACAAGGCGTACAACCCGCTACCGCGCAGCGTGGCGGTGCGCGGCAACCGCTTTGCCGGCAATGGCACCGCCCCCAGCTTTCCGGGCGGGGCGGCGATTGCCGCGGCGATCGGCGGCACGATCCCGCCGGTGATGTGGGACGGGGTGGACCGGTTCACGGCACCGGGGGCTTCGGCACCCACCCCGGCGGATGGGCCGATTTATGTCAATGACGCGCCGATGCTGAGCCTGAACCTGGGCAGCTGGGGGACGCCGCTGACGGAGGCGAAGCCGAGCGTGGGGGAGGCGATGGCGATGGCGACGCTGCCCGAGCCGGATGCGATCGTGCTTCCGGCAGCACAGCTGGCGCGGGCGGCGGCGATCAAGGGTGATGCGACGCGTGCGAGTTTTGCCGCTCAGTGATCGGGCGGGTGCTTCTCGGGCTTGCGGGCGGGTTGCTGCTGGGGGCGGCGCCGGCGGGGCCTGATGTGAAGCGGCTGCTGGCGGCGGAGCCGGCGCCGACGCTGGGGGCCTATCGGCTGTTTTCCGACCGTGCCGCAAACAGCCCGGCGGCGGGGGTGGAGCGGTACACGCTCAACACGCCGCTGTTCACCGACCATGCCGCCAAGGAGCGGCTGGCGTATCTGCCAGCCGGCACGGCCGCGCGGGTGGGGGCGGACGGCAAGATCGAATGGCCGGTGGGGGCGACGCTGATCAAGCATTTCGAATATGGCGAGGGCACCAGCTTCCGGCGGCTGGAGACGCGGCTGCTGATCCGCCGTGCCGATGGCTGGGCGCCGGTCTCCTATGTGTGGAACGCGGCGGGCACCGAGGCAAAGCTGCAGCGCGCGGGCATGACGATCCCGATGACGGTGGCGATCGCAGGAAAGCTCGTCAGCTTCGATTACAATGTGCCCAACCAGAACCAGTGCAAGCAGTGCCACCAGCAGGCTGGTGCGGTGACGCCGATCGGGCCGGGGCTGGCGAACCTCAATGATGGCGTGCAGCTGCAACGCTGGGTGGCGAGCGGGCGGCTGGCGGCGCTGCCGGCCGCGTTGCCGAAGCTGGCGCGCTGGGACGATGCGGCCGAGCCGGTGGCGATGCGGGCGCGGGCCTGGCTCGATGTGAACTGCGGGCATTGCCATAGCCGGGCGGGGTTTGCCTCGAACTCGGGGCTCTACCTCCAGCACGATGAGCCCGATGCCACCCATCTCGGTGTGGGCAAGCGGCCGGTGGCGGCGGGGCGCGGCTCGGGCGGCCACAGCTTCGGGATCGTGCCGGGAGACCCCGATGCGTCGATCCTCGTCCACCGGCTCGAATCGACCGAGGCGGGGGTGATGATGCCGCAGTTCGGACGGACGCTGGTCGACACCGAGGCGGCGGCGCTGATCCGGGCGTGGATCGAGACGATGCCGCCAGCCGCTTAGGACCAAGCCCGACAAAAGGGGTCCGGGGCCCGAGGCCCCGGCCGCCGGAGGCTCTAGTCGATAGCCAGCGTCTCGTAGCGCGCGAAGTGGTGGTCGACCGAGCCGAACAGGCCTTCGACGAGCGTGGCGCGCTTGAAGTAATGGCCGACGGCGAGCTCGTTGGAGATGCCGATGCCGCCATGGATCTGCACGGCGTTCTGGCCGACGAACTTGGCGGCCTTGCCGACCTTGGCCTTGGCCATCGAGACGGCGGTGGCGCGTTCGGCGGTGTCGAGCTTGAGGGTGGCCATGAGGGTGATGGAGACCGCCTGTTCGACTTCGAGGAACATGTCGACGATGCGGTGCTGGATGACCTGGAAATCGCCGATCGGCTTTCCGAACTGCTTGCGCTGCTTGGCATAGTCGAGCGTGGTGGCCTGGAGCACGCGGAGCAGGCCGCAGGCTTCGGCGCAGACGGCGGCGGTGGCTTCATCGACGACCTGCTCGATGATCGGCAGGCCTTCGCCCGCGCGCCCGAGCAGGTGATCGGCGCCGAGCGCGACGTTCTCGAAATAGACTTCGGACGCTGCACCGCCATCGACGGTCATGTAATCGCGGCGGGTGATGCCGGCGAGGCCCGAGGGGATGAGGAAGAGCGAGATGCCGCCGGCATCGCGCTGCGCGCCGCTGGTGCGCGCAGTGACGAGGAGATGGGTGGCATAGGGGGCCGAGGTGACGACCGACTTGTGGCCGTTGAGCACCCAGCCTTCGCCGTCCGCACGCGCGGTGGTGGTGAGATCGTGGAGGTGGTAGCGGCCCTGCGGCTCGGCATAGGCGAAGGCGATGATGGCGTTGCCGGCGATGATCTCGGGGATGACGGCTTCGGCGATGGCGCCGCCGACGGCTTTCAACGCGCCGCCGCCGATGACGACGGTGGAGAGATAGGGCTCGAGCACCATGGCGCGGCCGATTTCTTCCATGACGATCATGTTTTCGATGGCACCGCCGCCAAGACCGCCATGCGCTTCGGCGAAGGGCGCGCCGAGGATTCCGAGCTCTTCGGCAAAGGCCTTCCAGACCGAGGGGCTCCAGCCTGCACCCGAATGGACCGACTTCATGCGCGCGTCGAAGCTGTAGGTGTCGGCGAGGTACCGCTGCACGGTATCCTTGAGCATGGTCTGTTCGTCGGTCAGATTGAAGTCCATCGGAAGCCTCCCCGGCTGGTGTTTGCGCGCTTTTGTCGCGGTTTAGTCTTTATGTGGAAACGGCGGAAGGGGTCGCCTTCCGCCGCTGTTGTTCAGTGGTGCGGGATCAGAGCCCCAGCACCATTTTCGCGATGATATTGCGCTGGATCTCGTTCGAGCCGCCGTAGATCGAGGTCTTGCGCATGTTGAAATAGGTGGGGGCCACGCGGCGGCTGTAATCGGGGCCGATCGCGCTTTCGTTGTCGCCCTCGCCGAAGCTGCGGAAATAGGGCGCGCCATAATGGCCGGCGGCTTCGAGCGCCAGTTCGGTGAGGCGCTGCTGGATTTCGGTGCCCTTGATCTTGAGCAGCGACGATTCCGGCCCAGGGCCCTTGCCCGAGGCTTCACCGGCCAGCGTCCGCAGCTCGGTGAACTCGAGTGCTGCGAGATCGATTTCGAGCTCGGCGATCTTCCGCTTGAAGAAGGGATTCGCAATCAGCGGCTGGCCGCCATCCTGCTCGGACTTTGCGACCGCGCGGATGCGCTCGACACCGCGCTTGGAGGCGGCGACGCCGGCGATGCCGGTGCGCTCATGGGCGAGCAGGAACTTGGCGCACGTCCAGCCCTTGTTTTCGTCGTAGATGCGCTGGTCGACGGGCACGATCACGTCTTCGAGCCAGACTTCGTTGACTTCATGCTCGCCGCCCAGGGTGATGATCGGGCGGACGGTGACGCCGGGCGAGTTCATGTCGATGAGCAGGAAGGAAATGCCCTCCTGCGGCTTCGACGCGGGGTCGGTGCGGACGAGGAAGAAGCCCCAATCGGCGTGCTGCGCCATCGTCGTCCAGGTCTTCTGGCCGTTGACGCGGTAGTATTCCTTGCCGTCCTCGCCGGTGAAGCGCTCGGCCTTGGTGCGGAGGTTGGCGAGATCCGATCCGGCGCCCGGCTCCGAATAGCCCTGGCACCACCACACATCACCCGACAGGATGCCGGGGAGGAAGCGCGCCTTCTGCTCTTCGGTGCCGAAGGTGTAGATGACCGGGCCGACCATCGACAGGCCGAAGGGCATGAGGCGAATCGCATCGGCGCGCGCGGTCTCCTCGGACCAGATGTAGCGCTGCACGCTGTTCCAGCCGGTGCCGCCATATTGCTTGGGCCAGGCCGGGGCGATCCAGCCCTTGGCGGCGAGCACCTTGTGCCATTTGAGGAAATCGTCCTTCGACAACTCCTCGCCCTCGTCGATCTTCCCGTGAAGCTCGGTCGGATATTCGTCGCGGATGACGGCGCGCACTTCGTCGCGGAACGCCAGATCTTCAGGCGAAAAGCTCAGGTCCATGGCAGTACTCCCCAGAGTTTGCGTGTGGCTAAATGCAGTGGTTGACGCTTACGTTAAGCGCACCGTCCGCCTTAGGCAAGCGTGCCGAAGTGTCGCCCTAGGGTCGTACCGGCAAGATGAGGGTGAGGCAGGCGCCGGGCTCCATGCGGGTGCCATCGGGCTTGCGGGCGGCGGCGGTGCGCACTTTCGCAGCGCCCGCTGCATCGGGATAGAGAAAGGCATCGAGAATGCAGGGCGGGCGAATGAACTGGAGCTGCCGCGCCGGGCCTTCGCTGCGACTCATCGAGGGGGCGCCGAGCAGCGCCACGACTTCGGCCTCCGATTTGCGCAGGATGAGCACCAGCCCGGGCGGATCGGGCGCCATGCGCGGCGGCGGAGGCGGCGCCTGCACGGTGGGGGTGGGGGCCGTGCAGCCGGCGAGCAGCAGGCCGGGTAGCAGGATGGGCAGCAGCAGGAGATGCTTGAGATTCATGCCTCCCTCCTAGCCATCCGGCGGCTCTCGCGCTAGGAGCCGGGCATGAGCAGCACCGCACCCGCACCCCATTCCACCGCACCGCGCTTCGACGTGATCGCAATCGGCAATGCCATCGTCGATGTCATCACCGCCGCCCCGCCGTCCTTTCTCGCCGAGCGCGACATTGCCAAGGGCTCGATGCGGCTGATCAGCGCCGAAGAGGCGGAAGCGCTTTATGCGGTGATGGGCAGCGGCCGCGAAATCAGCGGCGGCTCGGCCGCCAACACCGTTGCCGGCGTGGCTGCGCTCGGCGCGAGGCCGGCGTTTGTCGGCCGGGTGGCGCAGGACCAGCTGGGGCAGGTGTTCACGCACGATATTCGCGCTGCCGGCGTGCATTTCGAAACACCGGCGAGCGCCAATGGCAACCCGACCGGGCGCTGCCTCATTGTCGTCACCCCCGATGGCGACCGCACGATGAACACCTATCTGGGGGCCTGCCAGGAGCTTTCGGAGGCCGATCTCGATGCCGCCACCGTCGCCGCGTCGGGCATCCTCTACCTCGAGGGTTATCTCTGGGATCCCCCAGCACCGCGCGCTGCGATGAAGAAGGCGATCGAAGTGGCGCGCGCCAATGGCCGCAAGGTGGCGTTCACCCTGTCGGACGTGTTCTGCGTCGAGGGGCATCGCGAGGATTTCCAGGACCTGCTTGCCAGCCATGTCGACCTGATGTTTGCCAACGAGAATGAGGCGCGGGCGCTCTACCAGACCGACGATCTTGGCGTGGCGATGGCCGAGATGGCGAAGCATGCGTGCATCACGGTCATCACCCGCTCCGAAAAGGGGGCGGTGGTGCTCGCCGGCGGCGAAGTGCACGAGGTGCCCGCCGAGCCTGCCACCCGCGTGCTCGACACCACCGGGGCGGGCGATCTGTTTGCCGGCGGCTTCATGGCCGGCATGGTGCAGGGCCGCTCGCTGCCCGATTGCGCGCGGATCGGCTGTATCGCGGCAGCCGAAGTGATCAGCCATTATGGCGCGCGGCCCGAGGCGGATTTGCGGGCGCTGGTGGCGGCCCGGATTTAGCCTCCGGCGGCCGGGGCCTCGGGCCCCGGACCCCATTAGTTGCGTTCGCGCCACACCTGAACCGTTATCGTTTTGCGACAACCCATTGATGGGGTCCGGGGCCTGAGGCCCCGGCCGCCGGAGGCCTTGGACTACGCGTCCTTGCCCCCCGGCGTATGGATCCCCGGCAGCGGCGGGACGCCCTGCGGCGGGATGTCGGGATCGAGCTCCGACACGCCGTCGATGCCCAGCGCCACGTTGGAGCGGCTGCGGCCATAGGCGAAGTAGAAGACGATGCCGATCGCGGCCCAGGCAAAGAAGAAGACGATCGCGGTCCAGGACAGGAAGGCGAACAGCACGAGGCAGCCGACGATCGCGGCGGGCGCGATGACCCAGACCGCCGGGGTGCGGAAGCTGCGCTTGCGATCGGGCTGGGTGCGGCGAAGCACCAGGATGGCGAGCGCCACGAAGAAGAAGGCGCAGAGCGTGCCGCCATTGGAGATGGAGGCGAGCTGGCCGACCGGGAAGAAGGCGGCGCCGATGGTGACGGCGGCACCCGTGATCATGGTCACGATGTGCGGCGTCTTGAACTTGGGGTGGACCTTGGAAAGGGCGCGCGGCAGCAGGCCATCGCGCGACATCACGAAGAATACGCGGGTCTGCGCGAACATCATCATCAGGATGACGCTGGGCAGTGCGAAGCCGGCGGCGAGGCCGAGCAGATTGCCGACACCGGGATGGCCGATCGAGCGGAGCACATGGGCCAGCGCTTCGTTGGAGCAGACCACCGAGGCTACCGTATCGGCGTTGCAGGCAGCGACCAGTTCGGGCGTGCCGGGATAAGGAGCGGTGCCATCGATGATGCCGACGGGCTGGGCGCCATAGGAGCCGATGACGCCGACGCCGACCGCGAGATAGAAGACGGTGCAGATGACGAGCGAGCCGATGAGGCCGATCGGGATGTTGCGCTGCGGATCCTTGGTCTCTTCCGCGGCAGTGGAGACGGCATCGAAGCCGACATAGGCGAAGAAGATGATCGAGGCGGCGGTGATCGCCGAGGTCGAGCCGAGCGGCATGAAGGGCACGAAATTCTCGGCGTTGTAGGCGGGCAGTGCCAGCACCACGAAGGCGGTGAGGGCGGCGACCTTGATCACGACCAGCACGGCGTTGACGGTGGCGCTCTCCTTGGTGCCGACCACGAGCAGGGCGGTGACGGCGATCGAGATGATGACCGCGGGCAGGTTGATGAGGCCGCCGGCATAGGGCCCGTTGGTGAGCGCGAACGGCAGCTCGTAGCCGAGAAATTCCTGAATGACGCCCACAGCATAGCCCGACCAGCCGACCGCGACGGCACTGGCTGCAACGGCATATTCGAGGACGAGCGCCCAGCCGACGATCCAGGCCATGAGCTCGCCGAAGGTGGCATAGCTGTAGGTATAGGCAGAGCCCGAGACGGGGACCATCGAGGCAAGCTCGGCATAGCAGAGCGCTGCGAGACCGCAGACGGTTGCGGCGATGACGAAGCTGAGCAGCATCGCCGGGCCGGCAAGCTGGGCGGCTTCGGACGTGAGCACGAAGATGCCGGTGCCGATGATGCCGCCGATGCCGAGCATGGTGAGCTGGAAAGCGCCCAGCGAGCGCGTGAGGGACTTCTTTTCTGCGGTCGCAAGAATCGAATCGAGCGACTTCACCCGCCAATCAGCCAAGAATAATCCCCTTCCAAAACACCGGCACGCCTTAGCGCCCCCGCGTGCGCCGCACAATCGCAACATAGGGGCAGGGTTGGAGCAGCGGGTCAAGCCGAATGCCGGAGTGCTGGTGATAAATCACAGGCGACCGGCGATGTTAGAGAAATCACAGAATGCTGTGGCGGTGGCAGGGCGGCTGGGCTATCACTGTGCGGGTGAGTATCGGAACCGATCTTGTCGACGTCGCTGCCCTTTCGGGCGCGGAGGCTGAAGTGCTGGCGCGCCTTGTTGGTGCGCGGCCGTTGATGCTGGCGCAGGTGCTCGACTGGGCGGCGATCAACAGTGGCAGCCGCAATGTTGCGGGCCTGGCGGCGATGGGCGATCGGCTTGAGGCGGCATTTGCGCCGCTCGGCGGCGAAGTGCTGCGCGTGGCGCCGGCGGCGGTGACCAGCCTCGATGCCAGTGGGTGCCAGGTGCCGCTGTTTCATGGGGATAGCCTGCATGTGGTGATGCGCCCGCAGGCGCCGGTGCGGGTACTGCTGACCGGGCATATGGACACGGTGTTTGCGGCCGACCATGTTTTTCAGACGTGCCGCTGGCTCGATGCGGATACGCTGAACGGCCCTGGCACCGCCGACATGAAGGGCGGGATTGCGGTGATGCTTGCGGCCCTTGGCGTGCTGGAAGCGAGCCCCTGGCGCGAGCGGCTGGGCTGGGAAGTGGTGATCAACGCCGATGAGGAAGTGTCTTCGTTGGGATCTGCGCCGTTGCTGGCGGAGGCGGCGCGGCGGTGCGACCTGGGGCTGACCTTCGAGCCGGCACTTCCCGATGGCACGCTGGCCGGGGCGCGGCGCGGTTCGGGCAATTTTTCGGCGGCGATCACCGGAAAAGCGGCGCATGCGGGGCGCAACCCGGACGAGGGCCGCAATGCGCTGCTCGCGGCGGCCGACCTGGCGCTGCGGCTGGCAGCACTTGGAGACGATGCACTGAGCGTCAATCCGGCGAAAATCGAGGGTGGCGGACCGAACAATGTGGTGCCGGACCGTGCGGTGCTGCGCTGGAACATGCGGCCGACGACCCCGGAGGCTCAGGCGCGGGCGCAGGCCGGGGTGGAGCGTCTCGTGGCCGAAGTGGCGGCGGCGCATGACGTGCAGGTGCATCTGCATGGGCATTTCGCGCGGCCGCCGAAGCCGCTCGATGCCAATCAGGCGCGGCTGTTTGCGCTGGTGAAGGGGTGTGGGGCGGCGCTTGGGCTGCCGATCGGCTGGCGCGACACGGGCGGGGTTTGCGACGGCAACAACCTGGCCGCCACCGGGCTGGCTGTGGTCGATACGATGGGGCCGCGCGGTGGGGCGATCCATTCGGCGGACGAGTTTCTGTGCGTCGATTCGCTCGAGGAGCGGGCGCGGCTGGCAGCGCTGGTGTTGCTGCGCGTGGCGCAGCACGGCTGGGTGCGCTGATGTGGATCGTGGAGCCGGCGCGGGCGGGCGACCTCGAGGCGCTGTTGGGGCTGGCGCGGATCACCGGCAGTGGCTTCACCAACCTGCCAACCGACGAGGCGGCGCTGGCGGCGCGGCTCGATTGGTCGACAAGGAGCTTTTCGCGCGACGTGGAAGCGCCCGAGGACGAACTTTACATTTTGGTGTTGCGCCACAGCGAGACGGGGGCGGTGGGTGGCACGGGGATGATCTTCAGCCGCATCGGGGCGCGCTGGCCGTTTTATTCTTACAAACTCAGCCAGATGTCGCAGGCGTGCCGCGAGCTGGGGAGGGTGGTGCCGCTTTCGTTGCTCAATCTGGTGACCGATCATGACGGGGCTTCGGAGGTGGGTGGGTTGTTTCTGCATCCCGACCATCGGTCGGCGGGCATCGGCAAGCTGATCGCGCGGGCGCGCTATTTGTTCATCGCGCGGCACCGGGCGCGGTTCGGGGAGAAGATCATTGCCGAATTGCGCGGCGTTTCGGACGAGGAGGGCAATTCGCCGTTCTGGGATGCCATTGGGCGGGCGTTTTTCGGAATGAGCTTTCCGGAGGCCGACCGCTTCAATGCTGCGCATGGCAGCCAGTTCATTGCCGATCTGATGCCGCGCCAGCCGATCTATACCGCGCTGCTGCCCGAGGCGGCGCGGGCGGTGATCGGCCAGCCACACCCCAAGGGCAAGGGGGCGCTGGCGATGCTGGAGGCGGAGGGGTTTGTGCAGGACAATTACCTCGACATCTTCGATGGCGGGCCGACGGTGACGGCGCGGACCGACCGGCTGCGGACGGTGTCGGCGGCGCGGACTTCGGTGGTGGCGCGGATCGGTGATGCTGATGACGCGGTGCCTTCGTTGATTACGGCAGGCAAGTTGCTGGATTTCCGGGCTTTTTTTGCGCCGATGGGGGGCGGGTGCCTGGCCGCAGCGCCGGCTGCGGCGGCGCGGGTTCTTGCTGGGGAAGAGATCATCCATGTGCCCGCCTGAGATGCTTGTGAGCCTGGACCCCTGCACTGGCGAGGGAGTTTGGGAGGGGCCGGTGGCGGGGGTGGCGCAAGTGGCTGCGGCGGTGGAGGCGGCGCGGGCGGCGTTTCCTGGTTGGGCGATGGCGCCGGTGGAAGCGCGGCATGCGGTGGCGCGGGCGTTTGCGGAAGCGGTGAAGGCAGAAGCCGAGCCTTTTGCGCGGCTTATCGCGCGCGAGACGGGCAAGCCGTTGTGGGAAGCGCGGACCGAAGTGGCGAGCACGGCGGCGAAAGTGGAGATCAGCATTTCGGCCCAGATGGGGCGCGCAGGGGTTGCCGAGGGGGAGGTAGCGGGGACGCGGTCGGTGACGCGGCACAAGCCGCATGGGGTGCTGGCGGTGCTGGGGCCGTATAATTTTCCGGCGCATCTGCCCAATGGGCATATCGTGCCGGCGTTGATTGCGGGGAATGCGTGCGTGTTCAAACCGTCCGAGCATACGCCGGCGGTGGGGGCTTTCATGGCCGATTTATGGGAGCGCGCGGGGTTGCCGAGGGGTGTTCTGGGGGTGGTCCAGGGGGCTGTGGGGACCGGAAAGGCGCTGGCCGGGGCGGATATCGACGGGCTTTTGTTCACCGGGTCGGCCGGAGGGGGTGCAGCACTTGCGCGGCAGTTTGCCGAAACGCCGGGGCGGATCCTGGCGCTGGAAATGGGTGGCAACAATCCGCTGGTGGTCTGGGACCTGGCGCCCGACAAGCTTGAGGCCGCGGCGGCGCTGATCGTGCAATCGGCGTATCTTTCGGCGGGGCAGCGCTGCACCAATGCGCGGCGGCTGATCGTGGAGGACCGGGCGGCGGGGCCGCTCATGGAGGCGGTGACGGCGTTGATCGACCGGTTGATCGTCGACCAGCCTTTTGCCGATCCGGCGCCGTTTCTGGGGCCGGTGATTCATAATGCGGCGGCGGAGCATCTGGTGGCGGCGGCGGCGGGGCTGGCGGGGGAGGGGGCGCGGGTGTTGCGGCCGCTGGTGCGGCGCGATCCGGCGCGGCCATTCCTGACGCCGGGGCTTTATGATGTGACCGGGCTTGGGGCGCGGCCGGATGACGAGTTGTTCGGGCCGTTGTTGCAGATGGTGCGGGTGGAGAGCTTCGAGGCGGCGATGGACGCTGCAAATGCCACGCGGTTCGGGCTGGCGGCGGGGCTGATCGGCGGGGAAGAGGCCTTGTATCGTCGCTTCTGGGCGGCGAGCCGGGCGGGGGTGGTCAACTGGAACCGACCGACCAATGGGGCGGCGTCTTCCGCACCCTTCGGGGGCATCGGGGCGAGTGGCAACCATCGGCCATCGGCCTATTATGCGGCGGATTATGCGGCCTGGCCGGTGGCGAGCCTGGAGGCCGAGGTACCGGCGGCGACGATTGGGGTGGGGGTGCGCTGATGTTGCAGGAAATCAATTTCGACGGGTTGATCGGGCCGACGCACAATTATGCGGCGTTGAGCTTCGGCAACCTCGCCAGCCAGACCAATGCCGGGGCGACGAGCCGGCCGCGCGATGCTGCCTTACAGGGGCTGGCAAAAATGCGGTTCGTGATGGGGCTGGGGTTGCCGCAGGGCTATCTGCTGCCGCTGGAGCGGCCCAACACGGTCTGGTTGCGCGCACTCGGGTTTTCGGGATCGGACGATGCGGTGTGTGCGGCGGCGCATGCGGCAGACCCGCGGCTGTTTGCGCAAGGCTGCTCGGCTTCGGCGATGTGGACGGCGAATGCGGCGACGGTGTCTCCGGCGCCCGACACGCTTGACCGGCGGACGCATATCTCGGTCGCCAATCTTTCGCGCATGGTCCACCGCAGCATCGAGCATGGCGAGACCGAGGCGATGCTGCGCCGGGCGTTCGCGCATCCGCATTTTGCGGTGCATGCCGCGCTGCCGGCGAGCTTTGGGGACGAGGGGGCGGCGAACCATATGCGGCTGGCGGCGGAGCATCATCTGCCGGGGCTGGAGATTTTCGTTTACGGGGAAGAGGCGGGGCGTTTTCCGGCACGGCAGAACCGGCGGGCGAGCGAGGCGATTGCGCGGCGACATGCGCTCGACCCTGCACGGACGGCGTTTGTGGCGCAGAGCCAGGATGCGATCGACGCCGGGGCTTTTCACAATGATGTGGTGGCGGTGGCGAATGGCCGGGTGCTGTTTGCACATGAGCAGGCGTTTGCCGATCCGGCGGGCTTGCGCGGCTGGCTTGGCGAGGCGATGGCAGACGCGGTGTTCATCGAGGTGCCGGCGGCGGCAGTGCCGCTCGAGGATGCGATCAGCAGCTATTTGTTCAACAGCCAGCTGCTGACGCTGCCGGGCGGTGAGATGGCGCTGATCTTGCCGGGGGAATGCGAGACTTGCGGCAGTGTGCGCACCTGGCTGGACACGCTGCTGGCGGCGGACACGCCGATCCGCCACCTGCACTTTGTGAATGTGCGCGAATCGATGCGCAACGGCGGCGGGCCGGCGTGCCTCCGGCTGCGGGTGGCGGCCGCACCGCACACGATCGACCCGCGGTTTCTGCTCACGCCGGCGCGCGCCGATGCGCTGGAGGCGCTGATCGAGGCGCATTGGCCGGAGACGATCACGCCGGGGGATTTGGGGTCGGCGGATTTGTGGGGTCAGGCGCGGGCGGCGCGGGGGGCTTTGCTGGGGTTGCTGGGGTTGTAGGGGGGCGACGGCGGCTGGAATCCACGCTGCTGACTTAATCTGGCAACTTTCGACCCAATATTGGCCGTTTCTACGTCAACCTCCGAACGGCCGCTCCTAGCAGAATCGGCCGTTCAGTTTTATCGAGCCAGAGTATCTGCAAAGCATCGTTATTCGAGTAATTCACTATTCTCGAAGCCGACTTTTGAGCCTGAACTATCGAAATGGACGGGACGGAGTACGTGAACTTAATCCGCACGAACAAATTTACCTTCGGGCTGGATTTGGGTCCCGCAAATCAAAGTTGGCGATACGCTCAAATGCCGCTTCGAACCGGTCCAAAGTTTTCGCAACGGGACCGCTTTTCGCTGTCAAAATATCTGGGTTTTGAAGGAGATAGAGTGACGGATCGAAATGACTGAATTCTGGCGCCTCGGGCGGAAGGACCCTGAAGAAAGCTTCCGCCTTTTTGACCAAACGCTGTGTTGTTGTGTCGGCAGCATCCAGTGATTCAATCGTCATTCGGTGCGTATCGGAAAGGGCGTAGGTCCTGTTTACAAGTTCGACGAACACTTCTGGTTCAAAGAAATCTTCAATATCAGCCTCTTCCTTGCCCGCGATTTCCGTCGCAAGGATGATCCGCTCCTGAGCTAGTAGGCTAGACTTATAAAGCTCATCCAGTTTGCGCTTTTGACCGCGCTCAAAGTCGGTGAGGACGGCAACATTCAGCTTGTTGCCATAAAATAAACGGACAAAAGGCAATATCTTATCGATGCCACCTGACGGACAAATCGCCCATTGAGGTGCCAGATGTTTTCGGCCGGCAGCCTTTAGGACCGCCGATGCGGCTTGAAGATACAAGATGTCGCTAGGTCCCTCGACGAGAAGTGTATTTTTTCCAATAACGAGCGTCTGGCTGACCTCGAAGCCCATTGCGCCGAAGATCGGGAAGTTTGTTTGAGGATCCGTTGTTAGGACGTCGGAGCGAATCTTGGTTCCGATAGACTTTTTCCGATCTCGTGCATCCCTAACGACCACGTCCTCGACGGTGCGGACACAAGCCAAGTTGTCAGGTGGTACCATGAACGGCGAGTGCGTCGTCCAGATCAATTGGTGATTCGGGGCAATCTGCTCGGAGAAATAACGCAGCAGATCGAGTTGAGCTGTACCATGGAGGGTGAGGCCGGGTTCATCGAGCAGCAGTATAACGTTACCGTGCGTTCTCTTGATCTGCGCAAATTTGACTAGGAAAGAGAAAAACCAAATAAATCCTGCCGACCGCTCTGAAAATGGTACTGTCACGCCGCGGAGATTGTTCTCTACACGTGCTCGTGCTACTGGACCAGCATTGAAAGGTGCCGGGTCACCAGACTTTCCCTCAGAAAGAACAACCTTAATTTTGAGTTCTTCGTTTTGTGACCAGTAGTCAAATATCTGATTGGTTATCCTCAACGCGGCTGCCTCGCACTTGGCGTTGAGCTCCTCAAACTGGGTGGTAGCGACGAGTTCTTCAAGCGTTGTCCCGGCATATTCAAGAAAGTCGAGGAATACGCGGTCGCCGTTTGCCATCTCAATGCCGTTTCGCTTGTCGGCATCCAGCTTAGGCGGCGTGGACAAATTAGCTGGGGAGATCAGGTGGTCGCAAGCTGCAAGATCAGGGTTTGAGCCGCATAGGATGTTTGGGATTGCGCGCGATCCATGCATCTACTTCTCTAAGGTCGTCAGGGTATGCTTCGGCCTCTGGGAAGCTCCTGTAACTCCAGAACCGAAACCCTGCCTCCCACAGCTTACGAAGCTTTTCCCATTGCTCGTTTTCACGTTTCTTTGGGGTACGAAAGGTACGCCCCATCAACGCGAGGGGCTTTCCGCATTCTGGGCAGCCATGCTCGGTACTGCCTGTGCGTTTCCAAGATTTTTGGCAGGCGAAACACGCGTGAGCGATGAGGTAATCAGGGCCTGCAAGATAGGGCCGCACATAAGGCAGCTGGATAACGCGGTTGCCGAGGGCTTTGCGCAACTCCATCCGGTCGTGTTTCGCCATAGCCTTGCTCATTCGCTTGAGACTGCCGCAACGGCGCGGAGTTCGCAATGCATGAGCGGGATTGACGGGGTGTCTGCTGATTGATTCAAGGCTGTCTTTTGGAGGCAGGCTTGAGCCGGGGAGATCTCACCGAAGCAGAATGGCGCATCTTGAACGATTTGCTGCCGATCGAGCGCAAGAACCGGGGTCGGGGCAGACCTCCGGAACAGAATCGTTTGATCATCAACGGCATACTCTGGCGGCTTCGGTGCGGTGCCCCGTGGCGCGACGTGCCTCCCAAATACGGCAACTGGAACACGATCTACCGGCGGTTTAGGCGCTGGAGCGAGGCTGGGGTCTGGGAGGCCGTTTCGGTCACGCTGGCCGAGATCATGGCGGACAGCGGCCACTACAGCATCGACAGCACCACGGTTCGCGCCCACGTCTCGGCAGCGGGCGGAAAAGGGGGGCTCATCGACGCGCACTTGGCCGCTCGCGGGGCGGGTTCACCAGTAAGCTTCACTGTCTGGCTGATGCCAGAGGACGACCGCTCGCGTTCCTCCTGACGGTCGGCGAGGCGGCAGACTGCAAAGCATATGACGCCCTGATCGGCTTGCCCGAGCGCGAACCGGTCGCCCTGCTTGCTGACAAGGGCTACGATGCTGATGCAATCCGTGCCGACCTTGCCCAACGGAAGATCAAGGCTGTCATTCCTGGTCGGTCAAACCGCCGCGTGAAAATTGAATATGACCGAGCGCTCTACAAGCAGCGCAACCGCATCGAACGCATGTTCGGTCATCTCAAGATCAACCGCGCCATCGCGACCCGCTACGATCAACTCGCCAACAGCTTCCTCGGCATGGTCCATCTCGCCACTGCCAGATACTGGCTCAAATTTGTCCACGCCGCCTAGTGAGGGAGACTTCACCGCTCATGCGGTCCCAGTGCGAAAAGTACATAAATTTTGGCATTCGTTTCGAGAGAATGTCTATCGCGCGCAGCGTGGCGTCACGATCGCGGAAGTCCCCAATAAGCGCGAACAGCGCGTCCTGCGCCGGCGTTCGTGTGGCTAACCCTTCCAGTGCCTCATAGGCTTTCAATGTGGTCCGCGCCTCACTCAGCACCGCTTTGTCGTCGGCGCCAAGTTCGGACCTTGAGATAAGATTCGCTAAAACCTTGGCCTCATTGATCGTAAGGGTCCACGTGGCCGCCGTTTCCTCGTAGCTCTTGGACACTTCGAAGGTGTTCGCCTGAATGACGTCGGTGCCGAGCTCGGCTTCGACCGCCGTCACGTCTGCTGGCTCGAGTTCCCAGGTCGCGGTCATGACCACGGCCTCATTTCCGTCGTGAATGTTGACATACTCAGCGAGATTCTTACGCGGATAATTGGTGATCTTATTGTATTGAGTGAAGCTGGGATCAGTCGACCGCAGACCTTCCAGCGCTTTCAAAAAGGCCGATTTTCCGGCCTCGTTTTTGCCTACTAGGCAAGTTGATTGGTCGATCTCCACAACGTTCGAGTCCAAGATGTTACGATAGTTAGTGGCGTGCGCGGTGATCAGCTTCACGGTCTCGGCTCTCCTGACAGCAAGGCGTAGAGCAACGGAATCTCGCCTTAACCAACGATAACAGATTGAACTGCATTGCTGTACAAATCAAGAACGCAAAACGCGTGCCTTCATGAAAGATGTATTTCGGGGTAAGCGCTTTGGGAGATTGCCTTAACAGTGCTGCTTTTTTAAGTATTTATTGGTCACTCCTGCCCTAAGCCGCCGTTCAATGAGACCGCCTGTAATGGCAGAAAAGTTCCAATTTCGGACATTGAAGCATTTGCTTCAGCCCCGGCTCCAATGACCTTTCAGACCCTGCCTACACCCCCCCCGTCACTTCCACCACATTGTCGTCCGAGTTGCGGTCGACGTATTTGTTATAGGGGTCGATGCCGGCGAAGGTGGGGGGTTTGGGGGTGATGATGCGGAGCTCCTGTTTGCCGGCGCGGATGGGGTGGCGTTCCATGAGGAGAACGTCGGTCTTGCCGAAGGCGCCCTGGCCGGGGCGTTTGGTGAAGAGGCCGATGTCGATGATGTCTGAAAGGGGGGCGGGGGTTTCCTTGCCCTGGCCGTCGGCGTGGGCCTTGGTGGCTTCGATGGTGATGCGGGTTTCGTAGGTGTTGTTGGGCAGCTTGCGGGTGGTGGCGTCGGTGGCCTTGAGGTCGAAGATGGTGATGCGCTCCATGAGGTCGGACACGAGCTGGCGTTCGGAGGGGGTGCGAGCGAGGGCTTTCAGGCCGTCGACCAGGATGGTGGAGCGGGGGTAGGGGGCGCCCTTGAAGCGGTGCTCATCGAGCAGGCGGGCGAGGAGGGCGTTGACGCGGTCCTCCCCCAGCCGATCGGCGAGGAGGTACATGACGACCGCGCCCTTGCGGTAGTGGATGTAGCCCTGGTTTTCGACGCGGTTCAGCGGCAGCTCCTCGATGGCTTCGCTGCCGCGCGAGCGGAGGTAGTTGTCGAGCTCGTATTTGAGGAAGCGGCGGATCTTGTCCGGCCCGTAGAGCTGCTTCATCACCATGAGGGCGCTGTATTGGGCGAGGGTTTCCGAGAGCAGGGTGCCGCCCTGCATGTCTGCGCCGAGCAGCTGGTGCGCCCAATATTGGTGGGCGACTTCGTGGGCGGTCACGTAGGTGACATAGTCGATCGAGTCTTCGTCGCCATTGTCGGCGAGGAAGCCGATGCCTTCGGAATAGGGCATGGTGCCGGCGAAGGCCTGGGCGAAGCTGGCGTAGCCGGGGAACTCGACAACGCGGGCGTGATCGAACTGGTAGGGGCCGAAGTTGGTGCGGTAATAGCCGAGCGAGGCCTTCATGGCGGCGAGCATGCGATCGGCGTTCCAGCCGTGGCGGGCATCGTGGAAGACGCTGAGCTTGACGCCATCGGCTTGCGCCGTCTTCTCTACATAGTCGGCGGACTGGACCGAGAAGAAGCTGAGGATCGGGCCCTTGGAGACGAAGGTGGCGGTGCGGCGGCCGCCGCTGGTGACGTCGGACGTGCGCACGCCGGGGGCCAGGGGGACCTGGCCGGCATCGGTGGAGAGGGTGATTTCGGCGGAGACCCAATCGGCGAAGCCGATGTAGCTGCGGCGGGTGGCGGACAGGTCTTCGAGCCTGGGGGGGCGAAGCTCGGCGGGGAGGCCATATTTGCGGCGCTTCACCCGGTCTTGCAGCAGGCCCGAACGGCCCATGCCGATGAGGGGAGCGAAATCCACGTTGTTGACGAAGCTGCCGTTGGCGACGAGGCCGGAATCATCGCCGTTGGCGGTGAAGCCCTGCTGCCAGCGGCGGGTGCGGAAGCTGATGGGGAGGGTGGCGCCCGGCGCCAGCGGGGTGGCCAGGCGGAAGATGTGATAGCCGAGGCGCTTGTCTTCGAGGGTGCGGGTGGCGCCGGGGATATCGAGTGCCAGAAGCTCGATGCGCGGATCGGTGATGCGGAGGTGGAGATCGGTGATGGGGGCGGTGCCGGGGTTGCTCAGGAGCATCTGGCCGCGGGCTTCGAGGCGGCGTTCGGCGGGGAAGAGATCGATGGCGAGCTTTATGTTGGTGGTGACGGGTTGGGCGAGGTTCTCGTATTTGAGGTAGGATTTTTCGAGATCGGCCTGCAGCAGCTCGAAATCGTCTTCGGTGCGGTAGGTGTTGAGGATGTTGGTGTTCCAGTAGATGAAGCTGCCGCTGGCGATGGCGACGAGCAGGCCGGCACCGGCGATGAGGCCGGGGGTGCCCATCAGGCCCGAGGGCAGGCGGCGGAGGCGGGGGGCAAGGCGGACTTCGGTGCCGCGGCGCCAGAGGAGATGCGCGGCGACGGCGAGGAGCAGGGCGACGGCACCCCAGTAGAGGCGGAGCCACCAGGCGGCGGGGCCGCCGAGCTGATCCCCGTTCATGTCGGAAAAGCGGACGCGGCCGGTTTCGCCGTAAAGGTAGAGCGGGTGTTCGAAGCCGAGGTTGGCGAGGGTGATGGTGGCGACGACGTAGAGCACCATCAATGCCCAGCCGACATATTTGTTGGGGCTGAGCGCCTGCACGAACACGGCGAGGACGGCGAGGAGCAGCATGTCGACGGTGCCGGGGAGGAGGTACCAGAGCAGCCATTGGCCGAAATCGATGGCGGCCGAGCCGCGGATGAGCTGGATGATGATGGCGGCGACCATGCCGGCGGCGAGGGTGGCCATGAGGACGCCGGCGACGGCGATGACCTTGGGGACGAGATAGGCCCAGCCGGGGAGCGGGGTGGAATCGATGATCTCGTGGAACTTGCGCTCGCGATCGCGCCAGACGAGCTCGCCGGAATAGTAGATGGCAATGATGATGGGGATGATGCCGAAGCTGCCGAACAGGGTTTCGACGAGCGCGAAGGTGGCGGGGCGCGAGGGGGTGCCGTAGATCTCGTTGGCGAACCAGAGCGCACCGCCGGCATTGAAGAGGCCGGCGAGAATGAGGACGATGAAGGCGGGGCTGCGGAACAGCATCTGCATTTCGAAGCGGGTGCGCGCCGACAGCCGGGCCCAGGCAGTGCCGGTGCTTTGGGTGGCGGGCAGGGTGGCGACGGTGACGGGGGCGACGGCGGCGAGTTTTGCCTCTTTTTTCGCGGCCTTGGCGGCGGCGCGTCTGGAGAGGCCGCGCTCGCCGAAGCGGAAGCGGGCGAGCGCGAGGCCGATGGCGGCAAGGGCGATGCCGAACCAGAGCGCGCGGTTGGCGAGCAGGCTGCCGTCGATGGGCGGGGTGAGGCTGTTCTGCTCAGTGGCGGTCCAGTAGCGGGTGGCGTTGCCGAAGGCTGCGAAGCCGAAGGGCTCGACGATGGCGGCGAGCTCGCGCAGCTCGGGCCTGGATTGCAGCACGCCGACGAGGACGAGATAGGCGATGAGGAACACGACGACGCCGAGATAGGAATAGAGCATCGAGCGGGTGAGCGTGGCGACGGCGAAGAAGATGCTGGCGGTGAGGAAGACGTTGGGGAGGGCGAGCACGCCATAGGCATAGGCATAATCGGCGAGGCGGTTGGGTCCGACGGTTTCGGAATCGACCCAGGGCATGAAGGAGCCGAGGACGATGGCGAGCGGCACGGCGAGGAAGGCGACGGCCGCAGCGATGCTCGCACCCGTGAAGCGGCCGATGAGATAATCGAAGCGGGACACGCGGGTGGAGCGCACCATCGGGCCGAAGCCGCTCTCGTCATCGCGAACGATGACATTGGCGACGAAGGCGGTGGTGACGAACATGAAGAAGATCGACAGCACCAGATGCACCTGGGCGATGGCGAAGGGGCTGTTGACCTTCACATTGCCGCCGCCGCCGATGGAGATTTCCTCGAGCGTGGTGGCGCCGAAGGTGAGCAGGAAGAACAGGATGCCGACGACCCAGAAGACCGGATTGCGGAACTGGTAGCGCAGCTCGAAGGCGGCGATGCTGGCGAACATCAGGCGGCCTTCAGGGCTGCACGGCTGCCGGCGAGGGTGGCGAAATACACGTCTTCGAGGCCGCCTTCCACCGCCTCGAAGCCGGCGCCGGGGTGCGCATCCGAGAGGACATGGATGACGGTGCGGCCGGCGAAGAGGCGGGTGCTGATGATGATGTGGCGCTCGGCCATCTCGGCCATGTCGGACCGGTCGATGGTGCGTGCCCAGACGGTGCCGCGGGCGCGGGTGATGAGATCCTGCGGCGCCCCTTCGAGCTGGATGCGGCCATCGGCGAGGACGGCCATGCGCGGGCAGAGATCCGCCACGTCATCGACGATATGGGTGGAGAGGATGATGACGACATTCTCCCCGATTTCGGCGAGCAGGTTGAGGAAGCGGTTTCGCTCCTCGGGGTCGAGGCCGGCGGTGGGCTCGTCGACGATGATGAGCTCGGGGTTGCCGATGAGCGCCTGGGCGATGCCGAAGCGCTGGCGCATGCCGCCCGAAAAGCCGGCGATGGCCTTGTTGCGGACGCTCCAGAGGTTGACCTGGACCAGCAGCGTCTCGACGGTGGCCCTGCGATCGGACGCCGATGCGATGCCCTTGAGGACGGCCATGTGATCGAGCATCGCATAGGCGCTGACACGCGGATAGACGCCGAAATCCTGCGGCAGATAGCCGAGGCGTTCGCGCAGCCGCGCAGGCTCGGCGATGATGTCGATATCGCCGAAGCGGATGGTGCCGCTGCTGGGCGTCTGCAGCGTGGCGATGGTGCGCATCAGGGTCGATTTGCCGGCGCCATTGGGGCCGAGCAGGCCGTACATGCCCTTGGGGATGGAGAGGGTCACGCCGTCGAGGGCGCGGGTGCCGTTGGGATAGACATGGCTGACGTCGACAAGTTCGAGCACCCCGGACTCCTGTGAAGAAGTGTATTGGCGTAGCAGAACACTTGATGCGGTCGCCCGTCAAGTCCCCGCAGCCGGTGACCGCCTGTCGCAGGAAATGCACCGAAGCGATTGTGCAGTGCCGCGAACACCTTTCATCCCGCGGCGCTTCCATGCTAGGCGGCACGGGCTTGATCGGCGGGCGATGATCGGGCGGGCTATGGAGCAGATTGATGGACGAGACACAGGTTCTGGCGAAGTTCCGCGACGTCTTTGCCGATGTGATGGACATCGATGACCCCGAGATCGGCATGGAGTCGACCGCCAAGGATTTCGAGGAGTGGGACAGCCTGTCCAACATCCGGCTGGTGGTGGCGGTCGAGCGGGCGTTCGGCACGCGCTTCTCCAATGCCGATATCGAGGGTTTTTCGTGCGTCGGCGATCTGGTGCGCGCACTTGTGGCGCGCGCCGGCTGATCGCACGAACGAGGGGCCTCGCCGATGCATTCCCCCACCACCGATCCGCTGGGCTTGCCGTGGCTGTTGCCGGCACCCGATGACGTGCGGGGGCAGGTGCGGGCGCTTGCCGGCAGCGCCGAGGCCATTGCGGCGCAGGCGCTGACGGGGCTTGCGGGTCATGCGCTCGACCTCGACCAGCTGACGAGCGTGGCGAAATTGCTCGACAAGGGGCGGTCGCGGATCGAGGCGGGGACGCTGACGCCGCTCAAACTCGCGCTTCTGCTCGATGGCACCGCCGATCATCTCGCTCCGGCGATCCGCGGCTCGGGGCTGCGGCACGGCTTGCTGATCGACTGCTGGGTGGCGCCCTATGGACAGGCGCTGGCGGAAGCGACGCGGCCCGGAAGCGACCTTAGCGCCAGCGGCGCGCAGATGGCGCTGGTGGCATCGGATTTCCGCAGCCTGGGGCTGGGGCGGCCGCATGTGGATGCGGGGGCGGCCGAAGACGCGGTGGCGGGGGCGCTGGCACGGATCGAGGCGATTGTCGGTGGGTTGGCGGGCCTAAAGATCACGCCGGTGCTGGCGACGGTGCCGGTGCCCGCCGGAAGCTGGATGGGCAGCTTCGATGCGCTGGCTCCCGGATCGCCCGCGGCGATGGTGGCGGCGTTCAATGTGCGGCTGGCGGCCCTTGCGCAGGCGCGTGGCGCGCTGCTGTTCGATGCGGCGCGGGTGGCCGCCCTTGCCGGGCATGGCCGCTGGTTCGATGACGGCTTGTGGAACCGCTCGAAGATTCCGTTTGCGCTCGATGCGGTGCCGCTGTGGGCGGACCATGTGGCGCGGCTGCTGGGCGCGGCGCGCGGCAAGGCACGCAAGTGCCTGGTGCTCGACCTCGACAACACGCTGTGGGGCGGGATCATCGGCGATGACGGGCTGGAGGGGATCAAGCTCGGACAGGGATCGTCCGACGGCGAGGCGCATCTGGCGGTGCAGGCGATGGCGCTCGACCTGAAGGCGCGCGGGGTGGTGCTGGCGGTGGTTTCCAAGAACGAGGAGGCGGCAGCGCGGCTGCCGTTCCAGAAACACCCCGAGATGCTGCTGCGCGAGGCGGACATTGCGGTGTTCATCGCCAACTGGAATGACAAGGCGACCAACATCGCGCATGTGGCGACGACGCTGAACATCGGCGTCGATGCCCTGCTGTTCCTCGATGACAATCCCGCCGAACGGGCGCGGGTGCGGCAGATGCTGCCGCAGGTGGCGGTGCCCGAAGTGCCGGCCGACCCGTCGCTCTATCCGATGATGGTGATGGGATCGGGCTGGTTCGATGCGGTGGCGCTTTCGGACGATGACCTGAAGCGTGCCGAGCAGTATCGCGCCAATGCCGAGCGCAGCGTGGCGCTGCAGCAGATCGGCGATTATGACGATTATCTGGCCTCGCTCGACATGGCGTGCGAGCTTTCGCGCTTCGATGCGATCGGGCGGGCGCGGATTGCGCAGCTCATCAACAAGTCCAACCAGTTCAACCTGACGACGCGGCGCTACACCGAGGCCGAGGTGGCGGTGGCAGAGGCCGACGATCAGGTGTTCGACCTGCAGGTGCGGCTGGTCGATCGGTTCGGGGACAATGGCATGATTTCGGTGGTGATCGCCAAGGCTGCGGGGGACGAGTGGCTGATCGACACCTGGCTGATGAGCTGCCGGGTGCTGGGGCGGCGGGTCGAGGAGGCAGTGCTGGCGAGCCTGGTGCAAGGTGCGCGCGGCGCAGGGGCTGTGCGGCTGGTGGGCGAATGGCTGCCGAGCCCGAAGAACGCGATGGTCGAACGGCACTACGAGAAGCTGGGGTTCAAGGCGGCCGGCGCACTCGAAGGCGGCGGCACGCGCTGGGTGCTGGAACTGGCGGACCATGTGCAGCCGAAGCTGCCGATGGCGCTGAGCGGCGACCGGAGCTTTGCTGCGTGAGGGCTGTGTGCAGCAGTTTTGCGGGTGGTGTGCGCGGGGCTTCTGCCTGCCGCCGCGCGCTGTTCTGACGATCCGGCGCAATGCTGTTCAACTCGCTCCAGTTCTTGCTGCTGTTCCTGCCGGTGACGCTGGCGGGGTTCTACCTGCTGCTCCACTTCGGCAAGCGGGACTGGATCTATGCCTGGCTGGTGGGCGCCAGCCTGATTTTCTATGCGGTGTGGAACCCGCCCTATGTGGCGCTGCTGGTGCTTTCGATGGTGGGCAACCATGCGCTCGCCAGGCAGATCGAGCGACTGCGGCCGGTTCGGCCGTCGGCGGCGAGTGCGGCGCTGTATCTTGGCGTCGCGGTGAATGTGGGGCTGTTGATCTACTACAAATACGCCAACTTCTTCCTCGACATCACCAACAGCGTCGCCGACACCGACTGGACGCTGCACAAGATCATCCTGCCGCTGGCGATCTCCTTCTACACGCTGCAGCAGGTGGCGTTTCTCGTCGATGTCGCGCGCGGCGATGTGAAGACGACGAGCCTGGCGCGCTATGCGACCTTCGTCATCTTCTTCCCGCAGCTCATCGCCGGGCCGATCGTGCATTACCGCGAGATGATGCCGCAGTTCTTCGGACGGGCGGCGGGGCGCTTTGCCAGCGCCAACATCATGGTGGGGCTGGTGATCTTCGCGATCGGGCTGTTCAAGAAGACGGTGATTGCCGACACGGCGGCCGGCTTCTCCACACCGATCTTCACCGCGGCGCGGATCGGCGCTGACATCGGGCTCGTCGATGGCTGGACGGCGGTGTTCTGCTACACCATCCAGCTCTATTTCGATTTTTCGGGCTATTCCGACATGGCGGTGGGGCTGGCGCGGATGTTCGGCATCATCCTGCCGATGAACTTCCACTCGCCGCTGCGCGCCGGGTCGATCATCGACTATTGGCGGCGCTGGCACATGACGCTGCAGCGCTTCATCGTGGCGTATATCTTCCAGCCGATCGTGCTGCCGCTCGCCCGGCTGGCGGCGCAGTGGGGGCTGGGCAAGTGGCAGGGCTTTGCGCTCGCCACGGTGCTGCCGACGATGCTCTCCTTCATCATCAGCGGGCTCTGGCACGGGGCGGCCTGGACCTTCGTGCTGTGGGGGATGATGCACGGCGTGTATGTGGCGGTGAACGAATTCTGGCGGCAGTATCGGCGCAAGGCACGACGCAAGGCGCCGCCGGGGCGTGGTGACGTGGTGCTTTATTATGTGATCACGCTGCTTGCGGTGCTGTTTGCCAATGTGATGTTCCGCGCCGAGGGCGTGGGCTCCGCGCTTGCGGTGTGGGGCGGGATGCTGCGGCTCGACCAGCTGGCGAGCCTTGGCGATTTCGTGCCGATGTCGCTGGCGGAGGTGTTTTCGAAGCCGCTGGTGCTGATCGTGATCGGCATGGCGCTCATCGCCTTCTTCCCCAACACCCAGCAGTTGATGACGCGGTATCGGCCGGTGCTGGAATGGGATGTGTGGAAGCGCGTGGCGCCGCCGGTGATCAGCCTGACGTGGCGGCCGACGCTCGTGTGGGCGGTCGCGACCGGGCTTGTGCTGATGCTGGGGACGGTGTTCATCCTGCGCGGCCAGTCCGAATTCATCTATTTCAACTTCTGACGGGATGTTTGCTTGAGCCGGCCGATGCGTCTTGCCCCCTTTGTCCTGGTGATGCTGGCCAGCATCCTGGCCGGCTATGCGGCGCTGGCGGCGTTTCCGCACGATCCGTACATCCGCTACCAATCGTTCAAGGGAACGATCTTCGGGCGGCTGACGTGGATCTATGATCGTATCCACCATGATGTGGCTCCGATCGATGTGGTGGTGCTCGGCTCGTCGCGCAGCGGGGCGGCGGTGGTGCCGCCGCTGCTGGAAGAGGCGCTGGCGGCGCGCTGCGGCCGGCCGATCAAGGTGGCCAATTTCGCGCTGCCGGCCTCGGGCATGGACATCAGGCTGACGCTGCTCGACGAGCTGCTGGAGACCAAGCGGCCGCGGCTGGTGGTGTTCGACACGGTGGAGCGGCTGCCGCGCGACGGGCACCAGGCCTTTGCCGACCTGGCGCGAACCTCGGAAGTGCTGGGCAGCCCGTTGCTGATCAATCGCAACCTGCCGTCCAACCTGATCCGCCTGCCGGTGCGGCAGGTGCAGCTGGCGGCCGCCACGCTGGCGCCGACGGCGTTTGGCTACACCGGCAGCTTCATCCCCGAAAATTATGCCGGCACGACGATCCGGATCGAGCCCGCCGATATTCTGGACAACTACCGACTGCCGCGGGCCGACATGACACCGCAGGAGCATGCAGCGCTGCTCGACGCGGACTCGGCACGGCGGCTGGCCGGGCTGACGCCGCCGCTGTTCGGCGGCAGCATCGCCCCGCTCGAATTCGGGGTGTCACGCCATTATGTGCGTGCGGTGCATGACCGGGCGCGAGCCTCGGGGGCGCGCTTCGCCATCCTGTTCTTCCCCTTCTACAAGGGCCCTGCGGCGCCGCTCGACCGCGATTGGCTCGAGGGCGTGGCGCCGGTCTGGTCCGTGCCCGGGGTTTCGGGGGATCCGGCGAATTATATCGACACGGCGCATCTGGGGCGCAAGCCGCAGGCGCAGGTGCAGGCGTGGCTGGCGGACCGGATTGCCGGGGAGCTGGGCTGCAAGGCTGGTTGATGCGGGCGGTGCGGCGCATCCTGCTCGTGCTGCTGGCAATGCTGGTGGTGGCGGCGATCGGGCTTGCGGCGCTGGCCGCGACGACGCCGGGGGGCATGCAGCAGGCGATGCGCGACGTCCGCCGTGGGGTGCGCGAGACGCTGGGGCTGCCGAAATTCTGGTATGATGTGCGCAAGGTGGCGAAGGCGAGCGGGGCCGCGGTGGCGTGCCCCGACCCGGCGGTGACGCTGACGATCGTGACGGGGGGACAGTCCAATTCCGGCAATTCGGTGGAGGGGCGCACCGCCTCCGACCCGGGGGAGCAGCTGTTCGTGTTCGACGCCGGCAAATGCTTTGTGGCGGCGGACCCGATGGCCGGTGCTTCGGGCAAGCGCGGCAGCCTGTGGCCCGACCTTGGCCGGCGGCTGCATGCGGCCACCGGGCGGCCGGTGCTGTTCATCAACGGCGGCATCGGCGGCTTCCAGGTGGCGGACTGGCTCGACCGGCGCTCGGGCTATTGGGACAATCTGGCGGGGCGGGTTGCGGCGGCGCGGCAGCTCGGGTTCGAGCCGGGCTGGATCTTGTGGCACCAGGGCGAGACCGATGCTTCCACCGGGATTTCGCCCGAACGCTTCGAGCGCGAGCTGGGGCAGCTGACGCGCGACCTGCTTGCGGCCGCACCGCGGGCGAAGCTCTACCTGTTCCAGACGACGCTGTGCTCGAGCCCGCGCAACCTGGCCGGGGTGCCGCCGCTGCGTGCCGTGCAACAGGCGATTGCCGATGCGAACCCGCGGATCGTGGCGGGGCTGAACACCGATACCCTCGATGGGCGCTACCGCTGGGATGGCTGCCATTTCAACGCCGCCGGGCGCGATGCGATCAATGCCGAAGTGGCGCGGGATCTGCTGGCGGCGGGGTAGAGGTGAAGCACAAGGGCCTCCGGCGGCTGGGGCCTCAGGCCCCAGACCCCGTTTTGGGGCCTGCGCCCGCATTGATGCTGCCGGACCTGGCGATGACCAGCAATTGGGGTCTGGGGCCCGAGGCCCCAGCCGCCGGAGGCCTCACTTTACCGGAACGGCGGCTCGTCGAAGGCGCGGAGTTTGCGGGAGTGGAGTTCGGGGCCTTCCTGCATCAGGAGGCGCACGGCTTCGATGCCGATGTGGAGGTGTTCGGAGATGGCGCCTTCGTAGAAGCGGTTGGCCTGGCCGGGGAGCTTGATCTCGCCGTGGAGGGGCTTGTCGGAGACGCAGAGGAGGGTGCCGTAGGGGACGCGGAAGCGATAGCCCTGGGCAGCAATGGTGGCGCTTTCCATGTCCACGGCGACGGCGCGGGACTGGTTGAAGCGGAGTGCGGAGCGGCTGAAGCGCAGCTCCCAGTTGCGATCGTCGGTGGTGACGACGGTGCCGGTGCGCAGGCGCGGCTTGAGGGCGCCGCCTTCGGCGCCGGTGACGGATTCGGCGGCGGTCTGCAGCGCTTTCTGGACTTCGGAGAGGGCGGGAATGGGGATTTCCGGCGGCAGCACGTCATCGAGGACATGATCATCGCGGAGATAGGCGTGGGCGAGGACATAATCGCCGATGCGCTGCGAGGGGCGCAGGCCGCCGCAATGGCCGATCATCAGCCAGGCTTCGGGGCGGAGCACGGCAAGGTGATCGCAGATCGTCTTGGCGTTGGCGGGGCCGACGCCGATGTTGACGAGGGTAATGCCGTTGCCGTTCGGGCCGATGAGGTGCCAGGCGGGCATCTGGAAGCGGCGCCAGGCGGAATCGCTGGCGGCGAGCTCCTCGGCGCTGCTGGCGGCGAGGATATCATGGCCTCCGGGGGCGGCGAGGCGCGAATAGGTGCCATTGGCGAGCTCGCCGCCGGCCCAGCGCACGAACTCGTCGACATAGCGGTGATAGTTGGTGAGCAGGATGTAGCGCTGGAAATCTTCGGGCGCGGTGCCGGTATAGTGCTTGAGGCGGGCGAGGCTGAAATCGGTGCGCGGGCCATCGAAGAGCGCGAGCGGGCTGGCATCGGAGAGGCGGGGATCCCATAGCCCGTCTGCCAGCTCGTCGCCGATCTGGGCGAGATCGGTGGTGGGGAAGAAGCGGGCGAGCGCTGTCGCGGCGACGGTATCGAGCTTGAGATCGGCGCCGTCGAGGACATAGGGATAGGGGATTTCGACGGTGGAGCGGCCGGTTTCGACGTCGATGTCGTAATCGGCCATCAGCAGGCTGAGCTGCTCGATGAGGTAATCGCGGAACATCGCCGGGCGGGTGATGGTGCTGGCGTAGAGGCCGGGGCGGTTGATGCGGGCGAAGGCGCGCACCGGGCGGGGCTGCGCCGGCCTGGCGCCGTCGGCGCCGCGGGTGCTGATGCGCAGCTCGGGATAGGCCCAGTCGCCGCGCACGCGGGCGGCGGGATCGGGCGGGGTGCCGGTCTCGATGAAGTCGGCCAGGGCGGCGCGCAGGGCGGCGGTGGCGGCGGCGTGGATCGCCACGAGTTGATCGACAAGGCGCTCCGGGGTGAGTGTTTCCGGGGTGGGGGCGGGTTCTGGGGTTTGGTCCGACATGCCGCAGCCCTTTGCCTTATCCGGGCGCGATAGGCTAGGGCAGCGGTTCAGGAGAGCTCCGATGCAATTTGCCCTTACCGAAGACCAGCTGGCGATCCAGGAGGTGGCGCGGCGCTTCACGGCGGACGCGATCACGCCGCATGCGGCCGAATGGGACGAGAAGCATCTGTTTCCGCTGGACACGATCCGGGCGGCGGCGGGGCTCGGCTTCGGGTCGATCTATGTGCGCGAATCGAGCGGCGGCATCGGGCTGGGGCGGCTGGAGGCGGCGCTGATCATGGAGGCGATGGCCTATGGCTGCGCCAGCACCTCGGCTTTCATCTCGATCCACAACATGGCGGCGTGGATGATCGACTGTTTCGGTGATGCAGCGCTTCGGGCGAAGTATTTGCCATCGCTGGTGACGATGGAGACGATCAGCAGCTATTGCCTGACCGAGCCGGGATCGGGATCGGATGCGGCGGCACTTCGCACGCGGGCGGTGCGCGAGGGCGATGCGTATGTGGTGACCGGCAGCAAGGCGTTCATTTCGGGGGCCGGGGTGAATGATCTTTATGTGACGATGGTGCGCACCGGCGAGGATGGGCCACGCGGCATTTCGGCGCTGGTGATCGAGAAGGACATGGCCGGGGTTTCGTTCGGGGCGCCCGAGCGCAAGCTGGGGTGGCATTCGCAACCGACCGCACAGGTGAACTTCGATGGCGTGCGAGTGCCGGTGACCAATCGGATCGGGGATGAGGGGCAGGGCTTTGCGATTGCGATGGCGGGGCTCGACGGCGGTCGGCTGAACATCGGGGCCTGCTCGCTGGGCGGCGGGCAGCGCGCTCTCGACGAGGCGATTGCCTATACGCGTGGGCGGCAGCAGTTCGGCAAGGCGATTGCCGATTTCCAGGCGACGCAGTTCAAGCTGGCCGACATGGCGACCGAGCTGGAGGCAGCGCGCGCGCTTCTCTACATGGCGGCCGAGAAGGTGAGCAGCGGGGCGCCCGACAAGACGCGCTTTGCCGCGATGGCGAAGCGGCTGGCGACCGATACGGGGATGAGCGTGGCCGACCGGGCGCTGCAGCTGCACGGTGGCTATGGCTATCTGATGGATTATCCGGTGGAGCGCATCTTCCGTGATTTGCGGGTGCACCAGATTCTGGAAGGCACGAATGAAATCATGCGCGTGATCACGGCGCGGGAATTGCTTCGCGGCGCCAATTGAACGGACGTTTTGCACTTTCATGCAATGCGGGCCGTTGCCGTAAACTGTTGCCAACGATAATTTCTTGCTTCGAAGTTCTTTCGAACATGGGGCATGATCATGGCAGGCAATTTCAAGGCATGCGTGCTCGGCGCAGCAATGGCGTTGGTGACCCCCGTTTCCGCGATGGCCGTGGAGCCGATCTTCTACAACACCGATGAAGGTGGCGGCGAAGGCGATGGATCGCTCGAATTTCTGAATGCCTCGACGTTCCGGATCATCGGCTCGGACAACGGAGCCGCCAGCTATGCGACCTATGAATTCGTCGCGTTGACCGACTTTTCGATTTCGACGGTGTTCCGTTACGGCAGCGTCGACAGTGGCGGGCCGGCGTTCGACCCGGCGGGTTACTTCATCAACGATCAGCGGACCCAGCTTTCGGACAATGATGGCCCGCGCGGCGTGTTCCAGGTCGGGACCGTCGATTTCTCGGTGCTCGCCGGGGATGGCTACGGCTTTTATGTCTACAGCTCGGACGGACTGTTGGGGCGCGGAAAATTGACGGTGGGGGCGTTGCCCGAGCCGGGCAGCTGGGCGCTGATGATTGCCGGCTTCGGGCTGGTGGGCGCGTCGATGCGCCGCCGGCGGGCAGTGACCGCCGCCTGAGTGCGGCGGTTGCGCCGGCGGGGCCGAGCGGGCATCAACGGGGGATGAAACCCTCGGTCCTGCCGGCAATCGCCGCTTTCAATGCCATTCTCTGCCTGACGGTGGGGACGTTTGCAGCGCATGGCATCAAGGATGTGCAGGCGCGCGAGTGGATCATGACCGGGGTCATCTTCCAGTTGCCGCATGTGGCGGCGGTGTTCGCGCTGCTGGCGTGGCAGGACAATCTGCTGGTGCGGCGATGCGCCTGGGGGCTGGCGCTGGGCAGCCTGATCTTCGCCGGCAATCTCTATGCGCTTGCTCTTGGGGCACCGCGCTGGATTGCGGCGTTTGCGCCGATCGGGGGTACGCTGATGATGTTCAGCTGGTTCGGCGTGGTGCTGGCGGCGTTCATGGGGCACCGGCTGCCCAAGGAATGAGTGTTGCCGGGGGCGTTGTATCCCCCGGCAACGCGCGGCTTATTTTGCGGCGATGACGGTGAGCTCTACAAGGAACTGCGGAGCGGCAAGGGCTGTGACCTGCATCGTGGTGCGGGTGACGGTGGTGGGGTTTTCGGACGTGCCGAAGAACTCGGCGAAGCCGGCGTTGAAGCCTGCGAAATCCATCTTGCCGTCCATGCCCGGGGCGGCGACGAGAAAGGCATCCATGCGGACGATATCTGCCATCTTGTAGCCCTGGGCTTCGAGCAGGCCCTTGATCTTGTTGAGCGTGCTGACGGTCTGGGCCTTGGTGTCCCCATAGTCGCTGCCGCCCTGGGTGGCGGGGGAGGCGAGGTTGCCCGACAGGTACAGGGTTTCTGCGCTTGCCTTGACCTTGGCACCGGAGAGGATGCGGCCGCCGGCGGTGCCGATCTTCTCGACATTTTGGGCGGAAGCGGCGGCGGGAAGTGCGGCGAGGCCGAGTGCGGCGCCGTAAGCAAGCAGGCCGATGGCGAATTTGTTCATGGATGGTCCCCTCTCTTGTGGTGAAAACAAGTCGGGCGGCAGGATAGCCCTGCCGCCCGGTTGTGCAAGCCGTGTTGCGGGCGAAGGGCCTAGAACTTCACCTGCACGCGGGCATAATAGAAGCCGCCCATCTGGCCGAGCGGCGCAGAGCCCGGATAGAGCGAGCCGTTGCCCTGGCCGCCGGTCGACGGGAAGGCGTTGCGGGTTTCGACATCCGGATAGTTGTTGAAGATGTTCTCGGCACCGATGGCGAAGCGATAGTTTTCAGCAAAGGTGAGGCCGGCTTCGAGATCGAGGCTGACTTCGGCGCCGAACTCCTTGCCCCATTCCCCGACGTTGCCGGCCGGATTGGCGGCCGGGTAAAGCTGGCGGAAGGCGGCGACCTGTGCTGGCGTGCTGCCTGCGGGCGGGTTCACCGGGGTGAAGTAGGTGGTGAACTTGCTGAAGTAATTGAGGCGAGCAGTCAGGTCGAAGATGCCGGCGGTGAAGTTCTCGGAGAGAACGGCGCGCCACCGGGGGTTGGAATCCTCGATGTTGCCCAGCCGGGTGTTGTCGATGAGCGCCAGCACGCGGGTGTCGGTCGGGCGCAGCGTCGAAAGCGCTATGTTTTCACGCCCGGTGACCTTGGTCTGGTTCCAGTTGACGGCGAGGCTGGTGTTGAAACTGCCGAGATCGTTGTTGGTACGATGCGTCAGCACGATGTCCACGCCCTGTGTCCTGGTGCGGAAGCCGTTGGTGAAATAGTTCACCTGTCCGAGATCGAATGCGTTGGGCACGCCGGCGGCAGCCAGCAAAACCTGATCGGCGGCTGTGACGTTGACGTTGCTGGTTGTCCCGATTCTGTCCCGAACGCGGATGTTGTAGTAATCCGCCGTCAGGTTGAAGCCACCACCCGGGGTGACAACAAAGCCGCCCGAGAAGCTGGTCGACTTTTCCGGTGTGAGAGGCACCGCGCCATAAAAGCCCGCGAGTGCCGAATCCGGCCGCGCGGTGGCGACGGCCACCGGCACCGGGCTGCCCTGCGGGAAGGCGGTCTGGACGTTCTGGGTGAACTGCTGGCCCGGCGTTGGGGCGCGGAAGCCGGTCGAAGCGGCACCGCGGATGGCGATGGCATCGGTGAAGGCGTAGCGCGCCGTGAACTTGCCGTTGAAGGTGCTGCCGAAATCGTTGAAGTAATCATAGCGGCCGGCGATGCCGATCGACAGGTTTTCGACGGGATCGGCTTCGAAGTCGAGATAGGCCGAGTAGCTGTTGCGGCCACCTTCGACGACCGAATCCGGACCGAAGCCGGGAAAGCCGTTGGCGCCGACCGGCTTGGTGACGTTGAAGCGGGTGAGGTCGTTGCGCTCCACGAGCTGCGAGCCATAGATGCCCGGCTCCCACGACGCACGGTCGCCGAGGCCGACTTCATAGGCTTCACGACGGAACTCGAAACCGGCCGCGATGAACAGCGGCTTGGCGAAGCCGACATCGGTTTCGTAGGTGAAGTCGAGGTTGCCGTTGTATTCGGTCTGGACGAGCTTGCCGAGATAGAAATCGGTGGGCGAATCCGGCCCGAGCGACGGGTTGAGGGTTTCGCTCATGTAATAGCGGATCTGGTTGCGGCCATAGCTGCCCGAGGCATCGAACTTGAGGCCCCAGCTGGTCTCGCCCTTGTAGCCGCCGGTGATCGACATGTCTTCGTTGACGCCTTCGAAGAAGGGCACGAAGCCGTTGGGGAAGACCGAGACATCGTCGAAGGTGCGGCCTTCGGCATCCCAGATCGGGCGGCCGCTGACCGGATCGGTGCCGATGCGATCGAGATAGGCTGGCGTGGAGATCGACTTGCCGAGCACGCCGGTGCCGGTGCGCAGCGGGATGTCCGGCGCCACGACGCCGCGCGGGCGGCGATAGTTGAAGTCGTTGCCCTGGCGCTGCCAGCCATAGTTGCCGAACAGATAGACTTCGCCGTCACCGACCGGGATCGCCGAGTTGAGGACGAAACGATAGGCGCGGTTCTCGGGCTGGCCGAGGCGGTTGCCAGTGGCGTATTTCGGCGTGATGCCGGCGGCGACGAGGGGTGCGATTTCCGGACGGGCAACCGAACGGTCCCACACGCGCTGATCGATGAATTCGCCGGTGACGTTGATGAAGCCCTCGCCGAGCTTGAAGCCGGCGTTGGCAGTGACCTGCAGATCCTCGCCATCGCCTTCATAGGTCTGGCCGTAGCGGGCAGCGACGGTGTAGCCATTGTCTGCACGGCTGAGGCCGATGTTGATGACGCCGGCGATGGCATCCGAGCCATATTGGGCGGCGGCGCCATCGCGCAGCACTTCGATGCGCGACACGGCAGGCGAGGAGATCTGTGACAGATCTGGGCCCTGCGAACCGACGTTGAGCGCGTCTCCGGTCACGTTGACGAGGGCGGAGCGGTGCATGCGCTTGCCGTTGATCAGGACGAGGATCTGGTCGGCGGGCAGGCCGCGAAGGTTGGGCGGACGCACGAAGGCCGAAGCATCGCCGAGCAGGTTGCGGTTCTGGTTGAAGGAGGGGATGAGCGTCTTGAGGATGTTGCCGAGTTGCGGCGATGGCTGGGCCTTGAAATCGTCTGCAGTGAAAACGTCGATCGGCACGGCGGATTCGGCGACGGTGCGATCGGTGCGGCGGGTGCCGGTGACGATGATCTGCGCGCCGGCATCGTCGGGTGCGGCCTGTGCGGTGTCGACGGTCTGGGCAACGGCGGCGGACGGCGCGGCCATAAGGGTTGCCACTGCGAGCGCCGCGAGCGAGGCGCCGCGGATTGCTGCAGTCTGGATTGTCAGGAATTTCGGTTCGGTCATCTTTGGCCCCTCAATGGAAAACACAAAAGTTCACACGGGCGAGCCCGTGTGCACCAACTCAACTGCCGTGCCGAATGACACTGACAGCAACTTTTTCCCTTCCCCCAGGCAAACCCTTGTTGACGGTGGGGCGGTCTGATGCCGCCACAAGCCGTCACGCCTGTCCTACAATCAGGGAGTAATTGGTGGATTATTGCAAGCCATGGGCCGCTTGAGGTTCGATTCAGTCACGAATTGTGACAATCCGGCAACAGGCGATTATGCAAGCGGCTTGTCCATCGGCACGAAACGGACCGGTGTGCCGCCGAGATCGAGGGTGACCGGCGCGCTCGGGACATAGCCGCGGGCGGCGTAGAAGGGCTCGCCGGGGAGGGTTGCCATCAGGGCGGTGCGGGTGAAGCCATGCGATGCAGCGGCGTGTTCGCAGGCGCGCAGCAGGGCGTCGCCGACACCCTGGCGGGCGAAGCCGGGGGCGACGAAGAAGGCGCGGATGCGCGCGGCGTCGGTGGCGGGATCGAGCAGCCCCGATTCGCGGGCGGCGTAGCGATCGCCGCCGAACAGTGTTGTGCGCCGGCTCCAGCCGCCGCAGCCGGCGAGGGCGCCGGCCCGTGTCGCGACGAGGTAGCTGCCGTCGGCGACCAGCTCCGAATCGACGCCGAAGACATGGGTGATGGCGGCTTCGGTTTCTGCAGCCGTGTAGAAGGGCGGGCCCAGCGCGCGGGCCGAGGCGGCGATAAGGGCTTCGAGGGCGGGCACTTCGGCGGCGATTGCCGCGCGGATGATGACTGGTTCCATGCTGTTGACGCCCCCCGTTGACTGCTGCGGTCCGCCCGCCGACAAGCCGGCATGGCGAAGCTCTATTTCTACTATGCCTCGATGAATGCCGGCAAATCCACGATGCTGCTGCAGGCGAGCTTCAATTACCGCGAGCGCGGCATGCACACGATGCTGTTCACCGCCGGGATCGACGACCGGGCGGGGGCGGGGGTGATTGCATCGAGGATCGGCATTGAGGCGGCGGCGACGCCGTTCGGGGCGCGGACCGACCTGTTTGCGGTGGTGGCGGCCGAGCATGCGGCGGGAACGGTGCATTGCGTGCTGATCGACGAGGCGCAGTTCCTGGGCGCGGCACAGGTGTGGCAGGCGGCGCGGATTGCCGATGAGCTGGGGATTCCGGTGCTCGCCTATGGGCTGCGGACGGACTTTCGGGGGCGGCTGTTCGAGGGGTCGCAGGGGTTGCTGGCGATTGCCGATGTTCTTTCCGAGATCAAGGCGGTGTGCGCGTGCGGCCGCAAGGCGATCATGAATTTGCGCATCGATGCGCGAGGGCGCGCGGTGGCGGAGGGCGCGCAGACCGAGATTGGCGGCAACGAGCGCTATGTGGCACTGTGCCGGCGCCATTTCAGCGCAGCTTTGAACCTGACGGAGACGAATGAATGACCGACCTTTCCGCCCACCCGCTGAAGACGATCGATGGCCGTGAGACGACGCTGGCCGAATGGGCGGGCGAGGTGCTGCTGGTCGTCAACACGGCTTCGAAATGTGGTTTCACGCCGCAATATGCGGGGCTGGAGGCGCTGCACGCGAAGTATCGGGACAAGGGCTTTGCGGTGCTCGGCTTCCCGTGCAACCAGTTCGGGGCGCAGGAGCCGGGGGACGAGGCGGAAATCGCCAGCTTCTGTTCGACGAAGTTCGATGTGGATTTTCCGATGTTCGCCAAGGTGGAGGTGAACGGCGAGGCTGCGCATCCATTGTGGAAGGCGCTGAAGAAGGCGGCCCCCGGGCTGCTCGGTTCGGAGGCGATCAAGTGGAATTTCACCAAGTTTTTGGTGGGGCGTGATGGCCGGGTGATCGAGCGCTTTGCGCCGACGACGACGCCCGAGCAGCTCGATGCGCGGATTGCGGCGCTGCTCTGATGCGGACCAACGACCTGGACTCGCTCTGGCTGCCGTTTACCGACAATCGCTATTTCAAGGCGAACCCGCGGCTGCTCGCGCGCGCCGAGGGGATGCATTACTGGACGCCCGAGGGCCGGCAGCTGCTCGATGGCACCGCCGGGCTGTGGTGCGTCAATGCCGGGCATGGGCGGCCGGGGATCGTGGCGGCGATCCAGGCGCAGGCGGCGGAGATGGACTTTGCGCCGACCTTTCAGCTGGCGCATCCGCTGGCTTTCGAGGTGGCGTCGCGGGTGGGGGCGCTGATGCCGCCGGGGCTGGACCGCATCTTCTTTGCCAATTCGGGATCGGAAGCGGTGGATACGGCGCTGAAGATCGCGCTGGCGTATCACCGGGCGCGCGGCGAGGGCAGCCGGACGCGGCTGATCGGGCGCGAGCGGGGATACCATGGCACCGGCTTCGGCGGGCTGTCGGTGGGGGGGATCATGCCCAACCGCCGTGCCTTCGGGCCGGGGCTGCCGGGCGTGGACCATCTGCCGAGCACGCATGATCCGCTGCGCAATGCGTTTTCGCATGGCCAGCCGTTGCATGGCGCCGAGCGGGCGGATGCGCTCGAGGGACTGGTGGCGCTGCACGGGGCGGACACGATTGCCGCGGTGATCGTGGAGCCGCTGGCGGGCTCGACGGGGGTGCTGGTGCCGCCGCTCGGCTATCTGGAGCGGCTGCGCGAGATCTGCACACGGCACGGGATATTGCTGATCTTCGACGAGGTGATCACCGGCTTCGGGCGGCTGGGGGCGGCGACCGCGGCGGAAGCCTTCGGGGTGACGCCGGACATGATCACGCTCGCCAAGGGTATCACCAATGGCGCGGTGCCGATGGGGGCGGTGGCGTGCGCGCGCGGCATTTATGACGGGCTGATCGATGCGGCGGGGGATGCGCCGGGGATCGAGCTGTTCCATGGCTATACCTATTCGGCGCATCCGCTGGCGTGCGCGGCGTCGATCGCGACGCTCGATGTGTATCGTGACGAGGGGCTGTTCGCGCGCGCAGCAGCGCTGGCGCCGGCCTGGGAAGCGGCGCTGCACAGCCTAGCGGGGCACGCGCATGTGACCGACATCCGCACGCTTGGGCTGGTGGCGGGGATCGAGCTGGCGCCGCGACCGGGCTCACCGGGGGTACGCGGGCAATTGCTGTTCCGCCATCTGTTCGACAAGGGCCTGCTGGCGCGGGCGACGGGGGATATCATCGCGCTTTCGCCGCCGCTGATCATCAGCGAGGACGAGATCGGCGCGATGGTGGAGCATGTGGCGCGGGGGCTGGCGCTCCTCGACTGAAATGTGTCTGCATTGAAACATCGGGGTGTTCCGGCTATCTCCGGTGGTTCCGGGGGCGCGCAAGAGAGGATCATTCCATGTCGATCGCCGCCATGCTTGCAGCCGCAGTGCTGTTGGCAACGCCGGAAACGGCGACCCGCGAGCTCGGAAAGGCGGCCGCCGGCGATGTCGTGCGCTTTGCACCGGGCGATTATGGCCGGGTGACGATCAAGGACAAGCGCTTCCAGCCGCGGCTGACGCTGGAAGCCGGGGATGCCAGGATGCGGCTGTTCCTGATCGACTCCTCGGGCATCGATGTGGTGGGCGGGCAGTTCGGCGGCACCCGCGCTGCTGCACCCGATGGCGGCGCTTCCGCCGAGATGACGCGGTACGATGCGGACGGCAAGCGAAGCATTCCTTCCGCCGGGGGTGGCGATCTGCAGACGGGCTATGGCGCGATGATCAAGGGCTCGAGCCATGTCGAGTTTCGGGACGGGCTGTTCCATGATGCGCGCAAGGGGCTGATCATCTCGCATTCGACAGATGTGGTGGCGCGCGACCTGCGCTTCGAGCGGATGTCCAGCGATGGCATCAACATCGCGGCGGCACAGCGGGTGCTGGTGGAGCGGATCGAGTGCCATGACTTCGATCCGTCACCCGGTGCGCACCCCGATTGCGTGCAATTGTGGAGCCCGCCGAGCGGGGCGACGGCGGACATCACGGTGCGCGACAGCCTGGCACGGGGGCGGACGCAGGGCTTTGCCGGGTTCAACCATCCGAAAAAGGGGCAGACGGGGTTCGATCGGATCAGGTTCATCGACAACCGCGCGGAAGTGAGCTTTCCGCATGGCATTTCGATCTATGATTGCCGCGATTGCGAGATCACGGGCAATGTCGCGCGGCCCTATACCGGGGCGAAACACCGGGTGATCGTGCGCGTGATCCGCTGCACCGATTGCGTGGTGGCGGACAACAGCAATGGACCGCGGCCCGTGCGCGCGCCTGCGCCGAAGGGCTGACCGATGCTGTGAAATAAAATATCGCGGGTGGGGCCTTGCGGGATGGAACATCGGTTCCCACCATAGGCCGTGGAATTCACAACCAGTTCAGTCGGGAAACCAATGGCCGCCTCAAATGCCCCGTTGATGACACTTCGCGAGGTATTTGCCTGGTTCGGGCCGGTGCTGGGGCCGGAGAAGAATTTCTTCTGGCTGGCGATCATCTACGGGCTCGGCATCAGCCTGCTTTCGCTGGCGACGCCGGTATCGGTGCAGGTGCTGATCAACTCGGTGGCCAATACGGCGCTGCCGGTGCCGCTGTTCACGCTGGCGTTCGTGCTGTTTTTCCTGCTGGGCCTGTCGGCGCTGCTGGCGGTGCTGCGCAACCATCTGATGGAGCTGTTCCGGCGCCGTTTCGGGGCGCGGCTGGTGGCCGACATCACGCTGCGCGCGATCAATGCCGCCAATCCCGACTTTGCCGACAGCCAGCGGATTTCGCTGTTCAACCGCTTTTTCGAGATCGTCTCGGTGCAGAAGGCGGTGCCGACGCTGCTGATCGGCGCCTTGACGCTGATCCTGCAGGCGCTTGTCGGCTTCATCGTGACGAGCTTCTACCATCCGGTGTTTCTCGCCTTCAATGTTGTGGTGGTATTGCTGGTGGTGCTGGCCTTCTGGGTGTGGGGGCGCGGCGCCATGATATCCTCGATGGCGCTCAGCCATGAGAAATATGGCGCTTCAGAATGGCTGGAGAGCGTTGGTGCGTCCGATGGCTTCTACAAGTCGGCGGACCATCGCACCTATGCCATCGACCGCTCCGAGGCGGCGGCGGCGAGCTATGTGAAAGCGCATGCCCGGCACTATGGCTATACGCTGCCGCAGACGGTGGCGCTCTACTTCCTCTATGCGGCAGCGTCGGCAGGGTTGCTGGCGCTGGGGGGATGGCTGGTGATCCAGCAGCAGATCTCTATCGGCCAGCTGGTGGCGGCGGAGCTGATCCTGTCGGGCGTGTTCCTCGGGATTTCGCAGCTGGCGGGTTATCTCGATGATTTCTACAAGCTGGTGGCCACAGTCGAGGAGCTGTCGCTGCTCTACAGCATTCCGCAGGAGACGCGGCCGGGGGGCAAGGTGATGGTCGGAAAGCCGACACGCCGGCTCGTCGACCCGGTTCGATCTGGCGAGCTGGTGTTTGCGCGGGTCGTGACCGACCTGCCGACGGGGCCGTGCCTGCTCGACTTCAGCATTCCCAGCGGCATGCGGCTAGTGGCGCAGGGGGTGCCGAGCATGGAGCGACGCATCGCCAACATGCTCAAGCGGCAGGTGAAGCCCGATTCAGGGCTGATCGCGATCGGCGATGTCGATATCGGCAGCCTCGATGTGCTGCTGCTGCGCTCGGACATCACCGTGCTCGACCGCCCGAACATCGTGGAAACCACGATCGAGGACTATCTGAAGCTGGCCGACCCCGATTCCGACCCGGCCGAGATGCTGGCCGCACTTCGACTGGTGGGGCTGGAAGACCGGATCTCGATGCTTCAGGATGGGCTGCAGACGCGGATGAGCTTCACGGGCTATCCGCTGTCGGTAGCCAAGACGATGCAGGTGAAGCTGGCGGCCGCCGTGCTGGCGCGGCCCAAGGTGCTGGTGCTGTCGCCGCTTTACGATACGGTGCCGGTGCGCTGGCTCGACCAGGTGTTTGCGCACTTCGATGGCAAGGAAACAACGGTGCTGTATTTCAGCAACCGCCCCGAGGCGATCAGGCTCGACGGCTATCTGTGGATCGGCTGCCAGGACCAGCAGATCGTTGGCGACTGGGAGCAGTTCGACGCGCTGCGCAGCGGGGACACGCAATGAGCACAACGATCGTGACCGACGCGCTGCGGCCCGACCCGCAGTCGTTTCCCACGCTCGCTTCGATCAATCCGCCGCGCGTGCTGCGCGCCACCGGCTGGATGGTGGGGCTGGGCATCCTGTTCGTCATCCTGTTTGCGGCCTTCACCCCCTGGGTGCAGACGGCACCGGGCAGCGGGACGGTGATTGCGCGCGACCCGGCGGCGCGGCAGACCAACATCACCGCGATGGTGCCCGGGCGGCTTGACCGCTGGTATGTGACCGATGGCGATTATGTCGAGTTGGGCGACCCGATTGCGCGGGTGGTGGACATGGACCCGCAGCTGCTCGAGCGGCTGCAAGGGGAACGCGGGCAGCGGCTGGCCGAGATCGAGGCGACGCGCGCGGCGATGCGGACCGCCGAGCTCGATGTGGCGCGGACACGGACGCTTTTCGACGAGGGGCTGGCAGCGCGGCGCGACCTGGAGCTGGCGCAGATCAAGGTCGCCGAATTTCGGGGCCGGATCGCGGGCAGCGAGGCCGAGATCAACAAGATCGATACCGGCATCCGGCGCCAATCCCAGCAGCTGGTGACGGCGCCGCGGGCCGGGCGGATCATGCGCGTGTCGGCAATCGACACGGCGACGGTGGTGAGCACGGGCGATGTGCTGGCGACCTTCGTGCCCGAGCAGACCGAGCGGGTGGTCGAGCTGTATGTCGATGGCCGCGATGTTCCGCTGATCCACCCGGGACGGCGGGTGCGGCTGGAATTCGAGGGCTGGCCGGCGATCCAGTTTTCAGGCTGGCCGTCGGTGGCGAAGGGGCTTTTCGACGGCGAGGTGAAGGCGGTGGATGTGTCGGCGTCACCCAACGGGCTGTTCCGGATCCTGGTGGTGGAAAGCCCGGACCGGGATCCCTGGCCCGGGGAGCCGCAGGTGCGGCTGGGGGCTGCGGTGCGTGGCTGGGTGCTGATGAACACGGTGAAGGTGTGGTTCGAATGGTGGCGGCTGCTCAACGACTTCCCGCTGCAGTTCACATCGGGCAGTGAGGCGGGGAGCGCTGCGGGTGGTTCGCCGCCGGGTGGCGGGAGCGGGAGCGGGAGCGGTCGGGCGGCGGGTGGCAATGCCGGATAAGGCCTTGTTGCAGGCATTGGTGCTGGCACTCGCGATCGGAACATCGGCTGTAGCCCAGCCGGCGCCGCCGGCGGCTGCAGTTTTGCCGGCGTCGCCGGCGGCTGCACTCTCGTCGGCGCCGGCGCTGGCGGCAGCGCCGAGGACCGGGGTGCTGACGCTTGCGGAGGTGCTGGCTTCGGCGCGCTTCCATGCGCCGCAGGTGCTCGAGGCGCTGGCGCGGGTGCGGGGTGCCGAAGGCAGGGTGCTGAGCGCGCAGGCGGCGTTCGACACGGTGTTCAGTGCCGATGCGACCTCGCGCGTGGCAGGGTTTTACGACGGGCAGATTGCCAGCGCCACGATCACGCGGCCGCTGCCCGACAACGGCGGCTATGCCTATGGTGGCTACCGTGTCTCTTCGGGGCGCTTCCCGATCTACGAGGACGAGTATTTCACCAACCGCGCCGGCGAGGTGAAGGCGGGGGCGGTGTTTGCACTGCTGCGCGACCGGGCGATCGACGAGCGGCGTTTTGCGCGGAGCTTTGCCGAGGCCGATGTGGCGATTGCCGAGGCGGACCGGCTGATGATCGCCATCGGTGTGCAGCAGGCAGCGCTCTCGGCCTATATCAACTGGGTGGCGAGCGGGCTGCGGCTCAACGTGTATCGCGACCTGCTGGCGCTGGCGCAGGAGCGGCAAGCGGGCTTCCGGCGGCAGGTGGAGGAAGGGGCGCGGCCGCGGATCCTGCTGACCGAGAACGAGCAGAACATCCTGCGCCGCCAGACGCTGGTGGTGCAATCCGAGCAGGCGCTGGCGCAGGCGGCAACGACGCTGTCGCTCTATGTGCGCGATGCCGATGGCCGGCCGATCATCGTCGGCACCGAGCGTCTGCCGGACAGCATGCCGCCGCTGCCGATGCGCGGTGCGGCGGGGCTCGACCCGGCGGCGATTGCGGCGGCGCGGCCCGATGTGCGGATGCTCGACATCCGCATCCGCCAGTCGAGCAGCCGGCTGGCGCTCGACCGCAACAATTTTCTGCCGAAGTTCGACTTCAGGGTGGAGGCCAGCCGCGACCTCGGGCCGGAGGGGCGCGGCGGATCGTCGAGGACGCCGACCGAGGGCAAGCTGGGCTTCAGCTTCACGCTGCCGCTGCAGCAGGGTGCGGCGCGCGGCCGGCTGGCGCAGACCAATGCCGAGATCGAGGCGCAGCGCCAGCGCCGTCGGCTGCTCGAGGACCAGATCAACGCCCAGGTGGCACAGCTCGCGGTGGCAGTGGAAGCGACGCAGCGGTTGCGGACGCTGGCGGCCGACGAGCAGGCGCGGGCGCTCGACATGGCGGTGGCGGAGCGGCGGCGCTTTTCGGCTGGCGCGTCCGACTTTTTTCTTGTGAACGTGCGTGAGGAAGCTGCCGCCGATGCGCAGGTGCGCGCGCTCGATGCGATCATCAGACAGGTGAGTGCCAATGCCGAACTTGCCTCTGTCACGGCCGATCTCGATGCGCTCGGGCTTTAGGGTCAGCCGCCGGGCGGTGTTCCTGGGGGCGGCTGCGCTGCCGCTGGCCGGGTGCACGCGGTTCGAGGCGCTCAACGGGCTCAACGCGGTGACGCCGGGGGACGGGGACACACGGCAGACCGGGCGCGACATCTTCTTCGGTGGGGACCCGCGCCAGGCGCTCGATGTCTATGCGCCCGAGGCTGCCGGTCCGCATCCGGTGGTGGTGTTCTTCTATGGCGGCAGCTGGGCCTCGGGGCGGCGGCAGGACTATGGCTTTGCGGCGCGCGCGCTGGCATCGCGCGGGTATGTCGTGGTGGTGCCGGACTATCGGCTGGTGCCGGCGCATGCGTTTCCGGATTTTGTCGAGGACGGGGCGGCGGCGGTGCGCTGGGCGGCGGCCAACATCGGGCAGCATGGCGGCGACCCGGCGCGGATCGCGGTGATGGGGCACAGTGCCGGGGGTCATATCGCGCTGATGCTGGCGCTGGACCGGCGCTGGCTGGGGGATGCCTCGCCGATCAAGGCGGCGGTCGGGCTGGCGGGGCCGTATGATTTTCTGCCGTTCGAACCCAATGGTGCGGCCGACCGCGCCTTCGGCCATCTGCGCGACTTGAAGACGACGCAGCCGATCAGCTTTGCCGGGCCGGGGCGGCCGCCGGTGCTGCTGCTGCAGGGGCTGGATGACGACACGGTGCTGCCGCACAATGCGCGGAACCTGGCGGCGGCGCTGCAGGCGGCGGGCTCGGTGGCCGAAACGAGGTTCTACGACGGGCTGGGGCATGTCGGCATCGTGCTGGCGCTTTCGAAGCCGTTCCGGGGCCGGGCGCCGGTGCTGGCGGATGCCGCGGCGTTTCTGGCGGCGCGGGTATAATGCTGATCCTCCGCACGATTTGGCGCGCTGGACCGCTGCCGGGCTTGACCGCTGGGGGTGGCCCGTCCAGAAACCGGGCATGACCGATGAACCGCTTTCTGCCCAGAGTTTGGGCACCCTGAGTTTCGAGGACGCGCTGAAGCGGCTTGAGGCTATCGTGCACAGCCTGGAGAGCGGGGCGGCGAGCCTCGAGGATTCGATTGCGCTTTATGCGCAGGGGCAGGCGCTGAAGGCGCATTGCGAGGCCAAGCTGGCGCAGGCGAATGCACGGATCGAGGCGATTGTGGCGAGCGATTCCGGCGAGGCCAGCGGCACGCGCGCGTTCGATGCGCCGGCAGGCGGTGGCTGAGACGATGCCCGGGGCTTCGCTTACGCTGAAACCGGCGCTCGACGCGATCGGCAAGGCGATCGACCAGCGCTTCGACCGGCTGTTGCCGGTGCCCGAGGACAGCCGGGCGCGGTTGTTCGAGGCGATGCGGCATGCCGCGATCGGCGGCGGCAAGCGGATGCGGCCGCTGCTGGTGGTGGCGGCGTGCGACCTGTTCCATGTCGACCGCGAGCGCGCCCTTCGGGTGGCGATGGCGATCGAGTGCATCCATGTCTACAGCCTGATCCACGACGACCTGCCGTGCATGGACGATGACGACATGCGCCGCGGCAAGCCGACGGTGCACAAGGCGTTCGACGAAGCGACTGCGGTGCTGGCCGGTGATTCGCTGCATGATCTGGCGTATGACATCCTCGCCGATGCGGCGACGCATGAGGATCCGTTCGTTCGGCTCGAGCTGATCCAGGCGCTGTCGGCGGCTTCGGGGCCGATGGGCATGGCCGGCGGGCAGATGATGGACCTTGTTGCGGGCGATGCGCTCTATGATCTGGGCGCGGTGACGCGGCTGCAGCAGCTGAAGACCGGGGCGCTGATCGGCTTCTGCCTCGAAGCGGGCGGCATCATGGGTGGCATTGCCGATGGCCAGCGCACGCCGCTGAGGGGCTATGCGCGCGACCTGGGGCTGGCGTTCCAGATTGCCGATGACCTGCTCGACGTCGAGGGCACCGAGGCCGCCGCCGGCAAGGCGCTTCGCAAGGACGAGGAGGCCGGCAAGGCGACCTTCGTGTCCCTGCTCGGGCTGGAGCGGGCGCGGACGCAGGCGCAGATGCTCATCGACCAGGCGATACTGCATCTGGCGAGCTTCGGGCAGGAAGCCGATCTGCTGCGCGCCATCGCGCGCTTCGCCATCGAGCGGGACCGCTGAGGTGGCGCGCATCGGCGTCTATCCCGGCACCTTCGATCCCGTGACGCTCGGGCATATGGACATCATCCGCCGCGGCGCCAAGCTGGTCGACCGGCTGGTGATCGGCGTGGCGACCAACCCCTCCAAATCGCCGATGTTCACGCTGGAAGAGCGCAAGGCGCAGATCTTGCGCGAGACCGCGGATATTCCGGGCGTGGAGGTGGTGGCGTTCGATGCGCTGCTGATGACCTTTGCCGAGCGGCAGGGGGCGAGCATGATCGTGCGAGGCCTTCGTGCGGTGGCGGATTTCGAGTATGAGTTCCAGATGGCCGGCATGAACCAGCAGCTGAACAATGCGATCGAGACGGTGTTTCTGATGGCGGATGTGGCATTGCAGCCGATCGCTTCACGTCTGGTCAAGGAAATTGCGATCTATGGTGGCGAGATCGGCAAGTTCGTGAGCCCGGCGGTGGCCGCCGAGGTGCGCGCGCGCGTCGACGTTATTGGACGCAAGGGTAGCGAATGATGCGCAAGGCAATGATCATTCTGGCGGCATTTGTGCTGGCGGGCCCTGCCATGGCGCAGAAGCCCAACCCGGCCGACCTGAAAGCGCCGGCCAAGCTGCCCAAGATCACGGCGCCGACGAACATTGCAGGCATGCTGGCACAGGTGGATGAAGCCAATGTGCTCGTGCTCGACCTTTCGAATGGCGGCCGGGTGCGGATCGCGATGCGGCCCGATGCGGCACCCAAGCATATCGAGCGGATAAAGACGCTGGTGGGACAGGGCTTTTATGACGGGACGGTGTTCCACCGGGTGATCGACGGATTCATGGCGCAGGGCGGGGACCCGACGGGCTCCGGCACCGGTGGCTCCGAGCTTCCCGACATCGAGGAGGAATTCAACGAGCTGCCGCATGTGCGAGGTGCCGTGGCGATGGCGCGGGCGCAGGACAAGAACAGCGCCAACAGCCAGTTCTATATCGTCTTCCAGCCGGTGATGAAGCTCGACCGCAATTACACGATCTGGGGCCGGGTGATCGAGGGCATGAAGTGGGTCGATGCCATCGAGAAGGGCGAGCCGCCGGAAAACCCCACGCGCATTGTGAAGGCCTCGCTTGCGAGCGACAAGCTGCCGCTGCCGCCGCCGCCGCCGCCGCCGCCGCCGCCGGCCGCGGAGCCGTCCACGCCGATTCCGGCGATTGTCGCGGGTGTGCCGCCGGAGCGTTGAGCCGCGTTTTGCCGGTGTGATATTGCAAGTTTGATTGCGGCGTTACTGCGCGGCCGGTTTCGGTTGCCGGCAGGCTGATGGTTGTTATTGTATCGGCGCTAGGGGTGCTGATGCTCGATTTTCTGCTCGATGGCGATGTTGTTGCCTTCAGCCTGGCGCTGGTGGCAATGATTGCCGTCGGTGCGGTGCAGGCGATCGGCCTTGATGCCGATGCCGATGCCGATGCGATGGGCGGCGGGCTCGATTGGCTGAATGCGGGTCGGTTGCCGCTGCTGATGCTGCTCGTGGTGTTTCTGGCGGTGTTCGGGATGGTCGGGCTGGCGTTGCAGCAGGCGGCGCTGGCGCTGGCGGATGGTGTGCTGCCATGGGTGGCGGCGGTGCCGGCGGCGGCGGTGCTGGCGCTGCCGGGCACGCGACTGGCGGGGCGGCTGCTCGCACCGATCCTGCCGCGTGACGAGACGACCGCGGTGGCCCTCGAAAGCCTTGTCGGGCGCCGGGCGCGAATTGTTGTTGGCGTGGCGCGGCCGGGCAGCCCGGCGCGGGCGCGCGTGACCGATGCGCATGGCCAGGCGCATTTCGTGATGGTGGAGCCGGCGGCGGCGGGCGAGCATGACGAGCGCGCCGAACTGCTGCTGGTGGCGCGCGAGGGCGATGTGTTCCGCGTGGTGGAAGTCGACCCTGATCCCTTTGGCGAAGCGAGGAATGGCTGATGAACGATCTGGTGCCTGTGAATGATGGCGGCGGTGATGCGCTGATCCTGCTCGGCGGTGGCGGGCTGGTGATTCTGGTCACGCTGCTGGTGTTGGGGCTGATCGTGGCGCGGCTCTACCGGCGGGCATCGAAGGAGATCGGCTTCGTGCGCACGGGCTTCGGTGGCGAGAAGGTGGTGATCAATGGTGGTGCGCTGGTGCTGCCGGTGCTCCACGAGACGATGCCGGTGAACATGAACACCGTGCGGCTGCCGGTGGAGCGGCGCAATTCCGATGCGCTCATCACTTCGGACCGGATGCGGATCGATGTGAAGGCGGAATTCTATGTGCGGGTGAAGCCCGACATGGCGAGCATTGCCACGGCAGCGCAGACGCTGGGCAACCGGACGATGCGCCCCGAAGCGCTGAAGGAGTTGATCGAGGGCAAATTTGTCGATGCACTACGCTCGGTGGCGGCGGGGATGACGATGAACCAGCTGCACGAGCAGCGCTCGGACTTTGTGCAGAAGGTGCAGCAGGTTTCTTCGGCCGATCTTTCGATGAATGGGCTGGAGCTGGAAAGCGTATCCCTGACCGGGCTCGACCAGACGTCGATCGAGCATTTCAACGCCAACAATGCCTTCGATGCCGAGGGGCTGACCAAATTGACCGAGCAGATCGAGCTGCGCCGCAAGACGCGCAACGACATCGAACAGGACACAAGGGTGCAGATCGAGACAAAGAACCTCGAGGCCGAGCGCGAGCGGCTGAATTTGCAGCGCGAGACCGAGTTTGCGCGGATAGAACAGGAGCGCGAACTGCAGATCCGCCGGGCGGCGCAATCGGCGGAGATTGCGCAGCAGCAGGCGGAACGGGGCCGCGAGGCCGAGCAGGCGAAGATCGGCGCCAAGCAGATGGTGGACGGCGCGCAGATCGAAGCCGACCGGGCGGTGGCGCAGGCGCGGATTGCGCAGGAGCAATCGGTGGCGATCGCGCGGCAGGAAAGCCAGATTGCGGTGCAGAACAAGAGCCGCGAGGAGAGCCAGGCCAAGGCCGAGGCCGACAAGGCGCGCGCCGAGGCTGTGGCAGCCGAGGAGCGAGTGGTGACGGCGCGCGAGAACGAGATTGCCGAGCGTGCCAAGCTGATCGAGCTGATCGAGGCGGCCAAGGAAGCCGAGCGCATGGCGATCGGCATCAAGGTGGCGGCGGAGGCCGAGAAGGCGGCGGCGGGCAACCGCGCCGAGGCGGTGCGGCTGGAGGCCGAAGGCCAGGCCGAGGCGGCGAAGCTGACCGCCGAGGGCATTCGAGCGCGCTTCGAGGTGGATGCGCAGGGGCAAAAGGCGCTGAACGAAGCCGCCAACCTGCTTTCGGACGAGCAGGTTTCGATGCAGACCAAGCTGGCACTGCTGAAGGTGCTGCCGGAGATCATCCGTGAGGCGGCGAAGCCGATGGAGGCGATCGACAGCATCAGGATCGTGCAGGTGGAAGGGCTTGGCGGCGGCGGCGGGGGTGGTGGCGCAGGCAGTGCTGGTGCTGGCGATGGCAATCTGGCCGATGCGGCGATGACGGCGGCGCTGCGCTACCGGGCGCAGGCGCCGATCGTGGACAATCTGCTGCGCGAGCTGGGACTGGACGGCAAGGCGCTGGGGCTGGCGGGGCCGGGGGTGACTGAGCCGGGGGTGATTGCGCCGGGGGTGACTGGGCCGGGGGTGACTGCGCCGGAGACGCGCTCCACGTGACCTTTCGCCCTCATGTTCTGGCCAGGCGCGAGCAGAAAGTGCTGAAGCGCTACCAGGTCTGCAGATGGACTGTCTTCGAGATTGAGCAGTTCAGGGCCCGGGCTTGCTGACCGGATCAGACCCGCCCGATTGTAGCGAGCGAACCTGAATCGAGGTGCTGCAGGATTCGTTGCAGAGCAGCGATGCTGCTCTTGTCTTCGCTGCTTTCGAGTGCGTCCTGCAGCACCGTGCGAATGTCCTCTGCTCCAACCCGCTCCATTTGCCAGTCCGGATACAGGCGATCGCGCTTTTCCACGCTCCGGTCCAGCGCGACGACATCATGATGGCGCGAATCACCATGCAGGCTTGCGATCAACTTTTCGACCTGGACCGGTGGCCCCTCGATCCATTGGAAAAAGACGCCACTGCCGAACACCAGAACCCCGGTGATATCGCGAGAGGTGTTACGGCGCTGCGACCATTCGATGATGTGGTCCACCGCGGCGTCGTCGACGCCTTCGGCGGCCCGGCTGCAATAGACAAAGGTGGCAAGAATGGGCGCTGCCTCGAGCAGGTGGACGTCGCCTGGAAAACCGAACTCGTCGAACATGGTTCATCTCGCCTTGCAGGTGCCGAACAATCCGACGGTTTCGTAAAGTAGCGCATATCTCTTGTCTGGGTAAGGAAGCGTTGGCGTCGCATCCGTGGCTGGTTTGGGCCGAGCGGCAGCAACGGCGCCGGGGCGGCATGGGCTCCGTCGTTTTGCTTTGTTTTTTCGCATTTTCGTTCGTGAAATTTCACCGTAGAGCCGCGCCATGCTTGTGAGTGATTTCGACTTTGAACTGCCGGCCGAACGGATTGCATTGCGGCCCGTATCGCCCCGGGATTCGGCGCGGATGCTCGAAGTGCGCGACAGCGGGCTTGCCGACCTTGTGATGCGCGATCTGCCGGCGAGGTTGCAGCCGGGTGATGTGCTGGTGGTGAATGATACGCGGGTGATCCCGGCGCAGTTCAGGGGGCGGCGGGGGGAGGCGACGGTGGGAGTGACGCTGCACAAGCGCGAGGGGGCGGCGCGCTGGTGGGCGTTTGTAAAGAATGTGCGGCGGCTTGCGGTGGCGGACCGGGTGGATTTCGGGTCCGGACTGTTTGGCGTGGTGGAGGAGATGGGCGCCGAGGGGGCGGTGCTGTGGCGCTTCGAGGCCGATAATGGCGTTGAGGCGGCGATGATGGCGGCGGGGGTGATGCCGCTGCCGCCGTATATCGCCTCGAAGCGCGCGGTCGATGACCGCGATGCCGAGGATTACCAGACGCTGCATGCGGCGAAGGACGGCGCGGTGGCGGCGCCCACCGCGGGGCTGCACTTCACGCCCGAACTCTGGGCGGCGCTGGCGGCGCGCGGTGTGGGGCGCGAGGTGGTGACGCTGCATGTGGGGGCGGGGACGTTTTTGCCGGTGAAGGCCGAGCGGACCGAAGACCATGTGATGCACAGCGAATGGGGCGAGGTGCCGGGCGATGTGGCGGCGCGGCTGAATGCGGCGCGGGCGGCCGGTGGCCGGGTGGTGGCGGTGGGGACGACCTCGCTGCGGGTGCTGGAATCGGCGGTAGAGGGCGGGCGGATCGGGGCGTTTTCGGGGGATACCGCCATCTTCATCACGCCGGGCTATCGCTTTGGCGCGGTGGACGGGCTGGTGACGAATTTCCATTTGCCGAAATCGACGTTGTTCATGCTGGTGAGCGCGCTGATGAGCACCGAGGTAATGCGGGTGGCCTATGCGCATGCGATCGAGCACGGGTATCGGTTTTACAGCTATGGGGATGGGTCGCTGCTGTTACCCTGAGGCGGACCAACGGGCAGTGATGCGACGGCGCAGCGGGCTTTCGATGAAGAGGAAGGAGGCGCGGGAGAGCGCCATCATGCCGACGAGCCAGGCGATGAGAAACGCCGGGGTGGCGAACACTGCCTTGTCGGAGATGGCCAGCAGCAGGACGATCTGGACGGGGATGTGCCAGAGATAAAGGCTGTAGGTGTTGTCCCCGATCCAGCCGAGGCCGCGGGGAAAGCTGTGGGTGCCGCGGTTGACGAACTGTTCGGCCCAGGCGGCGAGGATGAGGCTTGCGGCCATGGCCGCGGCGATGGCCTGGGCCGGCAGGCGCTGTGCCAGCATGAGCGCCACTACGGCGGCGAGGACGGCGACTGCGGGCTGTTTCCAGCCGGGATGCGATGTGTGGAAGACGCTGACGGTGCAGCCCGCGAAGAAGAAGAGCCCGCACGCCCAGAAGGGCCCGCCGGCTTTCAGGGTGACGCCGAGCAGGAAGACGGCGGTGAGGACAGCCGGGCCGAGCAGGCCCAGGCGGAACAGCGGCCGGCGGATGGCCCAGAACAGCGCATAGACGAGCAGCTCGATGGAAACCGACCAGATCGGAGCGTTGAAGGAATAGCCTCGCTCCAGCCCCCAGGCCGAGACGAAGCCGAGGTTGAGCAGGAAATGCCGGAGATCGTTGTTGCCGTAGATCTGGAACTGGCCGGTGGTATCGACGCTGACCGCCTGCAGCCCGGTGACGACCAGCAGCGTGATGAGGTGCAGCGGGTAGAGCCGGGCAAAGCGCGCCAGCGCGAACGCCCGGGTCGAGGTGTCGCGATGCGCATAGACGGTGGCGAAGACGAAGCCCGAAATCAGCCAGAAGAACTGGACTGCCAGATGGCCATGGACATAGAGCGGCCCGAACACCCCGGCGAGCGGCTGGCGCGCAAGCTCTGCGGGCGAAACGACGTCGGTTGGACCGGTGAGGCTGAAGTGCTGATAGTGCCAGAACAATATGGCGAGCGCTGCAAGGCCGCGGAGCAGATCGATGAGGTGGTAATGGGTGGACGGCGCCTGCGACGACTCTGGCTGGACAGCGGGTTCGTGCATGGCGTTTCCTACCATGCCGGTTTGCGATGGCAATCGGCCAAAGGCTGGGGCCTTGCGGGGCGACTGTAACGCCAGCAATGTGCCGCGATTGCGGGGAGATCGGTCATCGGCATCACGGTATCAGCGGCAACGGCGCCCAGGCGGCGGCCGCTTTACGCGCAGCTTTATGTGCAGGTGCTGGTGGCGATCGTGGCCGGGGGCCTGATCGGGCATTTCGCCCCCGAGACCGGGGTGGCGCTGAAGCCGCTGGGCGATGCCTTCATCCGGTTGGTGAAGATGATCATCGCACCGGTGATCTTCCTCACCATCGTGACGGGCATCGCCGGCATGCGCGACCTGGGGTCGGTGGGCCGGGTGGCGGGCAAGGCCTTTGGCTATTTCCTGTTCTTCTCGACGATTGCGCTCATCGTCGGGCTGGTGGTCGCCAATGTCGTGCAGCCTGGGAGCGGAATGCATATCGACCCGGCGACGCTGGAGACGGCGGCGGTCGATGACTATGCCGCCCAGGCCAAGGACCAGACGATCACGAACTTCCTGATGGGCATCATCCCCGAGACGATCATCGGTGCCTTTGCCGATGGCAATCTGCTGCAGGTGCTGTTTTTCGCGATCAGCTTCGGGGTGGCGCTGGCCTCGGTGGGAGCGCCGGCGGCACCACTGGTGCGACTGCTCGAGGCGGCGGGGGCGGGATTCTTCCGGCTGGTGGCGATCTTCATGCGCGCCGCCCCCATCGGCGCGTTCGGGGCGTTTGCCTTCACCATCGGCCGCTACGGCTTGGGGTCTATCGCCAATCTGGCGATGCTGGTGGGCACCTTCTACCTGACGTCGCTGCTGTTCGTGATCGTGGTGCTGGGGGTGGTGGCGCGGCTGGCGGGGTTTTCGATCTTCACGCTCATTGCCTATCTGAAGGCCGAGCTTTTGCTGGTTCTGGGGACTTCGAGCTCCGAATCCGCGCTGCCAAGCTTGATGGAGAAGATGGAGCGCGCCGGTTGTCCCAGGCCGATCGTGGGGCTGGTGGTGCCGACGGGCTATTCGTTCAACCTGGATGGGACCAATATCTACATGACGCTGGCCGCACTCTTCATCGCGCAGGCGACCGACATCGACCTGAGCCTGGGCGACCAGCTGCTGCTGCTCGGCGTGGCGATGCTCAGTTCCAAGGGGGCGGCGGGGGTGACCGGGGCGGGGTTCATCACGCTGGCGGCGACGCTGTCGATCGTGCCGAGCGTGCCGATTGCGGGGATGGCACTCATTCTGGGGATCGACCGCTTCATGTCCGAATGCCGGGCGTTGACCAACTTCATCGGCAATGCGGTGGCGACGATCGTGGTGTCGCGCTGGGAGGGAGCGGTGGACGAGGCGGCGTTCGACAATGTGTTCAAGGCACGGAATTTCGGCATGCAGGTGGCGGTGCCAGGACCGGAAGCCGACCCCGATTAGGCGCGGATGAGCCAGATGAGCAGCGCGCCGAGCCCGATGGTGGCGATGCTGGCGTGGGCGATGATGGCGGGTGTGGCGGCACCCGGGCGGGGCTTGGCGATGAGGGGAATGAACAGGCCCGACATGAAGGCGATGGCGAGGCCGAAGCCGGCATAGGGGCCAAGGTCGCCGAGCGGGGCGCGAGTGCCATCGGGCGCGCCGCGGAGCAGCAGGGCCAGCCCTTCGAGGCCGGCGGCGCCGATGATGAGGTGGACGGCGCTGGCGCCCCTGAAGGGTTTGCCGCCGGTCCAGAACTGGAAGGCCAGCCAGCCGCCGAGCATGGCGGTGCCGCAGAACAGCAGGGCGACAAGGGCGATGGCGGTCATGGTGGTTCCCCCTGCGGGCCAGTGTAGCGGGGCCGCAGGTGGTGGGGAAGGGTGGCGGCGGCGGGGCACGCGGGCTATGCAGGCGCCATGGCGGATCCGCAGATCATGAACGAGGCGGAGAGCCCACGCGATGCCCTTGAGGAGGGGCGGCTGAGCGGCAGCTTTGTCGGCTCGGTGGTCGCCGCCATCGAGGCCGAGGACTTTGAAGGTGCGCGCGCCCTGGTGGCACCGCTGCACCCGGCCGATATCGCCGATCTGTTTGCGCTGGTGCCCGAGACGACGCGCGGGCTGCTGGCGATGGCGATCGGCGATGCGCTCGATGCGGCGGTGATTGCCGAGCTCGATGATTATGTGCGCGACGATGTGCTCGCGGAGATGAGTGCGCGCGAAGTTGCCGAGGTGATGACGCGGCTCGACACCGATGATGCGGTCGCGATCATCGAGGACATGGAGGCCGATGAGCAGCGCGAGGTGCTCGATGCGCTGGCGCCGGCCGACCGTGCCGATATCGAAGCGGCGCTCACCTTTCCCGAGGAATCGGCCGGGCGGCTGATGCAGCGCGAGCTGGTGGCGGTGCCCGAGACGATGAGCATTGCCGAGGTGGTGGCGCATGTGCGCGCGGTGACCGACCCGGCGACCGACTTCTGGGAGATTTTCGTTGTCGATCCGGCACGGCGGCCGGTGGGGACGATCCGGCTTTCGTGGCTGCTGACGACGCCGCCCGAGATTGCCGTCGCCGATATCATGCAGCGCGAGCAGACGCTCATCCCGGTCGACATGGACCAGGAAGAGGTGGCGCTGCAGTTCCAGAAGTACGCGCTGATTTCGGCCGCCGTGGTCGATGGCGGCGGCCGGCTGGTGGGCGTGATCACCGTCGATGACGTGGTGCACATCATCCAGCAGGAAGCGGGCGAGGATGTGCTCAAGCTTTCGGGTGCCGGCGATGGCGATATCAACGAGCCGGTGTTCTCCACCTATCGCACGCGCTCGCGCTGGCTGGTGACCAATTTGGCGACGGGTATCATCTCGGCGACGATCATCGGGCTGTTTTCGGATTCGATCGAGGCGCTGGTGGCGCTGGCGGCGCTGTCTCCGATCGTGGCGAGCGTGGGGGGCAATGCCGGCAACCAGACGATGGCGGTGACGGTGCGCGCCCTTGCGACCAACCAGCTGACCGAGGCGAACACGCGGCGCACGATCTGGCGCGAGATCAGGGTGGCGCTGCTCAACGGGCTGACGCTGGCGGCGCTGATGGCGATGGGGACGACGGCGTTTTTCGGCAATGCCGTGCTGGGCGGGGTGATTGCGTTCGCGATGCTGTTCAACATCGTGATTGCGGGGCTGGCGGGGGTGATGGTGCCGTTGACGCTCGAGCGCTTCGATGCCGATCCGGCAGTGGCCTCGAGCGTGTTCGTGACGATGATCACCGATTCGATGGGCTTCTTCCTGTTTCTGGGCCTGGCGACGCTGGTGGGCGTGGAATACCTTGGGTGATCCGGGTCCGATGCTGCATCTGACCAAGGTTGCCGTGGGTTGCGCGGATGTGGAGACGCTGGCGCGGTTGCAGGGCGAGCGCTGGGGCGCCGAAGCGGCGAGCCTGACGCGCTACATGCCGACACGTGCCGAGGAGCTGGCCGGGGGGTCGCTGTTCTGGATCATCAAGCACCGGATCGTGGCGCGGCAGCCGATCCTGTCGCTCGCGATGGTGGAAACGCCCTGGGGGACGAAGTGCCGGATCGGGCTGGCACCCGGCCCGATCGCGGTGCAGCCGGTGCCGAAGAAGGCGCATCAGGGGTGGCGGTATCTGGCGGCGGCCGATGCGCCGCCCGACCTGGGGGCGGCGGGGGATGACGACGCGCTGCCGCTGGGGATGGTGCGCGAGTTGCAGTCGCTCTGGCTGATCTGATTCAGTAGAAGGGGCGGACTTCGATCTGGCTGCTCGTCGGCATCGGGTTGGGGCAGCGCATGGCCCATGCCATGGCTTCTTCCATGGTCTCCACCTCCCAGATCCAGAAGCCGGCGACGAGGGTTTCCGGATCGGGGAAGGGGCCTTCGACGATCGTGCGGCTGTCCCCGTCGATCGTGACGCGCTGGCCGTGGGCGCTGGGCTTGAGGCCTTCGGCCATGACGAGGATGCCGGCGGCGCGGAGATCGGCGTTGTAGCGGTCCATGGCGGCCATCATCTGCGCGGCCCAGCTGGGGTCCATCGACTCGGTTTCGCTGGCGGGGGTGGCTTTGACGAGGACCATCACGCGCATGGGTGGGCTCCGGCTGGTGGCGGGAGTGTGTGGCGGTCGTGGAAGAAGAGCAAGAGGGCCGCGGCAAAGCCGCGTCCTGACGTCAGACGAGTTCGGCCAGCGAAGCTGTCCGCCTCGCTGGCCGAGCTTGCGCGAGTCGGCGTTTAGCTTGCGCTAAACGCGCGCCGCGCTGCGCTTCGCCCGCGCTGCGCTAAAACCGATACAACGCCTCCACCCCGAACAACCGCGGCAGGCCGCGGATGAAGGTGGGGATGCCGAAGGAGCCGCCGGTGTTGCCGGCATCGAGCAGATATTTCTTGTCGGTGAGGTTTGTGGCGAAGCCGGTGATCTGCCAGCGGCCTTCGGGGTGCTGGAAGCCGGCGCGCAGGTTGACGAGGGTGACGGGGCCCTGGCTGGTGACCGGGTTGTTGGGCAGCTCGAAGAACAGGCTCGAGCGGTGGGTGACGGTGGGCGTGGCGTAGAACTCGACCTGCTCGGAGAGCGGCAGGGTGAGGGTGCCACCAGCGGCGAACTGGAACTTCGATTGCAGGCGGAAGCGATCGCCCGAGAAGGCCACGAAGCGTGGATCGTCATCGACCTTGGCATCGATATAGGCGCCGTTCGCGAAGACGCTCAGATTGTCTCCCAGCGCTGCGGTGATCTCGGCTTCGATGCCCTTGTTGGTGGCGCTGCCGGCGCTCTGGGTGGTGGTGATGGGGCTGCCCTCCTCGCGCACGCTGACCTGGAAGTTGCGATACTTGAGCAGATAGGCGCCGAGGTTGAAGTTGACCGCGCCGAAGTTGCCCTTGACGCCGATTTCGTAGTTGGTGGTCTTTTCCGCGGCGATCAGCGTCTCGTTGTTGACGACCTGGCCGTTCACGCGGCGCGCACCGAGGTTGACGACCGGCGAGCGGCGGCCCTTCGACCAGGTGGCGTAGAGGTTGATGTTGTCGGTGGCGCGGAACAGGATGTTGGCGCGCGGCAGGAAGGCGTTGTTGCTCCCCGCACTGCGCAGCACCACGCCGCCGGTGCTCGTGCCGCCGGGGATGAGCGTCGTGCCGGTGATGACGGTGTTGGGAATGTTGCTCGAGAAGCCACTGTCCCGGCCTTCGATCAGGTAGCGGCCGCCCACGCTCAGCTCGAGCGCATCGACGGGCACCCAGGTGGCATCGCCGAAGAACGACAGCGCGTCGATTTCGGCCTCGTTCTGGAACAGCACGGCGCTGTAGGGCAGGGTGGTGAAGCGACCGCCGGTGAGCAGGGCGGTGGCCTGGGCGGCGGTGACGACGCCGGTGGCGTTGTTGATGCAGCCAAGGCCGGGGATCAGGTTGGCGGCGCACTGGAGGAAGGTGCCTTCCTCCGAGCTGAACGGAACGCGCTGGAAGCCCTTTTCCCAGAAATAGTTCATGCCGCCGAAAGCGCGGAAGTTGGTGGTGGTGTAGTTGATGCGACCTTCGGCGCTGATCTGCTCGCCGCGGGCATCCTCGCCGAATTCGAGATACCAGGCCTGGGTGCCATCGGCATCGAAGACTTCGTTCGAATCGAAGTTGCGATAGCCGGCGACGGTCGTGAAGCTGAACGGGCCATCGGTGTTGTAGGTGGCGGTGGCGTTGACATCATAGACGTTGCGGACGAGGCCGAGCTCATCACCGAGTGCTTCGACGGTGCGCGGCGAGCCGGCGACCTCGACGAAGGTGTAGGGCGAGGTGTTGCCGCCGGTGGGGGCAAAGGTGCCGCTGGTGAAGGCCGTGCCCGGTGCGCGCTGGCCATCATAGGTGCCGACCACATCGAGGGTGAAGGCATCGGTGGGGGTGTAGCGCAGCGAGACGCGGGCGCCATATTGGTCCTGGCCGTTCAGGTCACGCTGGCGCGGGCCGTTCGGAGTCTGCGAGCCCGGCTGGCCGGCGATGTTGGGGACGACGCCGTTGCGGAGCTTCACGGCACCCGCGACGCGAAGTGCAATCGTGTCGTTGCCGAAGTTGACGAAGCCATCGAGGCGGCGCTGGTTGAAATTGCCATAGGCGGCGCGCAGCTCCCCCGAGGTGCCGGGACGGGCCTTGTTGGTGATGACCGAGACGACGCCGATGGCGGCGGCTGTGCCGAACAGCGTCGACTGCGGGCCCTTGACGACTTCGACGCGCTCCAGATCGTAGAGATCGAAATAGCTGCCGCGCGAACGGCTGACATCGATGCCGTTGAGATAGACAGTGACGGCGGGCGAGCCCTGCGAGGAGCCGCTGTCCGAGGTGATGCCGCGGATGACGAAGCCGGGGTTGTTGGGGGATTGTTCCTGCACGTTGAGGCCGGGGACATAGGCCGAGAGCTGATCGAACTGGGTGACGCCGAGCTCGCGAAGCGTGCGGCCGGAATAGGCGGTGACGGTGACGGGCACATCGACAAGGCGCTGCTCGATCTTTTGCGCGGTGATGACGATTTCATCGGCGAGGCCATCGTTTGCGGTGTCGGGCGCTGCTTGCGCGGTTTGCTGCGGCGCAGGCTGGGCCAATGCAGGCTGGGCCAATGCAGCTTGGGCCAACGCAGGTTGGGCCAACGCAGGCTGCGCAAGCAGCATCGCCGACGCAAGGAAGATGGAACGCATGAGTGAGGAACCCCCTGTTGGCCGGCATGCTTGCCGGGATGAGGGGGCGGTTGCACGAACTTGGTTGCAGGACCGTGGCAGTTGCATTGCAGCTTTGTTGCAATGCTGCGCTGCGACAGTTCGGCCGTGCTGCTGCGGCGCGTGACTCGGACGTGCCGTGTTGATAGGGGATTTGCATGGATGTGATCCCGCCGCCCGAGACAATTGTCACCAACGCTTCGCGGCTGTTCTGCGATGGCGACGAGCGCGGTGGCGATGGGCATCCGCGCGTGTGGATGCAGATGGACGCGAAGGGCTATGTCGACTGCCCTTATTGCGATCGGCGGTTCGTGCTGGCAGCCGGCACTGTCGCCGGGGACGCGCATTGAGGGCGGTGCTGACGGCGGCGATGCTGCTGTCTTCATCGGCGCAGGCGGCCGATATCATGGTGCCGCCGGGCGCCCAGCCCTATGCCGACGTCGTGGTGAAGGACGTTCCGATGCGCGCCCGGCTGGCGTTGGGCTTCGATGCGGCGCTGATCCTCAATCTCGAGCCGGCGCAGCGCGCGAAGCTGAAGATATTCCCGCTGCTCGGCAAGCAGAAGATAAGGAATGCGCTGCTCCCTGCCGGCGAAGCGACAGTCCGCTTCAACCTGGTCAAGGTGGCACCGCGCGGCCATGAGCAGAGGCGGATGCCGACGGTCTGGGTGGACAAGCCGATCGCGACCGACGCGGACGGCATATTGTCGGCACTGGCGCTGAGCGGCGATCGGCTGGTGTTCCGCCTTGGAGCCGACGCGCCCGGTGCGCGCAGCTACCGGCTGCCGCGCGACGGCAAGGGCTCGGCGTCGATGGAAGCGCGAGTTGGCGATCAGGACGTGCGGGTGACGCTCGAACTCAATTCACCCGAGACGATTCTGAACGCCCGCGCCGGTGAAGCGCTGATTGCGGCCGGGATGGTGCGGCGGGTGAATGCGGTGGGGCTGTGGCGGCCCTTCCCCGGTGTGGCGCTGCCGTTCCAGCGGCTGGTGGCGCGCGACGGGGCGACGCTGATGGGCCTGCCGATCATCAACGCCGCGGTGCGGATCACCGAAGCCGAAGCCAGGCGCATCGACGCCGAGGCACGCGCCGGCACTTCGACCGAGGCCGATGACGAGGATGCGATCACCGTGACCGCGAGCCGCAAGGGCAAGCGCGGTCGGTCACCCTGGGTGCTGGTGGGACGCGACACGCTCGATCGCTGCTCGACAATCGCGCTCGATCGGCCGGGTGAGAGCTGGGAGCTGGCTTGCCGGTTCTGAGGTGACGTCGGCAGCGCTGCAAGCGCGTCCGAAATCATTTCAACGAGGTTGTGAACGGTCCGTCGCGGAAACGGTGCGGCCAAACGAACGACCGCGTCAGCCTCGTTGCCAGAACACCGATCAACGGCCAAAGCAGGATTGTCGTTGATTTCAGCAATATTCATATTGTTCGACCGGTTTCGTGCGAATGAAATTGCTGTTACACGACGCCGTTCGATGTGTTTTTGCGCAAATTCTGGGGAATTGTGATGAGTCGACTTATTCTTGCTGCAGTTGCGGCATCTATAGTCTTGCCGTATTCGGCAATGGCGGCCACCTATTCTGCGACCAATGCGAATTTTCGCACGGTTTTTGAGCAGGCTGCGGCTGGCGACAAGATCATCCTTCGCGGGACGATCGGTCCGACCACGCTCAGGGCCCGGAATTTCTCCAGGATGGTGACGATCGATGCCACCAGCGCGAAGTTCACCGGCAGGCTCAAGATCGATGATGTTCACAATCTGCGCATTGTTGGTGGCACGTTCGGATCTTCCAAGGCGAATTGGCAGTTCGGCGGGACGGCTGTTGTAAACCGCGGCAGTGAAATCCATTTTCTTCGGCCCATTATTATCGGCAATGGCAAGGGGACTGCGCGCGGCATCTTCGTGCGCGACACCGTTGGTGCCAGCGTGGTCGGTGGCCAGTTCACCGGGATGCGGCTAGGCGCCAGCTTCAGCGGGGTTCGTGACGGGTTGATCAGCCAGAACCAGGTGACGAAGTCGACCAGCGACGGCTTCAACGTCGTCAACAGCCATTCCGTTACGGTGAGCCGCAATACATGCACGGGCGGACGGCCATCAGCTGGCGCGCACCCCGATTGCGTGCAGCTGTGGAGCCTTGCGGGGCAGCCGGTACAATCCGATATCCGCATATTGAACAACACGGCCTATGGTGCGACCCAGGGCTTCACCTCGTTCGATCCGCACCGCGGCGGCGGCCTGCGAATTCAGATGTCGGGGAATTTCGCCGAGATCAGCCACCCGCAGGGCATTGCCTGCTACGCCTGTGTGGACAGCATCTTCACGCGCAACACGCTGCGCACGGCCGTGGGCGCCCGTTTCGTGACGCGGATGAGCATTGTCGGTGGCAGCAACAATCTGATCGAGAACAACGACATCGGCCCGCGTCCGGCCTTTCTGACGCGCTCCGGTTTCGAGGCGCCCGATGCTGCCTTTGCAAGTGCTGCCTTTGCCGGTGATGCCTTTGCCGGTGCTGCCTTTGCCAGTGCTGGCATGCAGGCGGCTGTTCCCGAGCCGCTGACCTGGGTGCAACTGTTGATCGGCTTCGGTTTGACCGGGCTGCTGGTGCGCCGGCGGCTGGCGATCGCCTGACCTGGCGGCAGGATCGGACGCCGGTGACGGGCCCTGACGCGATGACACAGAAGGTCGCGCCTCGGCATTTGTCTTCGGTGACTGGATTGCGATCGGGGCGCTGGAGCCTATATCAGGGGTATGAACAGTCTCCTCTCCGATCCTGCCCTGCACTTCTATGGCGATGGTCTGCTCGACCCCGGCCGCACCGAGCGGCTGGTGGCCGATGCGCTGCATGGCTGCGACGACGGCGAACTGTTTCTGCAATATGCCGTGTCCGAATCGTTCAGCTTCGATGACGGGCGGTTGAAGTCGGCGAGTTATGACAGCCAGAAGGGCTTCGGCCTGCGCGGCGTGGCGGGCGAGATGACGGCGTTCGCGCATGCCAATGAGCTGTCCGATGCCGCGATCCGGCGGGCGGCGGAGACGGTGGGGCTGGTGAAGTCGGGCCATGCGGGGGTGATGAGCGGCGCGCCGGTGCGGACCAATGCGCGGCGCTACACCGATGCCAACCCGCTCGATGGTGTGGATTTCGCCCGCAAGGTGGCGCTGATGCAGACGATCGACGCGGCGGCGCGGGCGCGCGACCCGCGGGTGGTGCAGGTTTCGGCAAGCCTGATCGGCAGTTGGTCGGTGGTCGAGATCGTGCGTGCCGATGGGCAGCGGCTGCGCGATATCCGGCCGCTGGTGCGGCTGAACGTGCAGATTGTTGCCGAACAGAACGGCCGCCGCGAGACCGGCGTGCATGGGATGGGCGGTCGCTATCTCTACGATGCGCTTTTCGAGCCGGGCAAGTGGAACGAGGCGATCGACATCGCCCTCGCCAATGCGCTGGTGAACCTGGAGAGCGTTGATGCGCCGGCGGGCGAGATGACGGTCGTGCTCGGGCCGGGCTGGCCGGGCATCCTGCTCCACGAGGCGGTGGGGCATGGGCTGGAGGGTGATTTCAACCGCAAGGGCACCAGCGCCTTTTCGGGCCGGGTGGGCGAGCGGGTGGCAGCACCTGGCGTGACGGTTGTGGACGATGGCAGCATCGACAACCGCCGTGGCTCGCTGACCATCGACGACGAGGGCACGCCGACCGAGCGGACAGTGCTCATCGAGGACGGCATCCTGAAAGGGTATATGCAGGACCGGCTGAACGCGCGGCTGATGGGCGTGGCGCCGACGGGCAATGGCCGGCGCGAGAGCTTTGCCCATGCGCCGATGCCGCGGATGACCAACACCTTCATGATGGGTGACACCGAGGACCCGGGCGAGATTTTGCGCGGGGTGAAGAGCGGCATTTATGCCAAGAGCTTCGGCGGCGGGCAGGTGGATATCACTAGCGGCAAGTTCGTGTTTTCGTGCACCGAGGCATACAAGATCGAGAACGGCAGGCTGGGGGCACCGGTGAAGGGGGCGACGCTGATCGGCAACGGCCCCGATGTGCTGACGCGGGTGAAGGCGATCGGCAATGACCTGGCGCTCGACGAGGGCGTGGGCATGTGCGGCAAGGGCGGGCAGAGCGTTCCTGCCGGTGTGGGCCAGCCGACGCTGCTGGTCGAAGGGCTGACCGTGGGGGGCACGGCAGCTTGAGCCATGTCTGAGTTTTCCGACCATGTGAACGACGCACGCGCTGCCTGGGTGGCGGCGCAGCCGGTGTTCTTCGTGGCGACGGCGGCGGATGGCGCGCGGATCAATCTCAGCCCCAAGGGCATGCACAGTTTCCGCGTGCTGGGGCCGAACCGCGTGGCGTATCTGGACTATGGCGGCTCGGGCAACGAGACGAACGCGCACCTGCTTGCCGATGGGCGGATCACGATCATGTTCTGCGCGTTCGACCGCACGGCGCTGATCTACCGGATTTATGGGCGCGGGCGGCCGGTGCTGCCGCAGGACGATGACTGGCATGGTTTGGCGGCGCATTTCACCATCGAGCCGGGCGTGCGGCAGATTTTCGATATCGTCGTGGAGAGCACGCAGGAGAGCTGTGGCTGGGCGGTGCCGCGCATGGCGCTGGACGCCGAGCGGCAGACGCTGAGGAAGTATCATGCGCAGGACGATGCCGCCGAACGGCTGCTGAAGTATCAGGCGCGCGACCGCAGCATCGATGGGCTGCCGGTGCGGCCGCCAACCGTACTGCCCTATGGTTGAGGCTGATGGCGCCTTGTGGCCGCGATGAATCCGGCCCTGGCAGCCGATGCGGTGATGGTGGTGCACTTCGCCTTCATCCTGTTCGTGCTGTTCGGCGCGGCGTTGCTGGTGCGCTGGCCGTGGCTGGTGGGGCTGCACCTGCCGGCACTGGCATGGGGCGTGTGGATCGAGCTATCGGGCGGGGTGTGCCCGCTGACGCCGCTGGAGGTGGAACTGCGCGAGGCAGCGGGACAGGCGGGCTATTCGGGCGGTTTCATCGACCGGTATCTCACGCCGATCATCTATCCCGATGGACTGACGCGCAGCACCCAGGCGCTGTTTGCCGGAATCCTGCTGGTGGTGAACGGCCTGCTCTATGTGCGCTTCCTGCGGCAGCGGCGCTGATGCCGCTGGTGACGCTCGACACGTTGTTCGACCCGATGGCGGCCGAGATGATGCGGATGCGGCTGGAGGCCGGCGGGATCGAGGCGGTGGTGTTCGACGCCGGCATTGCTTCGCTGATCGGAAGCGGCGTTTCGGGGGTGCGGGTGATGGTGCTCGACGAGGATGAGGCGGCGGCGCGGGCGTTGCTTGCGGAACTGTGAGGCTCGCGCTGGCGCTCGGCGGTGGCGCCGGGCTGGGCTGGACGCATATCGGCGTGCTCGGCGAACTGGAGCGGCGCGGGGTGACGGTGGACGCTGTCAGCGGCACCTCGATCGGGGCGGTGGCTGCGGTCTGCCTGGCGGCGCACCGGCTCAACATATTGGAAGAGATCGCGCGCGGCGCCAATGCGCGAACGGTGATGCAATTCATCGATGTCGACCTGCGCAGGGGCTCGATGCTCGGCGGGCGCGGGGTGCGGCGGCAGCTGGCGCTGCACTTCGGCCGCACGCAGCTGGAGGAGCTGTTCATGCCGGTGGCGGTGGTGGCCGCAGACCTGATTTCGGGCGAGGCGGTGTCGATCCGGCGGGGATCGATTGTCGATGCGGTGAGTGCGTCGATCGCTATTCCGGGCGTGTTTCCGCCGGTGCGGCGCGACGGCATGGTGCTGGTCGACGGCGGCGTGGTGGCGCCGGTGCCGGTGGCGGCCGTGCGGGCGATGAGCAAGGCGCCGGTGCTCGCGGTCAATCTGCAGGGTGATTATGCACGCCGCGCACTGGCGGCGCTGCCGCCCGAGAAGCGGGTGCTGACGCCGTTCCGGGTGGGGCGCGCCGGAATTTCCCTGGTGATGGCGCATCTGGCGCGGCAATCGCTGGCGCTCGACCCGCCCGACATCGAACTGGCACCGGCGATCGGCCATGTCGATGTGCGCAACTTCACGCGCGCCGATGAACTGATTGCGCTGGGGGCTGCATCTGTGGTCGAGAATTGGGCAGCGATCGAAGCGCTGGGCTGAACTGCCCAAAATTTGAACAGCTTTGCTGCACTGCAACCAAAATAAGCAGTGGACCGCATTGGTTGCTGCGCCGCTGCCTAGGCCGGCCAGTTGGCACGCTCTGTGCATTACGGTTGGCAGGAGCGCAGCGGCGCTTCACGAAATCGGCGCACCGGCAACGCTCGGTCCACGCCCCCCGAGGTTCCTCCCCAAGGAAACCGACTGGCCCGGAAGGCGACTTCCGGGCCATTTTTTTGTGTGCCGAACGTGCGAAATTGGCCGCAAGTTGTTGATAAGCAATCCGTGTCATCAAAATGTGCGTCGGTGCCGTTATTCTACTCCGGTTCACAGCCTTGCGACTTGAGGGACAAGGAAATCGGCCTTTGCAAGTGCTGGGGCGCAGGCGAAGTGTCCGAGACCCGCTGACGATGACGGTGCGGCGCTTCTCGGTGGTGTTCGAAGGCAATTTGTTCAGATCGGCGGCCGGTCCCAACGGCACTTCACTCTCCGCTTTCCGGTTCGCTGCTTCAACTGGCTTGCGCGATCATGGTGCGAACCTCATATCAACTTGGTTTGATCATTCGAGCCTGGCGCACGTGCCTTCCACCTGAATCACGAACTGAATGACTAAAGATTGACGCCGGTTAACAATAAACTGTCCCCGCCCCGGCGTGAGAAGAAACGTCGATACAACCTGCCGCAAACTGCTTGATTTTGGCTGCGTAATCGGTATTTAGCCATCTTAACAGCCGGTCGTGGTTGGTAAAGTTTCTTGGGGCTTTTTATTATGATGAAGAAGACGCTCGGTGTTGGCGAATTCGCTCCGGCTATCGCGGGAAGTGGCGGTAGCAAGAATGTCCGACGCATGATGCGCGGTTTGTCTATCACGAGTGCGATCTTGGCTGGCACCGTGCTGGGTTCGGCGACGGCCTCCGCGCAGGTTCTGGATATAGTCGCCGAGAACGGCGGCACGCTCTCCGTGACGTCGCCGGCAAGCTATGCAGGCTTTACCGAAATCACGAATGGCCAGCTGATTTTCGACGTCGATCTCGCCAGCAGCCCTTTGCTGTTCGACCTTGCGTTGACGGACATCATCGGCGTTCTCTCGGTGTCGAAACTGGGCTTGAACACGGTCATTCTCTCAGGAGACGGCAACAACTACACTGGCGGTACGGCGCTCGACTTCGGATCGATTGAAGTTCGCAGCAATACGTCGCTCGGCGGTGGCGCGCTGGTCATGGCAGATGGCACATCGCTCGTCGCTGGCATTGACGGGCTGGTGCTTGCCAATGCGATCACCACCCTGGGTGGCGGACTCATTGCTTCGAACGGCAATGTCTTCACGCTCAACGGCGACATCGGCGGGGCGGGGTCGATCAGCCATGTGACATTGGGCAATCTGGTGCTCAACGGTGACAACAGCTTCAACGGCCTCGGCATCAACGCCGGCACCGTGACGCTGGGCAGCAACACGGCAGCGGGCACCGGCGACATTGCGATCAACGAACTGGCGACGCTTGCAGCGGGTGTCGATGGCCTGGTGATCGCCAACGGCATCGAGACGACCGACACCGGGTTGATTGCATCGAACGGCTTCACCTTCACGCTGAACGGCAACATCGGCGGTGCGGGTTCGCTGAGCCATGTGACGTTGGGCAATTTGGTGCTTAATGGCAATAACGCCTTCAACGGCCTCGGCATCAACGCCGGCACCGTGACATTGGGGACCAACACCGCCGCAGGCGTCGGCGACATTGCACTCAACGAGCTGGCGACGCTCGCGGCTGGCGGCAATGTGACGATCGCCAATGGTATCGAGACGACCGACACCGGCCTGATTGCCTCGAACGGCTTCACCTTCACGCTGAATGGCAACATTGGTGGTGCGGGCTCGCTGAGCCATGTGACGCTGGGCAATCTGGTGCTCAATGGCGACAACGGCTTCAATGGCCTCGGCATCAATGCTGGCACCGTGACGCTGGGCAGCAACACGGCGGCCGGCATCGGGGACATTGCGCTTAACGAACTGGCGACGCTGGCGGCGGGAGTCGATGGCCTGGTGATCGCCAATGGCATCGAGACGACCGATACCGGTCTGATTGCCTCGAACGGCTTTACTTTCACGCTCGATGGCAACATCGGCGGCGCGGGCTCGCTGAGCCATGTGACGCTCGGCAATCTCGTGTTGAATGGCGATAGCCAGTTCAATGGTCTCGGCATCAACGCCGGCACTGTGACGCTGGGCAGCAACACCGCAGCGGGCATTGGCGACATCGCGCTCAACGAACTGGCGACGCTGGCAGCGGGAGTCGATGGCCTGGTGATCGCCAATGGCATCGAGACGACCGATACCGGGTTGATTGCATCGAATGGCTTCACCTTCACCTTGGATGGCAACATTGGTGGTGCGGGCTCGCTGAGCCATGTGACGCTCGGCAATCTGGTGCTCAATGGCGACAATGCCTTCAACGGCCTCGGCATCAACGCCGGCACCGTGACGCTGGGGACCAACACGGCCGCAGGCATCGGTGATATCGCCCTCAACGAACTGGCGACGCTGGCGGCGGGGGTTGATGGCCTGGTGATCGCCAATGGCATCGAGACGACCGATACTGGCCTGATTGCCTCGAACGGCTTTACCTTCACCCTGGATGGCAACATCGGGGGCGCGGGCTCGCTGAGCCATGTGACGTTGGGCAATCTGGTGCTCAATGGCGACAACGCCTTCAATGGCCTTGGCATCAACGCCGGCACCGTGACGCTGGGCAGCAACACCGCTGCCGGCATCGGCGACATTGCGCTCAACGAACTGGCGACGCTGGCGGCGGGAGTCGATGGCCTGGTGATCGCCAACGGCATCGAGACGACCGATACCGGGTTAATTGCATCGAACGGCTTTACCTTCACCCTGGATGGCAACATCGGGGGCGCGGGCTCGCTGAGCCATGTGACGTTGGGCAATCTGGTGCTCAATGGCGACAACGCCTTCAATGGCCTTGGCATCAACGCCGGCACCGTGACGCTGGGCAGCAACACCGCCGCAGGCATCGGTGATATCGCGCTCAACGAGCTGGCGACGCTGGCGGCGGGAGTCGATGGCCTGGTGATCGCCAATGGCATCGAGACGACCGATACCGGCTTGATCGCGTCAAACGGCTTCACCTTCACGCTCGATGGCAACATCGGCGGGGCGGGATCGCTGAGCCATGTGACGTTGGGCAACCTGGTGCTGAATGGTGACAACGGCTTCAATGGCCTTGGCATCAACGCCGGCACCGTGACGCTGGGGACCAACACGGCGGCCGGCATCGGCGACATCGCGATCAACAATCTCGCAACGCTTGCCGCTGGCGGCAATGTGACGATCGCCAATGGCATCGAGACGACCGCAACGGGTCTGATCGCTTCGAATGGCAATGTGTTCACACTCAACGGCAACATCGGTGGTGCGGGGTCGCTGAGCCATGTGACGCTCGGCAATCTGGTCCTCAACGGCAACAACCAGTTCAACGGCCTCGGCATCAATGCCGGCACCGTGACGCTGGGCACCAACACCGCAGCGGGCCGCGGCGAGATCACCATCAACGACAACGCCACGCTGGCGGCGGGGGTCAACGGCTTGGCGATCGCCAACCGTCTCGAGTTGACGTCGCGTGCCACCATCGACAGCGGCGCGTTCAACGTCACGCTCAGCGGCGAAATCGGTGGCATGGGCAGCCTGACCAAGACTGGCTCGGGCACGCTGTTGCTCACGCGGAACAATGTTTATCAGGGCGGCACGATCATCACCGGCGGCTCGCTCATCGGCAATTCGCTGAGCTTCGGCACGGGCAACATTCTCAACAACGCCAACCTCACCTTCAATCAGACGGTCGATGGCACCTATGCCCGGGTGATCTCGGGCAGCGGCACCGTCACCAAGATCGGGGGTGCGCGTCTCGAGCTCTCCGGCATCAGCACCTACACCGGCGCTACCGCCGTCAACGTCGGCGAACTGCGGGTGAGCGGCTCGATCGGCGCTTCCACGGTGACGGTCGCTTCGGGTGCCACGCTGTCGGGCGCCGGCACAGTCGGCGGGCTGGTCGCACAGTCGGGTGCCACCGTGGCACCGGGCAATGGCGCTGTCGGCACGCTGTCGGTGGCCGGGCCGGTGACCTTCCAGGCGGGGTCGACCTATGCCGCGCAGATCACGCCGGCAGCGGCGGATCGGATCACTGCAACGGGTGCGGCATCGCTTGCCGGCACGCTGGCGCTTTCGGTTGCACCGGGCACCTACACCTTCGGCACCGGCTATACCGTGCTGTCGGCATCGGCGCTGACGGGCACTTTCTCGTCGGTGACCGGCCTCGGCGGCTTCGGCACCGGGTTCAATCCGATGGTGAGCTATGCCGGCAACATGGTCCGCGTGGCACTGGCGCCGGCTTCGCTGGCGGCAGCAGGGGGCGCTGGCCTCAGGGGCAACGCGCTTGAAGTGGCACGGGCATTCGACCGGGCGATTGCTGCCGGCTACAATCCGCAGCCGTTCTTCGATCTGTTCACGCAAGGCGCCAACCTGCCGACCGCGCTCAGCCAGCTCTCGGGCGAGATCCACAGCGCCGAGCGCCGGGTGGCGATGGAAGACACGCGAGTGGTGCGTGACACCGCCTTCGATCGCCTGAATGCCGGCCTTGCAGCCCTCAGCGGCACGCAGGCGGCGACCACCACCAACGGCGATGCCGAAACCACCTTCTGGTTCCGCGGCGTCGGCTCCTGGGGCGTGGCGCAGGGTGATGCCATCGGCAGCCGCTTCACCACCGAGCAGATCGGCGTGCTGACCGGTGTCGACTATGCCAAGGATGGCTTCAAGGTCGGTGCGGGCTTCACCTACACGCAGAACGACATCGAGTTCGCATCGCTGGGCACCGCCCGGGTCAAGAGCACGGGTGGTGTGGCCTATGCCGGCTATCGTGATCCGAGCGGCTTTGCGGTCGGTGTCGGTGGCTCGGTGGCGGGCACCCGTTCGAGCAGCAACCGTGCCATCACTGCGACCGGCCTCGGCCAATCGCTGCGGGGCACTGTGGACGGCACCACCTACCAGCTGTTCGGCGAGCTCTCGTACAACATCGCCGCCGGCCCCACGACGCAGATCACGCCGTTCGCCCGCTATGCCTATGTCAACACCAAGGCGAATGCCTTTGGCGAGACGGGCGGCATCGCGGCGGTCAACGGGGTCCGCCAGTCGTATGACATCTCGGTCGTCCAGGCCGGTCTGCGGGCAGGCTTCGATCTCGGCGGTGGCACGTCGCTGGCAGGTTCGGCCGCTTGGCAGAGCATCACCGGCGACCGGGCGCCGATCGCCAACCTCAGCATCACCGGCCTTGGCCAGACGATGCCGATCTCGGCCGCAGCGCTCGACAAGAACAGTGCAGCCCTCGAAGCCAAGGTCAACTTCCGCATCGGCAACAACGCCGGCGTGTCGGTGGGCTACAATGGCGTGATCGGCGATCGCAACACCGACCATGGGGCCCGTGCAACCTTCACCCTCGGGTTCTGACACAACAACAACCGACGGCACTAAGGGCGGGGTGAGCAATCACCCCGCCCTCTTCTTTCGGGCGACAACCTGACCTCCCGCGACTTCATCGAGCGCGTGATCCTTGCAAGGAACGCAGCCACATTTGTCGACCCCGTCCGAGAATCGTATGACTTTCAGCTTTTGCGCCAGAACCACGATGTCCGCCGAAGCGGGTTCGGAAAACGGCTCGACTCGCGCCTGGAGCAACGCTGATACTATTTCAGTTTGTTGAGCCAATGACCGCCAGTGGCCCAAGCGTTCCGCTGGTGGAGTCGAGTTTGCCGCTGAACTTCCCGTTCTGCATAAAACACGAGCATTCAGCAGCGCTCGTATCCCGAGAACAAGTAATTGAAAACACGTGGCCGGTTTTAGAAACGTGGTTAATGGATGCCTTGCAAGCGCCCCCGCAGGTGAATCTTCTTGCCACTGAATTAACAAAATGCTTACATTAATACCTCAGTAACTTGTGGTATTGGAGCTTTGTATGATCAAGCTTATGCTGGCAGCGTCTGCTGCCGTGTCTCTCGCTGCCTCGGCAAGCGCCATCACTGTCGTAACGTCGGTAAACGGACCAGACACCGGTATCCCGGTCGGACAGTCGCTGATTACCGACTTCAACACCCCTGCCGGCCTTTCTGGCAACTATCAGCTGGTGACTGGCTCCATTTCTGGCCAGTATGCAGCTCCTTTGGGCAATGCGACGCAGTATCTTGCTGTTCTCGGTGGCAATACTGCGACGCTGACGCTCCCCCGGGCACTTCGCTCCTTGAGCTTTTACTGGGGGTCGATCGACGAGTATAACACTGTTTCGTTTTTCAACGGTGGTGATTTGGTTTCGTCATTTACCGGCGCACAGATCCCGCCGGCACCTGCTGACGGCAGCCAGGGAGATCCGTTCAACAACCGTCGCGTGAACTTCAATTTTGGCGGTCAGTCGGTCACGAGCGTCGCTTTCAACTCGTCGGCCAATTCCTTCGAACTCGACACGGTCACTGGCGCCGTTCCAGAGCCTCAAACCTGGGCGCTGCTTGTGTTCGGGTTCGGGATGGTCGGCGCCACCATGCGCCGCCGGAAGTATGTCAACAGCGTCGTTTCATAAGCTATTGTCTGGTCGTGCCCCCACGCGGGGGGCACGACCAAACATCAAGTTGTTTCTCTGCGTATCTTTAACGTCAGCAGCATAGCCAGAATATGCATTGGCGAGGCAGCAGCGCACGAGTCTTGCTTGCGCCATTACAGGTCGAAGACCATCGCCTTGCGGACTGCAGATTACCTCCGCCTGTTCGATCTACGCTATGCCTGAAAGGGCAGATCGGGTCGGATCGAGATAGCTTCGACCGATCCGGGCCGGGGCGCCATTTGCCATGACGGCGCTCCACACGCCGCTGCCCTCGTGCCGCAGGCCTGTCACCAGATCGCGCCGCACGATTGTCGAGCGGTGGATGCGAAGGAACGGGAGCGATCCGAGCTTTGCCGCGATTTCGTCCATTGTCGCGCGCAACAGATGTGACCGGCCGTCAATCTCGATCCGCACATAATCGCGTTCCGCGGTGATGCGTTCGATGGTGCCGAGCGAAATCCGTTTCGGCTCGGACCGCACCGGCACCCAGATGTGATCGTCGACAGGTGTCGTGTCCGTGGTGGCGCGGGCAGCGCGAGCCCGGCCGAGCATGACGACAAAGCGGGCATCGACGATCGGTTTGAGCAGATAGTCGACTGCGCCGACATCGAACGCAGCAAGGGCGTGGCTAACGAAAGCCGTTGTAAAGGCAATGGCTGGCGGGTGCGGTAACCGCGCAATCTCCTGGGCGGCGGCCATGCCGCCCATGCCCGGCATGGCAACGTCCATGAGCACGAGATCGGGCCGCAGCCGGTCGGCGAGCACAATGGCGGCTTCGCCGGTTTCCGCCTCGCCAACGACGGTGACATCGTGTTCCATGCAGATGACGCGGAGCAGGTCGCGTGCCGGTGCTTCGTCATCGACCACAAGGAGCCGCATCGCGCTCATCCGTACGCGGGTATGGTGACAGACGACCGCCACCCCGATTTGGTCGCCGCCGAAGACAAGGTGCCGACGTCGCCATAGCGCGCTGCAAGGCGGCTGCGGACATTTGCCAGACCGATCCCCAGCCCCGGAGCAGGTTTGGGCAGATCGCCGGATGTGGCGCCGTCGTCTTCCACCGTAAGGACAATGTCGTCTTCGCCGCCGCGATGTGCGGCAATCCTGATCCGAACCGGCGTCGATGTGCGCGCAACCCCATATTTGACGGCGTTCTCCACCAACGGCTGCAGGATGAGCGCCGGGACGCGAACGCCATGCAACGACTCCGGGATGTCCCATTCCACATCGAGGCGACTGCCGAACCGGGCTTTTTCGATCGCCAGGTACAGCCGCTGCAACTCGACCTCATCGCCGAGCGGTATGTCCTCGGTCATCTCGGCGCCAAGACCTGCGCGCAGAAAAGCGGCCAGATCGCCGACCATCACGAGCGCCGGCTTTGTTTCACCGCGCGCCACAAGTGATGACAGGGCATTGAGCGCATTGAACAGGAAATGCGGTTCAACCTGAAGCCGCAACATGGCCAGCCGCGCCTCACGCGCATCGGCACGCGATGCGGCAGCGTCGCGTTCAGCTGCGCGCACTTCGCCGACATAGCCGACAGCGAGATAAAAGGCCGCCCAGGCCGCAAAAAAGAAGTACCAGGTCACCAATCCGTCGGCGATTGCGGTCACGATCACTGCGTCGGGATCCCACCGCGCCAGATCCCCCGCAACCGACGGAACCGGAAACCAGCGATAGAATACCATCGTGTTCAAGATCGCGAACAAGGCTGTTGCCGGAACGGCGAATGCAAAGCCAGCAGTCGCCCGCGCCGGCAGCGAACGGCGTTCCAGCCGGGTCAGCGCCAGGTGGATCAGCAGGGTCAGCGCAACCCCGACTGCGACCAGGGCGCTGCGGCGCACCAACATGCCGGCCTGATCGGGCCAACCCATTGCCGCGGCACGGGCGGTGACCAGCACGAGCCAGACCAGCCAGAAACCCCCAGCGGACATGAGGGCGACGCGCAACGGTGTCTGCGACCCCGCATCGATTGTGTTGGCAGGTCCCCGCATGACGCAAGGCTAGCCGATTGCAGCCACTTGAACCAGCGGGGACGCAACGCTCGTCGCTGGGGAACAACGCTGATCGCAACAGGCACGACAGGGGTCCGGCGGATCGGCCAACAGCAATCGACAGATCGGAGAAACCCAATGCACCAGCATGTAAGGACCGCGCTGACTGCCTGTTGTGCCCTGTTGGCAGCGAGTGCTGCCACCGCTGCCCCGCCAGCATTGGAAACGGCCGGGCCGCGTGTGATGGCAGTCGCGCAGGCTGCCCATCTTGGTGCCGAGATTGCAGTGGCGGACCAAAGCGGCGCGATCTTCAACAGTGCAATCGGGCTGGCCGACCGCGAGGCTGGCCGTCCGCACCGCGCCGGCGCCCGCTGGCTGTGGGCCTCGGTGACCAAGCAGGTCACGGCTGTGCTGGTCATGAAACAGGTCGAGCTCGGGCAGATTTCGCTCGACGGCACGATCGCCAGCTATTTGCCTGACTTCGCAGGGCCCGGCGGCGACAAGGTGACGGTGCGTCAGTTGCTCCAGCACACGTCGGGCTTGCCCAACCCCGACGACACGGCGCCAAATGCCAGCGGCGTGCCGGGTTTCTATCTGGAGACAGGGAACAGAATCACCGACGCTGCACGCGCCGCGGGTTTTTGCGGCGAGGCGCCAAAGGCAGCGCCGGGTGCCGGCTTTGCTTACAACAACTGCGATTACCTTGTTCTCGGTGCCATGCTGGAGCGCGTAACCGGCAAGGCTTATGGCGCGCTGGTCGCCCGCGACATTGCAAAGCCGCTCGCGCTGCGATCGCTGGCTTTGTCACGCGATGGCAAGCCGAACGGGGGCATGGCGACCGGTTATACGGTCGGCAGCAAGCGGTATCCGCCGATCAACGTGGCGACCTTCGGTGCCGCCGGGGCATTGACTGGTACCGCGCGCGACCTGATTGCGCTCGACCGCGCCCTGATTGCCGGATCGCTCCTCGGCGCTGCATCGCGCGCGGTGCTCTGGCAGGGCGATCCCAAGCTTGGATACGAGGCGCTGGGCGTCTGGTCATTTCCGGCGCAACTCGGTGGTTGCGCCGCACCTGTCGAGCTTGTGGAGCGTCGCGGCGATGTTGGGGGCATCCAGGTTCGCAACGTGATCGCGCCCGCCCTGGGGCGATCGGTTGTCGTCTTCACCAACGATGACAGCGTGGAATTTGGCGAAGTCTGGCAGGGGCGTGGGCTTTCCTTCGACCTGCTGTCTGCGGCCTTCTGCCCGCCGCTTAAGCCCTGACCCTGCATCGATCCGCCCTCTGCAAAGGATGAAAGCATGACTTGCCGACTTCTCGCATGTGCCATGGCGCTTGCAACTGCCAACCCGGCGCAGGCGCAGGATCATGGCGCCAGCAAACTCAATGGCGAATGGACGCTCGACCTGCGACCAAGCAACGATGCGCCTGCGTACAACAAGTCCATGACGCTCGACATCACTGCGGCCGGCGTCGTTCGCGGGGCGTTCTATGACAACGCGATCGAGGATGGGCGCGCTTTCGACGGCAAGGGGCGTACATGTTTCGCTTTCCACACGTCCGACAACACCGGCCCCTATCAAACATCGGGCTGCCTGGTCGGCGACCGCGTCGAGGGACAGAGCTGGTCCGAAGGCCGCAAGTTCCTGCTGACCTGGACAGCGACGCGGACCCAGTAAGGCAGGAACCAGCCACGACCTGCAGGCAGGGCCGGGCATGGTGTCGCCGCGAAGGCGCGCGGTTGGCCGTTCGAACAGCACATGGCTGTCGACGTCGTCGGGCAGGAACTCAGGCGGTGTCTGGGTCAATGACACAGGTTTTAGTATGTGATCTGAGGAGCCGATCGGTGCCCGTCGACGTCGCGGGCTCCCGAACTGGTTGACGCTCGAACAGGCGAACGGCTATTGCCGCAGTCAACTGGTGTACGGGGCTTGGCCGATTTCATTTCACATCTCACGGTTTCCTTTGGCAGCGACAGGCGTGATCGCCGCGCTGTCGTTCGCCAGCCCGGCGGCAGCCGCAGTCGAAATGCTGATCGGCAGCGTATCGGCAGACGATGGCAACACGGTCGTGGTCGATATCCGCTTCCTCAACACCGATCGCGCATCGGTAGAAATTGCACCACCAGAACAGCTGAATGCGAGCCTTGCGCGGGGCGCTGAGCCGGCCATGGTGGTGTTGGAGCGGATCGGGCCGGGAACAGCAACGGTACCGGCGGGCGGGTTTCTCCAGGTTCGTTATCGTGCGGATCTCCAGACAAAAGCGACCGCTGGGGCAGCGGGTACAGCAACGCTGTCGCTCGCCAACGGCTCCGCCTTTGCCTTTGCGCTGCCTGCCGGCGGCGTTGATATCGCGACTGCGGGTCCCGTGCCTACGACGCCGGGTGAAGTGGCGGAGAGTTTCGCGACGGCGAGCCCCGAGCCCGGCAATGCCTTCATCGGCAATCTTTCGACATATGAGCCGATGTATGCGGTCTATGGCCCCGGCACCAACAGCGCCGCGAAGGTGCAACTGAGCCTGAAGTATCAACTGTTTGGCGTCGCGGGGTCCGCCGACAGGGAGCCGTCATGGCTCGACGGCTTGCACTTTGCCTATACGCAGCGGCTGTTCTGGGACGTGGGCAAGCGATCATCGCCATTTCGCAATGTCGATTACATGCCCGAGCTTGTCTATATATTGCCGAAGCCGCTGAGCATTGGAGACGTTATGGTTGGCGGCCAAGCCGGACTGATGCACCAGTCCAACGGGCGCGACGGTGTCGACTCTCGTAGCCTCAACATGATCTATATTCAGCCGGTGGCGACGATGACGTTGGGCGCCTATCGCGTGTCGGTGGGCCCGCGCCTATGGGCATTCGTTGGTGATCGTGGCGACAATCCCGATATCGGCAGGTTTCGCGGAAACACCGGGTTGTTCGCCGAGATCGGCACCGACGGCGGTCTGCGGGTGACAACCAACACCCGGTTGAATCCCGGCAGCGGCAAGGGCTCCATCGATGTGCTGGCGTCCTATCCCATCAACCGCTTGGTGCCGAAGCTGAACCTCTATGTCTTTGGCCAGGGCTTTGTTGGCTACGGCGAAAATCTGCTCGACTATAATCGCCATCAGACACGGCTCCGCGTAGGGCTGGGGTTTGTGCGCTAGCGCGGATTTCGATCAAGCTGCATCAACCGAGGATACGGCCGATGGCATCCCACAGGCCGTCCCCTTGCGGACACCGCGCGTTGTTTCGAGGATTTCCGCTTTATGCCCAGGCCAGCCCTGGCCAGGATTGTTCAGATGACAACCGCGCAGTACGAAATGGTTGAACTGCTCGGAGCGTTTTCCGCAGAGAAGCTCTACGAAGGTGTGCTTCGGTGAAAGCAATTTGGATTGACCGACGCCGGCTTCTTGCCGGAGCCGCCTCGCTGGCAGCAGCGCCGGTTCTTGCAGCCGAACCGGCGCGCGACATCGCTTATGGTCAGGACTTCGACGAGTTGTGGCGCACCCTCGGTGAGCGATATTGCTTCTTCGGGAACAAGGCCACCAATTGGGTGCGGGTACGCGAACTCTACCGGCCTGAAGCGATCGCTGCGACTTCTCCCGAAGATCTGAGCCGCGTCTTGGCAAAGGTTCTGGCGGAACTTTACGATGCGCATACCCATCTTGCCGATCCACCTGCTGGCACGCCGCGGTTCCCGCCGTTTGATCTTGTCGTTGAGCCCGACGGGATGATGGGTGTTGTATTGTCGGTAGCGGAGCATTCGGCCGCGCAGCAGGCGGGCCTTCGCGTCGGTGACGCGATCACCCATGTCGAGGGGGTGCCTGTTCCGCGCGCCGCTGCCGAACGCATGCCGCGATGCCTGACTCGTGCCGATCCAGCTGCAAACACCTATGCCTGGAACGGCGCACTTGCCGGCCGGCGCGGACAACCGCGGCGTTTGACCCTCAAAGGAGGCGGCGAGCTGCTTTTGCCGCTGGTGCAGGGGGCGGATGAGCAGCCGCTCGCGTGGCGCCGCCTCCACGATGGGCTGGGGATGATCCGCATCGGGTCCTTTGCAGATGAGGCGACAGTTGCGGCGTTCGATGCTGGCATGATGGCCTTGCGCTATACGCGCGGTCTCATCATCGACGTGCGCGCCAACGGCGGAGGCGATACGGCGGTCGCGCGCCCGATCATGGGCCGGTTTACCGAAAGCACCCGACCCTATGCGCGCATGCGTCGGCGCGATGGAGCCGGGCTCGGCGCCTTCTGGACAGAAGTCGTCGAGCCGCGCGGACCGTTCACCTACTCCAACCCGGTGGTGGTGCTGTGCGACCGCTGGTCGGCAAGCATGGCCGAAGGCTTTCCGATGGGAATGAAGGCCATCTGCGGCGCCCGTATCGTGGGGCAGCCGATGATGGGCCTTGGCGCGGCCGTCTTTCGGCTGCGGCTCGACCGAAGCGGCATCGAGGTGCAATATTCGGCCGAGCCGGTGTACGACGTTCATGATCGACCCCGGTCGGACCTGCGGCCCGACCTGCTGGTGCCCGATGGCGGCGACGTGCTCGCGGCAGGCTCCGCACTGCTCCGGCAGCTTGCGGGATGACCTGAGCAAGCTGCGGCCAAACGCCTGGTTCCCCGACACGGCGTCTGGGCCGCGCGACGCTTCAGGGCTCGGCACCTGGCGCGCAAGCGGCGATGACGGCATTGCCCGTTGCCGCTCGCAGCGCCGCAATGCCGCTGTCGAAGTGGCGGCTGGGGTGGACGCGGTTGGTGAGCAGCGTCCAGGCGATGCCGAGCGTGAAATCGATCCAGAGCCCGGTGCCGGTGAAGCCGGTATGGCCGATGGTTTCGGCCGAGCAGGCCGCACCGCCCGGCCAGCCGTCATGCTTGCGTTCCCATCCGCAGCTGCGGTTTCCGGCGACCGGGGTTCGGATGGCATCGAGCATGGCGGGCGACGCCCCCGATCCGTCGAGCAGGCCTGCCGCAAAGTCCAGCACGCCGCCGACTGTGCCAAACAGCCCGGCATGGCCGGTGCGTCCACCCAGCGCAAAGGCGTTCTCGTCGTGCACTTCGCCCTTGAGCACGCGTCCCCGCCACCGACAGTGTTCGGTGGCGACGGCGGGGCCTGGTGGTGGACCCCAGCTCAGTCCCGGTGGCAAGGATCGGCCATCGAGCGGGCCACCGGTGAGGCGCTCGATGGCGATGCCGAGCAGCAGGAAGTTGATGTCCGAATAGACCGGCGGCCCGGACCGCCACTCGCGCTGCAGGATGAAGGCCCGCAACCGATCGGGGTCGTCGCCATAGGTGTAGATCGGCTCGACCGCGGGGAGGTGGGTGCGATGGGCGAGGCAATCGCGAAAGGTCAGCCGGCGCTCGGCGGCGCCGACGATATCATATTGGCGAAGATCGGGAATGGCATCGGTGAGCGGCCGGTCGAGATCGAGGCGACCTTCATCGGCGAGCTGCAGGATCATCGTCGTGGTGGCGATGACCTTGGTGAGGGACGCCAGATCGAACCAGTGCTCGAGCGTGAGCGCCTCGGCGACCGGTTCGCGCTGTGCAAGGCCTGCCAGGCGCGTCGCCCGCCGGCCATCGGCCATGACCACGCCGAGAATGGCGCAAGGGATGCGCCCCGCCGCAACCGCCTCGCGGGCAGCGCCGAAGCCGGCGTCGGCGATTTGCTCGATCATGCGGCAACGTCCGATGGCCGTGGCCGAACTCGCGCGATGACTGGGAGGAACAGCAGGGCCGCAAGGCTCAGCCCTCCCGAAAGCAGGAAGAAGCTGTCATAGCCGATTGTCTCGACGATGCTGCCGCCCGCACCCGAGAGCAGCCGCGGCAGCATGAAGGCCCAGCCCGACAGAAAGGCATATTGGGCGCCGGGAAAGCGCGGATTGACGAGCGTCGAAAGGTACACAACGAAGATTGCGCCGGCCATGCCGTTGCCGAACTGGTCGGCGCCGGTGGCGATGTAGAGCATCGCCTCGTCGAGCGGCTGACCTGCCAGCCAGACAAAGCCGAAATTGCCGACGGCGGCGGCCACGGCGCCGATCGCCAGCGTGCTCACCAGCGGTCGCCGGATCACCAGCCAGCCACCGACTGCGACTCCCACCATGCTCGCTGCCAGGGCGACAAGGCCGTCGGCGCGGCCGATCGCGGCGAGGGTGTAGCCGAGATCGCGGATCATCGGCTTCGACAGGTTGAGCGCCAGCACATCGCCCATCCGGTAGAGCGAGACGAACCCCATCAGCACGATCGCGCCAAAGCCGTAGCGCCAGAAGAAATCGACGTAGGGGCCGAGGGCCGTCGACCGGCGCAGCGCCGATTGCGGCCCCGCGCGGCGAATGCGCGGCAGGGCCAACGCCATTGCAATAAAGGGCAGCATGGCGATGGCGAGCACCCAGGGGGTGACATTCGCCTCGGAATCGATCCCAAGGCCCCCCGCCGCGCCGAGCACGACCCAGCCGACCGCAGCGGTGACGAGTGCTGTCACGGCGATGATGCCCGACGACGCGACCAGCCCGGTCAACAGCGCAGCACCCCGCCCGCGTGTTTCCGGTTGTTCGGGTGCAGTGGCGAGGAGCAGCGGAAACGGCAACAGCGCTGCGGTTGCCACCAGCAGATAGGCCGCCGTCCAGCCGGCGGCATCGGCAATGAGGAGCGCGCCGCTGCCCGCCGCCACCATCGCCGAGCGATAGCCCCAGAGGTTGGCCGCGACGACCGGCCCTTGCGCGGCCTGAGTCGGCGCCAGCTCGATGCGCCATGCGTCCGAAGCGACTTCGAGCGTCGTCGTCCAGAAGGCGAGGAGCACCGCGAACAATGCCGTGACTCCGAGGCTCGCATCGTCCGCGGTCAACGCCATGGCGATGAGCGAGGCGCCGATGCCGAGCTGCGAGAGCAGCACCCAGCCACGGCGCTTGCCCCAGAAGCGCGCGAAACCCGGGACGTCGTGGCGGTCGAGCAGCGGCGCCCAGAGGAACTTGAGTGTCGGCAGCAGTTGCACCCAGGCAAAGAAGCCGATGACCACGAGCGCCACGCCATGCGCCTGCAGCCGCAACACCAGCACGGTCGAGAACATGTAGAAGGGCAGCCCGGCCGAAAAGCCGAGCATGCCGAACAGCGCCAGCCGCGCGCGGCCAAGGCCCGCCGCCGGGGCGAGGTCGATCCGGCCCGGCAGCGCGTCGAGTGCGGTCATCGCCCCCGGGTCCGCCACTGCCGGTGCTGCGCCGTTCGCGATCAGCGCAGCTGGACGCGGACGCCGACGCGGAAGGCGCGCCCGAGCAGATCGGAATAGGTGCTGTTTGCCGCCAGCCCGGTCTCGGGGAGGAGCAGCGGCTCGCGATCGAACAGGTTGGTGATGTTGAGGAAGAGCTGGGCTTCGGTGCGGTTGACGGTGATCGTCTTGCTCAGGTTGAGATCGGCGTAAAACAGGCCCGACACCCGGTTGACATCATAGGTGAAGAAGTTGGGGTCGTTGGCGGGGCAGGCGGTCGAGCATTCGATACCGTTGGCAACATATTTGCCCGAACTTACCCCGCGGCCGACTGCGGTGATCGAGAAGCCGGGCGTATCGTAGCTGGCGCTGGCGCGGAACAGCCATGTCGGTGTGCTGCCCTGGCCACCGTTGACGCCGACCGAGTTGAGCACGACCGTACCGGGCACGCCGCTGTCGAAAAGGTTGTCGATGTAGCGGCTGGCAATTCCGCGCAGCGTGAAGCTGCCTTCGGCGGCGCCGAAGATCTGGTTGAGCGGAATGCGGTAGCTGCCGTCGATATCGACCCCGCGCACCAGCTGGCTTGCGGCGTTGAAGGGCTGGCTGCGGATGAGCAGATAGGGCTGGCCGGGGGTGGAGCGGACCGCGTCGGTGGTGATCGCATCGCAGAAGCCCTGCTGATTCTGCAGGAAGCAGAGGTCGGCGATCGTTTGTGCGCTGAAGGTGCTGATCGCCTGATCGAGCTCGATACGGAAATAATCGACCGAAAGGTTGAAGCCGGGGAGGAAGCGCGGTGACAGCACCACGCCGGCGTTCCAGGAATTCGCCCGCTCGGGACGGAGGTTGGGATTGCCGGTGACGAAGCCCGAATAGGCATAGGTTGCCGGGCCATTGGCGCCATTGGCGGTGAAGATCGGGTTGCGGATCGAATCGCTGTTTGCCGAGCCGCCCTGGAAGAGATCGTTGAGGTTGGGGGCCCGAATATCGCGGGAGCGGGTGACGCGCAGGCGGATATCGTCGATCGGCTGCCAGGTGCCACCGACCTTCCACGTCGTTACATAGCCGGCGGTCGAATAGTCGGTGGCGCGCACCGCGCCATTGAATTCGAGCCCGAAGCCAAGCGGCACGACGGTTTCCAGATAGGCTTCCTTCACATTGTACCTGCCGTTGGTCGGCAGGAAGTTGCCGACCGACCAGACATTGGTCGTGCCCGGTCGGCCATTGGCGTCGATGGTGGCGATCGGCTGGAACTCCTGCGGCACGAATCCGCGAATGCGCTCCTCGCGATATTCTGCACCCACGGCGATGCTCACATCCCCGGCCCAGGTGGCGAACGGCGTGAACGACAGGTTGGCGGCGGCATTGTACTGCTCGACGACTTCATCGCGATACGGATCGCCGAGCACATAGCCGGCGACCGCCGGATTGACGACGCCGATGCCGAGCCGGTTGAGCGGCACGCAAGCCGGATCGTTGTTGGCCGGGTTGGGGTCCACATTGATCAGGCACTGGATCGACCCGGCCGCATAGCCGCCGGCGTTGCCCGCCGGCGCGAAGGCCGCGGCCGTGGCGTTGGCAATGCGCGGGTTGTTCATGATGTTGCGCAGCTGCTCGCGCAGGTCCGCCCGGCCGTATTGGCCATAGACGTTCCAGGCGGCGCGCTTGCCGAACAGCGTGAAATCGCCTTCGCCACCGATCGCATAGCGCTGCACCTCGCGCCGGTTGTCCGCCACGCGGGGCGGCAGGTCGACCGCGGTGGTGGCTACGGTGACGGTGGTGATGCCGGCGAGCTGTGCGGGGCCAAGCGTGTTGTAGAGAAAGGCGTTGCAGGTGAGCGGGGCAGCCGCCGCGGTGGCGGCGGTGCCGCAGCCGGTCGCGGTCAGGTTGATGCCGGTCGAAAGGTTGGGGCCGGCGTTGAAGAAGATCGACTGGCGGTTGTACGCGGCCTCGGCGAACAGCGTGACGCCATCGGCGACATCATAGCTTAGCCGGCCGAACACGCCGTGGCGATCATCCTCGGGATCGAGCCCGATGCGCCGTCCGGAATCATTGACCTGCCAGTCCCCGCCCTGGGTGAGCGTGGGAGGGGCCGCCCCGGTCGGCGAGGGGAAGGTGAGCGAGCCATATTGATACTGGTTGATCGCCCCGCCATTGCCGAAATAGAGGCCGCGCAGCCGGTTGGCGACGCCGCCCGCCGAGCCGGTGACGAGCCCGCCCGGGGTGGAGTTGGCAGCACCCACCTGGCGGCGGATGAGGAAGCGCGGCGTGGTGCTCGACGTGGTCCATGCCGGGTCCTGGATGCGGACAAAGCCGGTGGCGTTCCAGTCCCGATCGATCGAGAAGATTCCGTCACGGTGCGCGAGCTCGGCGCTAACGAGAATATGGCCACGGCCGCCGGCAAAGGCCAGCCCGCCGGCCACGCCGAACGAGTAGTTGTAGCCATCGCCCTCGCCGGTGATGCCGTTGTCGGCGGTGAACTTGAGGCCTTCATAGCGCTTGTCGAGAACGAAGTTGACGACGCCGGCGACCGCGTCCGAGCCATAGGCCGATGATGCGCCGCCGGTGACGACCTCGACGCTCTTCACCAGCGACTGCGGGATGGTGTTGACGTCGACGAGCCCGGTGACGGTCGACCCGACCGAGCGGCGTCCATCGAGCAGCACCAGCGTGCGCTCGGCGCCGAGGTTGCGCAGGTTGAGCGCGTTGATGCCGGCCTGCCCGCTCGAAAGGTTGAGGCGCGAGTTGGACGGGCGGGTCGATCCGGCAAGGGCCGGCAGCTGGTTGACGAAATCGGCGATGTTGTTGCTCGGTGAACTGTTCTGGATGTCTTCGAGGCTCAGCACGGTCAGGGGTGTCGGGGCCTGGAAGCCGTCGCGCACGATGCGCGTGCCGGTGACGATCAGCCCTTCCTCGCGCGCACTTGAGGTTTCGGCCGTTGTAGTCGGTGTCGTCTGGGCATGGGCGACGGCCGGCATGAGCAGCGCGACGGCGATGGCCGCCACGCTCGCCTGCCCGATGAAATTGTTACGCTGCGTCCTGATACCGGTGTCGTTCATTTGGTCAAACCCCGTTCGCCCGCACCAGATCGCGGGCAGTTGTCGCAATGCCGATGCGCATCCCCGACCAATATGCTGCCGGGCGGCACGGCGACGCGTCAAGCGGCAAACCGCGGTCCGGTCGACTGGCCTCACGATTTCGATGCACAGCATCCCAACTGCAACACATTGGGCTGCAACGGGATTGCGCAGCCTCGGGCTGCCGCATAGGTTCGCAGCGCAACCGGGCGGGCAGGGAGAATGGCATGAAGCTCGACCGTCGTGCCTTTCTCGGCGGCACAGCTGCGCTGGCCACCACCGCCGCGGTGGGTTGCGCGCCGGCCGCCGGCTTCAAAGGGATACCGCCAGCGTCGGCAGGCTTTGCCGCTGGTCCGGTCGAGATCATCGACGACAGCGCCGGCATTCCGCACATCCGCGCCGCCAGCAAGGCGGATGCCTTTTATGGCCAGGGCTATGTCGTCGCCCGCGACCGGCTGTTTCAGCTCGATCTCGGCCATCGTCGCAACATGGGACGGCTGGCGGAGGCGTTCGGTCCAGCCTTCATGGTCCATGATCATGCCGAACGGCTGTTCCACTATCGCGGCGATCTCGACGCCGAGCTCGCGGCCCTCCCCGCCGAAGTGCTTGCCTGCGCGCGCGGCTATTGCGCCGGGATCAACGCGCGGCTCGATGAGGTGGCCGGCGATCCATCGCTGCTGCCGGCCGAATATCGCATCCTCGGCAGCACCCCGCTGCGCTGGGATGTGCGCGACTTCGTGCTCGCGCGCGGTGCAAGCATCGGCAATGTCGATGACGAGATCCGCCGCGCCGGGCTTGCCGCCCTCGGCCGGCTCGATCTCGATGCGCTGGTCGCCCCGCTGCGCCCGGCGTGGACGCTGCGCGTGCCTGCGGGCCTCGATGTGGCAGCGATTTCCAGGGCGGATCTCGGCATTCTCGGCGAGGCTGCCGTGCCGCTGCCGTTCGGCACCACCCCGTCCCCGGTCCGTGATCCGGCGGCACCGCGCAGCGAGGCGGGGTCGAACGCCTGGACGATCGCACCGCAACGGTCCGCCACCGGCCGGCCGATCCTCGCCAATGATCCGCACCTCGGCATCGGGGGCGCCGCCCCGCGCCATGTCGCGCATCTCAGCGCCCCCGGCCTCGATGTCATCGGCGGCGGCGCGCCCGGGCTTCCAGGCATCATGCAGGGGCACACCGATCGCTTCGCCTTTGGCCGCACCAACTCGCACAACGACCAGACCGACTTGTTCATTCTGGCCCTCGATCCCGCCGATCCCGAGCGCTACCGCCACGCCGGTGGCTGGAAGCGCTTCGAGACGGTGGAGGAGCTGATCCCGGTCAAGGGCGATGCGCCCCGCCGCGTCGTCATCCGCTATTCGGTGCACGGGCCGGTGCTGCGCCATGATCCCGCCGCCGGCCGCGCAACGGCGATGAGCAGCATCACCATGCTGCCCGGATGCATGGGCAGTTTCGCGATGATCGCGATCAATCTGGCGCACGACTGGGCGAGCCTGGCGCAAGCGTTCCGCTGGCATCCGTCGCCGACCAACTTCCATTATGCCGATACGGACGGCAACCATGGCTGGCAGGTGATCGGCATCGCGCCCTTGCGCAGCGGCGGCCATGATGGCCTGCTGCCGGCCCCCGGCGATGGCCGTTTCGATTGGCGCGGTCGGATCGATGCGCGCCAGCTGCCGCGGGCGCTCAACCCCGCCAAGGGGTGGTTTGCCTCGGCCAACCAGAACAATCTTCCCGACGATTATCCGATGCAGGCGCGGCCGCTCGCCTTCTCCTTCCGCGAACCGTATCGCTATGAGTGCATCGCGTCGGTGCTCTCCGCCCAGCCGCGCCACAGCCTGGCGGACAGCGCGGCCTTGCAGCAGGATTTCGTGTCGACGCCGGCGCGCGAGCTCGTGGCACTGCTGCCGGCGACGCCGTCCGCCGCCGCAAAGCCGGCGGCCGTGCTGCTGCGGGGGTGGGACGGGGTCCTCGGCCCCGAGAGTGGCGCAGCCGCGCTGTTCCGCATCCTGTGGGCCGATCTCGGCAGGCGCGTCCTTGAAGCGGTTGTTCCCACCGAGGCGCGCGCGCTGGTGCCGAGCATCGCAGCGGGCGAGCTGATCCGGCTGCTCGGATCTCCCGATGCCCGCTTCGGCGCCGACCCGGCGGCGGTCCGTGACCGGCTGTTCGATGCGAGCCTTGCTGCCGCCTGGGACGAGGCTGTGAAACTGATGGGTGCGGACCCTGCCGCATGGCGCTGGGACACGCTTCACAAGGTGCGCATCAGCCATCCGCTGGCGCGGCTGCCCGAAATTGCCGCGGCATTCCCTGCAATAGAGGGCAGCGGCTCGGGCGGCGACAATTTCACCGTCAACGCGCGCTGGGTGCCGCGGCGCGGCTATGGCGTCTCGGGGGGTGCCAGCTATCTGCAAGTCATCGATGTCGGCAACTGGGACGCCAGCGTGTATCTCAACCTGCCGGGGCAATCGGCCGATCCGAAATCCCCGCATCACGCCGACCATTATGCGCCGTGGATCTCGGGTGCCATGCAGCCGCTGCCGTTCAGCAAGCCCGCGGTCGATGCCGCCGCGCGGCGCAGGACAGTGCTGGTGCCGAAGGTGCCGGCATGATTGCCCGGTTGCTCGGGGTGGCACTGCTGGTGTCGGCGCAGCCTGCCGCTGCGACCGATGTCGTCATTCGTGGCGGCACGCTCTACACCGGCGGCACCGAGGCGCCGGTGACGGGCGATGTCGAGATCAGCGGGGACCGGATCAGTTATGTCGGGCCGTCGCGCGGCACCCGCGCCAAACGGATCATCGATGCGCGCGGCAGGATCGTGGCACCAGGCTTCATCGATCCGCACACGCATCCCGACACCTATATCCGCAGCAAGGATGCCGCCGCCCGCACCAACCTGCCCTGGCTGGCGCAGGGGGTGTCGACGATCATCACCGGCGGCGACGGCTATGGCACGCCCGATGTCGCGGCCGATTCAGCGCTGCTGCAGGCCGGCGGGGTGGGCACCAATTTCGCCCCGCTCATCGGCTTCGGCGCGGTGCGGGCGCGCGTGCTCGGGCAGGATGACCGGCCGCCGACGCCGGCCGAGCTTGCCGCCGAAAAGGCGCTCGTCGCCAAGGCGATGTGCGAAGGTGCGCTGGGGCTTTCCACCGGGCTTTTCTACGCCCCGCAGAGCTTCGCCCGCACCGATGAGGTGATCGCCGTTGCCGCCGAGGCCGGCCGCCGGGGCGGGCTCTATGACACCCACCAGCGCGACGAATCGAGCTACACCATCGGCCTGCTCGCCTCGACCCGCGAGGCCATCGCCATCGGCCGTGCGGCCAGGATGCCGGTGCATCTCTCGCATCTCAAGGCGCTTGGCGTCGATGTGCATGGCCAGGCGCCGCAGCTGATCGCCGAGATCGCCGCGGCGCGCCGCGAGGGGATCGACGTCACTGCCGACCAATATCCATGGAACGCCTCGGGATCGAGCCTCGATGCGTCGCTGCTGCCGCGCTGGGCGGTCGATGGCGGTTACCAGGCTCTGCTCGGCCGGCTGGACGACCCCGCGACCCTCAACCGCATCAAGGCCGAGATGGCCGAGAATTTGCGCAGGCGGGGTGGCGCCGCCAGCCTGCTCCTCACCAGCGCCGGCCAGCTGTGGACGGGCAGGACGCTCGCCGACATGGCGCTGCGCTGGAACACCGGCGCCGTCGATGCAGCGCTGCGGATCATCCGCACCCCGGATGCGGACGGGCGCGGCCCGCGCGCCACCGGCGTCGCGTCGTTCAACATGGCCGACCGGGATATCGACCTGATCATGCGCCAGCCCTGGGTCGTCACCGGCTCGGACGGGTCGGACGGTCACCCCCGACAGTTTGCGACGTTTCCGCGCCTTTATGCCGAATATGTGCGCAAGCGCCGGGTGATCGACCTGGCCACGATGATCCGCCGCTCGACGGGTGCGGTGGCGGACATTTATCGCATCGCGCAGCGCGGCTATCTGCGCCCGGGTTTCTTCGCCGATGTCGTCGTCTTCGATCCGGCGCGCTATGCGCCGGTGGCCGATTATGTGAACCCGCGCCGGCCCGCGGTCGGCGTCGACGCGCTGTTCGTCAACGGCGTGCTGGCACTGGCCGGCGGCAAGGCGACCGGCGCACTGCCGGGCCGTGCGCTGCTCCGACCGACTCCGGCGGAATGCCCCCCCCCGATTGATATGGCGACTGTATTGGCGGTCAAGCTGGTTTTTGCCATCGGGTGCTGGATTTGAGGATGGCGTTGGCGGCGACGACGAGTTTGCGGGCGACCGCGA